>CBFHUR010000001.1:0-342859 GCA_965658895.1 Binatia bacterium
GGTCAGGAACAGACTGAACCGCCCCAGAGAACGCCTGGCGGTCTGACCGAAGCCAAAAAGGCCGTAGCGGGAAATCCCGATCGCGATGCTCGTCGAGAAGATCAGCAAAGGTGTCGCCCAGACCAGGGGCTCGAGGTACGCAAATCGATCGCCGCCGAAAGCGCTCAGGGCACCCAGTCCTGCCATCACGAACCCACCGAGACAAATCCCCCGCAGGAACGTTCGCGCCTGTCCGCGGACGCCCAAATCCGCATGGCCCGAGGCTGTATAGCTCACATTTGCCAGCAAGAGGATGAACCCCAGGATCAGGATTCGCCGGCGGATCAGTTCCACCCGGAAGAACTCTGGCTCCAACGACTGCCACAGCCAGAATTCCGCCAGCATGAAGCCGGCGGCAATCAACCCGATCAGAGCGATGGCCACCTGCGAGAACCGCCGGCTGGGGAACCTTACGACGGGGAAAACAAACGGCAGAATCAGGATGCCAGCGACCGTCGGAAACCCGAAAAATGCAGTCCAGATTCCATAATCATGACTGAAATAGAGAAGGGGAAGAGCGAAACAATATTGGTTGGCTACACCAAGCCCGACCATGAACAGGGCACGAGGGGCGGCGAGATCCGGACGGGCAAAAACGGCCAGAGAAAGAGTACCCATAAAGAGCAGGCCCAGTCCCAGAAATGGCATCCAGACCCGGTAGGCGACCGCCTGCGAAAATACCTGCGCCGGGAACTGCAGGGTCCGGGATTCGCCTGTGAGTTCGTCTAGCAGAGAATAATGCACCGGCGTTCCTGCTGCCATGGAGCCCACCAGGGCGTAGACCTCCTTGCCCGAGGTCACCGGGGTGTCGTTGACGTGACTGATGCGCATCCCGAGGCCCATCGCGTGCAGATCCGCCTGGACCTCCGGTGCCGCGAATATCGGCAAGGCGAGGGCTGAATTGATGCGGACCGGGAACCCCGGCCATACAGTGCCCTGGAATTTGAAAACGGAGGTATAGGCGGAAACCACCAAAACCAGGGACAAAAGGATTCCGACCGCCGAGAGCGTTCGAATTTGTTTTTCTGATCCTGGCATGAGGGACCCTCCCGGGGCGGGAACAGGGCACGCCGTCCCTCGCAAGCGAGGATTCCCCAGCGAATTTCCCGTTGTCTATTTAATACACCCACCGAATCAAATTGGGAACCTCGAAATTCGTTATCATTTTCATGACCTTTCAGTAGATCTGGAAAATTGGAGGTTGTGGAAATTTCCCTTTTAAAATCAATTGCTTACATTCACGCAACCGGCCCCTTCCTCTCAAGCGCCCTGGATCAGGCAGCTGGCATGGTCCCTGCATTGGTAGAGCGCGGGATAGAAAAGCTTCGTGGCATGTCTGTGGGGGCACCCGTCGCGAAGCAAAAGAAAAGGCCCTGCCAACGAATGTCGGCAGGGCCTTTTCTCGTTGATCGTGCCGGCCGCCCAATCGGCCAGCGATCTCTAGAGAGTCTCGACCCTCAGGTCTCCTGACTCGTGATGCGCCCGCAAGACCTTCTTGTCGAACTTGCCCACGCTTGTCTTGGGCACTTCCTCGATGAAGGCCCAACGCTCGGGAAGCCACCATTTCGCGACGCGCTCAGCGAGGAATTCGCGCAATTCGCTCGCCGTAGCCGACACGCCCGATTCCAGGACAACGCAGGCGAGCGGTCGTTCATCCCAGCGTTCATCCGGCACAGCCACCACGGCCGCTTCGACCACCGCCGGATGTGCCATGATCTCGTTTTCCAGCTCGACCGATGAAATCCATTCCCCGCCCGACTTGATCACATCCTTGGCGCGATCGGTAATCTGGACGAACCCGAGCGCATCCACATTTCCGACATCTCCGGTGCGCAGCCAGCCATCCTGAAATTTATCCCGGGAGGGGTCCTTGTAATAACTCCCGGTGATCCATGGACCCCGGATTTGCATCTCCCCCACAGCCTCCCCATCCCAAGGAAGCGGCTTGCCCGCATCATCCACGATTCGGAGCTCCACACCGGCAAAAATGCGGCCGGTCTTCGTGCGCCAGTCCAGATCGGTCGCAGAAGTCGCGGTACGCGGAGGATGAGCAATCGCACCCAGAGGACTCGTTTCGGTCATTCCCCAAGCCTGGATCATCCTGACCCCATATTTCTCATCCAATTTTTCCATGAGAGAGCGCGGCACAGCCGACCCCCCACAGACCACCATCCGCAAGGAAGAGAGATCCAGTTCCTGAGTGTCGCCGAAACGCAGAATATCATTCCAGACCGTCGGCACGGCTCCCGAGAAGGTCGGCTTTTCCGCGGCGATCAGAGCCGCCAGAGGCTCTCCCTGCAAATAGCGCTCGGGAAGGATGAAATCTGCCCCGCTCATCCACGACGAGTGTGGCAATCCCCATGCGTTCGCATGGAACATCGGGACAATCATCAACACCCGATCCTGTTCGCTCAAGGCAAATCCATTTCCGGAAACCGATGCCATGGCATGCAAGACACTCGAGCGATGGCTGTACACCACACCCTTGGGGTTGCCGGTCGTGCCGCTGGTATAACACATGGCCGCCGCCTGATTTTCGTCGATTTCCGGCCACGCATAGTCCCCGGACTCGGCAGCAAGCAGATCCTCGTAGGCCAGCGTTTCCCCCAGCGCAGAGCCATCCCCCTCACCCACCAGGATGAACTTGGGGCGTTTTTTCAGGTCGCCGGCGACCTTCGCCAGAAGCGGAACCAACGAATCATCCACAACGATCACATCATCCTCGGCATGATCGATCACATAGAGAAGCTGCTCGGGGAATAGACGGATATTGAGCGTATGCAGGACGGCGCCCATGCAGGGGACGGCAAAATACGCCTCGAGATGCTCCTGGTCGTTCCACATGAACGTACCCACACGATCCCCGGGACCGACGCCGAGACGCTCGAGCGCCTGCGCAAGCTTGCGCGCGCGGAATTCCACCTGCGCAAAAGTGGAACGTCGACTCTTGTCCCCCTGAAACGTCACCACTTCACTCGCGCCATATACGGTGGCCCCGTGGCGCATGATCTCACCGATCGTCAACGGACAATCCTGCATCGTACTGATCATCTTGAACCTCTCTTCCTGAAAAAGGGATCCGGATTCCCGCAACGGGCCTATCGGCTTTTCCCGAGGGGTGCCAGAGGAAAGCGACCGACCCCCGAAGCCTCTAGGGTGCCTCGGTACCAGCCACGCTCTCGGCCAGAGTCTCCGCCTCGTCGGGTTCTCGGGAGAAAACGACTACGGCGATTGAACTGAGCACGATCAGAAATCCCAGGACCTGGAGAGACGTGATCGCTTCGCCCAAAAAGAAGGCCGCACTCGCCGTTGCCACGACCGGCGCGGCCAGAAGCACCATGGAGATGCGCAAGGCCGAAACATGCGCATGGGCCCAATTGGTCAACACATGACCCAGAATCCCCGGGAACAACGCCAAAGAAGCCATCACCCACAGATCATTCCGCGAAGGAGAGCGCAGGTCTTCTCCGAGCAACCAACACGCCACGCCCATCACGACACCGGCAACGGTGGTCATCCCGACCACGTATTCGGCAGTACCCACACCCTCACGAGCGCGCTTCGAGGCGAGGAAATAACCGGTGAAGGCGAAGAGATTCCCCAACGCCAGAAGATCGCCCAAGCCTGCCTCCGCCTCGGACAACGAGCCCCAAACAACCAGCGTGGTGCCGGCAATGGCAATCAGACTCGCACCGACCACACCCCAGGAAGCGGGCTCCGCAAACACACGCGCCGCAACCACCATCACCAGCACCGGCTGCAAAGCACCGATAATGGTCACATTGGCGATTGAGGTCAGATTGACGGCCGTAAAAAAAAACAACTGATGCGTGGCGAATAACAAACCACCAGCCAGAGAGCCGAGCAGCCAGCTTCTCTGGCGCGTGAACCCACGCACATCGCGGGTACTCAGAACAAAGATCCACAGGATCGGGATGGCAAACCAGAGTCGATAAAAGGCCGTCACCGCACCCGTGGCCGAAACCGCCTTGATGGCAACCGCGCTATAACCCCAGAAGGAAACGGCAACGCAGACGGCCAAAAGGCCGAGAGTTGCCTTTTTCTCGGCCGGCATCGGAGCCGGAACCGTCTCGGGGCGTTCCATCCGGAAACTTTAGCTGTCGCTCCACCTGACGTCATGCCTTCTTTTCCCACGTTTGTTCAACTTTCGGCACGCAGCACCAACAATATGCACCCGGACCCCGGACACGGTAATAGAGAGACGTGGCGTTTCTGAAGACACTGGGCGACCGAATCTCTTCCCGCCTGCGCGGGCGTCGTGGCGTCGATATCATTATCCCGATTTACGGAGCGCCCGAGGAAACTCGTGGTTGTGTCGAGAGCGTGCTTGCCGGGGCCTCCGGCGATTGGCGTCTCTTTCTTGTCGACGATGCCAGTCCCGGCAAGGAGATGCCCCCATTGTTGGCCGATCTCGCGCGCCGCGATCCACGGATCGCTGTCCACCATGCTCGAGAGAACCGTGGCTTTGTAGCGAGCGCCAACATCGGGATGGAAAGAGCGCTGCGGGACCGTCGGGATTCGCTTCTGCTCAATAGCGACACGATTGTGCCTCGAGACTTCAACGAACGACTGGCCAATACGGTCTACATGGATTCACGTACCAGCGTCGCCACGCCTTTTACCAACAATGGCACGATCTGCAGCATCCCGAGATTCATGGAAGAAAACCCGCTTCCCCCCGGATTTTCCCCCGAGTCCTTCGATCGCCTGGTGCGCGAGGCCAGCGAATACAAACGCCCTGAACTCGTCACGGCGGTCGGTTTCTGCATGTACATCCGACTGAGCGCGCTTGAGGACGTGGGCCTTTTCGACGAAGCCAATTTCGGGACCGGCTACGGCGAAGAAAACGATTTCTGCGAGCGAGCCAAGGCCGGAGGCTGGAAAATTCGCCTCTGCGACGATCTCTTCGTCTTCCACGCCGGCAGTGTTTCCTTTGGCGACTCTGCCGACGGACAACGTGAGCTTCACAACCAGAAAATCGGCGAGATGTATCCGCATTACCACAAAGATGTGCAGGCTTTCATCCGACAGAATCCGCTGGCCAGCCTGCACACCAGAATTCGGCAACGCCTCGAGGTCGCCGGACGCGCGGGGCACTCCTGAGCCATGCGTATCCTGCAAGTCAGCAATGGATATCCGCCGCGCGCCTTCGGCGGTGTCGAAACCCATACCCAAAGGTTGGCCCGATGCCTGCACAAACGTGGCCATGAAGTACGGATTTTCACCCGCCATAGCGACCCGGAAGGGAGCGATGGCGATGTCGTCAAGGAAGTTGTGGATCAACTCGAGGTCACCAGTGTTGTCAACGACGCCCGTGGCGGTGGATTCCGGGATCACTTCCTCTCCGCCTCTGTCGCAGAGGCTTTTCGCCGCGAGATCGAAAGAGCGCGCCCCGAGATCGTCCATTTCCAGCATCTGATCGGTCTGTCCGCAGACCTGCCCATGATTGCACGCGCTGCCGGAATTCGAGCTGTCGCGACCGTGCACGAGTATTGGTACGCCTGCCACCGGGTCATGCTCCAGCGCGAGGATCTCTCTCCCTGCGCGGGGCCCCGGCACCAGGATTGCGTGGCCTGTGTTTCCGGAGACGCCGCGAGTCAGGCGGAAAGCATAGCGCATCCGGAACCCCGCTCCTGGCTTCCCCGGTGGATGCGGCAAAAGCAGCATCTGGCCGCCGGGCCGCCAGTGGCCCGTGAACGACTCGCGACCCTGCAGCAAGCGCTTGCCACCTATGAGCGCATTACCACACCCTCGCAATTCGTGATCGACGAACTCGGCCGCCATGGCATGCGATTACCGGGAAACACGACAAGCCCCATTGCCTTGGGGCTCCCGACGCCGGAAAGCCCGAAGATGCCACCGCGTACCACCGAAATTTCCCCGGAAGATCCCTTGCGCCTGACCTTCATCGGTCACCTTCTCCCGCACAAAGGCCCTCATGTCCTGCTGGCCGCACTGCAGCAACTCCGGGATCTGCCGCTGACTTTGGAATTGCACGGGCGCCACTGGGAGCAACATCCCTATCAGGAAATCCTCGGACCCCTGCTGAAGGCCGAACCGCGGGCTCGGGTCTGTGGCATCTTTCCCGATGAAGCGCTTCCCGGCATCCTGGCGAGAACCGATGCACTGGTCGTGCCCTCGACCTGTCCTGAAAGTTTCGGACTGGCGACCCGCGAAGCCATGCTGGCCGGGCGACCCGTCATCAGCGCCGATCGCGGCGCCCTTCCCGAGTCCATTCAGCCCGGAGACAATGGTATTCTGGTCTCGGGCGAAGATCCTCTCGCGCTCGCAAACGCCCTGCGGCGGCTGGTGGAAGAACCGGGACTGCTGGCGAATCTGAGCCGCGGCGCGAGCGCGACATCCGTGGCGACCATGGAAGAGTACGCGATCGCCATCGAAGAGTTCCTCTACGCCTGAGGCCGCCCGACCGGAGCCGCGCTGCCGGACCAGAGAAACTCGTTCCGGTAAGCAACCGAGAGAGTATCACGCTCGACCGCACTCAAATCGCCATCCCACCAGGCCACGACGAGGAACATATCGGCACGGGAGAGCGTCTCTTGCGGAACGAACTCCAGGATCAGAGCCTCCGGATCCAACTCGAGAGTCTCGACGAGTTGGTCGCCAAACCTCTCCACCGACTCGGCATCGGGGCGGTCCAGAGCCGAGATCAAGCCGAAGGTCTCCGTGTCGCGAATGTACCCGGCCGCCATCAGCAAATCCGAGAAATCGCTCACGGGTTCGACCCCACGATTTCGACCACGTCCGAAGCCATACCCTGATTGTCGTCGAATTTGCGCTCAAATCAACATCAGTGATGGCACCGGGCGCGAAACCCCTTGATTCGTCAGCATTCCTCCCGTGGAAGGACGATTCAGATAGTGCGTATTCGTCGCCGTTCTCTCCACCAGACAGACGTCACCACCGGCGCTCCCCAGCCCCCCGGTGATGGCGCCGTGCTCAGCCAACAACGTGGCAGCATCTTCGATCCACCCGCCGGGGAGACCAGGCTGCCGGCCGTCGATCGCCACGACCACCAGAGAACCTCCCGCCTGCGCACCGAGCGCAAAAAGTGGCAGTCGGACCCTGGGCAAGCCGCCACCAAACACAACGCGAGTCTCCAAAACCCGAACACCGGGCAGGCCCGCTGCCGCAATCGCCGCCATGCGCTGCACGTTAACCGCTGCCGTCATGTCCACGTCGACGGCGACTTGGCCGCCTTCGAGCAACCTGCAGGCCTCCAAGGAAGTCCCGGGAAGAAAGTGTCGTACCGCCGACCAGAACTCGGAACTCAATTCCGTGCCACGCCCGTCCGCAAAGTCCAATACATTGCGCAGGTCGGCAAGCAGGCGCTCATGGCCGAGAAGTTCGGGGAGTGCGGTCGCCTCGGCCGCGTGAAGAATCTGCGGCATTTCCAGACCGATCGTCGGCGCCTGCGAGGAAGCCGACGGATCCATGTGCGTCTCATGCCAGCCTCTCCCCGGGGTCCAGGCCAGCATCCAGAGTGGCTGCGTCGGGCGAACATCCCCATGGACGCCGCGCAGACGGCACTCCTCCACCAGCCAGGCGCCGAACTGCCAACCCCAATTCGTGGGACAAAATCCGATGGTGCCGGCCTCCTCTGATTCCAGCCACTCTTCGGGAAGGCGCCCGGGCTTCCCCCCCCACAATCTCTCGGTTGCCGCCACATCCAGAAGGCGCCCCCCGCGCGCCGCCCGCTGGTCGAGGAAGCGGGCGTCCAGACGGAGCCGAGGACGGACCTCAGGTCCCACCACCAGAACCGTCCACGAGCAATCGACTCCAGCCGAGCAGGAGGTACGTCCCCGCCGAATTTCGACTCCGTCACGCAAAGGTCACGTCAGAGAATTGTGCCCGCAAGAAGAAAGGAGGCAAAGGTAAAGTAGATGACGATCCCCGCCACATCTACCAACGTAGCGACAAAGGGTGCCGAGGCCGCCGCCGGATCCGCGCCAATCCGACGCATCAAGAAGGGCAACATCGAACCCGCGGTCGTCCCCACCAGCACGACACCCATCAAGGCAATCCCGACGGTCATGCCGATGAGCATCGCATGCTCACCATAAAGGCCGAATACCTCCGCCCAGACCCAAACACGCAGGAAACCCAGGACACCGAGAATCAGCCCCAAAGCTATCCCCGAGCGGAGTTCGCGCCACAGAACCTTCCACCAATCCTTGAGCGTCACTTCCCCCAAAGCCATCGCGCGGATCACAAATGTCGTGGCCTGCGATCCACTATTGCCGCCGCTCGAAATGATCAAGGGTATGAACAGCGCCAGAACGACGGCCTTTGCGAGATCACTTTCAAAACGCGCCAAGGCGCTGGCCGTCAGCAGTTCCCCAAGAAATAGCAGGACCAACCAACTCGCCCGCTTCTTGATCAACCCCCGAACAGACATCACCAGATAGGGTTCGTCGAGGGCCTCCGATCCACCGATTTTATGAATGTCCTCCGTCGCCTCTTCTTCGGCGACATCCAGAACGTCATCAACGGTGACAATGCCGATCAGGAACCCTTCACTATCGGTAACGGGAAGAGCGACACGGTCATATTCTCGAAAAACTTCAATCGCGGTTTCCTGATCATCGGTCGCCTTGAGCGCGACGTAGCGGTCATCGCAAAGCTCTCCGATACTTGCCTCCGGGCGGGAAAGCAGGATCTCCCGAATTCTCAAATCGTCGATGAGTCGCCCGGTATCGTCAACCACGTAGAGAACGTTCAGAGTTTCACGGTCCTGACCGTAGCGGCGGATATGTTCCAGAACCCGCTCGACAGTCCAATCCTGACGCACCCGGATATACTCGGGCGTCATCAGCCGCCCGATGGAGTCTTCGGGATAGCCCAGAAGCCATGCGGCTACCCGTCGCTCCTTGCTTGAGAGCTGCGCCAACAAGGCGCGCGAAACAACAGCGGGCAACTCTTCAAAAAGCGCCGTCCGGTCATCTGGCGCCATATCTTCGAGCAGGCGGATCAGATCATTCTGGGCAAGTGTATCGACAAGCTCCCGGCGATCCTCGGGGTCCAGGCACTCAAATGTCTCAGCGGCCAGCGCCCGAGGAAGAATCCGGAAGACCAGGCCGCGTTGCTCCACCGGCAACTCGCCCACCAGAACAGCAATATCGGGAGACTCCCACGAAGAAAGCGCCTCGCGAAGACCCGAAAGATCTCGACGCTCGAGAAATTCGCTGATGGGAGGCTGCTGGGGGGGTCCATTCATGATCGTCTCGGCCACTCAGGAGAGAGTTCGTCGCGCGATTCCCTTGGTTTTACGCTTCTTCAATCGACCCGCGGACTTCTTTCGTTTCTCCGCCAACTCAATCAACTTTGCCTGTGAACTCTTTTTGCGCCCCTGACCCCTTGTCGAGGTCCCGCGTGCATAACGGCCATCCGACATCATCTCCCACCCATCCTCTCGATCGTCCAACTGCAGATCCAGATAGGAACGTACTTCGAGTTGAATGGACTCCTCGAGCAAGGGAACAAGAACCTCGACGCGACTTTCCAGGTTTCTCTTCATGCAATCCGCAGAACCCATCCAATACTCTGGTTGGTTTCCATTCGCGAAATAATAAATTCTGGCATGCTCCAGAAATTGACCGACAATACTGACCACACGAACGCTATCTGTCAGCCCCGCCAGTTGCGGTCGCAACCGGCATGTATCACGAATCAAGAGGTCAATACGAACACCTGCGCGGGCGGCACGATACAAAGCCCGCGTGATATCGGCATCTTCCAGTGCGTTCATTTTCATCTGGATATGTGCGAATTTCTGGTTTTCCCGATGCGTGATCTCTCGCTCGATCTTGTCGATCAACGAGTCTTTCAGGGAGACCGGTGCCACCAGAAGATGTTTGTATTTGCGCCGGGGCTTGTACCCTGTGGTCAGATAGTTGAAGAGTTCGGTCAGATCCGCGCCGATCTCTTCATCGGCGGTCAGCAAACCGAAGTCGGCATACATGCGCGCGGTGCCCGAGTGGTAGTTCCCGGTACCGATATGCGTGTATCGGTGCAGCCCATCATAGTCCTGCCGAACCACCAGAATCGTCTTGCAATGCGTCTTGAGGCCGACCACGCCATAGGTGACATGGATTCCCATCTCTTCGAGCCGACTCGCCCAGAGAATATTGGCATCCTCATCAAACCGCGCCTTGAGCTCCACGACCACCGCCACCTGCTTGCCATTACGCACGGCCTCGAGCAGGTGATCGATCACCTTGGTTTCCGCTGAGGTGCGGTACAATGTCATCTTGATGGCGCGTACCTTCGGATCTCGCGCCGCTTCGAGCAAAAATCTCTCTACCGAGGAAGAAAAGGACTCGTAGGGATGATGGAGAAGGACCGAGCCGACGTCACGAAGAATGTGAAAGATATTCCGACCCGGCGTGAGACTGACATTATCCACCGGATGATGGGTGGACTCACGCAGGTCAGGCCGATCGATCGTCGCAATCTCCATGAGATCACTCAGAGCGAATCGACGACGCACAGCCCGAACTTCAGCATCGGCATCCAGCCCGAGCTCCGAGGCCAGCATCGCTCGACTGGCAAGCGACATCCCCGAGCCCACCTCCAGGCGTACAATGGGCGCGAAACGGCGATCGCGAAGTTCGGTTTCAATCATCGCCAGAAGATCATCGGCCTCATCTTCGTCGAGTTCGGTATTCGCGTTACGAGTCACGCGGAAGAGCTCGCAAGCCACTACCTCCATGCCGGGAAAAAGAACGTCGAGATTCTCGGCCATGACCTCCTCGAGCGCCACAAAACAATCGCCCTCACCCACCTTCAGCCACCGCGGAATCCCGGAACCCACCGGAACCTTCACACGCGACATCATGGTGGCGGGATCGCCCGGATAACGCACCGTCACCAACAAGTTCAGCGATAAATTGGATACGAAGGGGAATGGGTGTGCGGGATCCATTGCCTGCGGCGTGACCAGCGGAAAGACATTACGCAAATATTCATCGCGGACCTGACCCGTCTGTTCCTCATCGAGGTCCCGGACCCGAAGCAACTGGACATCGGCTTGCTTGAGCAATCGACGTAATTGTTCGAAAAGCGCAGATCGTCGCTCATCCAACTTCTCGACAAAAGCGTAGGCTTCCTCGATCTGCTGGCCCGGGCTCCGGCCGTCCACCGTGGGTTCCCGTACCCCGGCCGCAAGTTGTTGCTTCAACCCGCCGATGCGTTTCATGAAAAATTCGTCCAGATTCCCGCTTACGATCGCGAGAAACTTCAGCCGCTCGAGGAGCGGATTCGCCGCGTTTTCGGCCTCGGCAAGGACGCGCCAACAAAAAGCCAACCAGGTCAGCTCTCGGTTGAGGTAAAGCTCCGGCGAACTCAAGGGGATCCCCCCGTCCTCCAGGGCCGTCGCAATCGGCTCTTCGGGCAGCACCAACGGCGACCTTGGCGCCCGACCCGCGGCCGTCTGCGTTCCCGACGCTATCGGGGCGGGCGTGGAATTCTCTGTTTTCGACGGATTCATGGGATTCCCCTGGCTGAGTAAAGACCTCTGGACCTTCAGGAGTATCGCGCTCCGAGCGCCACCTGTCGAGAGTCGATCTCCGCCCGGCTCTCGACAACCGAGCCAGAGCACGGAAGTATTCCCCCATGGACCCCAATCGTCAGGAATTCTCCCGCGCCCCCTCTATCGCAAGCACTATCCTGCTCGCGATGATGATCGCTCTCGCCTCGTGCAGCGCTACCCAACCTGAAAACCCGAATCTCGGGCCGCGCGCCGCCGAAAAGTTCTTCCTCCAAGGGGAGATTCTGGCCGAGCAAGGACGAGCCCATGAGGCAATCGATGCCTACCATGCAGCGATTCGGGCGGCTCCTGATTTCGCCACGGCCTACTATGACCTCGGCAACCAATACCGAAAGCTTGGGCGCTATGAACCAGCAGTCGAAGCCTACAAAAGAGCCATTCAAAAAGACTCCAGCATGGTCAAGGCTTACAACAACCTCGGCCTTGCCTATACCGCCAACGGGGAACCCGAAAAGGCCATTGTCGTGCTGCGGCGTGCGACAGGAATGTACCCCGATTATGCGCGCGCCTGGAACAGCCTGGGCTTGGCCTATAACGCCCGCGGCGAGCACTCCAAGGCCATCCTGACTTTCAAGGAGGCCATCGAAATCGAACCCGGCTACAGCGACCCTTATAATAATCTTGGCGTGGCGTACGCCGATCTCGACCTCTATCGCGAAGCCGAGGATGCGTATCAACGTGCCCTCCGGATCCAGCCGGACAACATCAATGCGATCTTCAACCTCGGTCAACTCTATGCCGCGATCGGGGAGAATGCGAAAGCCGAGGAGCAGTTGGCAATCCTGACAGACGTAGATCCATGGAAGGCCGAAGCTCTCCGCAAGGCCATCGTCCGCGGGAAACCTATTCGGTAGACGAAGCCTCGGGCGCCTGAGCCGCCAAAAGGTTCATACCCACCAGGCGCGCCACAACAACCGCAAGAAAAAGTTGCCCGATAATTCCCTCGGTCGCCGCCAGCATCTGCGCCAACGGCCGAGTTGCCAGAATATCACCATACCCGACGGTCGAGAGCGTGATCAGGCTGAAATAGAGGAATTGAACAAAGGAAGCCGATTCTCGAGTCAGAGTCTGGCCGGCCTCGATCGTCTCACCGCGCACCAAAAACGATCCCGGCTGCGCGAATTCGACCAACCCATACAAAATCATGAAGGCCAAACCGATCAGAAGAAAGACGCTCAAACCACCAAAGACCGCGTCGGTCGTGATCTGCTTGCGCCGCAAAACCACTCTTGAGACGACAACGATCACGAACAGGATATTCAGAAGCGCCAGGACATACGATGTCAGCGCCATCGTCTGGCTATCCATGATATCCGCCGCCCAACCTGTGCCTGAAGCCGAGATCGCCAGAAAGAGCGAAGTCCTCAGCACCCAGGGCGTCCGGGTACTCGCAAAAACTCCAGCGACCAGCACCAGCGTGATCAACGCGCGCAGGATCTCTGCTTGCGGGTGCTGCTCTGCAGCCAGGGGCATGAGGAAAATAAGGACGCAGATGGCAAGCAGCAAAAATCCAAATGCATTCGCTTCGTTGGTATCGTTTTCAACCATAGCGAACTCTTACTGCGCCATGACACGAAAACAAAAGGGGCCACCCCCCGAAGGAAGTGGCCCCTTGTTCCCGCAAAACAACTTGGATCAGGTCTTGGGACCCGTAGGCAGATCCCGGAACGGAACCGTTTTATCAATTCGCAATTCCGGAGGCAGTCCCAACACACGCTCGGAGATGATGTTGCGCAGGACCTCGTCGGTTCCGCCGGCAATCCGCAAACCGGGCGACCCCAGATAGGCCTGCTGCCAAACGCCACCGTCCTCGGCAGACTCGTCCAGAAGTGCACCGGACTCTCCCTGAAGGTCCATGGCGAAAGAGGCCGTCTGTTGACCCAGAGGAGCACCGATCGCCTTGGCAATCGACCCTTCGGGGCCCGGCGTCGCACCGCTGAGCAAAGCGGACAAGGTACGGTAGCCCGTATACTGGATACCCTTCTGAGCGATATAGATATCCGCCAGACGCGCACGCACGCTGCCATCCTCGATCGCCGGTCGGCCCTGTCGTCGCGAGCGGCGAGCAAGATCGAGAAGTTTCTTGAACTGCCCACCACCACCGCCACCACCGATGGCGACGCGCTCGTTCATCAGGGTAGTCAGAGCCACCTGCCAGCCCTGGCCCACATCGCCGAGGCGTTGGCTATCCGGCACGCGTACGTCGGTGAAAAAGACCTCGTTGAAGGCCTCGCCACCGTTGATCTGCTTGATGGGCCGAATTTCGACACCCGGGGATTTCATGTTGACGATGAAGTAGGTCAACCCCTTATGCTTGGGCGCATCGGGATCGGTTCGTGTGACAATCATGCCCCAGTCGGAATATTGCGCTCCGCTGGTCCAGATCTTCTGGCCGTTGATGACCCAATCGTCACCATCACGGACAGCCGACATCCGCAAGCCCGCCAGATCCGAGCCCGCCGAGGGTTCGCTGAACAACTGGCACCAGATCTCACTGCCGCGCGCCATATCGGGAAGGAAGCGTTCCTTCTGCTCGGGTGTTCCATGGGCCATGATGGTGGGCCCAAGCATGCCATGCCCGATCAGGTAGACACCCATGGTTGCCTGGAACTTGCTCTCTTCCTGGTTCCAGATGATCTGTTCCATCCGGCCCATTCCCTGGCCACCGCATTCCTTGGGCCACGTCAGACATGCCCATCCTGCGTCAAACTTCTTGGCCTGCCAGGCCTTGGCCATGCCCACGAATTCATCATCCGACCGATCCGATACGGTCCGGGCACCCTCGTCCAGAGGCTCGGCGTTCGCGGCCAGCCATGCACGACACTTCTCACGAAAAACTTTTTCTTCTGGGGAATCTTCAAAATTCATCATACTCTCCGTTCAGGCTGCTTCCGAAGCTTCAATCCGTGCAATCAATTTTTCCCGCCACGTCCCCGGAGAGCCCAATGTGGCTGCGAGCACCTTGGCGCGACGGTAGAAAAGGTGGCAATCGAATTCCCACGTGAATCCGACGCCACCATGAACCTGAATCATATCCTCAGCTCCAAGAACGAAAGCGTCGCTGGAAGCGACCCGCAGGTTGCAGGCAGCCAGGGGTAACTCGGCATCGTCGGTCGAGAGGGCCCAGGCGGCCCAATAGCCATTCGAAACGGCAATCTGGTTGCGTGCATAGAAATCGGCCAGACGATGCTTTACGGCCTGAAACGACCCGATCGCACGACCGAAGGCGAATCGTTCCTTCACGTACTCGACCGAGATCTCCAGAGCGCGTTCGGCTCCACCGATCTGCTCGAATCCCATCAGGATGGCCATGCGATCCATCAGGCGAGCAAAAGCTGCCTCACCCTCGCCAGCGGCACCCAGACGTTCGAAGGAAGCGGAGGAAAAAACGATCTCGGCCTGTGATCGGCTCGCATCGAGCGAGTTCAATTTCCGACGCGACACGCCGTCTCCTGCCAGATCCACCAACAACAGCGAGGCACCATCACCCTCACCTGCCAGCACCACCGCCAGATCGGCAATATCACCATCCAGCACCGGAGTTTTCGTACCGTTGAGCTGGTCACCACGGACCTGAGTTTCAAGACTCGCGACATCGCTGTCGCCGAGAGCCTCGGAGAAAGCGACACAACCGATCCGCTCGCCGGAGCTGAGCAACGGAAGCCATTTCTGCTTCTGTTCTTCGGTGCCGCAGAGGAGAATCGCCTCGGTGGCGCCATAAACAGACGAGGCAAAGGGGATCGGCGCAAGAGATCGGCCCATTTCCTGAGCCAGCAGAACCAGCTCCAGATAGCCGAGGCCGGTCCCGCCATAGGCTTCCGGGACGGTCGTCCCGAGCCAGCCCATCTCGGCTACCTTTTTCCAAAGGCTCTCATCGTACGAAGCGTCTGATTCAAAGACGGCCCGATCCACTTGCAGCGTCGCGTTCGCGGTCAGGAACTCGCGCGCTGTGGTCTGCACGAATTTCTGATCATCCGAAAATTCCAGATTCATTCCATTTCCTCCCTCAATGCGGCCGCCTCTGCGAAAAATCGGCTGCGCGCAGAATCTTGTCGAACCGTAGTTTATCTGAGAAAACCCGCAGCGCACCCCGCCTGAACCGAGATTTCCGACTCTTTGGCCCAAAAGCCTTCACCAAAGGCCCGAGGCGAGGAATCGGGGCGGGCCGAGCAGGCCTAAACTATCGGAATCATGAAGCTTTTCAGCGACAAAGCACAACCGCATCCCCGCTCCGCAAGGAGCAATAGGGATCGGGCTTGCTGCCGGTAAAATCCATCTCGACACAGACGCCGGCGAGTTCCGGGTCCGGATTCAGAGTCAGACTCGCCGTCAGGGGCAACTCGATTTCCGGGGACGCAAAGCTGCCCTTGGTGCCCGTGATCTTGAAGGCGACCGCGTTGGGATCGCGACCGGTGCGCTTCAGGATCACTTTTTGTACTGCGCCGCCGACAAGAGTTTTCGAGCGGAAGCGAAATCCCCCGTTCTTCAGCGGGATCCATCCGCTGCGAGTCACCGGACTGAAGCTGTCGGCCGGGATATCGGCCTCGACCACCGCAACGCCCGCGGCATCTTCCACCAGAATGCGAACCCCATAATCGCGAGGATCAAACACCGGGGGATCCTCAAAGACCATAAATCCTTTCATCAGGAATTTATCGTCGCCGCCGCCCGTGGTGAGTTTGGAGATTTTCACCTGCGAGGAAATAGCCGTTCCTGCATCTGTGCAAAGATCGCAAAAGTCGCCTTCCCCATCCTGATCGCTATCGAGTTGAGCCGGATCGGAAATTTCCGGACAGAGATCTTGTGCGTCACAGGTGCCGTCGTCATCGGTATCGGGCAGGCCCGAATCGGCGGGACAGGCCGGATTCTGGCCATCACAAACTTCGGCGACATCGCAGGCATCTTGAGACGCGCGGCATTCCTCGCCGACCCGGCCTGGCAGATGGGTACAAACGCCTCCCCCATCACAAACATCTTCGGTACAGAAAACTCCGTCATCCGTGCACGGATCTCCGGCCCCGGCCTCGAGGTCCACAGGGCATCCATCCGCCGCGCCATCGCAGAACTCGGCCGCATCGCAATCATAGGCGCTCGGTCGACAAAGGGTCTCCGGTCCAAGCTTGTCGTCGGCGGGGCATTCATTGCCGACCCCGTCGCATGTCTCGGCGAGATCGCACAAACCGCCAGCGGGGCGACAGGTGTCGGTCCGCTTCACATCGGACGGACAAAGCCCGCTCAGACCCGAGCAAACTTCCTCGAGATCGCACTCCCCCTGATCGATGCGGCAGACCGTGCCCAGAGATTCCAGACTATCGCTCGGGCAATCGTCGGATACGCCATCACAAATCTCGGCGACATCACAAACCCCAACCGCATCTCGACAAACCGATTGGCTCTTGGCGTCGACCGGGCAGTTGTCCGAATCGCCCGAGCAATACTCCGCTGGGTCGCAGACCCCCTCGGAACCCCGGCATGAGACATTGGAAGCACGAAACTGGCAATCTTCCTGACAACACGCACCAAATCCACCAACCCCACTTTCGCAGGACTCGAGAACATCGAGGATCCCATCCCCGCAACGCTCCTCGGTACAATCGGCGCGACATCCATCGCCCGGAGTCAAATTACCATCATCACATTGCTCGGCGCCCACCAGCAAATTGTCTCCGCAAACCTCGGGCAACATGATGCCCGTGGGTGCCTCGGCAATATTATTGTTGTTCCGCCCCCAGCAAGTGGCGGTTCCGCTCTCGCGGAATGCGCAATTGGTCTGCCAGCCTGCAGCGAGAGCGACAAAGAGCCCTGCCGGATCCTCGTCCTGACCATAATTGGCAGCCCCAAAACAAAGAATTTCACCACCAAGCGTCAGGCCGCAGGTATGCTTGTCCCCCACGGTAATGGAAGAAAACTTCGCGCCGGGAGGAACCTGCAACTGTCCATCACCATCGGCGCCCCAGCAAACAGCGCTGCCGGAATCCAGAATCGCGCAACTACTGCGCCCACCCGCAACCACCTGAACAAAGATACCCGTGCTCGGGGCATCGGTGCGATCATAAAGAGGAGAGCCCCAACACTCGAGACTTCCCGTGTCGCGAATCGCGCAACCATGCGCATGACCGATCCCCATCCCGATAAAAGACCCCGACGGTGGCGTCGCCTTCCCGCTGGTGTTGCTGCCCCAGCAAACGATTTCGCCACCATCCTGCGGGGATTCCAGCGCGCAGGAATGTTCGGAACCCAATTGCACATCGGCAAAGGAACCCGAGGGGGGCGTCGCCCGCCCGCTACCGTCGTTACCCCAGCACGAAATCGTTCCGTCGAGGCGCAAGGCGCACGAGTGTCGATAGCCGGAGACCACCTTCTTGAAGTTGCTCCCCTGTGGAGCGAGCAACTGATCGTGAGTGTTGTTTCCCCAGCATTGAATATCGGAGTTTCCATCCAGCAAACATCCGTGGTTGCCGCCTACCGAGATCCGGTCGTTCTGGGTCACCGGACAGGTACTCGGTGCGCCAAAACAAACCCGCCGTGCCTCCACCTGGCAACTGCTGTTGCACCCGTCTCCCGAGAAGAGATCTCCATCGTCACAGGTCTCACCCGCTGTGATCAGACCGTCGCCGCAATTGGCCTCGGCAAAGGCTGGGGAGAGTCCGAACATAAGGACGATCAGACAGAGAAGGTGACGAAGATGGCGAGAAGATTTTGCGTGCATCGGGGTTTCCTGCGAGCCGCGCCGGGGAAAATGGCGCGAACCTTCTCAGGAGAGCAGACCTCGCTCCGCCTGCGCAACAGGGAAAATGGCCCTGCCGACGTCAAAACACCCCGAATGCATAGCATTCTCTCTATCAGGGACGCCTCGTGAGATGAGCGTCGAGGACCTTCCGCCAGATTTCCGGATGCGTCCTTTGCGGGCTATGCCACGCTCCTTCGATCGATTCGAGTCGGGCATTCGGAATTCCCTCAGCCAAATTCGTGGACGGCCCCATGAAAGGCGCGTCCTGCGAACCCACCAGCACCGTTGTTGGCAAAGAGATCTCGCCCAAGCGATCCAATAAGGACGGGCCACCAAAAACCTCGGGGAAGAGAGCAATAAACGCCTCGGGGTCCATATGCGTCAACCGGTACTCCTGGTTTTCCTCAAACCAGTCATCTCCATAGATCTCGCGCAGGCGGACGGACTCCGGCAGTGGCGGCATCTTGCGGTTCATCGCCAGAAGGCCTTGCGTTCTCGCCAGCCGATCGAGACCGGGGGGCAGGCCCACCCCACCGAGACTCTCGGCAGCCGTATCCATCAGAATCAGCGAGCGAAAAATCTCCGGGCGGCGCAAAACGGCGCGAAGGGCCACCATGCCGCCCATGGAATGCCCGAGGATGTCGACGGGGACTTCACTGATTGTGTCGACAAAGGCGAGCAGGTCGTCTGCGAGAATGTCCAGCGAATAGGCCTCGGCTGTTCCGAAGTTTGTCGATTCGCCATGGCCGCGATGATCGGCGGCCACCACCCGACGGGAGCCCGCCAGTCCCTGCAAGTGGTCCTCGAAATCAACTCGCGCCCCCGTAAATCCATGAACCAGACACAAGGTCTCGGGACCACTTCCATGCTCTTCCCAGGCGACGTCCACGTCCCCGATGCGTTTGCTGTAATCCATGGGCCATGGTGTTGCCCGCGCAAGGCCGCACGTCAACCGGTTGGTACCGACACGGCTTCGTGCGCTAGGTTCACTCCATGTCCTATGTGACCATCGAGAAACCCATTGACCATGTATCCCTGATCACCCTGAACCGCCCCGAGCGGATGAACGCGATGTCGTTTGATACCGTCGGCCCGCTCTATGACGCCTTTCGCTCGGTGGGCGCGGATAACGATACGCATTGCGTGATTCTGACCGGCGCCGGCAAGGGCTTCTGCTCCGGGTTGGACCTGGAAGACCACGGGGTCCCACCCAACTCCGAGGGCCTCACCATGTCGCGGATCGCGATTCGCGCCATGGAATATATGTCGGATCTGGTCCCCACCATGCGCGCCATGCCCCAACCGATCATCGCCGCCATCAACGGACCAGCCTATGGTGGCGGGATGTGCCTGCCTCTGGGGGCCGATATTCGCCTGGCCGCATCCTCGGCACGCTTCCGCTCTGCAGGGGTCACCAATGGTCTGGCCGGGACCGAGTTGGGAGTCAGCTACCTGTTGCCGCGTCTGATCGGTGCCTCACGTGCTTTCGAAATGATTCTCAGCGGACGCGTGATCGAGGCCCCCGAGGCCCTCGAGTCCGGTCTGGTTTCGCGTGTCGTTCCCGACAGCGAACTCCGGACAAGCGCTCTCGAACTCGCCGCGCAGATCACCGGCTGGAGCGCCCACGGAGTGGCGATGACCAAAAAGATTCTCTGGTCCAACCTCGAAGCAGGAAGCCTGACCAACGCCATCGACTGCGAAAACAGAAACCAGCTACTGGTCCGCCTGACCACTGAAAATCTCGCCGAGGCAATTCGGGCACGCCGGGAAGGCCGCAAGCCTGACTACAAGGACTGAAAGTCCCCCGAATCACCTCGCTGACCCTGTACGCCGGGCGTGATCATCGGGCATGCCGCCTGCCGCCTCAGGCGGTTGGTCAGACTTCCCCCGAGAAGAATTTGTAGGATCGGTCCGCGACATCCCGTGTCGCGCCGGGGTCAGTCCTCCCGGACTCCAGCGGGCGAAAGCTCTGCATGTCGGCGAGATGAACGCGACGAAGGATGCGACAAAGTCCCTCACCAAGATCCCAGCGGTCGAGATACCGACCGCGCGACAGGACTTCGACCTGTCGGCCGTCCGGGTCGGGCAGCGTCCAGAGATGGACCGTCACGTAGGCCTCACTCAGGATGAGGCCACCCTCGGACCGAATCTCCACGTTGGCGATCTGGTGGGAATGCATCGCCATCAAGGCATGGGTTTCCCAAAGATATTCCCGCAGGCCGGCAACCGGCCCCTGATAGAGCCCTTCGTAGTCCACGGTGGCGTCCGGATGCCAAAGGCCCTCGAAGAGCTCTGCATCCATTCGATCCAGAGCACGGCAATACCGCGCGAGGGTGGCGAGAATACTCTGGCGAATCGCAACCTCCTCGAAATCCATACGACACTTTCCCATAATCGTGATCGGAAGTCGTCTGCAGGAAGCCTCCCGGGAGATTGACGTCGAAATCGACCATGCGCTAGGAGTCTCGGGGTGCTCCTGCGACTCGCATGCGGCGAGTCCCGAGGGGAACTCTCCGGAATGAAAAAGGAATTGGTAGCGAAATGAAGATCTTTGATGGCATGGGACCCAACCCGCGCTTTGTGCGCATGTTCGTGATCGAGAAGGGACTCACCATCCCGGCAGAGCCCGTCGACCTCATGGCTGGACAAAACCGCGAGGGAGCACATCTGAGCCGAAACCCGATGGGGCAACTCCCGTGTCTGGAAACCGACACCGGTTCCATGATCTCGGAGATCACGGCCATCGGCGAATACCTCGAGGAACAACAGCCGACGCCGCCTCTGGTCGGCACAAACGCCGAGCAGCGCGCTGAAGCCAGGATGTGGACTCGGCGCATCGACCTGAATGTCTGCGAACCGCTGGTCGCCGGATTCCGCTATGGCGAGGGTTTGGGAATGTTCAAGGACCGCATGCGAACGATTCCCGAAGCGGCCGATGGGCTCAAGGCGCTCAAGCATGACAATCTGGTCAAGCTCGATGGCCTGCTCGCCGGCAAGGAGTTTCTCTGCGGCGACCGCCTCACCATGGCCGACCTCCTGCTCTTCTCCTTTCTCGATTTCGGCGCCATCGCCGGACAACCGCTCGACCCCGAACTCAGTCATGTGCAGGCGCACTTCGAGCGGATGGGTGCACGACCGAGTGCGGCTGCGAGCCTCGAGCCGGTTGCCGCCGGCGGCTCGATCTCGGGCTGAGCCTCAGACGCGCGGCCATTTGGGAGGGCGTTTTTCCAAAAACGCCATCATCCCCTCGGTCATCTCCGGTGACATGATTTCCCGCTGCAAGAGTCGCACATCATAGGCAGGCAGACGACGATTGATATCGTCCTTGGCCAACATGCGCGCTCGCGGACCGGTTTGCCGAACAACGTCGAGTACGCGTTCGGTTTCGGCTTCCAGATCATCGTCCGCAACCGTTTTCGCAACGATCCCCCACGCATCTGCTTCATCCGCTGTAATCTCGGCGGCGGTCAACATCATGAATTTGGCCTTCGCCAGCCCGACAAAATAGGGGAGGCGCGCGCTCATATGCGGATCTGGAATCCCGCGCAACAATTCAGGCACTCGAAAGGTCGCGCTCTTGCCCGCGATTGTGATGTCACTGAAAAGTACCAGATTGAGACCGCCAGCGTGGCATTTCCCCGAGACCGAACAGACCACGATCTTCCGACATCGTTCGAGATGGCGAAAGGGATGATGGTCGGTGGGATCGGGCTCGGCCATCAGGGCCTCGCGGTTTTCCATCTCGCCCGACATATCCCCGCCGACACAAAACCAATCCTTTGTACCCTTGATGCACATCGCATCGATCTCCGGCGTTTCATCGGCCATGACCAGGGCCTTTTTCAACCCACGGTACATATCCTGCGTCATTGAATTCCGCTTCGCCGATCGGTCGATTCTCACGTGCAGGACACCCCGGTCCATATGTGCGTGAAGGTATTGTGTTTCCAGATCAATTCGTTCGCTCATCCCAAGTCACCTTTCTCGATTCTTCCCTAGCACCGAAGCATACCCGAGGACGATCCCCCGGCGCCGACTGGTGGCAACGGAGCCGCCTGTTTCCTAAGCTTCGGGCAAATGCCCTCGGCGGGAATTGTCACCACGGCCGAGGCCCAAAGGAGAAAAAATGCCGATTCGCTTCGACGAGAAAGTAGCCATTGTCACCGGTGCCGGAGGTGGCCTCGGCCGCTCACACGCACTTCAACTTGCCGAGCGCGGTGCGCGCGTGGTCGTCAACGACCTCGGGGGAGCCGTAGATGGTTCGGGCGGATCGAGTGAAGCGGCCGAGAAAGTCGTTGCCGAGATCAAGGAAGCTGGCGGCGAGGCGATCGCCAACGGTAGCTCGGTCAGCGATCGAGCCGGGGCCGAAAAACTGATCGACGATGCTGTCGCCGCTTTTGGGCGGGTCGATATTCTGATCAACAACGCCGGTATCCTGCGGGACCGAACGTTCAAGAAAATGACCCTGGACGACTTTCATCTGGTGGTGGATGTCCATTTGATGGGGACGGTCTATTGCACCCATTTCGCCTGGGAAAAGATGCTTGGACAAGGCTATGGTCGCATCGTCAACACAACCTCCTCGTCGGGACTATATGGCAACTTTGGCCAATCCAATTATGGCGCAGCGAAGATGGGCGTCGTCGGCCTGATGAATGTGTTGAAGCTCGAGGGCCAGAAGTCCAACGTCCATATCAACACGATCGCGCCGACAGCCGGCACCCGCATGACTGAAAACATCGGCTTTCCCAAAGAGGCTTTCGATGCTCTCACGCCGGAACTGGTATCACCTGCGGTGCTCTATCTGGCGAGCGAAGGGGCGCCGACGGGAACTATCATTCAGGCCGGTGCCGGCTATTATGCAAAAGTCGCCATTGTGGAAGCTACCGGCGCCAAGCTCGGCGCGAACGTGACGGTGGATGATGTGGCGGAAAATATCGAAGCCATCTCGAATTTGCAGGATGCCGTCCCGATGAATGCGGGCGGCGACGTCGTGGCCAAGATTTTCGGCTGATCGTTATCGCTTTCCGCTCCGGCGCTTGGTGCGTGAAGTTGCCGGGGCGGAAAGTGGATCTTCCGGCCAGGGGTGCTTTGGATAACGGCCCCGCATTTCACGCCGGACTTCCGGGTATGTCTGCTCCCAGAAATTTTCCAGATCCTGCGTGGTCTGGACCGGGCGCCCATTGGGTGCCAGCAGGGACAGGGTAATGGGCTGCCCGCTCCCGAGCATGGGGGTTCGCTCCAACCCAAACAATTCCTGCAATTTCACCGCCAGGACCACACCACCCTCGGCTTGATAGTCGAGTCGAATTCGCCGTCCACTCGGAACGGGGAGACTCTCCGGAGCGTTCCGGTCGAGATTCTGTTGCACGTCGTAGGCAAGAAGCGGCAGGAAATCCTCCGGCGGCATCTGTTGCGTGATCTCGATCTGTTGGCGCGCGATGGCCTCGAGATCAATCGTCACGCCGGCCAGTCGTGCGCGGGCTTGCAAACGAATTTCCGCAGCCGAGAGTTTTCGTTCCCTCCACGCCGCGAAAAGAATCCGACCAGCCTCTTGGGGCACAACCGCGGCAGGACGCTCGAAGAGAACCAACCCGCCGACACCACCCTGCTCGACCGCATGCACCTTGCCGCTGCGTGCATCCAGACGATGCACGACCTGATGCGTATCGGGCGTAATCCAGTCACGCTCCACCCCACTGGCAATCTCGATTCGTGCCTCTGCGCCCTGACGCGTTCGCGCAGAACGCAGATCGACAGCCACAACCCATTGCGCATCACGCACCCCGCTGCCATCGCCCAGATGTGCGCCATGCCCCGAGGCCAGAACCAACCGATTGCTGCCGGGCGCCCGCCGATGCGCGAGACGATCCGGGTAAGCTGCCAGGATTGCCTTTCGCAGGGCTCGCGACGGGTTCGAGTCCATAGCTCTCGAGTCGGAAATCTTGCCCGAGTCCTTCCCGGTTCCCAAAACGTTCTCCGCCGCCCGCTGAATTTGCCGCGCCACTCGCTGCAGTGATTTTGGCGCTTGTGCAAAATTCTCGTGCAGCGCCAATACATCCGAGTCGGTCAGTGCGACAGAGCGCTCGCGAGGGCGCTGCCGGCCCTCTGCCAGAATCGCGCAGATCTCGGCCGCCTCTCTGCTCGGGCCAGCGGCAATCAGGAAGCGTCCGAGGCGTGGTGGCAGGCGGAGCCGGCGCATCCAATCACCTTCCTTGGTGAGACGTCCCTGCGAGACCGCTCCCAATTTCGTGAGAAGCTCCATACCCGCTTCGATGGCTTCGGGACGCGGCGACTCAAGCCATCCAAACGTTCCCGGATCTTCAGACCACGCCAGAACCTCCAGCAACGCCGGAGAAAGCTCGGTCCGGAAAATCTCCGGCTCCCGATGCTGCCGCAACTCGTGCGCGGGCTGCCAGAGCCGAATGGCGGTGCCCGGACCCGTCCGACCGGCACGACCAGCGCGCTGGTCGGCCGAGTCGCGCGAGATCCGCTCGGCAACAAGCGCATCCACTTCCCGCCGATGATCAAAACGAAGGACTCGCGCGAAACCCGAATCCACCACCGCCGTCACACCGTCCACGGTAACCGAGGTTTCGGCGATATTGGTCGCCAGAATCACCTTGCGCCGTGCGGTGGGCGCAAGGGCTGCATCCTGCTGCTCGGCGGGCAAGGAGCTATGCAAGCGATGGATCTCGACCTCGGTCGCCTCGGTCGCCTCGGAGCGCAGGGCATGAGCGACATCATCGATCTCGCGGAGACCCGGCAAAAAACACAAGACGTGTCCCGGCGCGCCCTGCAACGCCTCGAGGATTGCGGCCACGGGCGTCTTTCCGGGCTGGTAGGAAATCGCGACGGGATGCGGCCGGATGGGAACCTCGACCACCGGACAGTCGTCCAAAAAGGAAGCATAGAGCCCCGTGTCCAATGTGGCCGACATGACCACGAGTCGAAAATCCTCTCGTGCCTGCAGCACTTGTCGGGCGAAGCTGATTCCAAGGTCGATCGCGGTGCTGCGCTCATGCACCTCATCGAGAACCAGCGTGCGAAAGTCCGACAGCAACGGATCCTGCTGCAATCGGGCGAGAAGAATCCCTTCGGTGACCACGAGCAGACGAGTGCGTGGCCCGAACTTCCGATCGAAGCGCATTTGCCATCCGATCTCCTCGCCAACGGTCCAACCCTGCTCGGCCGCAATCCGCCGGGCAACGCTCCGCGCCGCGACGCGCCGGGGTTGCACCAACAAGACCGGACCATCGCCCATCAAGGCAGGCGGGAGGCGCGTCGTCTTGCCCGCGCCCGGAGGCGCGGTCACCACAACGGCAGGCGCACTCCCCAGAAGTTCCCGGATTTCGCCGAGCCGTGCATCTATCGGGAGCGAGATTTTCGATCTGGATGACATCGGATACCCCTGCAGATTCATACGACCCTCCCCAAGCGAGCGCCAATGCCGGAATCCTCCCGAGGTGTTAGACAGATCGAATTATGGCACTTTCCATCGGCATTGTCGGGCTCCCCAATGTAGGCAAATCGACTCTTTTCAACGCACTGGCTGGCGGCGGCGCGGAGGCAGCGAATTACCCGTTCTGCACGATCGACCCCAACGTGGGGAGCGTTCCGGTACCGGATCCGCGTATGGATGAGATCTGCCGGGTGGTGGACCCCAAAAGCATCGTCCCGACCACCGTGGAGTTCGTGGACATTGCCGGCCTGGTCGCCGGAGCCAGCCAGGGCGAAGGTCTTGGCAATCAATTCTTGAGCCATATTCGTAGTGTCGATGCGATTCTGAATGTGGTGCGCTGTTTCGAGAGCGAAGACATCACGCATGTGGCCAATCGCATCGATCCGCTGGACGATGTGGCGACCATTCATACGGAATTAGTCCTGCGCGACCTCCAATCTGTAGAACAACGTCTTGAAAAAGGCCGCAAGGCGGCCAAGGGCGGCAACAAGGACGAACAGAAGATTGTCGCAGTTCTGGAAAAAATTCAGGGTCCTATGGAAGACGGCACCCTCGTGCGACGGATCGATCTCGACGCAGACGAAAAGGAACTCATCGAACAACTCGACCTGCTGACGGCAAAACCCGCAATGTATGCGGCCAATGTCAGCGAAGAGCAACTCGAAGCCGGGCTTGCGGATCCGATCGTCCAGCCGCTGGCCGCGATGGCCGCCGAAGAAGGTGCCGAGATCGTGGTGCTCTCTGCCCAGATCGAGGCAGAATTGATTGCCCTTGAAGCCGACGAGAGGGCTGAATTTCTCGAGACTCTCGGGCTCGCCGAACCCGGTCTCGACCGATTGATCCGCGGCGGTTATGCGCTGCTCGACCTGATCACCTATTTTACCGCAGGGGAGAAGGAAGTCCGTGCCTGGACCATCCAGCGCGGCACCCTGGCCCCGGGGGCCGCCGGAAAGATCCATACCGACTTCGAGCGCGGCTTCATTCGGGCCGAAGTCGTCCCCTGGGATACCCTCGTGGGTCTCGGCTCCGAGGCGGCCTGCAAGGCCGCCGGGAAACTGCGCGTCGAGGGCAAGGACTACGAAGTCTCGGATGGCGATGTGATGCATTTCCGATTCAACGTCTGAGGAATTTCGTCAGAGATCGCCTCTGGTTTCGTCCTCGGCATTGGCTATGGTTTCCGCAAATGTCTTCAACCGCCATGTACGCCGCGCCCGAGCGCAGCCATATGCTGGCACCTTTGGGCGTCGCACTTCGAATTCATGAGTGGGGTGACCCACAGGCGCCTCCGGTCGTTCTCGTGCACGGCTTTCTCGACCACGCTCGCGGATTTGATCCCATCGTGGAGCGACTCGCACAAAATTATCGCGTC
This sequence comes from Binatia bacterium, assembly GCA_965658895.1. GTDB lineage: Bacteria > Desulfobacterota > Binatia > UBA12015 > UBA12015 > UBA12015. The sequence goes on from CBFHUR010000001.1 coordinate 27,188, forward strand.
ATTGCCTACGATGCCCGCGGTCATGGAAACTCCGGGTGGGCTGATGGCTACGCCTGGCCTCTGGATGTGGCGGAACTTCTCGAAATCTTGCGCTGGGCGGGCCCGCCGTGTCTGGTGATCGGCCATAGCCGCGGCGGCGCCCTGGCCACCGATGCCGCAACCCACTGCCCCGAACTCTTTCGCCAATTGATCAATATCGATGGTTTCGGACCGCCACCGGACGGCTTCAGCCCACCGGGCTTTCCCGTCGACAACCGCACACCTGCCGAGAAAATGGGAAGTTGGTTGGACCAGCGCCGCCAGAGTCACGAGACGATCGGCTGGCGCGCCTACCCGACTCTCGACGATGTTGTGGTGCGACGGCAAAAGCAGAACCCGCGACTGGACAAGACCTGGTTACGCCACTTTGTCTCTCTCGGCGTTCGCGAGACCGACGAAGGTTTTGTCTGGCAAGCCGACCCTCTGGTCACTCGCGGCTTCGGTCCGTTCCGCGCCAACTGGGTCGCACGCCAATGGAAGCACCTTCGTGTACCCATGCTCGCGGTGATCGGTGGAGAACAGGATACCTGGGGCCCCTTGCCCGAATCGATCATCGGGCCACGCCTTGCCAGCATTGCCAATGTCGAGCGGGCCAGCATCCCCGATGCAGGTCATTTCGTTCATATGGAACAACCCGATGCTTTTCTCGATCTATTCGATGGGTGGGTGGAGAAATGAGCACCACGACCGGGGAAGCAAATCACACTCTGATCAACGGCCGAACATCTCTGCACCTCCGACAACTCGACGAAGGCAGCGGGACTCCTCTGCTTCTGCTCCACGATCTCTTTGGCTCGATGGGAGACTGGCAAAGCCATCCCCTGGAAGAAGCTGTCGGAGAGGCGTGGGATGGCCCTGTCTGGGCGCTCGACTTTGCCGGCCACGGAGATTCCGCCTGGAGGCCCGGCGGTGCCTATTACCCGGAACTCTTCGCCACCGATGCCAACGCTGCTCTCGAGGAGATAGGCTCCGCATGTCTGGCGGGGATCGGACTCGGCGCCTATGTAGCACTTCTGATCGCGGGGGCTCGGGCCGAGAAAGTCCCCGGCAGCTTGCTGCTCCCCGGGACCGGCATGGAGGGCGGTGGGCAGGAGCCGGCAGTCACACCCAACCCCGACAGCCTGCAGAAACTCGCCCGGGCGCATGGCGGCACCGAGACGGCCTCGGATACAGCAACCGACCCACGGGTGATTCTTGCTGAAAATGATATCCGTCCGGTCGACTATGCTTGCAGTTTCGGAACGCGCAGCGAGGGTCTTGTCCTCGCGGAAGACGGCCATCCCCGGCCAGGATGGTGGGAGTCCCTGCGCGGATTGCCCACGAGCCGGGAGGTCCGGATCGAGCCTGCCGATGCTCGAGACCAGACCGACTTCGCCAGAGCATTTACCGCCCTCGGCACCCTTGGCTAGACCGTTGGTTTTTCTCGGTCGGCATCGAGTTCGCGCAGGACTTCGGCCAGAGCCGAACTACGCGGCAATCGCTGCGCGAGCCCCTCGGCCCACCGCTCCCTCGGTCCCGCGACAATCAGATGCTCTCGGGCACGGGTGACCGCCGTATAGAGAAGCTCGCGCGTCAGCAATCTCGAAGGCGTTTCGGGCAGAACAAGGCAGGTCTCGCGGTATTCCGATCCCTGACTCTTGTGGACGGTCATCGCAAAAACGGTCTCGACGTGGGAAAGGCGGCCGGGCGCCACCTGTCGAAGTTCACCGCCGACCTCGAAACAAACCTTCAGCTTTCCTTCCGCATCCGGCAGCGCCACGCCGATATCCCCATTGAAGAGTCGCAGGGTGCGATTATTGCGCGTGATCATGACCAATCGCCCCGGATACCAGGGCCGCGGACCTGCCAGGACACCCCGGGCCCGGAGTTCGTTCTCGATCCTCTGATTCAGCTCCACGACGCCGTGCGCTCCGTCGCGACGAACCCCGAGGACACGAAATTCCGCGGCCGCCTGCAGGACCTCAAGCGGCGATGCCCCTCGACCCAACGCCTCGAGAAAAGGGATATAGCCGCGGTGGATGCGCTGCAGGACGTCGGCGTCGATGCCGGCGGCCTGCCCCACCATTTCGATATCGGCTGCCCCGCGCTCCAGAACTCCGAGAGTATCCCGCAGGTCCCCGACGCGCAGCGCACCGGCCAGAGCGGCGATACCGGAGTCTGTCGAGAACCGGAAGGACTCGTCGAGCTGGATGACGCAATCCCGCACCGGAGCCTGCCCCTCGGGAGAGATCTTCAAACCGGTCGCCACCCTCAATCGGGCAGCGCCATCCGCCGAGAAGTCCTGCCCCATGCCGGCCAATTCGCCGAAAACCGAGCCGACTTCCACCGGCGGTAGCTGTTCGGGGTCTCCCACCAGAATCAGACGTGATTGGACGGGCATCGCCTCGACCACCTTGGCCATCAAGGCCGCGTCCACCATCGAGCTCTCATCCACGACCAGCACATCGAGAGGAAGCGGGTTCTGCCGGTGGTGGCGGAATTGAACCCCGTCGGGCGCTCCCCCCAAAAGGCGATGCAGAGTCGAAGGCTCCTGGTCGAGAACTGATTCAATCAAGCCATCGGGATCGATGGTCCCACGCGCCCGGTGGAGCTGCTCGGCGAGGCGATTGGCCGCCTTGCCCGTGGGCGCCGCCAAACAAACGCGAAATCCGGGCGTCGCACAATGCTCTGCCAACAGACGCAAAATACACGCCACAATCGTGGTTTTGCCGGTCCCCGCCCCGCCTGCGATCACCGTCAACTGCCGGAGCAACGCCGTTGCCACCGCCCGACGCTGGCCCGCGGCCAACTGCATCCCTCGCGCGACGATCGACTCGAGACTTGCGGCGATTGCAGACGGATCGACCGCCGTCGGCGACAAGGACATCGCGTGAAGGCGGACAGCCAATTGATGCTCGTAGCGCCAGTAGCGTTGGAGATAGAGACGGCCGGCCCCATCGAGAACCAAGGGTCGAAAGCTGCCTGGATCCCCCACCACAGCACTGCGGCGCAAGATTGCGGTCCAATCCTCCACCGAAGGCGCCTGCCAGGTTCCGGAAGGGGTCTCCTCCGGTTCGGAACTGCTCGGCCATCCTCGCTCGGCGAACTCCTCCAGTGCCAGATAGATCCTTCCCTGACCGGTCGCCGCGCTCACCAAGGCGGCCGCGACAAAGACATCAGGATGTGGATCGACTTCAAACCCTTGCAGCGTCGAGGCAAACCGGCGGTCGAACTCCGAACAGCCAGCTGGCAGACTCAAGGCTTCGTTCAGCATACGCTCCCTGCCTTCCCTCTCAGCGTCCGAGAAGCTGATCAAAATCCTCGATCAGCGCCCGTGAAGGTTTGTCTGCGAAAATGCCGGATTGCATACCGATAGCCGGCCGCATCCCGCGCAGAAATAGATAACGCACGCCGCCGAAGTGGCGATCGTAATCGTAGTCCGGCAGCCGATGTTCCAACATCCGATGAAGAGCGACGGTATAGGTGAGATACTGGAAGGTGTAGAGATGCTCCTCCATGGCTGCGGGCAGGTGCTCCCGGGCGTAATCCTCCAGCCCGGCTCCCAACCAATTCGATTTATAATCTACGAGGTAGAATCGGCCCTGCGCCTCGAAAACAAGATCGATGAAGCCTTTGACATAACCCTGGGTCAACGGCGTGGGCAGGTCGCCATCGCGGGCACTTCGTCCCAACCCAGGCTGCCCATGACGTTCCAGAAGTGCATTGAGATCCACCAAGGTGATGGTCTGTGCCGGGTAGTAGAACTCGAGTTCGTCGAGACGCTGCGCACGCGAGACATCAGCCAATCGCACCCCGCCCGAAGACTCCAACGCGGTCTGCAGGACGTCCCCCACCATTTCCACAACCGCGTCCTGCCATTGCAGGGAAAAGCGAAAAGCTTCGAGGTTGCTCTGCACAACCTCCGCGAGAACTTCGGGGTTCTGCTCCTGAAAATCGATCGTTTCGAAAATCTGGTGGAGGCATAGCCCCGGCTTTGCCCCGCGCGGGAACGAAAAGATATCGTTCGTCCGCCCAGCCGGTGGGCCCTGCCGGCCGCGTTCGCCCACCTCGCCGGGCAAGAGCGGATCATGGTCGCGACGCTCGGCAGAGCGCCCTGCGGTCAATGCCGAAAAGCTGGTCGTCCAGCGCGATGCCCGAACCGATCGGCCCAGCTCTCGAGCGACAAACTTCAAAGGCAAGCCCTCCTGGATCGGCGCCGCCGAAGACGACTTCCGGAGCCGCTCGGAAAGTCGCTCCACGCGAATGGATCCATCGGATGCGCGCTCCAATTCGTCGAGGTCTGCCAGAAAATCGCTATCGGGTCGCCCCACCGCATCTGCGGCCACGCCGTTTTCCTCATGCGGCAGGAGGAGCCAACCCATCGCTGACTCATTCCCGTTCTTCATGGCCCCCCACGTGCATACGCAAAAATGACGGGCTCGTGTCAGAGCCACGTAGAGCAGGCGCAGACGGTTTGCCAATTCCTCTCGGGCATGAGCAGACCAATTCGCATCACGCGCCGGGCTTCCGAGATCCAAAGTAGCCTTCCAATCATCCCTCGGATCATGAAAATCGAAGACGTCGTCCTGCTTTCGCTGCGACGCCTTGTAGGTGAAGGGACAGAAAACAAGATCATACTCGAGGCCCTTGGAGCCATGGATGGTGGCGATTTCGACCAGATTCTCATCGGACTCCAGGCGTAGAACAAGCTCTTCAGCAGTCTGCTCTCCTTTTTCCTTCCCGGCAGCCTTGCGTCGATGATCCGCAAACCACGCCAGCAATCGATCGAGCCCCTGACGCTGGCGCCGTCCCTCGGCCCGCAGCAATTCAAGAAGGTGAAAAAGATTGGTCAGCGCGCGATCGCCGTCTTCTCCGGAAAGCAGGCGTCCCACAACGTGGTTTCTCTCCAGCCATAAAGCCAACATGCTGGCGGCGCCCTCTTGTGCATAGCGGTCCCGCAACTCTCGGAAATGCTCCTGTAATGCATCCCATTCCGTCTCGCTTTGCGCGACGGCATAGATGCCCGCGGCATCAAAACCATGAAAGGATGTGGCCAGAGCTGCACGAATCCGACGCTCGCGGGTCGGGTCGGCGATCGCCAACAAGACGAGTTCCAATTCAGAAGCCTCGCGGGTCGCAAAGACGCTACCCGTACCTTTGCGCACACTCCCGACGCCACGTCGCGCCAGTGCGGCACGAACCAGTTCTGCCTGCGCATGATTCTGCACGAGAACCGCGATATTCCGGCCGCGGATATTCTCGTCGCCAATGCGAGCTTCCCCCGCCGCCCCCATCGACAGCAACCGAGCGATCTCATCGGCCGTCGCGGCTACAAAGTCCGCCTCGACGTCGGTTCCACTCAACGGCTTGGCCGATTCATCCTCCCGATCGGCAAACCAGATCCGCAAGGGACTTTTCTCGAGTCCGCCAAGGTCGACCTCAGGCCGAGGCATTGTGGGCGGGCGAATCGCCGGGCTTGCCGGGTGGAACTCGATTTCCGGGAAGACAAAGGGCACGGCGGTCGCTGAAAAAAGCGTGTTCACTCCACCAATCAGCGCCGGATCCGTTCGCCAATTCTCCTCCAGGGAGTGCCGGGCCTGCGCGGCCTCTCGGGCCTCGAGATAGGCGAAAATGTCAGCGCCACGAAAACCGTAGATGGCCTGCTTGGGATCGCCCACAAGAAATACCGGCTCCTCGCGTCCGCCATAAAGATGCGAGAAAATTTGATATTGAACCGGATCGGTATCCTGGAATTCATCAATCAAGGCGGCGCGGAAACGATAGCGAATCCGGTTTGCCAAAGGCTCGCTCCGTGGCCCCTTGACCAGAGCCTCGCGTAAATTCAGCAGGAGGTCATCAAAATAGAGTTGTCGATGCCGGGCCTTGCGCCGAGGCAATTCCTCGTTCAGCCATTCCAGCATCTTTCGCCGCAATAGCCGTCGTTCCAACTCGTACGGGTTATCGAATTCGGCATGCACATCGGGCCCGAGAATCTTCAAATAAGGACGCCCCAGCCAGTGCTTCATCTCCTGGGCCAACGTTGCCGGCGAGGATTTTTTCTCATCGAGCAAATATCGCAGGAAACCGGGCTCTCGATCCTGAACGAAGGATCGCCAGAAATCCTCGACGCACTCCTCAACCCAATGCGCCTGGTCCTGAATCATCTCGGAAGCAAAGGCCGATCCGCTCTCGAACGCGGCATCCTCGAGTGCCCGCTGGCAAAACCCGTGAATCGTGAAAACCGAGGCCTCGTCCATTTGCCGCAAGGCTCGCTCGCAAAGGAGTCGCGCTCGTCTGCGATCCGGAATTTCCGCGACCAACCGCTCGCAGAACTCATCCGGCGGAGTTCCCCCGGACAAAGTCGCGACAACATCCGCCAACCGTTCTCGAATTCGCGTCCGAAGCTCCGCGGTCGCCGCCTTGGTGTAGGTCACCACCAGGATTTGCGAAACCTCGAGGGCCTGCTCGAGTAACAAGCGGATATAGAGACCGGTAATCGTATAGGTCTTGCCGGTGCCCGCACTGGCTTCGATCGCCTGCGTTCCCCGCAAGGGAACCGCAAAGAGGTCGAGTCTTGTACTCGACTCATTCATGAAGCCGCCCCTTTGGGCTTCTTCGGTTTTCGCGGCTTCTTGATCTTCTCGGAAGACTCGACCAGCGGCGCCCAAACCCGCAAGGAGTTCCGCGCAAATTCTTCATCGAGAGCGGCGGCGCCTTCGGGCCAGAGTAATTGGTAGGCCACCGAACGATCCCACTCCCCACCTTTTCGAAAGTCGTCCACGAAAGCGGTGCGAGAACTTTTGATGGGATCCTTGGTCTGACTGCTGAAGAATTTTGGCGCCAATCGAGGAAAAAACGTCTTGGGCATGCGCAGTCCCTCCCAATAGAATTCCAGAAGGTCGGCGAGAAGGCCTTTTGCGTCAGGCACTTCCAGAATCCGCAAATCCTCGTCGGGAGACAGACAACGGGTAGGGAGAGAATACCCGCCGGCCGCGAGGACGAGATGGCGAATCCAGACTTCGACCAGATCCCGCTGGTCGAAGGTGTACCTTCCCTTGCCCGCATGGCGACCCGCAGCGACCACGTAATACTCGCTCGCATGCACCTGCTCGACTTCTCCGAGAATCCGGAACTTCCCGACCCGAAAATCAACCGATCGGGTAACCGCCGGACCTTCGGGCCGGGACTCCCACACACGAAGCAGGAATCCGGAGAGGTCCTCATGGACGCCCTCGACCAGAACCGGGCCCGCCGCACCATGGGGAAGTTCCCCTGCCGCGCGCATCAGCCGAGAAATCTCCTGGGCATTCGAGTTCGGATTCGAGCCCGCATTCTCGCCGGAGAATTCCTCCTCCACAACTCGTGCACGTAGCTGCCACTTCTGCAGGGCATCGAAGACAAAGGTTTCGGTCGAGGGCACCGAGGCCTCGGCCTCATCCAGGCGAATTCCCAAACGCTCCTGCAGGAAGAACTTTCCCGGCGAGCGAAAAAAACGCGCCAGACGAGCGACGCTGACCGTCCGCCATTCTGCGTCCGGCTCGGGGAGTTCTTCGGTCAGGAAACGTCGGCCCGCGGTTGGCCGGTGACGCTCATTCAACGCAGTCGCCAGATCCTCGCGAAAGCTGAAATAAGGGCCCGCCTCGGAAAAATAACGCGGACTGAATGCCTGCAAGCGATGCTCCTGTCGAATGCTCGGGGCGCTTTGCGTGCCAGCCACCACAAATCCACTCCGAATCGCATCCTCCAGCTCCGCGAGAAGCACCGACGGGGCGAGTTCGGAATTATCCCGCGGAGACCGCGAAATATGGCTGAGGTAGATGGCATCGCGCGCCGAGAGCATCGCCTCGAGGAAAAGGTAGCGATCGTCCTCGCGACGCGCCCGGTCGCCTCGCCGGTAGTCCTCGGCCATCAGATCAAAACTGGGAGTCCGATCCGCGCGCGGAAACTCGCCGTCATTGAGACCCAGCAGACAGACAATCCGCGCGGGAACGCTGCGCATCGGCACCAGGGTACAAAAGGTAATGCGACCACTGAAAAAAGCCCACGCGGCTCCGGGTGCGGCCAACTGGGCGCCCAAGGCCTCGCGTGCCACCTCGAGAGAGATCTCTTCTGCAAAACCCGATTCTTCTGCCTGCTTGCGTAGACCGACTACCGACTCGCGAATCGCCGCGATCTCGTCAGAGTTCTCATCCGCCGCAAAGAAGTCTTCGAGCAGGGAATCGAATTGATCGCACCAGGCCGGAAGCGAACGCTTTCCCTCGAATGCGCGCGCCAGGCCAAGGATCGCGGCCGCAAAGGTCTGTATCTGCCCCATGACCCGCGCGTCGGTGCCCTCGATACCTTCCACCGGGAGGATATCCGCAAAAATCTCTCGGCCCGACCCCGCCATGGCATAGCCAAGCATCATGCGATCCAGGCCGAATCGCCATGTATTCTCGGCAACTTCGGGGAGATCACGAGACGCTCGATCGGCGGCATCGATGCCCCACCGAATCCCCGCGTCCCGCACCCATTGGGTAGCCCGGGTCAAATCTTCCTCGGCGAAATCGAACTTCTCGCGGATCGCTTCAATTTCCAGAAACCCGAGCACGGTGGGCGCCTCGAAACGCCCCTCGGGCAATTCCAGCAGGCCGACAAAGGCATCGATGATCGGGCTTTCCATTCGTGCGCCGAGATCAGCGATCGCGTACGGGATTCGCCGCGCCTGCGGGACATTGCCAAAAACCGCTTCGATGACCGGCGCATAGTCTTCGATCTTGGGCACCATGACGCGCACATCCGAGGGGTCCAGATCCGGATTGTCGGCAAAACATTGCAGCAGGTAATCCTGCAGAGCTTCGACCTCGCGCATCCGACTGTAGGAGCCGCTCACCTGAACGCTGTGATCAACGGCCCCGACTTCGTGCCGCGCCAGACCATCGCGGCCCGGTTGCTGCAGGTCGAGGATATCGCGTTGGAGGTGCCCCAGGATCGATTCGGACTCAGGTTCGTGAAAGCGGTCTTCCTGGATGCCGTCCTGTTCGAGCACCATCGACAAGAAGTCGCGGCCTTGGCCGCCGAGCGATGCCAGCAGCATATTTCCGGAATCCAGGTAGAGTTCGGCTGGATCCTGATCGCCGGCAATACGCGCAATGGTGCGGTCCGGAAGTGCCTCCATCCAATAGGCTCGGCAAGGATTCACCAGAAACACATGGACATCGGCCCAGGTGGCAACGGCTTCCAGAACCTCGAAAATCGCCGGAGGAAGAGCCGGCAAGCCGAAAACAGAGAGACGCTCGGGGAGGCCGCTGGCCGAGGATACCGAGTGCAGAAACTCCTGATGCAGGCGCGCGCGATGGCGCCCTCCACCAGCTTCGACAAGGCGGCGCCAGAGGTCGGCCTGCCACGGCTCGTCCGGGTGGTTGGAGGTCAACCGCCCGTCTTCCCAGCCCAGAAGCATCTCGGGCCGGTAGACCATATATTGGTCCAGAGAGTTGGCAATGCGACGGGCCAGGTCAAAACGCCGCCAGTCCGCTCCGTCCGCAAGATAGGCCGATACCGCGCCGGAAGACTCGCCCGACAACTTCCCCAGGGCCCCGAACAATCTCCAGGTCATCGCATCGAGGCTGTAGGCATTCCGCGCGGGTGCTCCCGGCAGAACCGACGACCACAACTCCCAGACCAGAGCCGCCGGCAGCGAGAACGCGACGTTGGTGCAGATGCCGAGCCGGTCGGCGAGCTGCAGGGAGAGCCACCGAGCCATGCCCTGATTGGGCACCACGATCTCTTCGGCCTTCAGCGGGCTGGCGAGAGGCGGTGCACAAACCTCGGCCAACGCATCGGCGAGCTCTTCGAGACGATTACTTTGGTGAACGGTCAGCATGAGGATGTGCAGCGGGCGGACTCGGCGGACGGACGCCAAGGTGCCAAACTCATGCAAGCATATCGCAGGGACAACGGCTGGCTAAACGCTCCCCTTCGAATCCCGGGCGGCCGAGCCGCCCCGACTCAGGCCAGAACCAGAATCGCGTTGGCCAGATCCGGCGCGAGTGCGCGCGTGGCCATCAAGCCGAGAAAGAGCAGGAACCCGGCCCCTGCGATCCATCGAAGAGTTCGAACCCACACCATCACGCCACCCCCTGACGCAGCCTCCGGCGCTGCGAAGCGCTGCAAGGGTGCCCAAATCGGAGGAGAACTGCAAACTCAGTCAAAGCGGTCGAGCAAATAAATCGACAAATTGGATCTTTCCGCCTCAGAAAATGGGTAGAGCGGCATCGGCGGCTGTGGGGCCTGAAGGTATTTCTCCATCGAAGAGACGCTGAATTTCTGACCGAGACCCTGCAAAATGTGTGCGGGTGCCTTGCCAGCCCCCTGAATATGGCAGCTTGCGCAATCGTTTTGCTCCCAAAGACGCGCGCCTTCCTGCCTTGCAGTCGCCACTCGGGCTGGTGACAGACCTGCAAGTGGGTCCTTGGCTGCGACCCGAGCCGCCGCTTGCCCCGAGCGCACCGCCGGCGCCTCTCCGTATGCCACGCGGTACACCGAACCGGTGTAATCGTCCGATACAAACAAGGCACCATCGGCGCCCACGGCGAGGCCTACCGGGCGACCGGAGACGTCCTCATCAACTTCAAATCCGGTGAGGAACGGCTGATGTTCGATGCTGCCGTCTTCCTCGAAAAACAAAGTCACAACCTCGTACCCCTGTTTTTTGCGCCGGTTCCAGGAACCATGCAGCGCCACAAAGGCCGCCCCGCGGTAACGCTCCGGGAAAGAGTCGCCCTCGTAGAAAACGATCCCCAAGGGCGCCGTATGGGCCGGCAGGCCATACGCCGGCGGAATGGAAGCCGCCACCTTGTCGGGACGCAAAGCTCCAAAATCCGGGTCCGGCCGACGGGGCGGATTGGCATACGGCCACCCGTAGAATCCGTCCTCGACGACCAGATTGATTTCCTCGGGTGGATAATCGTCACCGAGCAGGTCTCGACCGTTGCCGGTGCTGTAGAGGTCTCCGGTTTCGGGACGCCAGGCGAAGTCCACCGCGTTGCGCAGGCCCGTGGCAAAGATCTTCTCGCCGGAACCGTCGAGTTCGTAACGAACGATGGCAGCGCGACGCGGATCCTCCTCCTCACAGACATTGCAACTCGAGCCGATCGACACATACAGCTTCTCATCGGGGCCTACGTGCACGGTTCGCGTCCAATGATTGCCGCCTTCCGGCAGGCCCTCCACGATGCGCACGGGTGTCCCGACTTCCCGGGTTTCGGGATCAAAGGGCACCCGAGCCACAGCGCCGCCCTCGGCAATATAGAGGTTCCCCTGATGCCAGGCGATGCCATGCGGGCGATCGAGTCCCTCGATCAACACCTCGACTCCATCGTTGCGCCGATTGCCGTCGGCGTCTCCGCGAACCAGAAAAATCTTTCCCTCACGCGGCGCACTGACCAACAAATCGTCAGCTGGGGTCGCCAGCAGCATCCGCGCGTTCGGGATGCCATTGGCCCAGGTTTCGATCGTAAAGCCCTCGGGAAGTTGCAACCGAGATTGCAAATCGTCTTCGGCCATCGGCTCCACCTCGGAACCGGGCAGGTTGGAGAAGTTGATGATCAACCCTCCGGGAAGCGCGATATAACCGCACGAGCTGGCACCAACCACCAGGATCAGAAACAACCCGACAATTGCAAAAAACGCCCAACCAAAAAGTCGTCTGACCATCATTTTATTTCTTCCAGATCTTTCGGATTATGCAACTGGGCCACCAGGCGAGATGGCGCCACCAGTCGGTAACTCATGGTTACAAGGCTCGTGACTTCCTTCCACGAGACTCGTCGGTCGAGGTAGACACCTACCCAACCACGTGGCCCCAGATAAGGCGGCCGAAAAAAACGTTCCGGATCCATCTCGACAAGAGCTTCCTGCGCGCCCTCTTCACCTTTGCACCAGACCGCCGGCCGACCCTCTTCCGGATCGCTGAAAAGCGCGAACATCTTGGCTTTTTTTTCGTCCACCCGGAATGTGGGCGTTTTCCACGCGACTTTCTCGAAGGTCTCCGGCAGGGCGAGACAAACCTGGCGCAAACGAGCGACCACTGGTCGTCGTGCGACCCTCTTCGGCTTCGGCATGCGCTCTCAAGTTAGCTGCGGCCCTCGGGAAATGCATCCAATTTCCCGAGACAGGCGAACGCCCGACTAGTCGATTTTCCCCGTGGCCAGATCCTCGGGCCATGCCCGATATCGGGGCTCAAGCAGCTTCCCCCAAAACCCGTCGTAGGGATGTACTTGATGCACCCGAATCCCCTCGCGCACGACGGGCTCCCCCGCGTGCACCCAGGCAAAGATCGAGCCTTCAAGGTTCGCCACTTGCGAATAACCCGCCTCGAGCAATGCGGCCCCAAGCGCCGAACTGCGATAGCCGACAGAACAATAGAGAACGATCGGTTGGTCCTTGGGGCGCTCCCCCAGGACCACCCGAGCCTCGCCAAGGGTCTCGGCGCGCCGCGCACCACGTATATGGCTTACGGCAAACTCCTCGGGTGTCCGAACATCCAGAAGCAGGATTTCCGCGCCCCCGCCCTGCCGCTGATCCACAAGCCACGATACCGACTTCTGGGGGACTTGCGGGAACACCTTGCGGACGAGAAATTCGGCCGACGCCAGCGGCTGGTCGCAGGCGGCCAGAAATAGCAGGAAAAAAATCCAGACCTCGCGACCGGGAATCCGTCGCGGGGCGATCTCGGAGTGCATGCGGAGAACCTTGCGACGGAATCGGGCGCCGTGCAAGTCGAGCACGGTCCGATCCCATCTCGCCGGCGCTCACCCTCCCGGCATCCGCGACGCCCTTGATGTGCTTGGGGTACCCGGTGCCCGCAGTGCCCTTGATGCCATAGGTGCCATTGCTGCACCTGTTGCCCCGTCCATCATCCCTCAACCCGGAGAGGCCGCCGAGCCCAACGAATCCACCGAGACGACCCGGCAATGCGTCGTCGGATTCTGCGCCGCACCCACCCAGCGCAGGGCCAATCCGCCGCGAGCGTGCCCGGCGGTATCCAGCCAGTTGGGCACCCCGGGGTCGCGTCCCGCGACAATGATTCGCGCAGAGCCATCCTCACCCAGAACGGTGGTCTGCTGATTCACATGGGTATTGCGATGGAAATAATCCAGGGATTCCAGCCAGTGGTTGCCGATCTGGAGGTTCCAATAATCACACGGCGGTGGCATGAACTCGATAACCAGAGCCTCCTGCGGACCGAGTTCCCAATACGAATAATTGTAGGAGGTCGCCGGGTCCCCCTGGGCAAAGGCAATCAATTCGTCGGGGATGGGTTGGATCTCATGGAGGTGGGTGCGAAAATGCGCCGTCCAGCCAAGGAATTGTCCGACAACACCTTCCAGAATCGCCGGCGTCCCCGCCAGAGACGCCAGAAAACGTTCGGGATCAAGTGGCGGCGGGGTGCGCTTGTCCTCCAACTTTTGCAACTCGAGGGTCGCCGGGCGCTGTTCTCGTCGGCGCGTCAGTACCTGTCGCACCTGCAGAGAGTTGGTCGACGGCTTCATCGGAAGCCAATTTCCCTCTTGTTCCTCGAGGCTGATGGCCAGGGCAAACCGACCGTCCGGCGCAAACACCAGATCTCCGGTCTCCACGTAACCATCTCGAATCAATCCCTCCGACGATCCGAGATTCCCGGAAAAAGTTCCGAGCCCCAGGGACCGCGCATCGCCCAGATCTCCGGAAAGAACATATCGAAAGCGGGGATCCAAAGTCGCGCGGCAATACGCATAGTCCGGATTGTCCAGACCGACCTTCATGGCCTGCGAAAGCAGCTGTTGTCGCGCGGGGACCGGATCCGAGGTCATCATCCCGAGGAAGACCGAACTGAGACGGGCGAGATACCGCAACCCTTCGGCGCGATCGAGCGGATCCTCGGGGGCCGTCGCCAGGAGGCGGCGCCCAACCCCCTTGAGGTCCTCACAAAGCTGCTCCCAGGCCTCGATCTCTCGGGTCGCGCCGGCTCTCTCCTCGATTCCCATCAGCCTTTCCTCTCCCGAAGCATTCTCACAGGCTCCGACCTTCTCGGCCCTCTCGAGGCACATCAAAGGCCTCGATATAGGCAGCAAACCGCTCCCGAATTGCAGCTTCTTTCAACCCGAAGCGTTCGGGCTCCTGCGGATGAGGATACGGGGGATTCCGCCGGGACCAGGCTTCCACAGCCGCGGCACCAGCTTCCGAGAGACTCCCTCCGCCAGCGGCATGAATCCGACGGACAACGCCCAGCGGGTCGCGCTGCAATTGTGCAAAATGGACATCGAGAAACGCTCCCGGCCGAGCGGCCCGCACCGCCATCATTCGCTCGATGCCGCGCGCCCATAGTTCCTGCTGCTCGGCGCCCAGCCGTTCGTCGTCCGGGACCTTCTCATTGATCCCCCGCGGGTAGGAATTCAAGCTGGCCACCGAAGGAATGGAGCAGGCCGGATCGCGATGGGTTACGACAATGCGTGCCTCGGGGACGGCTTCCAGAAGGGCCTCGCAGGCAAAAAGATGGCTCGGATCTTTCAGAACCCATGTACGGTTGCGTTCGTGGTCCTGATTCCCGAGGCCGATCAGTCGCAGATTATCTGCCCAACGCCGATACGCCGCGCGCATATCGTGATGGGCCCACCAGGCGGAGTACGACGGGATACTCGCCGCGCATTCAAACGTGACACTGGCAAAACTCTGGCGCAGCAAATGCCAACATTCGTCAGGTTCATCGGCTCGCATCGGGTGAATCGCCCGCATCTCGGCCGGCATCTGCTCGAGCATCGCGAGACACCGCCGATAGCCCGGGTCGTGTTCCCATTGCGCGCGCGGTGGCCGGGGCGCGGGACTCTGCCCCAGAAAAAGTTCCAACCCCTGATGGATCGGGTCGGCACAGAGCATGCCCTGCAAGGCTGTCGTCCCGGTGCGCGGCAAACCGATGATCACAATCGGCGAACCAAGATCCACGTCCCGAAATTGCGGATGGTGGCCCATTGCCTTCTCCGAGAGCAAGCGTCCAGCCAGAGCGGTCAGGATCATCCCGGCCTGCATCTGGCGCCCCGCCTCCGAAAGATCGGCCTCCTCGTCGAGGCTGGACAAGAGAACACCGAGCCCCTCTTCGTACGCCGCGTCCCCAAAATCGTCGGATTCTGCCAGCGCCATCGCGATCTCACGCAGAAGAGGTTCGCCTGCGACAAGACCCTTTCCGGCAGGAAGGATCTCCGGAATCCGAGGGAGAACGGCCCCTGCCGACCCGTGCCCCGGATGATCTGGAGGCGCCTTGCTCAATGAGCAAACTCCCCCGACGTGACATCCAGACATTGCGCGGTCACGGAACGCGACATTCGACTGGCAAAAAACAGGACGGCATCGGCGATCTCATCGGGTTCCGGTGCGCGCCGCAGCATGAGGTTCTCCAGAATTCCTTCGCGAGCCTCCGCCTGCGGGATCCCGCGGGTGGCCGCCTCCATCTGGGCCACCAGATCCACGACCGCCGAACCGATATAGCCCGGGGCGACCATATTCACGCGAATACCATCCACGCCGTTCTCACCAGCGAGGCTGCGCGTCAGGCCGAGCAGCGCATGCTTGGCTATCTTGTAGGGACCATAATTTTCCGGTTGCTTGCGCAGGATCACCGAGCCGATCATCACGATCGATCCCTCGCCGGCGGCCCGCATATGGGGAATGACTGCCTGCGAGAGCCGCAGCGGCGCAAAGAGATTGACCTCGAAACTCTGCTCAATCTTTTCGACATCATATTCCTCAAGGCGTCGAAAAGGCGGCATCATGAAAGCGTTGTTGACCAGAACATCCACCCGGCCAAACTCCAGATGTGCTTTCTCCACCAAAGCCTCGCAATCAGCGGCTCGAGCAAGATCGGTCGGGACCGCCAAGGCGCGAACTCCCAGAGTACGCACCTCGTCGGCCACTTCGGCCAATCGTTCCTCGGTGCGCGCGGCCAGAACCACGTCGGCCCCTTCGCCCGCGAGCTTGAGGGCCGTTGCTCGGCCCAAGCCGGGACCGATCCCCGAGACAATCGCCACCTTCCCTTCCAAAAGACCCATCTGATTTTCCTCCGGACGCGAAGATATCCGGTCCCGCTCGGCTTGCAATCCGAAGAGGGCCAACTTGCAGGGCGTCGTGTGTGGGGAGGGGCTTGCTCCGATTCTCCCGTCGCGGGGTTGGAGGCAACGCGCCCGGGGGGCTATACCGAAGGCATGCCGACCGAAGCTGAAATTCACGAACAAATTTTCGGGGAGGGTGCCCCCTTCGAAATGCAGACCGAACCGGTTCTCGGGACGCCGATGCCGGTATTTCGCAACCGTATGCCGTCGCTGCGCGCGCTGCTGGACGCCTCGGCAGCCCACGGCGACCATCCCTACCTGGTGTTCGATACGCGCCGGATCAGCTACGCAAGGCACCACGAATTGGTTGCTGCCATCGCCCACTCCCTGCAGGAAGATTTCGGGGTCCGCAAAGGAGACCGCGTTGCCATTCTGGCAGCCAACCGTCCCGAGTGGATCCTCACATTCTGGGCCACAGTTGGTCTTGGTGCGATCGCCGTGGGGCTCAATGGCTGGTGGACCAGCGACGAGATTCTCTACGGATTGAAGGATGCCGATCCCAAAGTCCTGATCGCCGACGCCAAACGACTCGAGCGACTCGCCGGCCATGACCACGGCATTCCCGTGGTCGAGATGGAGACTCAATTTGCCGCGCTTGAAGCAAGGGCTGGGGATCTCGCCTTCCCCGAAGCTGACATTGAGGAAGACGATCCTGCCTTTATCCTCTACACAAGCGGTACCACCGGGCGCCCCAAAGGAGCCGTGACCAGCCATCGCAGCGTGCTCGGCTTCGTCGCCATCAACCAGGCCTCGGGTTTTCGCAACTTTCTTCTGCAACCTCCTGCAGCCGATGCGCTTCCCAACTGCATGTACGTCACCAACCCTCTCTTCCATGTGTCGGGACTTCAGGCCGCCGCCATCATGGGTCTATCGGCGGGCCTGAAGACGGTCTGGAACTCGGGGCGGTTCGAACCCGAAAGAACCATGAGCCAGATTCAAACCGAGAAATGCACCAGTTGGGGTGCCATGAACACCGTCCTGCACCGACTGATGACCCACCCGGCGTTTCCCGACTACGACTTGAGCAGCCTCAAACAGGTCGGCGGGGGCGGGGCACCCACCGCCCCCGAAATGCAGCGCAAGATCCGCGAGGCCTTCCCCGCGCTGCGCGAGGGAAACCTCGGCCATGGCTACGGCAGTACCGAATCCGGAGCCCTCGCGACCGTCATCGGTGGAGCCGAGTGGGAGGAACATCCGACATCGGTGGGCCGACCCCAGCCTACGGTCACCATCGAGATCCGCGACGACGATGGCCGGGCCCTTCCCGAAGGCGAGGAAGGAGAGGTTTTCGTTCGCAGTCCTCTCAATATGCTTGGCTATTGGCGCCGGCCGGAGGAAACCGCGGAGACTCTTCTCCCGGGCCATTGGCTGCGCACAGGGGATTGGGGACATTTGAAAAATGGTCGATTGTATCTGGCCTCAAGAAGGCGTGACCTGATCCTGCGTGCCTCGGAAAACGTGTACCCGGTCGAGATTGAAAACCGATTGGTCGAACACCCGGCTGTCGTCGAAGCCGCTGTCGTCGGCGTGCCGCACGAAGAACTCGGTCAGGAAGTCAAAGCATTCGTTGTCCTCGAATCCGATCAGTCCATCCCGGCGGCCGAGCTCACGGAATTTGTGGGCGAGAAATTGGCTTATTTCAAGGTGCCCTCCCAGTGGGATATCGGAACCAAACTTCTGCCCCGGAATCCCACCGGAAAGATTCTCAAAAATGTTCTTACGGGAGAAGCCGCCAACCGTTTTGTCGAAGAATAATGGATCGACTTGAGCGAGCCGAAGCGATCGGGCTGCGCCTGGATCGCAATCCGCGCTTCCGGCGAAACCTGCTCCTGATATTCCGGCTCGACTGTCGACCGAACCTCGCTCATCTGGAGAATTCTCTGCGCCGGGCCGGCACGACCTGGCAGCCTCTGGTTTCGGCCCTGCGTCCCTACCCTTGCGACGTCCTGACGCCCCAATGGGTTCCCGACAATGACGCCCCGGGGCGAACCCGGCTGGCGAGCCAGGGCGCGCCCATCGGCCCGATGACCGAATCCCGATTGCAGACATTCGCACCAACCCTGGTGCAGCCTTTCGATCCCCAAGCGCCACTATGGGAGCTCCGGGAGGATCCGGACCCCGAGGGCGGCGGCTCTTCCCTGCTTTTGAAAGTTCATCCTCTGGTCGCCGGAAATCTCGACTGGCTGAGTCAATTGCTGGAGCCCGGACGGGAAGCGGAACCTGGCCGCCATGAAGCCCGGCTCACAACCGCCGAACAGACCTGGTTCTCGGATTTGTCCACGGCGGCGATCGAGGAAATGGGCGGCCATCTCGGTCGGCTGCGGCAGCGCCTTGCCCGGGCCCCCGCCATGGCGCGTGCGCCGCGACAAACTCTGGAAGATTTCCTGGAACAGCTTAAAGCAGCGGCCTCGATCTTCGGGGGCGGCCGCAGGCTACCCGACACGCGCCCGGGACAAGCCCCCTTCCTCGCTTCGCTCACCTTTCCGTGGGCCGATATCGAGGAGTGCGCGCGTGTCACGCGCAGCTCGCCACGCGAGATCGTCATGACGGCTCTGGCCGGCAGCGTCGCGGCCCAACATCCACGATCTGTCTCCTGTGGCATCGAGGACGCGGACTTCCCCTGGGTGGCCCATCAGATCTTGCTGACGTCAACATCACCAGATCCGCGCCGGCGCATCCGCGAGCTGCAAACCAGTCTTCGCCGTGCGGATGTCGAAAACGCGCGCACGTTTCTGCCCGAGGTCGCCGAAGTCCTCGACCGCTTGCCCCAACCACTGCTCGAGGCGGCAGCAGACGAAGCATTCGCTTCCAGCGATTTTCGCTGCGATCTTCAACCCGGCTTGCCCGTGACGGCTTTTCTCGGCGGGGCCCGCATCCATGGAATCCGCAGCTTCCAGACCACGCGAGGCCACCGACTGGCGGCCTCTCTGATTCGCTCGCTGGACGAATTGTCGATTGGTTTGACGATCGACAGCCGGGCCTTTCCGAACCCCGAGCCTCTGGTCGAGGAATTTCAGAGGCAACTTCGGGAGCTTCTGCGACTGGCCGGCTAGGGTACCGGCAACGGCTTGCCCGTTCCGCAGATGGGTAATACCGCAGGCGTGGACAGGACTGTCACTTCTTCGGGCGCCGGGCCGACAGCCCAATCGATCGGATACAGGAATGTATCGAAAACCAGAGAAAGCGGGAGGTCGCCAACCGGGCCCCACAGGGTGAAGAAGTAGGCGATATTGCCCAGATAGGGCGGCTGCGTGGTCGGGGAGATCGCGGCCCGGGCGAGGCATTCGGCCACACCAGCGTCCAGTCGAACGCCGGAGTACGGCTGTCCGAACTGACGCATCTCGCCCTTGGAGATGATCGTCGCGCAACCGGTGATCTGCCACAGCAGAACCC
The DNA here is from genome assembly GCA_965658895.1 of Binatia bacterium. Classification (GTDB taxonomy): domain Bacteria; phylum Desulfobacterota; class Binatia; order UBA12015; family UBA12015; genus UBA12015. The sequence continues at coordinate 46,720 of CBFHUR010000001.1, forward strand.
CGACCAACAGAAGGATCGAAAACCGACGATTCAAGGCGCCACCCCATGGCCGGTCACGTGCTCGGACCGTCGACGTCCGGGCGCAAAGAAAACAGCCTCTTCGCCCCATAGCTGGGTGGCGCTATTTGGCAGGCGAGCTTCGCTACCACAGAGCATTTCAAGTTCGGCGGCCGTGAGCGAACCGAAATAGGCGAGAGCCTGCGTTGGCGTCGGGTCCGGGCGCGCTTCCAGCCGCCCGGTGCAGACATCCGCGAGAGCCTCTTCATAGTCCTCAAACGGCTTCCAACCAGCTACCGTGCGTTCCTCGCCGGCGCCGGTCAGCAGAATCGTGGGGACAGAGTATCGCTGTCCCGACTCACAGGCGCGCGCAATTCCATTGCCCTCACCAATTTCCAACAGGGTCCGGACGAAGGCACTCGGCCGCCGCACCTCGTCCCGGTCTTCCCGGAAAAGTGCGTCAACGATATCGCTCTGCAGATCTTCGCGAAAATTCCGCGCGTCCAGCCCGGCCACCGAGGCCGCAACGAGACAGATTTCATCGACACTTCGCAGCGGACGCCCGTCGAGAAAAATCGCCTCGCGGAGACAGCGCAGGACGCGTGACGCCAGATTCCGCCCCTGCAGGGCCGCGGCCTTGACGGCTCGGCAGGCAAGATCGCTGGATGTCTGCGACCAAATCTGGTCGGCCGCAAACGGCATCCGGGTATGGCGGGAAACGTCCGCCCAGGCCCGCGAGGCTCCTTCCGGATAGGGTGGGGGCGCATTCTTCTCGCCGACGATGCCGGCCATCACCAGACGCCAACGTAAAAGATGACCATAGCGCCACTGCAACAGGCGTAATTTCGGTTCGCTTCCCCACGCCCAGGCACTCAATGGGTCTGTATACTCTGTGAGGGTGAGGCTGGGCCGCATAGGGTATAGCGTACGACGAAGACGATGAGTTTGGAAACACAAACGATCCGGTTTGGGCCGCTTCTGGCCCTTTTGGGGCTTGCCATCAGTGGCTTCGTGATGGCACTCGCCATCGGAGATCCCGACCGGCTGACGGACCTCTCCAATGAATATGGTTGGCGCGCCACCCTGATTCTGGTCCCGCTCCAAACCCTGATCTCACTGACCCTCTCGCCCCTGCCCAGTGATGTAATCGGGTTTGCCATCGCGCTGATGCACGGCTTCTGGACGGGCACGGCATTGATCTGGCTGGGATGGATGGTGGCTGCCTGGATTCAGTATCGCCTTGCAGAACGCGCTGCGTCAGACTTCGCCCTGGCACCCTGGACGGCGCGTCTTCCCAAGCGACTCCAGCGCCTCGATGTCGGCCATCCAGTCTTTCAGATCTGCGTTCGCTGGTTCCCGATGGGCCCGCATATCGTCAACACCGCCTCAGGCATCCAGAAGGTTCCTCAGAACCGGTTCCTCTTATTCGCAGCGCTGGGGATCTTGCCGGTGGCGCTGCTCATTGCGGCTCTGGCCAACGGGCTCTTTCTTTTCTGATCAAAACCCCGCCGCTGGTTGGGTGGCGGAGCTCCGCCCTAATCCCGGGGGTGTTGCAGGAAGAACTCGACCACCGCCACACCCCAGTCGACGGGATTATCAGCGCCGCAGCCCAGAAAGAGATCACTCCCAGGAAAACAATGCGCCAGAAGCGGGCGGCCACCGAGGGCAAAATTCACCTCCCAATCCCATTGAAGAAACTCGAAAACTGTCTCCTCCGAGCCCGTAAAGCGCGTCCACTCGTAATCCTCGTCCCCGGCAATCCGAATGCCCTCGTCCGTGCCATAGCCGACCCGAATCCACTCCCGCACCGGCACCGAAGAAGCGAAGGGCACCAGGCCATCGGTCGTGCCATGACCGTAAAGGATATCGACCTGATTGTCGGGAAAGGAATCCCCGAGGCATTGCGTTCCGGCCGCCATCGGCGCCACGGAACCGAAGATCTCGGAACGATTGCACAAGAATCGCCAGGTCATGAATCCGCCTTGCGAGTAGCCGGTCATATGGATCCGATCCTGCTCGACGTGAAATGCCTCCACCGTCCGACGCAACAGCGCTTCGACCTGATCGTCATTATCGCCCTGGCCCGACCAGCTATTGCCCCGGTCGGTGGGCGGCGCGGTAGGCTGCAGAACGATATAGCCAGCCTCACCACCGAGTACGGCCAGCCTCGAGTGAATCTCCTGCAATCCCGCGGTCATGCCGAAGCCGTGCACATCCACAATCAGACCACAGGCGTAGTCGGTGCAAACTTCCGGAACGCTCAAATTGAAGTCGAGACCTTCGCAGCGAAGTTCATAATTGCCCGCACGCACATCGGTCAGGCAATCATCAGGCACCGGGGCGGCAATGGGCACCGTCGCCGGAGGCGGCACATCGGCATCGCCGGAAGAAGATCCCCCGCACGACACCAGAAGTGAAAACCCGAACACCCAACCGATCAGCCAGCTTCTTTTTTGCGTCATTCCCTCAAGCTACGTGGCCGCGCCGGAATCGTCCATAGCTTCCGACTCAATCCATGAGAGCCGCATAGATCTGGGAGCGTAATTCGGCCCGGAAATTATAGGCTCCGCTGGGAATCAGTTGCGTCATGAAGACCACCACCAACTCCTCGGCCGGATCAACCCAGAAGGCCGTGCTCGCCATCCCGCCCCAGGCAAACTCTCCGAAACTTCCATTGTTGCTTGTCCGGGCACTCCCGAGGTGAATCGAAAAACCGAGGCCGAACCCCACACCTTCATAGGGGGTTTCCGAGAACGACCCCCCCGCTGCAAATTGGGTCAGGTCCTGGTCATCCGGGAGATGGTTGATCGTCATCAGGTCAATGGTTCGGGGCGAGAGCAACCGGACGCTGCCCAGCGCCCCGCCCTGACGCAGCATCTCGGAGAAACGGAAATAGTCTGCGGTGGTCGAAACAAGACCGCCACCGCCGGAAGTAAATTTGGGGGGAACCATGTAGGGCGTCGTAGGGGCCGCATCCGTCAGACGCGTGCTGCCGTCGACCTGCAACTCATAGCATCCCGGCAACCGCTCTCCTTTCTCCGGAGGCACAAAGAAACCGGTATCGTTCATGCCCAGAGGTGCGAAGATCTCTTCCTGCAGGAAGTCCGCAAAGGGTCGGCCGGAGACCACCTCGACGAGGTATCCCAATACGTCGGTCGAGACCCCGTAATTCCAGGCTGTACCGGGCGAGAACTCCAGCGGCAGCTCGGCCAATGCCGCAACAAAGCCGGCCAGATCATGCGCCCCATGCGCTGCTCCCAGGCCCATCTTTCGGTAGCCGTGGTCGACATTGGAGCGACGCACGAAACCGTAGGTCAGCCCGGAAGTATGCATGAGCAGATCCTTGATCCGCATCGGCCGTTGCGGGCGCGAGGTCAGATAGTCGGGATGCGTCCCCTGCTCGTAGACTCGCAGATTGCGAAACTCGGGGATGTAGGCGTGGACTGGATCGTTGAGCTGAAAGAGTCCTTTTTCGTAAAGCATCATGGCCGCAACGGTCGTGATCGGCTTGGTCATCGAATAGATGCGAAAGATGGCATCTTCCCGCATCGCTTCCGGCCCCTCGAAAGCCATCCGGCCCAATGTCGCCAGATGACCGATCTGCCCATGGCGGGCGACCAGAAGTTGGGCGCCGGCGATCTTCTCCGTCGCCAGATAGCGCTCCTCGATAAATTGATCGATCCGCGCCAACCTTTCGGTCGACAGGCCAATTTCTTCCGGTGTTGCGATTTCCATGCCGTCCACTCAAGCACGGACGGATTCAGGAGCCAACGAGGCAACCCCGTTCAGACCTCAGCGCGACCGCCGCCCCACAACCAGAATGGACCAACCCATGCGGTTCCAGGGCCAGAGAGTTCCCAAACAGCGATCCAACCACTGCCACCCGGCCCAGGGGCGCGCTCTCCCCGTGAGACGCCGGGTGAGAAACCGCCACGGAATCAAATAACTCGACCCCCAACGCTCGGGAGAAAATCCCGCCCGTTTCATCTTCAAGGTCAGCAAGGCGGCGTTGTAGAAGCGAAGATGCTCACGGTTCCAACCCCTCCAGTCGCGACGACCGAGGATCCGACGCTGGAAGAAACCTTCGGTCCAATAGTTCAGAGATCGATCGTTCTGGGTTGCCAAAAAGAGGTGGCCCCCGGGACGAGTCTGTGACGCCACTCGATCGAGGAAGTCCTGGTCCGCCGACAGGTGCTCGAGAAGATCCTTGGCGAAAACAAAATCGAACTCGCCATCGATCTCGAGGTCCTCGGCATGGCCCTCGCAAGGATGGATCCGATCCTGCAAGCCGGCCTCGCGTGCCGCATGGCTCAGAATTGCCAACGCGCGAACATTGCGATCGACAGCCCAGACCTCGGCGCCGCGCCTGGCCATCCACAGGGTGAACTCTCCCCCGCCGCAGCCATACTCCAGCACCCGAAGGTTTTGCCAGGGATATTCAGCCAGAAGTTTCTCGATCACCGCTGCCTTCGAGCGATTGGTCGGGCTCGCATACATTTGCAGGTAGCGTCGATAACCGGAGGCCGGATCCTCATCCTCCCACCAGGCGTCCTCACGAGAGACCACCGCCGACATCCTACCAGGCTCCTGCTGCTCGGTCGCGGATCAAGCGGCCTTGCTAGCGCGGAGACCTCGTCGCTGAATTACCGACTCCACCGCATCGTGCAAGATTTCGTCCATCTGATCCCAGCTGTAGGTATCCATGATGCGCTGGCGCGCCTTGCGTCCCATTTCACGAGCCTCTTCCGGATGCGTGAGCACATATTCGATCTTGGCCTGCAGCGCCGCATTATCATCAGGCGGCACGATATACCCACACCCGGACAGGATCTCGGGGAGGTCACACATATCCGAGGAAATTACCGGGACCTCCATCGCCATCGCCTCGTAGACCTTGCACGGAACATAGCCGAGAGATTTGGGCTCTCTGCGGGTCTGGGGCAAGGCCACCAAATCCGCGGTGGCCAGCAACTCCGGCATCAACTCGAAGGGCTGCGGGCCCAGAGCGATCACGTTGCCCGGAGAAAGATCGATCATCTTCTTGGTATAGGGGTGCGTCTCGTCGCGACCGACAATAACCAACTTGGCGTTCACGCGATCGCCAAGCGCGTTGATCGCCCCGATCGTTTCGTCCACGCCCTTGTTGGCCATCGGGTTGCCCCCGAAAAAGACAATCGTGGCATCTTCGGGAATGCCCCATTTTCGACGGATCTGTTTTTTATCAAAAGCGGCCGGATCAAATTTATCAATTTCGGGTCCCTGGGGGAGAAGGACGCCGCCGTATCGATCCTGCAGGAACCGGCAGCAGACAAGTTTTTCGTCGGCAAAACGGGTCAGGTGATCGAGGACATAGCGGTATTTGAAGCTATGCCCGTTATCCCAACCCGGGCCGACGAGATTCTTGGAAATCATCATGGCGCGACCAAGCGGGTTCTCCCGTTTCCAATGGTCGTGAACCTCCCACTCGGGCATGTCGAGAATCAACGGCGTGCCGCGCTTGCGACGCAGATTGAGCCCGACACCAAAGCTGGTCATCGAGACACTGTAGGCGAGGTTGATATCCCCGCTGGCTCGTTCTTCCATCTTCCGCATGCCTTCGCGCATGTTGGAGGCCTCGACAACACCCCAGGGGTAATCGGCAAACCAGGGACAAACCTCCTCGCCCGGGCGCAGAAACCCCAGTGTCTCGACTTCGTAATGGCGCTCCAGAAGTTTTGCGAGAATCCATGCGCGGGCGATTCCGTTGGTCGAGAGGCCGGGTACGAGAATGCTGATTTTCATCGGGAAAGTGCTCCTTGGGGAAGCTGAATTTGAAGGAAAACTGTCGGGTTGCCGACTTCTTGCTGCCGATAGGTGTCATAGCAGGCCGTAATGGTCGCGGGGAACCGTCGAATTCACTTCGACCGATTTCGCGCGAAACTATAGCCTTGCCTATTCGCGGTTCCCTAGCGGATCGCGAGCGCTTCTCCCGCCAATTCCGGAACCTGCCAGAATTGAACGAGGACGCCGTGGGCAGATCGAGGCGAGATAAAGGCTGTCTTGTACCCATTGCCAAGATCGGCCTCGTCCACAATCCGCAATCCATCCGCCCGCATCTTCTCCACAATGGGATCGAGCTGCTCGACATCGATGGACAGGTGATGGAAACCGGGACCCCGGCGATGCAGGAACGCTTTGACAAAACTCGACCCGCTGGCATCTGCCACCAGCTCAAATCGGAAGCCTGCCAATTCGAATTGCGAGAGATCAAAATCCCCCGCATAGCCCCGGTGCCGACCGCCATCGCCCGTGACCGGAAAATTCTCCATCAGCACCTGCCTGGCGGCATCGAGATCGGGCACGGCAGCGGCCATATGATCAAAGAGCATCGCTCCTCCCCCCGGCAAGGCCACGATGCGATCGCGCGGAGGCAAGACCGGGGGTGGCGCGTCCGAGGTCTCGACGATCACGAAATACATGCCGAATAAATCTTTCGGGGCCACCACCATCGTACGTCCCTGCTCGGCCAAGACGGGTCCCTCCACGAGGGATAGCCCGCTCGCCCGAAGCGATGCTTTCAAGGCATCGAACTCGGAGCAGCGAAAGGAGAGATGATGCAAACCTTCACCGCGCTTTTGGAGAAAGGTCTCGACGAAACTATCCGGGCGCGCGCTCTCGAATAACGCCAGCCGCACATGGCCGAGTTGATAGAATCGCGAGCGGGCATCCCCCGAGGCCCCCGGAGTTTCGCCTCCGATTGCCTGCAGGGGAAGGTAGCGTGCAAAGAAATCTTCGCCCTCATCCAGAGAGCGGAGCGCGATCCCGAAATGGTCGACCCACAACGACATGCCCATCAACTCCCATACCGGCCGTCCGGTCGTTCAAGCCCCGGCATGTTGTTCTCGTAATTCATTTTTCAGCAACTTTCCCGAGGGATTCCTCGGCAATGGCTCGGTGACGAAGACAACAAATTCCGGCACCTTGAAGCCCGCGAGGTGCCGGGCCACATGGGCCTGAATCTCGTCGACTTCCGGAGACGTTCCTTCGGTAGCTCGCAAAATGGCCATCACGCGCTCTCCCAACTCCGCATCCTTGCGTCCGATCACAGCGGCCTCATCAATCGCGGGATGATCGGCGAGAACGTGCTCGATCTCGGCACAATAAACATTTTCGCCGCCGCGCAAAATCATATCCTTGGCCCGGTCCACGATGAACAAAAAACCCTCTTCGTCGAGATAGCCAAGATCTCCGGTATGCAACCAGCCATCGCGAACCGCCTCGGCTGTCGCCTCCGGTCGATTCCAGTATCCAGGGGTAATCGTCGGCCCCCGGAAGGTAATCTCTCCCAATTGACCGGCAGGCAGAACCTCGCCACTCTCGCTCAGAATGCGGCAATCCAGAATCGGCGCCACGCGTCCTGCGGCCGTCTTGCGACCGAGAAGATCGCCTCCCGCATTCACCGTCGCGACACCGTGGGTTTCGGTCAGACCATACGCATTGGTCATTGAAGGCTTGATCGGCATGACCTCGCGCGCCTTGTCGATCGTTTCCGGCGCGGTCGGAGCCCCGCCAAAAGACACGGTTCGCAGACTGCTCAGATCGTACTCGCCCACCCGCTCATGGTGAACCACTCGGTGCAGCATTGTCGGGATCGCCGGCCAGGAAACAATCTGCTCGTCCTGAATCACCTGCATGACCTTTTCGGGATCAAACTTTCCATCCAGAAAAACGATCTTCGAACCAATCGTGAGCTGCGTGCAAATTCCCGAGTGGAAACCGCCGACGTGAAACAGTGGCGAGGACACCAGGGCCGACGGAGCCGATTTGCTCGGCGGTTGTGCCGGAGCACCCTTGAGCCGGCCTGCGGCGATGCTGGCAAACAGAATCTCCGAGACCTGCTGGATGGTTCCCGTATGCGTGGTGATGCACCCCTTCGAACGACCGGTGGTGCCCGATGTGTAGAGGATCATGAAGGGGTCGGTCTCCTCGATCGGATCGGCAGGAATCTCGTCCGTCGGTGTGAGGAGCGAATCGATCGGCACAGTTCCGGGAGGCGCCCCGCGGCCGATATAGAAGATCGTTTCGAGCCCGGGAAGCTTGGGGATCAAATCGGCGACCCGCGGATACAGGCGTTCATCGACCACCAGATAACGGGATCCGGAATCCTCGAGAGCATACTCGAGCTCCTCGGTCTGCCACCAACCGTTCAGGGCGACGCCGATCCCACCGATCGAGGTGGCTCCGAATGCCGCAATCGGCCATTCCGGACAATTGTAGGCGAGAATGGCGAGTCGATCGCCCGCACGGAAACCATGGTCTTGCTGCAATGCTCTTCCGAATCCCCAGACCAGCCGAGCGAAGTCGGCATAGCTGAGGCGACGCTCTCCCTGAACCAGAGCGGTGGCTTCCCCATGCTTGGCGGCGTTCGCGATCTTTTCCCGCATCGAACGCTCACGGTTTTTGAAACATCGCAGGGTCCGGCCTGCGAGTTCCTGCTCCTCCAACTCGAAGGGACCTCCGGGGCCGGTCAATTTTTCGAGAACTTCGCCATAGGTAAGCGCCATGCTGCCCACCTATCTTCCCCCAGCCCGGTCCTGCAAGTCGCGGGGGATTACTGCAACGGGGAATACGGCAGGGGATGGAGCCGAACCAGGCGCTCCCGCGGCGCGATCTCTCGCAGTGGCGCAAAAAAAGCGTCGGTCATTTCATTGGAAGGGGCAAAGGCAGCCCCGCCGGGGTCCCCCTTCCAGAGGTCGATGACGCGATCCGGGTTGCCCGCAACATCTGTCCAGCAAGCCAGGATCGGCAAAGACCCTCCGGCCATCTCCAACAAGGCGCGAAAATCGGCCATCCTGCCAGGCGAAACCTCGAGAATCGCGTAGCTGAACACCCCGGCGGGACTCGCCGCGCAATCCTGCAAACCACTTTCCAATGCCGAGGTCGGGATTGCCCCCAGGTCTTCCACCAGCTCCTCGCGGCGCTCGAAAGCCAACGGGACAAGCTCCTTGAAGCTCGCCGCAAGCGCGCTCGTGCCAACAAGCTCGGCGCGATATTCCTCGAAATCCGCCAAACTTTCGAAGGCCAGCACATGCTCGATCTGCGAGAACCATTCCGCATGCGAGAACCACGCTGCGATCAACCGGGTTCCCCGGTCGGGCAGCGCCGGAAGAAAGCGCTCTTCGGCGATCTGGCAGAATGCATCTCGGGTGCGAGGGGAGGCCGGGTGCAGATTGAAAATTTGTCTCAGGTAGATCATTCAAAACCTCGCCCCTCGGCCATCGCAACTGGGCGAGATGCCCAGAATCCTTCCTTGCAGATAGGCCGTTCCACATGCCAGAGCAAGAAGAGCCAATCATACTGAGGTGAGCACTTTCGGGGGGCCAATCTCCCCGCGCGGCCCACCCAACAAGGAGTCTCGTCATGCCGGACACGATCGGAATCGACTTTCTGGTAGAAAAAAAAGACTGGTCAAAGGTCGAAATCGCAGAGAGCAGCCGCCCCTCTCTTGAGGAGGGTGACGTCCTTTTTGCGGTGGATCGCTTCGCTCTCACCTCCAACAACATTTCCTATGCAGTGGCCGGCGACCTCCTGGGTTATTGGAAGTTCTTCCCGGCGCCGGAGGGTTTGGGCCGAATTCCGGTGATGGGCTATGGCGACGTCATCGAATCCAGGCACCCGGAGATCGAGAGCGGAACCCGCTGTTTTGGCTTCTTCCCGATGTCGCGCTTTCTGCGCATCCAACCGGGTCGGGTATCCGCCAGTCAGATCATGGATGGGGCGGCCCACCGCGAAGGACTCGCGGATGCCTACAATCAATATAGCCCGGTCGGCATGGATCCACTCCATGATCCCGGCCATGAGGACGCCATGGCGCTTCTTCGCGGGCTGTTCATGACCTCGTTTCTGGCCGACGATTCTCTCGAGGAATCTTATCAAGCAGGCGTTTCCTCAGTGCTGATCTCAAGCGCTTCGAGCAAGACATCCATAGCCCTGGCGTTTTGCATTTCCCGAAACCAGCGAGCTCGAGCGATCGGGCTGACGTCGGCGCGCAATCTGGAATTTGTACGCGGCCTCGGCTGCTATGATGAGGTCGTCACCTACGAAGAAATCGAATCCCTCGACGGCAACATCGGTGCCGGCTTTGTCGACATGGCCGGCAACGGAGATGTGATCCGGCGGATCCATACCCATTGGGGTGATGATCTGCGGTTCTCGATGGCCATCGGTGCGACCCATTGGCAGGCCGGAAACGCCAATGAAGCGCTACCCGGGCCCAAGCCCGAGTTCTTCTTCGCCCCCGCCCAGATTGCCAAAAGATCCAAAGAATGGGGCCCCGGCGAAATGCAGAAGCGCCTCGGCGAGGGCTGGCGCAGCTTCCGGGATTTCAGCGAAGGTTGGTTGGAGATCCGCAACCATCAGGGACCGGAGGCGTTGCGCGACATCTATCGGGAGGTTCTCGAGGGACGCAGCCATCCAGCGTCGGGCCATATGGTTTCTCTGTCAGAGAAATGATGGCTGCCGTCGGGACAGCCGCCCGTCGAGCCGCCGCATTGGCTCAGACGGCGGCCTTCGCGGGAACCTGTCCCTGAAAGATTCCGGTCAGCAGCAGTGGCAGCTCCAGCGTCACCCCGAGGAAGGCTCCAAAAAGAGCACCCCCGCGCCCGATCCGTGAGGCAAGATACTCATCCGGAAGCCCGAGGTAATAGAAAGCGATCGTCGCGCCGGTGGCCAAAAAACCGCCAAACGACATCGCAATGAATTGCTTGAGCGAATTCCCTTCGGCCTCGAAGCGGAAAAAGAACGGAGAGGAGAGCTTCCGGTGGATGCCGACGCGACTCCCGGTGAGAACCGCGCCGAGATAATGGCCCCACTCGTGAACGATATGGGCACAGAAAAACAACAAGGCCCCCACCACCCAGCCGGAGAAATCCGCGCCGAAACCGGTTCCGGCGGAGCGCGCCGCCAGTAGCCACCACAAAACGGCAGTCAGAGCTATAATCACAAGATCTCGGGTCAGGTAACGCTGCAACATGGGCATGATCCTAACCTCTCCGAGCGACTTCGACAAAAGTATTCCCAGACGCCCTGCGGCATGGCCCCGAAGGGAGGGCCATACGCCAAAAAAGATACCGGCTAATGGTTTTGTCTGGTCAGAGGCCTCCATTCGTGGTAAATTCGCCGCATGGCAATGCAAAGACGAGAACTTCTCATTGGTGCCGGGGCCGCCATCGCAACCGCGACTGCGGGGCAAGCTCTGGCCGCCCAGCACGAAGGGCACGGCGACCACGGAAAACATGGCAAGCAGGATGCTCACGCCACGCCACCGACACCCGCGCGCGTCGTTTTCGACAATTCGGTTGCCCTCGGAGCCCTCGGCGAAATGTGCATTACTTTTTGCTTCGAGAACATCCCGAAAAATACGGCCCTGCTCGAGTGCGCGATCACAGCCAAGGAAATGGTCGCCGTGAATGCCGCCGTCGGTGAATTGGCCGTCATGGATTCACCCCGGCTCGGTGGCGTCGCCCGCGCAGCCCTTGCGGTTTATGACAACTGCGAGGAGGTCTGCCGCAAGCACGAAGCCCATCACGAGATCTGTCGACAATGTGCTGATCAATGCACGGCGATAAAGGCGGCGATCGCGGCGCTCACCTGATACCACCGCATCGAAAGGGCCCAAGTTTCGCAGCCGCCGGAATCAGAGACTCGGGTTATCGATCGCCTCTTCAATCGAGGCCAGGGTCGCTTCCAGAATGAGGCTTCCCTCGATGGCGTTGCCTTCCAGAATGATCATCACGCCGTAGCCGCGCGCGAGGTCCAGCCAGGGAACAGCACCATAAGCGCCCGGGTCCGTTACCCAGCCTGCGCGCTCGGTGTCGACCCACCAACCGTATCCGTATCCTGGCCACACACTGTTGGTTACACCCTCCCCGGTTCCCAGAATCTGGTTGTCCTGCATCCGACGCACCGACTCCGGCGACAGCACGAACTGCTCGTCGCAACGTCCACCGCGCAACTGCATCAGCAGGAGCTTTCCGTAATCGCCGGTTGTGGTGAACAGCCCTCCCTCCGGATTTGGATTTTTTGTCGAAATCAAATTCTCGGGATCGCCAGCAAAGGCGCCCGGGTATTCGAGAAGACCCGTGTCGGGAAACTGGGACCATTGGTTATTGTAACCGGAAGACTTCAGACCACAGGGCTCTGCATAGATTTCCCGGAAAAGCGTATCCCAGGTCTTCCCGCTGACCGCCTCGGCGACCGCTCCCGCGACCTGCCACTGCCCGCCACCGTAGCGAAATGCAGTCTCCGGCGGGACGACCGATATCGCCGCTGCCGCAGAGGTAAAGATCGACTTTCCACAGTCGAGCAGGGTTCCCTCGTAGGACAACTGGCAAAGGTAAGGTGCGAAAGTGAGGTCCGGAAAAAGACCTACGAGTCCGGAGCTATTCGATAGCAAATGAGCTGTGGTCACCTCGGGATAGGTGCCCTCCCAGCCCAGAACATCCCGGATGGGCTCGTGCAGATCCAGCAAGCCGTCATCATCGAGCCGATTGAGAATGCCCGCGGAAACCATCTTGGAGGCCGAAGCAACCAGGGAAACCCGGTCCAGCCCAAAGGCGCCAAACGCGCGATGGTGCAGAACACCCCACTCTCGATGAACGACAATCAGCCCGGCGCCCGCAAGCGACGGCGTCTCGGCCAGGAAGTCCTCGACAGCCTGATCGGTTACGCTGAAATTATAGACAGGTTCGACCCGTGCGGCACTCCCACCACCGCAGGAAGCCAGCAAGAACAGCGCAAGACCGGACCACTTCAACATCGGCCATCCCATCGGGCAATCTCCCTACCTGCGGCAAGAACCGTTGGTCTCACTGCTCCACAAATATTCTGACCCGGGCCATACTCGCGCGTTCTCCGGCATGGCCGCGCACCCGTCAGTCGATTCTTCGGGGCGAGATCAACCTCATCTCGCCCCGCATCCAGATTCGGCACCCGAGCATTCATCCCGACCGCCCGACGGGAAACTCTGCTGACCTTTTGCCCCGTTCTCGATCGTCAGGCCGATTGCGGGGGTCTGCTCCGGGCTATCCGGATCTCCATCTGGTTGCAACGCATCAAATCGAATCCCCGGGGACTCTTGACTTCCTTGTCCGGAAAACCTTGGACCCTATCTATGGAGCGCGGGCATTGGACAGGATTATTTCTGGTTTTACTATTGGGCATCGTCTCGATTGCCGGTGCTGCAGAGGAAGCAGAGAGCCCCGCCCCGGCACCCCAATCGCGTCCTGCCTCCATCGAAGCACTTGTCGTCACAGGAACCCGATCCGCTCGAACGCATCAAGAAACTCCCGCCAGCGTCAGCATTGTGGGACCTGACGCGCTCACCCTCGCGCGCCCGGCCGTCTCGCTGGGAGAATCGCTGGCCCGCGTCCCGGGCTTGCTCGTTCAGGAGAGCGGAAACTTTGCGCAGGATGCCCGCATTCAGATTCGCGGCTTCGGGACGCGCGCCGCCTTCGGGATTCGGGAGATCAAGGTTCTGGTCGACGGACTTCCCGCGACACTCGCCGATGGCCAGACGCAGATCGACGACCTCGACCTCGCCATGACCGACCGGATTGAAGTGGTACGCGGCGCCTCCGCCTCCCTTTATGGCAATGCCGCGGGCGGCGTCGTGCAGATCTTCACCCGGGAACCCCCCGAAAACCCGGGTGTGACCGCACGCATTCTCGGAGGATCCTTTGGCCTCCTGCGCGCTTCGGCACAAGGAGATGCACGTTGGGATCGTGGCGGGGGCTACGTGGGTGCAAGCTGGCTGCAACAGGACGGCTACCGCGACCATGCGCGAACGCGGAACGCGCATCTGAGCGGCAAGGCGCAATGGAATGTTTCGGACACGACCGAGATCAGCCTGCTCCTGCAAGCGCTTGATGCTCCGCAAGCGCAGGATCCGGGAGGCCTGACTCTGGAAGAAGTCGAGGAAAATCGGCGCAGCGCCCGGGAGAGAAACGTCCTCTTGCGCGCGGGCGAAGAGGTCCAGCAAATCCGGCTGGGGCTGGTCGGATCCTACGAAAACGGCCCCCACACAGTCGATGGAAATCTCAGCCTCCTGTACCGCAACTTCTTTGCACGTCTGCCCATCCTGCCCCAGTTCGGCGATGGGGTGGTGAGCTTCGATCGCCTGTCTCCCGCCGGTGGAATCCAATACCAATGGAATGGTCCGCTGCTCGGCTGGACCCAGCGCATCACCACCGGCCTCGAAGTGCAGTACCAGAATGACGACCGGCGACGTTGGGCAAACGAGGAAGGCGAAAAAGGCGATCTGGGATTGCATCAGCGCGAGGAGGTCACCAGCGTCGGGGTCTTTCTGCGCGAAGACTTCGAGCTTCTGCCCGAACTCGAGCTGACGGGAGGCGTGCGCTACGATGCTTTTTTCTACGCGGTCGATGTCCGCTACCCGATGGACAGCGGAGACTCGGGCGACCGGACGATGGACCATTGGAGTCCCTCGGCGGGCCTCCTGTGGACGCCTCGAAAAGATCTATCGATCTTCGGGTCCTTCAGTACCGCCTTTCAGGTGCCCACGACCACAGAATTGGTCAACCCGAACGGTGCCGGCTTCAACCCCGATATCAAACCGCAAACAGCGCAAAGCTGGGAGGTCGGCTCGCGCTTTGAGCGCGAATCCCTCACGCTCGGCCTCTCGTTCTTTCTGATCGACCTGCAAGACGAATTGATCCCCTATGAAACGGTCTCGGGACGGATCGCCTTTCGGAATGCCGGGCGTTCGCAGCGCAGAGGCGTGGAAATCGAAGGCAGCGGCAAACTCCCTCTGGGATTCGCCTGGACGGTTGCCGCGGCGGCTCTCGATGCACGCTACATCAAATACGCAACCGACAACGGCCAGTTCGATGGCAACGATGAGCCCGGCATTCCGCCATGGCAGGCCTTTGGTGAGCTCTCCTGGCGGGGGGATTCGGGGCTCTACGTGGCCGCCGAGGTGCAAGCCGTCGGCGCGATCTCGGTCGACGACGCCAATCTGGCGAAAAGCCCCTCCTACGTCACTCTCGGGCTACGGATGGCCTGGACGGGCAATATCGGCAAGCATTGGCAGGTCCAGCCCTTTCTGGGCGTCCGGAATCTCAATGGCGCGACCTATGACGGTACCTTGCGCATCAATGCCCGCGGGGGCCGGTTCTACGAGCCCGCCGCACGACTGAACTGGTATGCCGGATTTGAGGCCAATTGGACGTCCTGAATACCCGCAAAATCGGTAATCGAGTACGGGAATACCCCGAACTCGCTGAAATTTACTCGCTCTTTCAGATTTGCTAAAAGAATTCCTGCAGAAGCGTGCTTGCTCGAACTATCAGCTCGGGGGATCATGCGGCAGGGCGCGCCGAACGATGTGGGTCGGGCGCAGGTGGGGTGGATGATGGGTGGAGCAGCAATTGCGCGCGGCCGACAGGCTGCCGAGCAAACCAGGGACGAGCAGCAGCCGATGCAGGTGCTCTCCGAGATTCGGCGCGCGACCATGGACGAACTCTCCCAGTGTCGGATTATCGCCGAGGCCATGGAGGGCCGATCCGCTGAAGGCGACTACATCGCCTACCTGACCAACGTCTACCACTACGCTCGGTTCAGTCCGGTCATCATGGCGGCCGCAGCAGCGCGCTGCTGCCAGACCCATGAAAAGCTGGCGCGCTACCTCCTCAAGCATGCGGCCGAAGAGCAGGGGCATGAGAGGTGGGCGCTTGACGATCTTTCCAAACTGGGCGTGGCCCCCGAATTCGTCGAACGCACCCGACCGACAGCCGCTTGCGCCGCACTCGTAGGTTACGTTCACGACCAGGCCGCCTTCAGGAATCCGGTGGCCATCATGGGCTGGATGTATGTCCTTGAAGCTGTAGGGGCCGATATCGGAACCGCGGTTGGTGAGAAACTCGGACAGGCCCACGGCGACAAATCCAACCCGATCCGCTTTGTGGCTGGCCATGGAGAGGCTGACGCCCGTCATGCGGTGGCCATCAACCAGACCATCGAAAATTACGTGCTAACGCCCGAGGATCGACGCGATGTCTGCGAAACCGCTCGCGTGGTCTCCTATCTCTACACCACGATGTTCCGGCAGATTGGAGACGAGCGCGCCACATGGGTATCTTCATAGGCCCGGCCCGCACGCCGCGGGAGGTCTCCAAAGTCTGTGAACTCCGCTACCGGGTCTATGTGGAAGAGTTGCAGATCCCCACACCCGAGGCAGACCACGAATCCCGTTGGATTCGTGATCGTGTCGAGGACAACAGCTTGTCCTTTGCCGCCTGGAAGGACGGCGAAGCCATCGGCTCACTCCGCCTGACTTGCCTGAGCGACCTTCCCGACCCACAAAAACAGCTCGCACGGATGCATATGCACCCTGCTTTTGGCGCTTTCGGGCTGGACGCCATTTGTACGACCAGCCGGTTCATGCTCGATCCCCGCATTCGCAACGGGCGCCTGATCTATCCTCTGATGAAGGCGGTCTACGATCATGCCCGAAACCGGGGCATCCGTTTGAACTACGGAGACTGCAGCCCCCATCACCTCCCCTTCTACCAGCACCTCGGTTTTCGCATCTACGAGCGCGGTTTCGACGACCCCGCCTATGGTTACAAGGTGCCGCTGCTGATGCTGATGGGAGACCGGCAGGAATTTCTCCGCCGCCGAACCCCGCTGGCGCGGGTCGCAAGAGATTACCCCGATGACAACGAAGCGCTGCAATGGTTCAACGCCACCTATGGCGGCTCACAACCTGCGGCCACCGGTGCGCAGCTTGGCCCCGGGGGGTTGCGTGTTTATCTGGAATCCAAATTGGGCGAAGCCGCAGCCGTCAGCTGTGCACTCTTTCGTGGCATGAGCTCTCCCGATATCGATCAGATCCTTGATGCGTCCACCATGTTCGAGATCTGCACGGGAGATCGGATAGCGCGGCGGGGCGAACCCGCTCGCTCTACCTTCCTGCTGGTCGGCGGCGCCGCTACCTCTGTCCAGGGGGATCGAAGAATTCCGGTTCAACCCGCAGACCATTTCGGACAGAACGGTTCCTTTGAGAAAGACCGCCATTCCGAAACCGTGATCGCAGACATGCCGTGTCTGGCAATCTCGATCCCGGCCGAAATCTTTGGCAAGATGCGCCGCCGCGCACCAGCGACTGCCGCTCGATTGGAAAAAAATCTCAACCGTCCGCTGAGCGCCCTGCGACAGCGACAGAACCATTTTACCGCCGGGACCGGAGCCTAGACGCTGGCTTCGGACCGCAGAGCCGATCCTGCCGGGACCGACGCCCCCGAGATTCTGATCCGGAGTTTCGCCATCGGACTGCTCGGCGCGAGCCTCTTGCGCCTCGAACCGCGTCTGACAACCCTTCTGTCTCAGGATACCATCTGGCAGGACGTTTCCTTCCGGGTCGTTTTCGCAATGCTGTTGGCCAGCGGCGCCGGACTGAGCCAGCGCGGGAAATTTTCTTCCCGCGCGCTGCTGTTCCTGGCCGCCATCGGCATGCTGGTCGTTCCGCTGATCTGGACCGGTCTGGCAGAGACTCTGCCACGACTGGCGCGCTTTCTGCCCGCGCTGGAAAGCTGGCCGCGGGTCCTTGTCTGGATCACGCTGATCCATGCCCTGATGCTGGCACCTGTGGCACCCGCGCTGGGGGCGAGTCTGGCCCGGACCTGGCGGGAAAGTCCACAACGCTGGCTCCCGGTCCCGGGCGTCGCCGGAGGAATTTTGGTCGCCTTTCTCTGGCTGACGTGGGGATTTGCCGGGCCGCTCGACACCCTGCAGCTCTTCCCCGCCAGCGCCGCAATCATTCTGCTCCTCGAATCACTGCGCCCCCCGCGCAAGGCGGCACTGGTCTTGTTGCTGCTTTGTCTGACTTTTCTGGCAGCGTGGCCTCAGCCACAGTTCCACGCCAGCCTGGAGAAGCGCTTTGGCACCCTGCTCGCTCTCACCGACGGAGTGGAAGGAATCGCTCTGGCCACCGACGACGCCAACCGCGGACGCCTGCTTCGCGGGCCCGATGGGCGCGCGACATACGCCGAAGGAATGCAGCAGGAGGACCGATTTCTGGCGCACCTTCCACTGGTTCTGCACGGAGCACCCCAGCGAATTCTTTTTCTCGGCCGAGGCAGCGGACACGCTGTGGCAGCCGCGAGCATCCACGGCGGCCTCGATGTTTCCGTGCGAGATCGCCCAGCCGAGCCTCCCGCGCTCGCCCGGTGGCTTTCCGGGCCACCAGACGCGGGCCTTTCCCTGGTGCCTGCGCGCCACGCGTGCCATCCGGTGACCACCGGGCCATTTGACGTAATCGTGCTACAGCCGCCGCCGGTGACCTCCGAACGTTTTGCCACGTGCCTGTCCCCGAATTTTCTGGCATCGGTCGCCAACGCTCTAAGCCCCACCGGGATCTATGCGATGGAAATCGACCCCGGAACGCTGCCGGTGGCCGAACTCGCGCTTTTGATCAAACACCTGCGCGAGAGTTTCGCCGACCTGACAATCTGGGCGGGGCAACCTGCGTCACGGTGGACGGCGGTCGCCAGCAATCACCGGCAATCGATTTCTCTCGAGCAACTCCGGGGATTCTGGCAAGATCCCGCGGTCGGCGCGAGCCTGCGTGCCTCCGGGAGGCCGACACCCTTCCATCTTCTGGCAGAGTTTCTCATGCCCGGAACGACCGTTGACGAATTTGCGGAAACCTTCGCCGAACCGGGCGCCACCATCCCCGGCCTGCCTGCACGCACCGCACGGCACGCCAACAGCAACTTCGGGTTCAGCTCGGCAACCTCCGACGATTGGACGGTGTCGATTCTCGGGGGGGAGACGATTGTCCCCGACGCCTTTCGGCGCATCTTTGCCCAGATGGAACGATCGGAAACCTGGCGACAGCCACCCGGTGATCTGCTCCGCCCCCCCGCCCCGGGGACTCTCTCGGTGCACGAGATCGATCGTATCATCGCCGACCTGCGCGCCGCCGGGCGAAGCCCCGACTGAACCTGTCGGCCACCTGCAAAGCACGGCCTGGCACGGTTTGTAGCCGAATTTCAAAAAAAGATTTCCTGCACTGTGTTCGAGCGGGGCAACCGGAACGATTGAAAAACCTTCCTGAAAACGGCACTTTGGAAAGGATCGGGAGGAAAACCCCGACACAAATGGACTTGGAGAGGCCCCCATCGGCGCCGTTTGAAAAAATAGACTTTCCCGCATCCCTGCCGATAGGGAATCTTGTGGGTTCTTAAACCTGCGTCGCAGGTATCATTGTTCAAGTATGTTCCCGGAGGTTCCGTAAAATGAAGAAACCCGTCGTTATTATCCCCTCGATCCGCACGATCGAGGCCGACCGCATCGCCGCAATTCCCGAAGACGTCGATATATTCGTCGTCGATGATTCAGATGGAAGTATCCAGAAATCTCGGGACAAAATGACGGTCTTCACCTATGACGATCAGCGCGAGGTCATGGGCAAGGATTACGATCTGATTCCACACAAGACGGCTGCGTGTCGTAACTTCGCGTTCTATTACGTCTACAAGCACACCGACCATGACGTCGTGATTACACTCGACGACGATGTGTTCTGTCCGCCGAACTTCATGGATGCCTATTCGTGCATCGGTACCGAGGGGAAGTGGCCCAATGTCGAGGTCGATGGCTGGTACAATACCATCTCGTTCCTCAACGAGTTCGGTGACGACGGCCGCACGATCTATCCCCGCGGTTTCCCCTATTGGTTGCGCCACCCATTGGAAGAGAAGTTCAGTGAAGTCTCCGGACGCATGACATGCATCATGGGGCTTTGGAAAAATGTCCTCGACTACGACGGACTGGATAAATACCTCTTCGAGGACTATCGCTCCCTGCGCAACGACGTGAAGCTTGTGGAGCCCCTGCTTACGGTCGGCACACCTGCGGTTCCCACCAAGTTCTCATTCTGTGCGATGAACTTCGCTTTCCATCGCGACATGCTCCCGGCGGCCTACCAGATGCCCATGGACCGGGAAATCGCCAAGGGTTACCCCATTTGGCGCTTTGATGACATCTGGGCCGGCTACGTGATCGAAGCTCTGGTGCATAAGCGCGGCGGCCAGGACCTCATCGCCATCGGCGAACCCGTGGGCACCCACCTCAAGGAAGGCAATCTTCTCAAGGAGGTGCATGGCGAACATTACGGTCACCTGATGTCGCCCTACTTCTACGGGATGATCGATGCCGGCGTCGACGCCGCCGAACCCGGCACCTATTCCGCAATGTATCAGGACGTCTTCGGCTTCCTTGTCAACAACTTCACCAAGGTGGCTGACGACCTGCTCTGCCCGCCCATGTATCGCGAATATTTCCTGGAGACTTTCCAGAGGCTCCACCGCTGGTCGGAACTCTTCGACCGGTAGAAAACACGACGGAAGGCTTCCCGAAACTCGCGGCAACGTCTTCCCCAGAGGCACCTTGAAAGGGCCGGAGCGAAATTCGCTCCGGCCCTTTTGTCCCTGAACTCAACGAATCAGTGCACAAAACCCCCGGGAAACCTTGGCTATCGCATGGATGGCGCCCTCGCATTTGCGACCGCAGAGGTGTTTCGGCAAGTCTTGAAGATCGGGCGCGCAATCCCGTCCAATCGCCATCGTTAATCCAACTATCCCGAAAAGGAATCGAGAAGAGCTTATGATGAAGTCAATCCTCCTGACCGCCGCCACGGCCGTTACCCTGATGTTGAGCCCGGTAAACGCGACCGCCGAAGATCCGGCTCCGGCAAATGATGACCCCCAGGCATTCTACGCCCTGGGCTTTCTGATGAGCGGCAATCTCAAAGCCTTCGACCTTACACCGGCAGAGCTCAAGCTCGTCCAGGAGGGCATCACCGATGGCGCCGCCGGCAAGGAACCGCGCGTGGATCCCAACAACTATCGCACGCAATTACGGACCATCTCGCAAAAGCGCAGCGCTGCACGAGCGGCCAAGGAAAAGGAAGCCGGCCAGGCCTACCTTGCGGAAGCCGCCAAGGCACCGGGTGCCGTGAAGACCGAATCCGGCCTGATCTTCACCAGCACGCAGGAGGGCACGGGAGCACAGCCGAAGGCGACCGACCGCGTCAAGGTGCATTATACCGGAAAGCTGCTCGACGGAACCGTGTTTGACAGCTCTGTCGATCGTGGGGAGCCCGCGACCTTCCCCCTTAACGGTGTGATTCCCTGCTGGACGGAGGGCGTGCAGAAAATCAAGGCCGGCGGCAAGGCCACCTTGGTCTGCCCCTCGGATATCGCGTACGGCGACCGTGGTGCCCCGCCAAGCATTCAGCCGGGTGCGACCTTGATCTTTGACGTCGAATTGCTCGAGATCGTCGTGCCGGAGAAAGTGGAAGCTCCCGCGACAACCAAGTAAGATCATCGGCATGGAAGCCGAACTGGAACGATGCTGAACCTGGCATCGACGACCGAACGCGCCTGGGTCGACCGGGCCTCTCGCCAGATGGCAGAGGTCCTGGTCGACCACGCGCATTGCGAAAAGAAGGCTGCGTCAACGGCGGTCAGCCTGCTGTTCCGCTACCCTCACCTCGACGCTCTGCAGATCCCTCTGTCTCGGCTCGCGCGAGAAGAACTTTCTCATTTCGAAATTGTTCTGGGCCACCTCAACCGGTTGGGGATCCCCTTCAAGCGACAAAAACCGAGCCCCTACGCCGGGATGCTGCTCACCGAGGTGCGCGCACGCGAACCCGACCGACTGCTCGACACGCTGCTTTGTCTGGCGCTGATCGAGGCCCGCAGCTGCGAGCGCATGCAATTGCTCGCCGAGAATCTCGACGACCCCGAACTTCGCGATCTATATCGTGGCCTGCTGGCCAGCGAGGCCCGCCACCACCGCTCCTATGTCGGGCTCGCGGAAGAAATCGCCGGAAAACAAACGGTTCGAGAGCGCCTGGCCGCCCTCGCCGAGCACGAGGCCGGCGTCCTGCGCCAAATGCCGGAAGATATGCCGCGCATGCATACCTGATGCCATAGCAATCTCTAAGTCGCAGCGAATTAAGGACTTGTGCGATTTTGATGCGCCGTGATAATTTCAGGGTTGGCCTTGGTCTGCAGAATCCACGCAATTCGGTGCGGCAGCCATGGAGCCGGAACGGACGCAAATCACTCACCCAACATTTTTACCCCCCGGAGGGGCTGCCTTGAAATCAATCGCGCAAACTTGCCTGCTGGCATTGGTGTTTTTCTTTCCCCAGCCTGGTCACGCCACCGAAACCGCGGACCTTTGCACGGGGAACCCGTGCAGCATCAGCGGCTCGGCGACCGTCGACCCCGGCGCGGTGCTGGATTTCGGGAGTGAAACGCAGCTCGTCTTCGAATCGAGCGCATCTGTGACCGTCGGTCCCAATACCGACGGGACCGACAATCTGCGACGCGTGGTATTTCAGGCCGGCTCGATCACCATGCTTTCGGGCGCCGATATCGATGGCGATGGCGCGCAGGCGCGTATCGACATGAAAGCGGTCGCCGGGGACATCGTCCTGGAGTCCGGCAGCACCATTGACGTGCGCGACAACTTCGCAGGCAGCATCTACCTCGATGCAACCGCCACCCCGGGGAGCGATGTCACCGCGGCAGGCGAACTCCGCGCCTCGGCCACGGGTGCGGATGCCCAGGGCGGCCTGATCTCCATCGATTCCTCCGGTGCCATGAATCTCTCGGGCGATTTCATTCTGAATGCTTCCGGCAATGATTCCGCCGGCGGCGAGTTAAGCGCCTATGCTGGCGGCGACCTTCTCGCCAGCGGTGAGATTACCACGCAGGGTGGTGCTTATGGCGGCGGACCGGTGACGTTCAGCAGCACGAACGGCAACGTCATCTTCAGCGGCGAGATCGAGGCTTCGGGCGGTGCACCCGACGGTGAAGGCGGGAGCATCGACTTGATCGCGGCCGCCGGAGCGATCGACATTTCCGGCACCATGAATGGCAAGGGTGGCGCGGGTGCTGACGAAAACTGCGGCGATGGTTCGGCACTGACGGTCGATGCAGAAACCCGCATCGATGTGCGCTCGGAGCTACGGTTTCAGGGTGGCACGCAATGCTTTGGCGGCGAAGTCGACCTCGCGACGCGTGGCGACGTGATCATGCACCCCGGCAGCTCCTTTTTCCTCAAGGCGGGGGGAGCCTACGGCGGTGGCGGTGGACTTGCCGTCACGGCAACCGGAAGCACGACCATTACCGACGTGGACATGACATCCCCCGGAGGAGGCGGATTTGCGGAAATCTTCTCGGGTGCCACAAGCGAGATTCTGGGCGAACTCAACGCCGCCGGCACCGGCCGCGACGGTCTCGGCGGCAATGTGCTCGTATCGGGCTGTACGGTGAATGTCGGGGGGGCTTCCGAAATCAACAGCTCGGCCGGTTTTGTATTTGCCGGTCTGGGGATCAACGAAATTCGCGCCGGTGGTCAGATGACCATCGCCGGTGACCTCGTCGCTTCGGACAAAAACCTTCTGATCTACAATACGATCGAACCTGTCATCACCGGCAGTCTGACCGCGGATAGCGGGAACCCGGTCGAGATCCTGCCGATCACGGATCCCGAGCTCGAAAACATCACCCTGCCCGAATGTGCCAGTGCCTGCGGCGATGGCGTCATCGATGAAGGTGAAGTCTGCGATGATGGCAACCTGCGAAATTGTGACGGATGCAACGCCGATTGCAGCCGCGTCGACGATCTCTGCGGCGACGAGATTCTGGAGTGCAACGAGACCTGTGACGATGGCAACCTCACCAACGACGATGGCTGCGAGGATACCTGTCAGCCGACCGGGGTTGACGGCGTCCGGATCCCCGGCACCAAGGCCCGTAACGGCTGCCTGGTCCAATGGGATCTGATGACGGCCGACCCCGCTCTGGATCGCAATGGCAATCCCGATAACGAGCAATCCTGCATCGACGGGGATCCAGCCTGCGATCAGGACGATACCGTCAACAATATCTGCGCCTGGGAGATCAGCGCGTGCCTCGGCATCAACAACCCCGAGCTACCTCTATGCGACGCCGAACCCATCGAGTTCGCCAAACTGCGCAAACCACGGGTCGGCTTCGGAAAGGATCCGATTGATCTCGCCAACGCGGACGAAGTCGCCGCCGCACTCATCGGGCTGGGCGGCACGGTAAAATCCGGTCGCACGACTTTGCAGACGGGACCGAACCTCCCGGCCAGTGGCGCTTGTACCAACTCCTTCGAGTTCCAGGTGCCGGTAGGCGTTCGTGCACTCTCCCCCAAAGCCCTGAGTGTAGGCGCCCGGGATGCGGGCGGACGTTCGGTGGTGGGGAACAAGATGAACCTCACTTGCTTGCCCAACGATGCGGTCTGCGGCAATGGCGCGTTTGAAATCGGCGAGCGCTGCGACGATGGCAATCTGGACTCCTGTGATGGATGCTCGAGCACTTGTCGCGTCGAGGTCTGCGGCAACGGAACTCTGGAATGCGGGGAGCAATGTGATGATGGTGACCTCAATGGAACCGAGAGCAGTCGCTGCAATCTATCCTGCGAGATCGCACCGACGGATCTGCGAATCCCGGGAGGTGGCTCGAAACAGACGGATTGTGCTGCCGAGTGGGTCGTGGAAACCGGCCCGGGTGGCGTCCCCACCGCCAAAAATGGCACGCCCAAACCGATCGCTGTCTGCACGGCCGGCGATCCCGGCTGCGACTTCGACCTCAGCGAACCCGGTTGCCAGTTCCGCGTCTGGGGCTGCTTCGGCGGCGCCGATGCAAGGATCAGCTGCCCGGCTCAGGGAGTTAGCGAAATCGAGCTGAAACGTCCCTCGGCTCGCTCGAGGAAACTCGCAGAGCAACTCGCAAGGACGGAGCTGCTGGCTGGCTTCAATGACCCTACGCTACTCAACACCACCGAAGAAAGCTGCACCAAGGCGATGCAGATCAGTGTTCCTCGCGGATCAAAATTGGTGATGTCCACCAAGGTCTCGCTGGCGGGATCCCGCAAGCGTGACGGAGACCGCCTGAAGCTGCAGTGCCTGCAATAGAACTCGGCCCGGGCCCGGGAGAAATCCCGGGCCTAGCTCAGGTTGAGCTTTTTTTCGCGACCCGTCGTGGCGGTGTCATAGCCCGGCACGCTGTCGATGGCGCGGCGAAGCTCTTCGCCCTGCAAAACCGAGAGCAAGGCCTCGCCGATGGGTGATGCGGCGAAGTCTTCCCGCAGAACCAGATCGTAGTCCTCACGATCGACCGGGATGAAATCGAGGCCCAACGCAGCTGCCGCAGAACGGACGCCCAGCCCCGCATCCACCAAGCCGCTGGAGACAGCCACAGCCGTCGCGGTGTGGGTAAAGACTTCGTGGTCGTAACCGTCGATCTGGTCGGGGTCGATTCCGGCCTGCTCCAGATGGAAATCCAGCAGGACCCGGGTCCCGGCACCGCGCTGACGATTCACAAACCGGATATCCGCCTGCACCAGATCGGGAATCCCCTGCAAGCCGCGCGGGTTCCCGGGCGCCACCAGCAAGCCCTGCTCGCGGACCGCAAGGGTCACGATCCGGACCGGGACCTCGGGAATCAGTCGTTGAATATCCGGGAGATTGTAGGTGCCGGTATCGGGATCAAGCAGATGGGTCGCGGCCATATGCGCCTCCCCGCGGCCGAGAGCAAGCAATCCAGCCAGACTGCCCACGGAACTGGTGGCCAATTTGCTCGCCGGACAATCCATCTTCAGCACATTCTCCAGAACCCCCAGCATCGGATCATGACTGCCGGTCACCAGAACCGTGCCTTCCACCTCGGCGGCAGGACGCAACAGCTCGACTTCGACTTCGTCCCCCGCATTGATGCCCTCCACCAATGGGGGCACCCGCAAAAAACCATCCGCCTTGACCATGGTCGTAATCGCTCCGGCTCCACGCGGAAGAGGACTCAGGAGAAGGCGGTCGCCGACCCGGCCGAGCGTGACGCGGATGAATTCTTCCTGGCCCAGCCGCGAGGGCAGCTTGCGCGGCGCCACAGCGGCGATCTTTACGCGGTCCGACATCGCCGTTCCGAGCAGATGGGCGAGCAATGGCTCCAACAACTCGCGACAAATAATGGCCGAGGAGACCGGATAGCCCGGCATGCCAAGCGCGATGCGTGTGGCCTCATGCGACGCATCCACCGGCGGCGCCAGGCTGGCAATAATGGCCGGCTTTCCCGGCATGACGTCGATCCCGTGGGCGAGCAATTCGCCCATCCCGGCGAGTGTTGATGCCGTGAAATCATGTTCACCGGCGGATGAGCCCGCGATCACGCAGACCAAATCAGCGTCCTCGAAAGCCTGGATCAGTCTCTGTTGGAGAATTTCCGGATCATCGACAACCGGGGGGAGACGTACAGGCGCCCCACCCCATTCCTGCACAAAGGCGGCAATCATGCGTGAGTTGAATTCCACAACCCGCCCCGGTTCTCGCGGGGCACCCGGTTCGATCAACTCGGTGCCGGTGGGCAGAATCGCGACCCTCGGTCGCGGCCGCACCGCCACCTGGTCGCGGCCCGCCGCGATCAGAGCCGCTACGTCAAAGGGACGGATCCGATGACCGCGGGGCAACAGGGGCTCGCTGGCAACGACATCCTCCCCCACCAGGCGCACATGCTGCCAGGGGGTGCTGGCGGTCCGCACGTGCACCTCACCCCAATGGGTTCCGCTGACCGGCTCTGCACCTTCCCCGTGGTCGTGTTGCGGATCCGGCTCGTCGTCCGGGCCGCAACAACCGTCATCTACCCCGACGGCTGCGTCGGGAGGAGACAGGGAGGGGAGGCCTTCTGTCGTGCTCGCACCGGCAAAAACCTTCTCGATCATGACGACCGCATTGGCCCATGGTGGGAGCGCATTTCCGGTATCCACATAGACAAACGGACGTTCCATCGACTCCGGGGAGCCCTTTTCGAAAGTAATCGCGCAACCCTCACTGGCGCCAAAGCTGTCCTCTGCGCGGATTGCGATCCCGTCCATGGCCGCACCATGATAGTGGGGGACCGATTCGCTTGCGTAAACAGCATCGGCCGTAATGCGACCCAGAGAATTCTCGATGTCCACGATCTCGTCTGTGCATAGAGGTGTTGCGTGCAACAACATCTCGGCGCGGGCCTCGTGTAACGGCTTTTTGTTCAGATAGCGTTTTCTCGACATCAAACTCCTCCTCCAAAGAGGATCACATCCACCTCGAGCCCAGCTTCCAGCCCCTCGCGATGCAGGTCAACAACGACATAGCCATCGGCGTGCACGAGCGAAAAAATCGCCGCGGACTTGCCCGGCAAGGGCTCCGCCCTGAGACCTTCTTCGTCCTCGAGGATGCGCACCCGAACGTAGTCTTCGCGTCCGGGGGAAGAATCGATATTGCGGCCCAGCGTCGCGCGGACGCGGCTTCTTGGCGAGAAAGCTGCCGCAGGCGACTCCCCCGCGAGAATTCGGAGCAACGGCAGACCGAAGACGGCGAAGATCACCAGCGCACTCACCGGGTGGCCGGGCAGTCCCACGATCGACTTCGCCGCCGCCCCGTCGCCGGTCCTTGCCAGGATCGTCGGCTTGCCGGGCGCCACCGAAATTCCATGGAAGAGGACCTCGGTCTCGGGAACCTCGGCGATCACATCGAGAGTCATATCCTTGACCCCGACCGAACTGCCTCCCGAGACAAACACCACATCCGCTTCGGCCAGAGCGCGCCGCAGAACTTTGGCAAACGCTACCGGGTCATCCGGACAAATCCCCAGATCGAGCACCGCCGCGCCCTCGGACTCGGCCATCGCGCGCAGAGAGATCTGGTTGATATTGCGCACCTGCCCGGGCGCCGGTTCGGTCCGCGGGTCGACAATTTCATCGCCCGTTCCGATCAACGCAATACGCGGTCGGCACACAACGGCCACCTCGAGAATGCCGACCCCGGTCAAGGCCCCCAGATCATGCGGGCGCAAGCGCCGGCCGGCCGGGAGAATCTCGGCACCTTTCGCGATATCCTCACCGATCCGGATCACGTGCTCCCAGGGGGAAACGCTGCGGCTGACTTCGACCTGACCGCCAGCAACCTCCTCGGTATATTCGATCATCACCACCGCGTCGGCCCCCTCCGGCAGCATCCCGCCGGTGGCAATCCGCATGGCACATCCGCGCGGCAGCGCTGCGGTGGGAGCCTTCCCCATCTCGACGGCCCCCGCGAGTTTCAAATAGCCAGGCAGTGAACCCGAGGCCCCGAAGGTATCGCGCGCGCGCACGGCATAACCATCCATATGCGCGCGATCGAAGGTCGGCAGATCTCCGGGCACCACCAATCGCTCGGCCAGAACGCGGCCGCTCGCTGCTTCGACTGGAATGCTTTCCGAGCCCAGGGGTTCAATCCGACCGATCGCTTCGCGGGCCTGCTCGGGAGAAAAGACCCGGAAAAATGGTTTTATTTCGTGATTTTTTTTCATCAAAAGTTCCGGCGATGTTGGAGACACGGGAGCTGCGTTCGAATCTCGCGGGCTCGAGAGCGGTCCAGCGTTGCCAAGGCCAACCCCTCCCCGCTTTCGCGAAGGTCCAGGATCGAGCCCCAGGGGTCGACCACCATCGAGTGCCCCCAAACCTCGGTGCCGAAAACAACCGGCCCCGCTTGCGCCGCGGCAAGCATCCAGCACTGATTTTCGATCGCGCGGGACCGCAGCAACACTTCCCAATGCGCGGCCCCCGTATGTGCCGTAAAGGCGGCCGGGGCAACCAGAATCTCGGCTCCCGCGTTCAGGAGTTCTCGGTACAGCTCAGGAAATCGGAGGTCATAGCAGATCGACAAACCAATCCGGCCCACCGGAGTGGCCACACAAACCGGTTGCTCACCCGCCTGAAAGCGTTCCGACTCCTTCTCCACCGGCCCCCCGGGAATCTCCAGATCAAAGAGATGGATCTTGCGATAGACCCCAAGCCTGGTTCCATCGGGACCAAATACGAGGGTGGTATTCCAGGGAAGGTCTCCCCGAGCCTTGCCGGATTCCAGCAAGGAGCCCGCCACCAGAGTCACCTTGGCCTCGGCAGCCAATGCGGCCAAAAAAGACCCGGTCGGTCCGTCGAGAGGCTCGGCGGCAGCCGCGCAGTCGCCACGCGGCCCGCGCCAGAAAAAGAGTTCAGGCAGAACAACCAGACGAGCGCCCTTTTCGGCAGCAGCCTTCACCCATCGAGACGCCGTGCGCCGATTTTGTTCCTTGTCGGGGCCCACACGCATTTGCACGCAGGCCGCCAGGGGGGCGTCCTCGCCAGCAGCTGCCTTGAAAGTCACCCTTTCGGGCTACCGACCGCCCCGCAAAGGCGCAATAGCACCTCAGGAAGCGAGCGAGAGCTCGCCCATCTGGAGCCGAAAGAAATCGGCGCGAGGCCCGGATAACAAAGCCTCTGCCACCAACCGTGCGTCGGGTCGATAGCGACCGCTGGCCACTGCCAACCGCAGCTCCGGGTAGCGCAAGCGCGACCCGAATGAAGAGGCCGAGATCGCCTCCAAGCCCTTGAAATCCCCATGCCCCCGCCCCAGAAAATCAAATGCGTTCATTGGATCCATCAACGACCCCCACCGGGAAGAACTTTAGGGAACTTCCATAAAAAAACGCACCTCAGCGTCGCCCCCGCTCGGGAGGAAACGCTTAAGACACTAAAAATACACCGTTTTTTAGAAATTCAGCGGCCCAGATTTTTTTTAGCCTTCGCCCAGGCGAATCTCCTCCTGGCAGTCCGACAGTAGTCCGCGCATCCGGCCCATGGCCTGACTATGGAGCTGAGAGATCCGCCCTTCGGTCAGGCTCAGAACTTCGGCCATCTCGCGCATCGTCAATCCCTCAAAATAGTAGCAGGAGACAACAATCCTCTCTTTTTCCGGGAGTTTCTCGATCGCCTCGGCCAGAATCTCGACCCGCTCCTTGCGCAGGGTCTTCTTCATCGGACCCGCTTCGGAAGCATCCGAGAGAACGTCGTCTTCCGTCAGCATCTCCTCGCCGCGACCAAAGGCCAGATCTCCGGTAGCGATGGGGGCCTGCGTGCTCAGATCCGTCGTGGCTCGGTTATACTCCTGCATGCTGAGTCCCAATTCCGCAGCAATTTCCTCGTCTACCGGCGCGCGGCCATGCTCTCCCTCGAGACGGGTCACGGCCGAATCGATCTCATGGGCGCGCTGGCGCATGCTTCTGGGAAGCCAGTCGCAGCGGCGGAGATAGTCCAGAATGGTGCCTTTGATACGGTATTGCGCGTACGTCGAAAAGGACGCTTCGCGGTCCGAATCGAATTTGCGCATTGCGTCAAGAAGGCCCAGCGTTCCCCAGGAAATCAGGTCTTCGGCCGGTACCTCGGGAGGTTTGCGCGGAAGCATCCGCTGGACAACCTGGCGGACCAGAGGGAGATGGCTGCGAACGATCTCCTCATCATAGGGGCTGCGCTCGGTGCCCAGAAATTCCTCGCAGAACAACCTCTGCTGGTCGACATCGACGACCGGAGCCTCAGGGACCGCATCCGCCGCCACATCCAATCGGGTCTCCGCTGCCAACTCGGCCCCCGCCACCATCTTCCTCACCGCTCCCTGTGCACCCATGATTCTTTTATCCCCTCTCGATCCAAACGTGGATCCTGTGATGCGGTGCTGTATAGCGAGAACCTTGCCAACCCCTTCTCCCGCGGCGAATCTCGGAAAAACCCTTTTTTTATATAGATCTACGCATCCCCCCCGAAGGTTGGTGGTACAAATTTGCCGCGCAGAATTGTCCACTTCTGTTCGAATTTGTCCGAGAACTCCCGGCAAGATCGCCGCTGGCCGCAGGGAAAATTTGCTCCCTTTCCATTGCGACCGCGCACCGGCTTCCGTAGACAAAGCTCCATGGCGAGTGAACGCAGAAAAGAGATCAAGCGCCGACGCAAGCGTCGGAAAGAAACGGCTCGAGCACGCAAGAAGGAAGCGATCGCAGCCGCCCGCAAGGGCAAAAAGTAGGGCCTGTCCGGACAATCCGGCTCAACCCGCGCGGGGGCACCTCCGCGAGCAGATTCCCGCAAGCATCTGCAGGGACACACACCCCCCGGCCCGGACCGAGCTGAATTTCAGCCCGGACTCCGGCAGCAAGTCTGCCTGGCGCCCCTTCCGTTCGACGTCGAACAACCGTGGTGGTCGACCTCGGTTCCCACCCGCCCTTCTTGTCGCTTCACGTCCTTTGGCGTACCTGCGCGTCTCTGCGCGTCGTGCCGAGTCCGCCCGCGACCTGGCTTCCGGACCGTCAGGGCACCTTTCCAATCGAGGCCATCGGCTTGCAGTCCGTTGGAAAATCCTGCACCCGTGCCCAAGGAATCATGCGCGCTGCTCTACTCTCCCAAGGTGAGTTCCGGATCGAGGAACTTCCCGAACCGGTACCCGCCGAGAATCAGGTTGTCCTGAAAGTCGATGCCTGCGGCATCTGCGGGACCGACCATAGTCTCTGGCGTGACCCCGATTTGGCCCCCGACACGATTCTGGGCCATGAATTTGCCGGAAGGATCGTGGAGATCGGCCGGGGCGTCCGGGAGTGGGAAGAGGGCGATAGCGCCGCGGTGCTCCCGATTCCTTATTGTGGGCGGTGTGAATTATGCGCCGATCAGCGACCGAATCTATGTCGGAACGGCTTGCGTGCCATGATGGGTTGCGGGGCGACGCCGGGCGCGCTCGCCGAGAGGATCTGCGTGCCGACCGCCCAGCTCCGGAGAATCCCGGGGGATCTGGATCCTGCAAAATTTGCGCTCGTCGAACCGCTCGCCGTGGCTCAGGCGGCAGTCGACCTCGGGCGGATCGAGGCAGGCACCCGAGTGGGCATCCTCGGGCTCGGCCCTCTGGGGCTTTTCTCGGGATTGATCGCAAAGGAACGCGGTGCGCTCGTCTTCGGCATCGATCATCGTCCGGATCGAGTCCGGACAGCCCATTCCCTCGGTTTGGGAGCCTTTGTGGCAGACGGTGTCGCCGATGAGCGGCTGCGCGACCTGACGTTGGGCGGTCCCGAGGTCGTCATCGAAGCCAGCGGCAAGGAAGATGCGATCGATCGGGCCGGCACCATCACCCGCATCGGTGGGCGTGTCGTGATGGTGGCCAGCTACCACGCCCATTCAAAGATCGAACCCGGAGATTGGGTGGATCGAGGAATCTCCCTCCTGCCCTCGATTGCCTACACGCCGCAGCAATTTGATGAAGCCATGGCCATGGTCGCCACCCAGGCGATCGACGTCTCGCGCCTGGTCTCGGGGGTGCATCCTCTCGAGGAGATCAACGAAGTCTTCGCGAGTTTTCGCGTCCAGACCGATCAGATCAAACTTCTGATCAGCCCGGGAAGCTGAACCACAGAGCAGCTCAGGGCAACGGGGTTTCCGGGAGACGCCCTTTTGTCTCGCTCCGCTGCTTGTCCCGAGCACCCACCACCCAATCCAGTTCGGCTGCGGTCGTGAGCAAGCCCGCCCGGGCGTGAATCCCCACGTAGAGCGACTCCGCGAGATCACGCTCGGCGGTGAGCAATTCCACGATGGTCGTCAGGCCCTGCGCGTAGCTGTCGCGGTTGGAGATATAGGCCTCCCTGGAGGCCACCTCGAGAGCCTGAGCATACTCCCATTTCTTCCGAGCGGCGCGAAAGTCATGATAGACCCGCCAGATCGCCGCGACGGCCTCAAGACGTGCGGTCTCGAGAGCTGCCTTTTCCCCGGCCGCTTCCGCCTCCGCCTCGCGAATGGCATTCCACCGATCAAAGCCCTCGAAAAGCTTCCAGCGGACACCCAGCATGGCGCGATACGAAGGTTCGTCAACGTCGTCGGTCGCACTGTCATTGATGCGATACCACCAGAGATCCTGCCCCCAACCCGCATTGACATAAACTTCGGGAAACAGATCGGCTCGAGCCTGCTCGACGGCAGCTTCCTCGGCCCGCACTCGAGCCATCTGCGCCAGCAGATCTGGTCGGTCGGCCAACGCATCGCCGATCAAGGCATCGACAGTGGTCGCAAGCGCTTCCGGCAGAGGCAGATCGCCAAGGCGGCGGATTTCCACCGGTTGGTTGGCCGGGATTCCGATCGCCATCGCCAATTCCGCCTGCGCATGACTGACGCCCACTTTGGCGCTCTCCAGATCATAGATTGCCTTGGCTTTCGTCTGGCGGGTCAGCAGAACATCCGGCAGAGTCGCCAGCCCCAAAGTACGCCTTTGCTCCGCGGCTTCGTTGACCGAAACCGCCCGCGCCAGGTTCCCCTCGGCCGCCCCCACCATTGCCAGAGCAGCATCGAGCGCATAATAACCGCGCGCCACAGCGAAGATCACGTCCTGCACCACCCGATTCGAAGTGAGGTTGGCTGCTCGCAAGCGGGACTCCGCCGACGCGAGGGCACCCGAACGCCGACCAAAATCCAGGAGAGTCCAGGTAAGAGAAGCCTGCGGTATCACTTCCCACTGATCCACGCGGACCGGCGCATCCTTCTGCTGGAAGAGAAAACTCTCGTAACCAGCATCCACGCCTGCTTCCAAACGAGGAAAGTAGGCGGATTGTGCTCGCGCCGTCCGGGCCGCATCCGCCTGCGCCAACTGCCATGCCTGACGGGTGGCAGGGTTGGTGGTCAGGGCCACATCCACCAATTCAATCAACTCATTCGATCGCGCGGCGAGATCCACCACCACCGGAGGGCTCGAGGCGACCGCACCTGACGCTGGCAGCACCGGCCAGACCAATCCTGGCCGAGCAGCAACCCGATTTTCCGGCGCGAGAAAAGTCGGTGCCCCGCCCCCAGCGCATCCGATCGACAGGCCGAGACTGGCCGTAGCTGCCAGCTTTACAAGGAGTCGTGGTTGGTGTCTCATGCTGCTCCATAGGCCGCTATCGGAATGCTGTTCTCAAAGAAACCCCTGACAACCAGACTCTGGAATCCGCGAACCCTGCCGGGCATCGCGGCCCTCCTGCTTTGCCAGAGCTGTGATCCCATTGTCAGTATTGATGGTGCCTTCTTTCCAGCCTGGATGATCAGCCTGATCACGGGCATCGCCGGGTCCGCCTTGATTCGACAATGGCTGATCCATGCGGGAATCGACCGGCATATCGCACCGCGGGTCGTGGTCTACCCCTGCCTCGCCCTTTTGATCACCGTCAGCTTCTGGCTGCTGCTCTACCGGCAATGAATCATGGATGAAACGAGCCAGGGCGAGACCCGCCAGAAACGAATCGGCACCCTTGTTTCGATATCCATCGTGGTCGCTACAATTATTGTCTGCTTGATTGCGGGTCGGCTCATCTTCAAATACCCCCGCACCGACGACGCGTATGTACGGGCCAACTGGGTGGGCATTGCACCGCACGTCAGCGGACCGATCGTGGAGCTCCCCATTCAGGACAACCAATTTGTCGACAAGGGCGATTTACTCTTCGTTGTCGACCCTCGCCCCTACCAAGCGGCTCTCGCGCTGGCTGAAGCAGATCTCGCCGTCACGGATTTCGACATTCGCTCTCGCCGTCGCGCCATCGAAGCGGCCAACGCCGCCTTGGAAAAGGTCCTGGCAAAGGATCAATACGATCGACAATACCTCGAGCGCATCGAGCCCCTGCTCGCCCGGGAATTCGTCACGGCCAACGAGGTCGACGAAGCCCGCACCACCGCCGCGGCCTCGGCAGCCGCGGTGCGGCAGGCGCGCCAGCAGCTCGATCAGGCGATCGCGGAGCTTGGAGATCTCGGCGACACCAATGCCTACCGCGCGGCGGCCGAGGCCGCCGTTGCCGAGGCAGAGCTGAACGTCGGTTACGCTTATGTCCGCGCGCCTTTCTCCGGGTGGATCACCAACCTCAACATCGCCGTCGGTGAGTATGCCAACGAAGGCCAGGAGGTCTTCGCCCTGATCGATGACAGTGCGTGGTATGTGATGGCCAATTTTCGCGAAACGTTTCTGGAATCGATCCGCCCGGGCATGCGCGCCGAAGTCTATTTGATGGCCTACCCGAGCGAGAGATTTGCCGGAACGGTTCAGGGCGTAGGCTGGGCTCTCTACCAGACCAATGGGGCCTCGGTCGGGACGCTGCCAGAGGTGGCACCGACGCTGAATTGGGTGCGACTGGCGCAGCGATTTCCGGTCCGCATCACTCTGGATGAACGCCTGCCGGAGAAACCTTTTCGGATGGGAGCCACAGCCGTTGTAACGGTCAAAGGTTTTTCGGAGACGGCAACGGCCCCGAGCGCCAAAGGCACCGAAGACCCCCAATAAGGATCCGCCCCGACACCAGGAACCCTCACCGCATCCAACCTTGCGCAAAGGGGAACTGAGGTGCCATGACATGGTTCATGATTCGACCCATTGCGATCTGGCTGCTCGTTCTCACAAGCTGCAACTTTGGAGACTACGAGATCGAACACCCCGAGTGGTCTCCCCCCGGTGGCCCCGCCGTCGCCACGGAGATCCTGCCGCGTGAACCGTGTCTGGACCGACGCGAGACCAAACAGGCCTTGTTCGGCGATCTTCATGTGCATACCGGATTTTCGGCCGACGCCAACGCCCGGAACGTAGTCAATCGGCCGGCCGACGCCTATCGCTACGCCCGCGGGGAAGAGATCTTCGTGCCGCCATTGGGTGCCGACGGCCTGGGCACACGCGGGCTGAAGATTGACCGCCCTCTGGATTTTGCCGCCGTCACCGATCATGCGGAATGGCTCGGGGAGGTCAGTCTCTGCCAAACTCCGGGTTCTGTTGCCTACGAGACTCGGGACTGCCGGATCTTTCGCGGAGAGCAGGATTCATGGATCGCCTGGTTTTTCGGACTGGAGGGCTGGCCGGCAAGAGCGGTTGGCGTCATCAACCTCGAAGGACGGGGCGCGACTATTTGCGGTGAAGATGGGAGCGCTTGTCGCGCAGCGGCAAAATCGCGGTGGCAGGAAACTCAGGAGGCTGCCGAGGAGTTCTATGATCGCTCGGCCGCGTGCAACTTCACGACTCTTGTCGGCTGGGAATACAGCCGCTCTCCGGGGCAAACGAAAATCCACCGCAACGTCTTTTTCCGCAACAATGTCGTGCCGGAGATGCCTCTCTCCTGGGTAGACTCGGCCACCGAGGTGGTCCTCTGGGAGAAGCTCGTCGACCGATGTCTCGATACCGGCACCGGATGCGATGCCCTGACCATTCCCCATAACCCGAACCTCTCCGGCGGGCATATCTTCACGCTCGACTACCAATCCCTCTCGCTTGCCGAACAGAAACGGCGCGTGGCTCTGCGTGCTCGACTCGAGCCTGTAGTGGAAATGATGCAAATCAAAGGCGAATCGGAATGCCGCAACAACCTCTGGCAGGTGCTCGGCGGTGCAGACGAGCTTTGCGATTTTGAAAAATTTCGCGGCCTGGGCGAATTGAGCCCCGAGAACTGCGAAGGGGACGAGCGCTCCCGAGGCGCGATGCGAGGAAAGGGCTGCGTCCAGCGCCTTGACTACGTCCGCTATGCCATCATCGAGGGGATGCGCGAGGAAGATCGGCTCGGCATCAACCCCTTCGAAGTCGGCTTCATCGGCAGCACCGATACCCACAACGCCGCACCGGGGGCCGTGGAAGAAAAAAGCTATCCGGGAACATCCGGGACCATGGACGATACGGCGGCGAAGCGGCTGGCCACGAACCCCGACGCCGGAGTGCAAAACCGCAGTCTGGCGCGAAACCCGGGCGGGCTGGCTGGCGTCTGGGCCGAGGAAAACTCCCGGGAAGCCATTTTCGATGCCCTGCGCCGGCGGGAGACCTTCGCGACCAGCGGGCCCCGGATCCGGCCTCGGTTCTTTGCCGGATGGAACCTGCCGCCCGACCTTTGCGAAAATCCGAGATTCGCCGAAATCGGCTACAAGCATGGCGTACCGATGGGAGGCACGCTTACGTCACCCCCTGCCAGCGGCGGGGCGCCTACATTTGTCGTGCAGGCTCTCGCAGATTCCGGGACCACCACAAACCCCGGCAACCTGCTGCAAAGGATTCAAATTGTGAAGGGGTGGTACGGGAGCGACGATACCTTCCACCAATCGGTGCACGAAGTGGCCGGAAGCGCCGAGAACGGGGCCACGGTCGACACGGCCAGCTGTTCCGTATCGGGCCCCGGACACAGGGAACTCTGCGGTGGATGGCGCGATCCTGACTTT
Organism: Binatia bacterium; assembly: GCA_965658895.1. GTDB lineage: Bacteria > Desulfobacterota > Binatia > UBA12015 > UBA12015 > UBA12015. The sequence goes on from CBFHUR010000001.1 coordinate 83,824, forward strand.
GATCCCGAACAGCGAGCCGTCTACTATGCTCGTATTCTCGAAAATCCGTCCTGTCGCTGGAACGCCTGGCAATGCCTCGAATTTGCCGCCGGAGACCGCCCGGCCGCCTGCGATAATCCCGCCTTTACCGAGGTCATTCAGGAACGCGCCTGGACCTCTCCCGTCTGGTACGTTCCTCCACGTACGTGATCTGGCTCGAAGATATTCATAAATCCGTCGGTGGGCGCGCGCTCTTCGAGGGATTGCAGTTGCGCTTCGAGCGGGGGGAGCGCGTGGGCGTCGTGGGCGCCAACGGAGCCGGCAAATCAACGCTCCTCAAACTGATTACCGGGGAAGAAGAGCCCGATGCCGGACGCGTGGGACAGAACTCGGGCATTCGGGTCGGCATGCTGCGCCAGGAACTCGACTCCCAGTCCGAGGAAACCGCGCTATCGGCGGCCCTGCGGCCGGACGAAGAGTTCGCTCGCCTCGAGAAGGCTCTCGAGGCTCTGCCCGATCAGATTGAAAACGCCACACCCGACCAACAGGCACGCCTGTCGACCCAACTCGCTGAGGCTCACGATCGCTTCGCTCGCCTCGGAGGCCATGATCGCGAAGCCAGAGCGCGCAAGGTTTTGGCCGGCCTGGGTTTCCCCCCGGGAGACGAGGAACGCCCGCTGCGCACGTTGTCTGGTGGCTGGGCCATGCGTGCCGAGTTGGCCCGACTGCTGACCACGCCCCCCGACGTCCTTCTTCTGGATGAGCCCACCAACCATCTCGATCTGGAATCGGTTTTGTGGCTGCAGGACCATCTCGCCGGCTCGGACATCACGCTGGTCGTGATCTCTCACGACCGGGCGTTTCTCGAAGCCCTGACCCAATCCATTGTTGAAATCGATCGCGGCATGGTCACGCGTTACAGCGGTGGGTTTCGCAGCTACCTTCGCCAACGCGACGAACGACGCGCCCAGGTCGAGGCCGCGGCAGAGGCGCAAGCCCGCCGCATTCGTGAAACCGAGAAATTCATCGAGAGGTTCCGTGCCAAGGCGACCAAAGCGCGTCAGGTGCAGAGCCGCATCAAGGCTCTGGAAAAAGAGACCCGCATTGTCGTTGAAAAAGATGCCCGCAAAGTCTCCTTTCAATTCCCGCAACCGCCCAGGACCGGACGCCTGGCGTTGGAACTGCGCGACGTCTCCAAAGCCTACGGCGAAACCACCGTCTACGAGAATCTGAACTTCCGCCTGGAACGCGGCGAGAAGACCGTCCTGGTCGGCCCCAACGGCGCGGGAAAGTCGACTCTGCTGAAACTCCTCGGCGGTGTGCTTGCCCCCGACAGCGGCGAGCGGGAAGCTGGCTTGCGTGCGTCGGTCGGCTACTACGGACAGCACCGACAGGAAATGCTGCGCCTTGAGGCCACCGTTTTGGAAAACGCGATGGAGGCGTCGCGGGACGCGGGAGAGACCGAGGTCCGCAGTTTGCTCGGCGCGTTCTTGTTCCGCGGCACGGATGTCGACAAACGCGCCGGCGTCCTCAGCGGGGGCGAAAAAAGTCGTCTGGCCATGGCGATGGTCTTGCTGGATCCGCCCAGCGTTCTGCTGATGGACGAACCCACCATCCACCTCGACATGCCGTCCGTGGATGCTCTGGTCCGTGCGCTCGAGAACTTCGAGGGAGCCATCGGGTTTGTCAGCCACGATGTTCATTTCATTCAGAAAATCGCACACCGTGTTGTGCGCATCGAAAATGGTGAGGTGCGCGACTACCCTGGCGATTGGGACCACTACCTTTGGCGGCGCAAGCAGGAGAGCCTGCCGACGCCGGCAACCAGCCAGAGCGCGGCCCGGAGCTCGGCAGCCCGGTCCTCCGTGACCCGGACAGAGCCCGCGGAAGAATCCGTCGAGCGCAGCGGCCGCTCCCGCAAGGAAGAAAAACGTCGTCAGGCAGAGCTCCGAAATCAGAATGCCGCAAAAACAAAGGTCGTGCGCGCCGAGATTGCCCGGCTCGAAAAAGATATCGCGCGTCTGGAAGGCGAACGCGGGGAGCTCGAAACGCGGCTTGCCGACCCCTCAACCTACGAGGAGGGCAACAACCAGGTCCGGGAGAGCCAACAGCGTCACGCCGAAATCAGCCGCGACCTCGAGGTTTGCGAGGAGCTCTGGCTGGAGCGCCAGACTCACCTGGAATCCTTGCTCGACGAATAGAAAAGCCTGCAGCGGCGGGACGACCGGAGCACCTCTTGACCCCGCACCACCTCAGGCGTCATACCAGTTCAGGAGGAACGTCTGCTATGACCATCCGATCCAAGCCTGGTTTCTGTCTCGCTCTGGCCGCGATCATCCTGTGCGCCGTGGCCAACCTACCGGTGCAGGCTCAACAAACAGCAGCGACCCCCGGAGAGGACTCCGAAAAAGATCCTGCCATCACCTCGGTCCCGGAGGTGGCCACGGAGACGGCCGCAAGCCCCAAAACCGCCGGCCGTACAACCATCGAAGAGATCGTGGTTTCCGCACGCAAACGCGTGGAGCGCCTCGAAGAAACGCCGGTCGCCGTCACCGCTCTGAGCGAAAACACATTGCGCGAGGCCGGCATCACCCGGATCGACGAGATTCAGGATCTGGTCCCGAATCTCCAGATTCATGGCGCCGATTCCGGCGCAGAAGCCAACTTCGTCATCCGCGGCGTCGGCACCTCCAATACCGATATGGCCTTCGATCCCGGCGTTGGTGTTTTCATCGACGGTGTCTTTCTTCCCCGTTCGGTCGGAGCCTTGCTCGATGTGATCGATATCGAACAGGTCGAAATTCTCCGTGGCCCGCAGGGGACCCTCTTCGGTAAAAATACGGTCGGTGGTGCTGTGAATATCACGACCACCAAGCCCAAGGATGAGCTGGAAGGATTCGCCCTGATCCGCCCGGGGACGCGCAAGACCATGCTGGGGCGAGCCATGCTGAACGTTCCGATTGATTTCGGTCCGTTCGAGGACAAACTCTTCACCCGATTGTCCTTTGCTTCAGTCCAGGACGGAGGGTGGGTGCGCAATGTCCCCCGCAATCAGGACTGGTCCAATCGCAATACGCTCGCTTTTCTGGGTTCCGTTCGGTGGTTGCCCACCGATCAGTTGACCGTGGACGTGAGCGGTTCCTGGTCGCAAGACCATAGTTACGCCGCCGGCGGCCAATGCGTCTTCATTCAGGACACACCTCTGGCCGGGCTATTCACCTCGGCCGGCTACAGCGTCGAGGAGGCCTGCAATCAGAGTCGACCTTTCCGCAACTGGTCCAACACATCCCAACTGCAGGAAACGATCTCCTACGGCACGTGGGGCACCATCGACTGGGATATCGGCGAATTCGCCGGAGTCGAATTGCAGGCAAAGTCGATCACATCCTGGCGCGAGCAGACGTTTCGCTTCCGACAGGATTTCGACGGAACCGATCTGACGATTGTCCAGATCTCGGATGCCGGGGGCGGCAGCCCCTTTGACGGCAAACCCGGCCAGCAGCGACAGATCCAGCAGGAGTTCCAGATCAGCGGCACGGCGCTGGAGGATCGACTCGACTTTATTCTGGGATATTTTGCCCTTTGGGAAAACGGCTCGGACAATCGCGTGGTGCTTTCGGGCTACGAAACCGCGATCAAGTTCGGCAAGGAAAACATTACGGCGATCGACAACTTCACCTGGGCTCTGTTCTCGCAGGCGACCTTTCGTGCCACAGACTGGTTGAGCCTTACCGGTGGCCTGCGTTTCAGTGACGATGGCAAGGGAATCGAACAAGCCAATGTGGATCCATTTTTCCCGGACCTGCCTCCCGATGTGGCAGAGCCTCAGTCCGCACGCTTCACCTCCTGGACTCCCATGGGCACCATCTCGGTTCTGATGCCGGAAGCCATCCTGGAAGAAACCCCTATCAATTCGCTGCTTTCCTATTTTACCTACTCACGCGGCTTCAAAGGCGGGGGCTTTAATGGGGTCCTGAACCCGTCCGATATCAACCTGACGGAATTTGCACCCGAGACTCTCGACTCCTTCGAGATCGGTTTCAAATCGGTTCTCTGGGACCAGCGATTGACCATGAACGTCGCGGGATTTCTGGGTCTGTACGACGATATTCAGGTCACTGCTTTAGAGGACTTGACCGAGGAAGGGGAACTGATTCCGAATATCGCACAGGTCACGATGAATGCGGCGCGGGCAACCACGCGCGGCATCGAATGGGAATTCATGGCCGTGCCCTTCGAGGGATTGCGGATAACCGGCTCGATGGGTTTGCTCGAAGCCGTCTATGGCGACTTCCCCGATGCCCCGAACCAGATCGACGGGCTGCCCATGAATCGAGCCGGCGAAACCTTCCCGTTCAGCCCGCATCTGCAAACCCATCTATCGATGCAATATTCGCTGCCTCTGAACGTTCCGGGGCCCGCATGGCTCGATGGATGGATCACGCCACGCTTTGACTGGAGCTATCAGAGCGCCTTTCACTTCGAAGGCCCCGAGGTCTGGAGTTCCCACCAGCCCGCCTATCACCTGCTGCACCTGCGCCTGAGCTACCAATTCCTCGATGATCGGGCTCAAGTTGCCCTGTGGGGCCAGAACGTGACCGACACCAAATATCTGCAATGGTCGATGCCTTCCACCGCCTCTTCCTGGGGGACCGCGATTCGCTTCTGGGGACAACCGGCAACCTGGGGCGGCGAACTTTCTTACCGCTTCTGACCGCCTGCGCCGCACGACCGTTCCAGTTGACAGAACACCACCCGGGCACCCAAGCTTTCTTCATGGCTTCCGCGACAACGACGACCCACGTGTTTACACCCTGCGGGCTCGTGACCCTGACCACGGACTTCGGGACGATCGACGGGTATGTCGGCGCGATGAAGGGACGCATTCTATCGCGCGCCTCAGAACTGCGTATCACCGACCTCGCGCACGATATCCCGGCACAAAACGTCATCCATGGAGCGGCCACTTTGGCCGCGTCGGCTTGCTATTGGCCCCGGGGGACCGTGCATATCGCGGTTGTAGACCCGAGCGTGGGAACCGAGCGACGAGCGTTGGCGGCTGTAGCCGGCGGGCAATGCTTTGTCGGACCCGATAACGGCTTGCTCTCACCGGTGCTGCACCAATTGGGCGATATCTGTTGTCACCAGATCACCAGAAATCCGAACACTCAGGCATTGTTGCCGACACGACTGGCCCCCACCTTCCATGGACGCGACCTCTTTGCCCCGATCGGGGCGGCGCTGGCATGCGGCCTGCTAAATCTCGAACAAGCGGGGCCTGCTTGTGAACCACAAGCACTCGTCCAACCGGTTCCTCTGCGCAAAGAAGACCACCTCGAGGGAGAGATCGTCCTCTTCGACCATTTCGGAAATGCGATCACCAATTTGCGACAGGAAGATCTGGTGGAAGGAGATGTGATCATGGTGCCTTGCGCCGGACTCTCGATGCCGCTGCTGCGCACCTATGCGGAAGTTCCCGCGGAGGAACCGATCGCCCTGATCGGCAGCAGCGGCTTTCTGGAAATCGCGATTCGTGACGGACACGCCGGGGAAACACTCGGGCTTCGAGCCCGCGATCGAGTTCGGGCAAAAAAGATTGGATAGACCGCAGAATACCGTCTCCCACCCGCACAAGCGCTGAATTGCCGGTTCAGCATATAGGGGTTGCCACCCGCTACCGCTTTGTACATGATCCTACGATGGCTCGCCCTCAGACGACTTCCTTGAAAACCCTTTTGGGAATTGCCTTTATGGCCCTGCTTTTGATCGGCAGTGGGTGCGGAGGATCCTCCGACGGATCCTACCGACCCGATCCGGGACCCACGAATGCCCCCGCGCCGGAGCCCACACCCGAGCCGGAACCCGAACCAGAGCCCACCGACAGCCCCGACGAATGCGATAACACCAACGTCTACGAGAGCACCTGGGAGGGTATCTACGATCAAATCATCGTACCCCAGCAATGTGCCAGTCCGGTCTGCCACGGCTCCAACGCGTCCGGGAGCCTCGAGCTCGGACCGGAGGTTGCCTGGGAAAATATCCACGAGGTTCCCGCACAAGGCTTCGCTCTGGACCTGATCGAGCCCGGCGTACCCGAGGAGAGCTACTTCTATCTCAAGCTCAAAGCGAAAACGGATCCGGGCAGCGTCGAGATCGCCGGTAGCGCCATGCCGACTGGTCCCGATGCGCTCAGCGACGAACAGCTCGAATTGATCCGCATGTGGATCAAGGCCGGCGGCTCCGATGAAGGAACCGTTCCCGGAACCGCCGAGCTCCTCGATGCCTGTCTCCCCGAAGTCCGACCGATCTCCATTCGACCGCTGGACGCACCCGACCCCGATGAAGGCGTTCAATTGGTGATGCCGTCCTGGCCGCTTCCTGCGGCCACCGAGCGCGAGATCTGTTTTGCGGCCTACTATGACTTCTGTGCAGATATCCCTGACGATTATCTCAGCGAAGACGGTCTGCGTTTTCGGATCGATGAATACAATCTGCGTCAGGATCCCCAGAGCCATCACCTGATCATGTTCGAATACGAAGGGAGTGGGGACGTCGACTCGCCGGAATTTGGCGCATGGACCTGCAGCATCGGATCGAATACCGGCGAAGCCTGCGATCCAAAAGACCCGGATACCTGCGGCGACGGCTTCTGCATCAGCCAGATTGTCGATACCCCTGCCTGCATCGGCTACGGCCCCTCGGGTGGTCCTTTCGCCCTGACCTCGAACAGCCTTCTGACCGTGCAGCAGACGTCGGAGCGCCGCGAGATGCCCGATGGCATCTATGACGAGATTCCCTGCAAGGGCATCTTTTACTGGAATTCACACGCCTTCAATTTGACCGGAGAGGATCTGGCCATGGCCGGGCGCCTGAACTGGCGGTTTGCGCAGAATGCCGAAACCCTCTCGCTGCCAATCTTCGATGCCGACGAGATTCTGGACATCTCCATCCCACCCTTCGAAGAGAAGACGTTTTGCCAGACGTGGGTCGCGCCCCAATATTCCCGCATCTACAACATGCTCTCGCACTATCACGAGCGCGGTCGGGAATTCCTTGTCTACGACCCGGACGGCGAGCTGATCTATCAGAACTTCAGCTATAACGACCCGCTCAATAAATACTTCGATCCACCGCTGGAAATGGATTCCGACTCGCGGGATGACCGGACCTTCTCCTATTGTGCGACCTACAATAACGGTCTGGGCGAGGACGGCGAGCCGGACCCGAGTATTGTCAAACGATACTCCGAGTCACCGCAAAACGGCCTCTTCGGCTTCTCATGCACACCGACACACTGTTGGTCGGGTGAAATTGGCAAGCGCTGCAACGGCACCGACGACCATGCCACTTGCGACTCGAGCCCCGGGGCCGGCGATGGGCTGTGCGACGCCTGCACCGTCAATGGTGGCGTGACCACAGAAGACGAAATGTTCCTGATTCTGGGCGCCTACTATATGGAAGACCCCGACCAGTAATCGGCACCGAGAGTCGCAACAGCAAAAAGATAAAAAGTCCCGCGAGCCTGCGGGGGCTTATTCGCCGCGCTTGATTCCTCGGGTCGGGGAAGCCTTGCCTTCCGTGTCCGATGCCCCTCGTTGGATGGCTCCGGCTCCGAAGCGCTCCTCAATGGCATCGAGCGCAGAGTTCAACTCACGAGCTTCCCCGGGAGCCGCGGCAAAAAGATCGATCTGGCCCGAGGGGTCCACGCCCATCTCCTGCAGCCCTGCGGCCGTCACCCCGACCAGGCGCACCCGGGCCGGCAATTCCGGATCGGTGAGCAGTTCTCGTGCAGCTCCAGCAATCCGACGCCCGTCCTGCGTTGGTTCGGGAAGAGTCATCTGACGGGTAAAGGTTCGATACTGCCCCGGCCGATCGAGTTTCTCGTCGGATTTGACCTTCAACCGCACCACGCGTGCCTCGAGATGCTCGCGCCGAAGTCGTCGGGCGACGGCATCGGCTTGCCGCCCGACGACTTGGCGGAGTCGAGCACGATCGTGGACGTCAGACGAAAAGGTCTGCTCTTCCCCAATCGATCGAGCATCACGTGAGCGCTCAACCGGACGGGGATCCTCCCCCCGCGCCAGAGCGCAAAGCCGGGCCAATTCGCTCCCCGGCGCAGCACCGTTCCATGCGGCCAGATCGCCGATGGAACGAATTCCCTGACGAAGAAACTTCTCCTCCTGCACCGGGCCGACACCCCATAGACGACGAATCGGGAGCGGCGCCAGAAAGTCTCGACAACCCTCGGGTTCAACCACGAGCAGACCATCGGGTTTCGACAAATCGCTGGCGATTTTCGCAACCATTTTGACAGGAGCAATGCCGACCGAGATACAAAGATCGGTCTCGGCTCGGACCCGATCCTTCAGCCGTTGACCGATCTCGCGCTTGCTGCCGCCAAGGACCCGCATGGACGCGGTTACATCGAGAAAGGCTTCGTCGAGCGAGATAGGCTCGATCTGGGGCGAAAACTCCTCAAAAACTCGTCGAATCCGCCGCGACTCGTGCGCATAGAGCTTCATATTTCCGGCGATCACCTGGAGATCTCGACATCTCTGCAAAGCTTCGGCAGTCGGCATGGCCGAGCGCACGCCGAACCTGCGGGCTTCGTAAGATGCGGCCGACACCACCCCACGAGGCGGCGGCCCCCCGACAACGATGGGTCGACCGCGCAATTCCGGACGGTCCCGTTGCTCAACAGAGGCATAAAAGGCATCCATGTCTGCGTGGAAGATGATTCGGTCTCTTGCCGCCTGCATCTGTCTTCAGCGCCCCAGAGCTACGGCCATCCTGTCGACGGCCTCATCCACCAGTGTCGCAGACGTCGCAAAATTAATCCGCAGATACGAAGGGTAGCCGTCGCCGAAGTTCGGACCGGGCGAAAAGGCAACCTTTCCTCGTTCAAGAAAAAACCTGGCAGGGTCAATCTCCAATTGGAGATTCCGACAATCCACCCATGCCAGATAAGTCGCTTCCGGGGCGCGGAAAACAACCTCCGGGACGCGCTCGGCAAGCAGCTCTCCCAACTGATCCCTTCGCGCCTCCAGATAGGATCGTACGTGTTCCAACCATGGCTGTCCGTCGCGCCACGCGGCCATGGTCGCATGAATTCCGAGCAAACCGATACCACCTCGTGCATGAGACGGGATCCGCCCGAACTTTTCCTGCAGATCGCGCGCACCAAAATGAGCCACCGCCAGACGCAGCCCCGGGATATTGAATGCCTTGGTCGCCGAGGTGAGCGTGATTGTGCGGGCCGCAATCTCCTCTCCGATCGAGGCCAGCGGGATATGCTGCCGTCCCTCATAAACGAGGTCGGCATGAATCTCGTCGCTCAGAACCACCAGATCATGGCGAAGGCAGATCTCGGCGAGATGCGCCAATTCCTCCGGCGTAAAGACCCGCCCGCTCGGGTTGTGGGGGTTACAAAAAAGCAGCATTTCCGTGCGGGGGCCGATCGACTCCTCCAAAGCTTCGAAATCAATTGCATAGCCCCGCTCCTGGTGAAGCAATCGGTTTTCCACGATTTCGCGCCCATTGTCGGTCGCGGCCTGGAGAAAAGGCGGGTAGATCGGCGTCTGGATTACCAGCCCGCTGCCGGGACTGGTCAGAGTCTCGACCGCCAGATACATGCCCTGCACGACATCGGTCAGGAGTTCCACGCGATCGGGGTCCACATTCCACGCAAATTGCTGCCGCATCCGCTCGGCGAAAACCTCCGCGACCCCCTCATCCAGGGCGTCACGGGGGTAGCCGACATCATGATGCTCGACCATCGAGGTCAGAATTTGGTGGACCGGGTCGGCTACCGGGAAATCCATTTCGGCAACCCACGCCGGCAGAACGTCCTCGGGGAAGGTGGACCACTTCTCGCCTCGCCGCCCGGCGAGAGCATCCATGGTCAATCGATCCAGATCCGGAAGCCCCAAGGCGCGCCCTCTCCCCTCAATCGTCGTCGGGGATGCGATATTTTTTATGGCAGCTCTTGCAGCTCTTGAACATTTTCTTGACTGCCTTTTTCACGTTGCCGCCATCGCGTGCCGCCGCAGCGATCGCCAGCGCATACTTGGCCATATAATCGTTGTAGGCCTCGAACTCATCCGGATTGGTCCAGATGCTGGACTTCGAACGGGAATTCGGGTGCGTGCTCCCCTCCGGGAACAAAGCTGCGAACTTGGGCGTCAAGCGAGCAATTTCCTCGGCCGGGGCAATGACGGCCTGCGTATCGCCAGCTTTGGCCGCCTCGTTGATCTTCTTGGCGGCTGCTCCGATTTCCTCCATCAATTCGACGCGATCGCGGATCGGTCCTTCCGGCAAGCTTGCCAGATCGGTTTCCGCAGAAACCAGGGGTGTGAACCCGAAAACTCCCGCCACCAGAATTGCGTACGCCGTCAGAAATTTGATCCTCATAACCAACCGTGCCCCCCGAAATTCGACGCATCTTGCACGTCTTTGCTGTATCCACACAACCCAAAGTTGGCAGAAGAGGCAACCCACCCCCTTATCCCATTCGTCTTCGCTTGTTATAGCTGAGCTCATGCAGGAAAACCCGCTCACAAATACGCTCGACAGCTTCAAACTCGGAAACGGCGAATCCGGCCAGTTCTACTCCTTGCCCAAGCTGGAGGCCGCTGGATTCGGCAATATCGCAAGGCTTCCAATCAGCATCCGGATCGTGCTGGAGTCCGTCCTGCGCAATTGCGATGCGCAACGTATCCGAGAGGAAGACGTCCGCGCCCTGGCCCAATGGGAACCGCAAACCGACCGGACAGCCGAAATTCCCTTTGTCGTCTCGCGTATCGTCCTGCAGGACTTCACCGGCGTGCCTCTTCTGGTCGACTTGGCGGCCATGCGGAGCGCTGTGGACCGCATCGGGCGGGAGCCCAAGCTGATCGAGCCGCTGGTGCCGGTGGATCTCGTGGTGGACCACTCGGTGCAGGTCGATGTCGCCGGAATTCCGACGGCGCTGGAAAAAAATATGGAGATCGAATTCCAGCGCAACCGTGAGCGCTACCAGTTCCTGAAGTGGGGCATGCAAGCCTTTGACACCTTCAAGGTCGTGCCCCCGGGCATCGGCATTGTTCATCAAGTCAATCTGGAATACCTCGCTCGCGGCGTCCTGAACCGCGAGAATATATATTATCCGGACACTCTGGTCGGCACCGATTCTCACACCACCATGATCAATGGACTCGGGATCGTGGGTTGGGGCGTCGGCGGCATCGAGGCAGAAGCGGGCATGCTGGGGCAACCGGTCTATTTCCTGACCCCCGACGTGGTTGGTGTGAATCTTTCGGGAGATCTGCCCGCGGGCGTCACCGCCACCGATCTGGTGCTCCGCGTTACCGAGATTCTGCGCGAAGCGAAGGTTGTCGGGAAATTTGTCGAATTCCATGGCGAAGGCGCGAAAGCCCTGCCGCTGACCGACCGCGCCACGGTCGCCAATATGGCACCGGAGTACGGCGCCACGATGGGATTTTTCGGGACCGACGAAAGGACTCTGGAATATCTGGCCCAAACTGGCCGCAATCAGGAAGATATCGACACCGTCGGCAATTATTACCGAGCGCAAGAAATGTTCGGAATTCCCGAAGCCGGCAGCATTGACTATTCCAAGGTGATCGATCTGGATCTGGGTTCGATTCGGCCCGGAGTCGCCGGACCGAAACGCCCTCAGGATCGCGTCAATTTGAGCGAACTGGGCAGCACCTACCGCGATCTGATGACCCAGAGCATCGATGCAGGAGGCTTCGGCCGCGACCCGGAGGCAATCAGCACCTCGGTGGATCTGGAACTCGGGGGAGACACCACGCATCTGGGCAACGGGGACGTGGTCATCGCCGCCATCACCTCGTGTACGAACACATCGAACCCCAGCGTCATGCTTGCCGCCGGACTGCTGGCACAGAAGGCGGTCGCACGAGGCCTGCAGGTGCGCCCGACCGTCAAGACTTCTCTCGGCCCTGGATCGCGGGTGGTCACGGATTATCTGGAAAAGACTGGCCTGCAGACCAGTCTCGACAAGCTTGGCTTCGAAACCGTGGGCTACGGTTGCACCACCTGCATCGGGAACTCGGGCCCTCTGGCGCCCGCGATCGAGTCAGCGATTGTGGACAACGAACTGGTCGCCGCCAGCGTGCTTTCGGGCAATCGAAACTTTGAAGCGCGGGTCCATCAACAAGTCCGCGCGAATTTCCTGATGAGCCCACCTCTGGTTGTGGCCTTCGCTCTGGCCGGCACCATCGATATTGACATGACCACCGATCCACTGGGCCAGGATGCCGGCGGCGAAGACGTCTTTCTTCGAGATATCTGGCCCACCGCCAGCGAGATTCAGGACCAGATGCATGCGGCCACCGATCCCGAGACGTTCCGACGTCTCTATGCTGACTTCGAGGCAGGCAATCCGCTCTGGAACGAAATCCCCGCATCCGTCGGGAACGTCTATGAGTGGGAAGGCGAATCCACCTACATTCAGGAGCCTCCGTTCTTCGAGGATTTTTCGCTCTCGCCCGGTACATTTTCGGACGTCCACGGCGCGCGCCCTCTGGCCTTGTTCGGAGACTCGGTAACGACCGACCACATCAGTCCCGCCGGCGCCATCAAGGAAGATTCTCCTGCCGGGCGCTACCTGGGGGACCACGGAGTCGCGAAAGCAGATTTCAACAGTTTTGGATCCCGTCGCGGAAACGACCAGGTAATGACACGCGGAACCTTTGGCAATGTGCGCATCAAAAACCGCATGGTTCCCGGAGTCGAAGGCGGAGTCACGATGTTTCAGCCCGAAGGGGTCCAGATGGACATCTATGATGCGGCCATGCGGTATGCCGAAGAAGCGACGCCTCTGGTGATCCTGGCCGGTCAGGAATACGGGACGGGAAGCTCCCGGGATTGGGCGGCGAAAGGAACCCGACTGCAGGGGGTTCGGGCCGTGATTGCCGCCAGCTTCGAGCGAATCCACCGGTCCAATCTGGTCGGCATGGGCGTGCTTCCCTGTCAGTTCAAAGATGGCGATACAATCGAGTCCCTTGGGCTCGACGGAACCGAGACCTTCGACCTGACCGGCGTGGAAGCTGAGAGTTTTTCTCCCCAAAGCGACCTTTCTCTCACGATTCACCGCGCCGACGGCACCAGCCAGGCACTCGCGGTCACCGTTCGTATCGATACGCCGATCGAAATTGAGTACTACCGCCACGGGGGAATTCTCCCCTATGTGCTGCGCCAATTGCTCGAGAGCTGAGGGCACGGAAGCCGCGTTTGCGCCCCCGCCGCCCTCGTGCCGATTCATTTTGCATGGGCGGGGCCGAGCGGGCTAAAGAGTCAGGATGCGAAACAAGATCCTGATCGCCCTGGCAGGCCTTATCGGCCTCTTTCTGGTGGCTCTTTTTGTTCTCGGCAAGGGGTACTTCGCCGAACCGATGATCGGTGGCGTCCCGCAGGCGAAAGTAGTGGCTCCGGCCGTTCTCGCCAAAAGGGCCGCCGCGGTCGAGCAGGCCGCACGTGCCGTCGGCGTGGAGGCTCCCAAGCAGATCCTCTTCGGCGATCTGCACGTCCATACCACCTTCTCGTTTGATGCCTTCCAGATGAGCCTGCCCATGGCCGGCGGCTCGGGCGCCTATCCGGTAGCCGACGCGTGCGATTTCGCCCGGCATTGTGCCGGATTGGACTTCTGGTCGATTAACGACCACGCCCTCAGCCTGACCCCAAAACGCTGGCAGGAAACTATCGATTCGATGCGGCAATGTCAGGAGATCGGCGGCGACAGCAACCCCGACCTGGTCTCCTATCTCGGTTGGGAGTGGACGCAGGTCGGCACCGAACCGACCAACCATTGGGGTCATAAGAACGTCATTTTCCGAGATCTCGACGAGGCACGGATCCCGACGCATCCCATTACCGCCGGTGCCCCTCCCGGCTTCCCGCCCCTGACCGAAGCCGCCCCCCCGACCATGGTCATGGGCCTTCTCGCTCTTGCCGAAGCGGATTCGGGCGGTCCGGAGCTGGCCCGCTTTTTTGCGGACATGACCAGTGCCCCGCCGTGCCCGAAGGGACTCGCGGTTCGCGAATTGCCGGACAATTGCCGCGACAACGCACCGACGCCCGCCGAGCTCTTTGATCGTCTGGACGATTGGAACCTGGATTCGCTGGTCATCCCCCACGGAACCGCTTGGGGATTCTATACGCCTCTGGGGTCCTCCTGGGACAAGCAGCTCACCAATACGCAGCACGATCCCCGCTGGCAGCGCCTGATCGAAGTCTACTCCGGACACGGAAACTCCGAGGAATATCGGGACTGGAATGAAGTCCTTCTGGGGGCCAATGACGTCAAGGCCTGTCCGCCGCCGACCTCCGACTACAAACCTTCCTGCTGGCGCGCGGGTGAGATCGTTGCCGCGCGCTGCGCGGCCGAAGGCAATACGCCTCTGGAATGTGCCGACAAGGCTGCCATTGCCCGGCGCCATTATATTTCGGCGCCCTTCAACGGCGGCGTGGCAACCGTGCCCAACACAACGATCGCGGACTGGCAGGACGCCGGACAATGCAAGGATTGCTTCCTTCCGTCATTCAACTACCGACCGAAAAGCTCGGCCCAATACATCATGGCCCTGAACCGCCCGGAGAACGAAGCGGGACATGACCGTTTCCGATTCGGCTTTCTGGCAGCAAGCGACAACCATTCGGCCCGCCCCGGCACCGGCTACAAGGCGATTTCACGTCAGGAATTCACCGAGGCGCGCTTCGGGAATTTCGTGGACACCCAACTCGGCGCTCGCGACGAGCGAGATCCGATCGGCGAGTCGGTTGCCGTAGAGATGGCGGCGCTCGATGTTCCCTTCGCGAACTTCGAAACCGAACGTCAGGCCTCCTTTTTCCTCAATGGCGGGCTGACAGCGGTTCATGCCAGTGGCCGCGATCGGGGGGCGATCTGGGACGCCATGCAACGCCGCGAAGTCTATGGGACCAGCGGGCCCCGCATCCTGCTGTGGTTTGACCTGAAAAATGGCCCCGAAGGGACGTCGCTGCCCATGGGCGCCGAGACCAAGCTCAGCGAGAACCCCGCCTTCGAGGTGCGCGCGGTTGGCTCTTTCGAGCAAAAACCCGGCTGTCCACCCGACGCCATCGGCTCGATGGCCGGCAACCGACTCGAGAGGCTTTGTCAGGGCGAATGCTATTTCCCCTCGGACGACCGCCGCGCGATTACCCACGTCGACATCATCCGGATCCGTCCCCAGCGCTTTGAGGGAGATCCCATGGCGTCGCTGATCGAGGACCCCTGGAAGCGGCTGGAATGCCCGGCCAATAGTTCCGAATGCCGGGTCAGCTTTACCGATCCCGAATTCCTCTCCTCGGGGAGAGATGTCCTGTATTATGCGCGAGCCGTTGAGGAAGCCACCCCGACAGTCGGGGCCAATCCACTGCATTGCCAACAGGAAGACGGCGTCACCTGTGCGGAAGTCAGCCCTTGTTTCGGCCGCCCATGGGACGACAATTGCCTCGCCGACGCCGCTCACCGGGCCTGGTCATCCCCGATCTTTATCGATCAGCCCTGAGCATCACCCATTTCCCGGCCTCCGGCCTCCAGCCGCCTGAGGCCAGGAAATACTTTCCGATCGCTTGCCTCGACTCGGGTCTCGACTTTTTATTATTTTCGTGTACAATAATAATTAAAGAGAACGGATGCCAAAGATCATCGACACAGCCACCCGCCGGGCAGACTTCGCCGCCGCCGCTGCGCGAACCCTCGGCCGTCTGGGGTTGGCAAGGATGACCCTGCGCGAGGTCGCCCGGGAGGCGGGGTACTCCGCCGGCCTGATTGGTCATTATTTCGAAAGCCAGCAGGACCTGCTTGTCGAAACATGCCGGTGGGTCCACCGCCGACAAGCCGGGCGCTTTCTCGTGGCGATTGGCACCGGTGGTGGCATCAGCACCCTCGAACAAGCCCTCACAGCCCTCCTCCCGCTCGACGAGGAACGGACTCTGGATTGGCAAATTCGCCTCGCATTTCCCCGCCAGCAGGGCGCCACCGACGGCATCCAGGCCATGGAAGAGCGCTCCCAGGCGGCCCTGATCTCACAGATCTGCAAAATTCTTCAGCGTGCTCGCGAATTGGGAGAACTTCGGACGGACATTGCCCTCGAGCAGGAATCACGCACGCTCGCAGGTTTGGTGACCGGACTCGCGACCAGCTACAATCTGGCGCCGGAACTCTTTCCGCAAGAATCACTGCGGCCCGCCCTCCGGAACTATTTGCGACAGATCAGCATCGGACCCGAAACCCCAAGCCACCCGAACAAGAACGTCTGAAAGGCCTCAAATCATGCGCATGCACTTCAGCTTCCACTTCTATGGCAAGATGCTGGCACTGGCCTGGCAGGAAACGGACCGGGCGCGCACGCTGGCACGGATCGCTGTCTTTCTGATTATCCCGATCGCCGCGATCGTGCATGCCCTTTTCTACCTTCTCGACAACCTCAGCCCGAAGCTTCACCGCACAAAAGTCTGCAAACCCATCTTCATCATCGGGCATGCCCGCAGCGGCACCACGCTGCTCCACCGGTTGATGCTCGCCGATGAGGGCCGCTACTCGTTTTTCCGGGCCTGGGAAATGGCATTCCCCTCGCTTTGGGAAAAACGATTGATCCGCGGCATCGGCAGACTCGACAAGGCCCTGCTCGGATCCTTTCTCGAAAAAAAGCTGCGCGCCACCGAAGACAGCAAACTCGCCAAGACCCGCGACATCCACGACACCGGCCTTTTTGCGCCCGAAGAAGACGACTTCTGCCAGACCTTTTCCTGCACCTCGGGTTTCTGGATTGTTCTTTTCCCCTACATGGACAAACTCGACTTCTATTATTGGGATCAATGGCCGAGGCCGCGTCGCCTCCGCGCCATGCGCGGATATCACGATTCGCTGCGTCGCCAGATGGCTCTCGGGGACGCCAAACAAATCCATTTGAGCAAGAACCCAACCTTCAACGGCCGCGTCGAGAGCTTGCTCGAGGAGTTTCCCGATGCCCGCTTCGTGGTCTGCATGCGAGACCCGCGCGAAGCCATCCCGAGCTTGCTCAAGATGCTGAAACAGACGTGGAAGAGCCTCGGGTGGGGGGAGACGCGGATTGAGGCCTCGATTGAAAAACTGATCGAACAATCCCTCCATACGTACCGACATCCCCGGGAAGTCCTCTCGCAAAACCCCGATACTCCCTGGTGCGAGGTTGATTACCGGGAACTCACAGCCAATCCGCAGGCCGCCGTGGAGAAAATCTACAAGTCCCTGAATCTGACGATGAGTGCTTCCTTGCGCCTCGCTCTCGAGGAGGCCGGCGCCCGACGAGGAAGTCATCAGACGACTCATACCTATGACCTCGAGGAGTTCGGACTCGACAGCGAAACCCTCGAAGCCGCCCTTCCCGAGCTCTTTGCCGACTATGGGTGGAATGTCGCGGGGGCCGTCCCCGCACAACCCGAACCCGAAGACCTCTGAGGGAAGACCGCCGCCCGCCCGCAGGCGCCGGGATCAGCTCCCCGAGCCGAACTGATCCCGCAGGAGACGCTTGTAGATCTTGCCGTTTTCCTGACGCGGCAGCTCCGCAACAAACGATACCGAGCGTGGCGCCTTGTAACGGGCAATTCTTTCTCGAACCCAGGCAATCATCTCCTCGGCCAACTCCGGGCTGGCCGCAAAACCCGGGCGTAATTGCACCACAGCCTTGACCACCTCGCCCATATCCTGGTCGGGCACTCCGATGACCGCCACATCTTCCACCGCCGGATGATCGCTCAGGCAATTCTCCGTTTCTTGCGGATAGATATTCACGCCGCCCGAGATGATCATATGAGATTTACGATCCGTCAGATACAGGAATCCGTCGGCATCGAGATGACCGATATCTCCGAGCGTAAAGCGACTTTCATGATAGGTCTCGGCCGTTTTCGTCTCGTCCTTATGATAACGGAAGCGCGCTTTGGGATCCTCGGGGGCATCAAAGTACACCATGCCATCGACGTCCGGCTCGGTAATGGATTCGTAATTCTCGTCAAGGATATGCACGGTGCCACCGGACCAATGGCGACCAACCGACCCTTGATGGGTCAACCAGTCTTCGGATTGAATCAGGGTCCCCCCGCCTTCGGTCCCGGCGTAATATTCGAGGATCTTGGGACCCCACCAATCGATCATCTTCTGCTTGATCGGGATCGGGCAAGGTGCGGCGGCATGAATGGCCAATCGCAATCCTGAAAGGTCATAACGACTGCGGACCTCCTCGGGCAGCGACAGCATCCGATTGAAATGCGTTGGCACCCATTGACTCGTCGTCACCTGATACTGCTCGATAAAGCGCAGGGCATTTTCCGGATCAAATTTCTCCATGACCACCACGGTGCCACCAGTGCGGTGTTGCATGCTGGAAAATTGCAAAGGCGCTGCATGATAGAGCGGCCCCGGGCATAGATACCGATCCCCCTCCTGCATCCCGAAGAGCATCTGAAAACCCACGGCAAGCATCGCGGCCGGTCCCTCACCAAGCGGGTTGGCCGCAAGCGGCGGGCGAACGCCCTTGGGACGCCCTGTGGTCCCCGACGAGTAGAGCATATTCGCCCCTTCGCATTCGTCGGCAATCGGTTCGGCCGGCATCTCGCGCATCGTCTCCTCGTAGGAGAGGAATCCGTCGAGCGAACCGCCCACCGCAACCCGTGCCCGAAGGTCACTGCCTTCAGGATTCAGAGACTCGACCAAACCGCCCAGATCGGAGGAGGCAAATAACGCCTTGGCGTCGGAATTCTCGACGATGTAGCGGACCTCATCGGATGCCAGATGCCAGTTGATCGGCGTAAAATAGCAACCCGCCCGCGTGGCGCCCCAATAGATCTCGAAAAAAGCCGGCTCATTCTTGAGAACCACAGCGACGCCATCGCCGGGTTTCAGCCCCCAGGACCGCAGGGCTTGGGCAACTCGATTCGAGGCCGCCTCCAGTTCGGCGTAGGAAACCGTCAGGTCTCGTTCTCCGAAGATCAGGGCTGGCTGTTCCGGTATCTTTTCCGTCCATTGGGTCAGGTGCACGTGCAATTCCTCTCGTTAAGAATCTGCGCTTTTCGTACTACGGCTCAGGGGCGGCAGGCAACGAAAAGCATCTTCCTTCTCGCCGGCATATGCCGGAAATGGCGACCACCGCTACCGAGCGGGCCGATAGAGATAGTTGAGCGGAAGTCCCATCCGCTGACAGGCCTGCGCCGGCGGCGAGGACGCCAGAAAGACCCGATCGCTCCCTCGCCCGCTCCAACGCAGCCAGCGACGCTCGCGGGCCGTTAGTTCTGCGAAATCTGCCAACTTCAGTCGCTCTCGCACCACTTGCGGGGTGATGGTCACAGCCGCGCGGATCAGAGTCTTCTGAAAGCCGCTCAAAAAGCGTGGCAGAATCGGCGCCGCCTCGAGGATGTCGAGAAATTCGAAAATGATCGGCGACGGCTCCAGTTCGGGCAGCATCTCGACCAATCGGGCCTCCCATGCTTTTTGCGAGGCGGGCGGGTTGTCCGCCCCATAAAGGCCGGCGGCCGTTTTTCCCTCGGCCCAATACCGATCCCGCTCTTCCCCGGTAAGCGGTGCGACAAATTGATCGTAGGCCTCGAGGAAGCCGAAAGCGGCTGTCGCGTGTACCCAATTGAGCAAATGCGGATCATTGGCCCGGTAGGCTACCCCGTCGGGCGTTTCACCAACGACACCCTCATGCATCCGGCGCACTCCGGCAATTCGTTTTTCTGCCATGCTGCGGGCCCCGTAGACCGTCAGCATCGCCGCGGCCCCGGTTCGCTGCATTCGCGCCATCGGATCGGTTCGAAAGGTCGTGAAGTCCCAGACCCCCGAGCGCACTCTTGGCTCGGCCAATTCCAGCAGCACAGCCGATACGCCCCCCACAAAAAGGCCGACAGGATTCTTGAATACGCGCCAGGAAACCGAATCCGGAGGAACCAGACCGCTTTCCCCGGGCGGACCGGACAAGTCGGGCAACGCTCCGCTGCGACTTTGCAGAACCCGGGCCAGAGGGGTCTCCCAAAAAAGTCGGCCGCGCTCCCAGCTTGATCTGGCCATGTTTCGGGGCATTTCAGCCGCAGGGTATCGCCTCCATCGCAGCGATGCCAGCGTGACAGAAAATCGAATTTCGCCGCATTTTTTTCAGCGAACCGGCAGGCTTTCGCGGAACTCCGCATGTTTATGGTGTAAGAGAGGCCCATGGATGAGGCGCAAACCCCGCAGGCCAAAAACCTGGCCCTGATTGGCGGCCGCGGCTGCGGCAAGAGTTCGGTCGCCAGACGAATTCTCGGCAAGGAGAAGCGTTTCACCCTGTGGTCGCTCGATGCGCTGATTCGCTACGAGGCCGGCGGGTTACCCATCCCCGAGATTGTCGCGAGCAAAGGTTGGCCGGAATTTCGGGCTATCGAAAAACAGGTCGTCCACAGCGTCACGCAGTTCTCCGAATGGCAATTGATCGACTGCGGCGGTGGCATCGTTGTCGAACTCGATGCGGCTGGTGAAGAGATTTTCTCGACCGAAAAGGTCGAGGCCCTGCGTCGCGATTCCGTCGTGGTGTACCTGCAGCGCGATTTCGGTTTTCTCGAAGAAAAAATCCGTGGAGACCGCAATCGTCCGGATCTTTCCGCAGACAACTCCTTTCGGGAGATCATGCAGCGGCGAGATCCCTGGTATCGCAAGGCCGCGCACGTGGTCGTGGATGCCCGCGATCTACGAAAACATCAGATCGCCGGGGAAGTCCTGAAGCAATATTATAAAAGCACCGGAGTCCTTCCTCCGGGGCATCCCGACGCCAACTAGACGAGGCTTTTAAGGAACTCGCGGGTCCGCGCCAGCGATGCCTGGCTGTCCTCTTCCACAGGAAAGGGCGCGGCCAGAAAGTCGGTCGCGCCCGCATCGGCCAGTGATCCCAACTGCTCGCGGACTTGCTCCTCGGTTCCCAAAATGGCGACCCCGGCAGGGCTGTCGACGCCTTCGCGATCCAGCATGGCCTTGTAGGAAGGCAGCGTTCCATACACAACGAAGAATTTGGCGGCGAGAGCACGTGCATGCTCGACGTCATCGCAAATCGCAATCGGCAAACCACAAACAACACGGGGCGCAGGGCGGCTCGCCCGGTCAGCCGACTCCAGGATCTTCGGCACGACATGGTCACGGATCGTCTTGATCCCGGTCATCCAGGTAATCGTCCCGTCGGTTTGCGCGCCAGCCAGTCCCAGCATTCTTGGCGCCAAAGCCGCGATCATCAAGGATGTGGGTTCGCTGCCGGAGAAGCCCAGTTGCGCCTGCACACGGAATTCTTCTCCCTGATGTGCCACCGCTTCGCCACGAAGCAGGGGGGCGATCACCTCGACGTATTCCCGCATATGGCTGAAGGGCTTGTCATAGGACATCCCGAGAATCTGCTCGACAACGACCGGATGCGAGAGACCGATGCCCAGAGTGAACCGGCCCTGGCAGGCCGCATTTGCCGTCAGCGCCTGCTGCGCCATGGTTGTCGGGTGGCGCGGGTAGGAGGGGACCACCGCCGTACCCAACTCAATTCGTTCGGTCACCTGCCCCGCGAGCGCACATACGGTGATCCCGTCGAGACCGAAAATATTCGGTGCCCACGCCGTGGCGAATCCATCCGCCTCGGCCTGTCGCGCCTGCTCGATCACCTCCGGCAATTCCGCAGGTCTTCCCGATAACTCCCCGATCCCGATTCCGATTTTCATGGCAGTCCTCCCGGGACACGCTCCACCAGATCGGCGAGGAGTTTACAAGAGCGGTGGTTTTCAGGCCGCCACCATGCCCACGAGGAAAGCCATCCCCAACAAGGCAAACCGTCCCACAGGAACCGATCCGGTGGCCGTCCAACGCCGCATAAAACGTTTCGTCTCGATTTTGACTTTGCTCATCTCACACTCCCTCACGACTCTGTGGCGCCGGAATCCTCCAAAATGAGGTTCCCCTCGAAAACAGGTCTGGCAGCAATGGAGTGCAAGATAGGTACCAGCCGCCGCCTTCGGCCGATCCCCGATTTTCCTTAGATTTCCGAACAGGGTTTCGTGTCGCGCGTCAGATTATCGTCACTGGCGTCAATCGACTGGCACCTGTGGCCGCGACGACATGGAGAACGCTGGTGCGGACGCCAGCGGCTTGCGCATAGGCGTTACCTATGGACTCGCCCAGCCCCTCGGGGTTTCGCGTCAGAACGACCACCGAGCCACCGAATCCGCCGCCCGTCATGCGCGCCCCCAGCACCCCCTCTTGGCGGCCGGCGATTTCGCAAAGCAGATCCAGCTCCTTGCAACTGACCTCATAATCATCCCGCAGGCTCGCCTGGGATTGGGCAAACAGCGAAGCCAGCCTCTCGAGGCGGCCTGCTTCCAGCGCCGCGACTGTCTCGACAACACGGGCATTCTCGGTCACCACGTGGCGCAAGCGTCGAAAAACCAGAGGGCTCAGAACGTGTGCATGGTTTTCGAGAACAGGCAGGGAAAGGTCAGCGAGAACCTCGATGGCGACACCTGCTTCCTGCAGACCGGCCAACCCTTCATTGCAGGAGGCTCGGCGCTGGTTGTACTCGCCGGAGGCCAACTCGTGACGAACACCTGTATCGACCACCAGAACCGTGAGATCATCGGGAAGAGGCACAAAGCGTGACTCCAGACGTCGGCAATCAATCAAGGTCGCGTGTTTCTCTCTGGCCGTGAGCGACACAAACATATCCATGATGCCGCACTCTGTTCCGACAAAGCCGACCTCCGCTGCCTGACAAAGCCGCGCCAGATCCAGTCGCGAGAGTTGTTTCTCGGCCAGTTCCAGCAGCGTCGAGGCGACGGCCACCTCCAAGGCGGCTGACGACGAAAGGCCCGCACCGGCCGGTATGGTGCTTTGAATCCAGAGGTCAGCCCCGGCCGGCAGCAACTCTCGCCGCTGTAATTCATGCGCCACGCCGAGGACATAATCACTCCAATGGCCCCGAGGTCCGCCGGGTAATTCGAAGAGGGAAAACTCCACGGTCTCGTCGTAAGTCTCGGCAAAAACCCGCAGGATTCCGTCCTCGCGCGGCGCCCCGGCCACGCGGGTCTCCCAGGGCAAGGCGATGGGCAGAACCAGACCGCCGTTATAATCCGTGTGCTCCCCGATCAGATTGACCCGACCCGGGGCCCGCCAGACGATCGGCCGAGTCCCAAAACGTTGCCGGAATTCCTCCTCCATCGACATGGACCGAGATCTAGCAGACAATCTGCTTGCAAAGGAACGCGCCTGGCGCGCCAGGGGATCCGCTCATGTCACTTTTGAGAAAACTAATGAATCTATTCGGCGGCACGCCAGCCTCCGGGGATGTGCGCGATCGGCGAAGGTCTCTCGCAGGTCTGGGGCGAAACCTTCGCGGACAACCTCGGCAGGTGGAATATTTCCATCAGGTCGATGACCCGGACTCCCATCTCGCCTGCCAGACCCTGCAAGAATTCGGGCAACGCCATGAAGTGCATTTGACGATTCATCTGGTGGCGCCATCGCCCGGCCAAACCGGAGCTGACCGGGAGCCCCTCATGGCGCAGGCTCGCATCGACGCCTCCGTAGCGGCCAACAGGCTCGGGCTCTCCTTCCATGACCCGGGCACGCAACCTACCGCACAAAATTGTCGGCGCGCCAGCGAGATCCTCGCCGCTAATCTGGCCTTCGATCAATTCTGCACGCTCGCACCTCGTGTCGGCAAGGCGCTCTGGCAGGATGACACCGATACGATCCTCGATCTATCCAATGAGTTCGCAACAGCCAGCGAAGAGGAAGTGTTCGCGGATTGCGAACGGGGATCGGCGCGGCGCGCCAAACTGGGCGAAGACCGGAGCGCCACCTTTTATTTCGAGGGCGAATGGTACCGGTGTGTCGATGGTCTCCGTGCTCTGGAAGACCGCCTCCGCGAAGATGGTGCGCGGCGCGACACGCCAACCGAGCCAACTCTGCCGACGCGCTAGACGGCGCCAGACCGCGCCGGCGCGTGGCGATTCAAAAACAGCCAGATTTCGCCTCAACCTCTCGCCCCGGCCGCGCTCCTTCTTGCCGGATCGGTCGCGCGCGGGCTTTTTGACACGATTCGCTTGGCCGCGAGGAAACCGCCGGTTAGAGACCAACCCATGCGCATCCTTGCAGCGATCGGATTCCTAGCACTGACCATCGGCACCGCAGGTCCCTCTCATGCAGAGGGCGACTGCAATCTCTTCAACAAGGAGTCCTTTCCCTCGGGCGGAGTCTGGTTCCGACTCACGCCGGCCCCGGATAAGGAAATCCCCGCGACCTCGCTGGACACCGCCATGGATGTCCAATCCGAACTTTTCATTTTCGGAGTCCGCCCCGACGGCGTCCTGGTCCAGAACAAGCAGTCTCGCTTTCCAAGAGTTCTTTCCTGGAAGCAACTCAGCCGGAACGAGATTTCCACCGATGGCCGTCGGACGTGGTCGCCGGGCTGCGACTCCTGAGGTCTTGCTCCGCTGACGCGGAAAGCGACTCGCGCGCAGGACCTGGCCTGCCCGCCTGCGCGCGCCGGCGGCCGGTACGCGGCCAGAAATTGTCAATCTCCTTCATCGCCACTCCGATGGCTGCCAGATCTGCTTCGCGATGAAGAATCTCGGCCTCGATGTAGACGCAACGCATCCGGGTCA
Source organism: Binatia bacterium (assembly GCA_965658895.1). GTDB lineage: Bacteria > Desulfobacterota > Binatia > UBA12015 > UBA12015 > UBA12015. The sequence goes on from CBFHUR010000001.1 coordinate 108,487, forward strand.
CCGGGTCGAGAGCGCGACCAAGCTCACGGTGCTGCGCAATGAGAATCTCCAGATCTTCTTCTACCTGAAGAATCTGCCCCGCAAGAAAACGAAGCATGCCGTCAATATGGTCGGGCCCCACAAAGAGCAGTCGCAAGAAAACATCGTCACGAAAGCCGCGTCGCTCGAGACTCGCACCATACAACCAGGCATTCAGAGCCGCCCGCCCGCGACGAGTGCCGGTATAGACGATCCGCCGCACGCCATCGGGCGTGCTGACCCCGCGAGCGAAGCCGTCTTTCTCCAGACCCGCAAGAACCTGATAGACCTGCCCGTAGCCAATCTCGCGCACGTCGGACAGACGCGCCTCGAAGGCGTTGCGGATCGCGTACCCGTGTCGGGGCTTCTCCAGAATCAACGCCAGAACAGCGTACTTGATCGACATGAAAGACCTCCTTGGGGCGGGGACTTCCGAATTCGTACGCGATCCCGTGAGAAGAGGGCCAGCGATCTGCGAAATAAATTGTACTTGCTGCAGCAGAACTCTCTTGCTCAGACGTCGGTCGGGATCAGCGGATCGCCGTTCTCGTCGAGTGTATGAAGGTATTCGGCAAAACCATAGGCCTCGAGATCGCCCCATGAAAACGCCGTGAGGCTCTGGCAGGACATATAACTCAGATTGTTGGTGCTCCCCACCAGCGGAGCGGTATGAAGAACCTTTGCGGTGAGACGATGTCGCTCTCGGCTGGAATCCACCAGCGACAGGGCCATCGCTTTCGGATAAGGCTTGTCCGCCTCCGGCTCGGTCTCGATACGTCCACTGACAATCTCGCGCGTCTCACCATCGATCCGCAACCAGCCGCTCAGATGAGGCCCCTCGGCGGTCCAGAGCCGCTCCAGGGAAAGAGCCCTCCCCTCGGCAAAGCAGACATCCAACCGGCGACGCGCACGCGGGATTCCCGCCGAGCCCCAATGACGATCGCGTAGCGCGGGACCTGCAATCTGATACTCGTCCCCCGAAACCCAGACTTCGCCGCGGGCTTGCACCACAGCACCCAGAGTCTCGGGCCGGGTCTCGAGTTGTACCCGATCACCGGCGGGCAGAAATTCCAACTCGACAATCAACCGCTCCAGCCGACTCTTGTGCCAGAACTCGTGGTCATCGGCATTGCGGCAGGAGTCCAGTGCGTGGGCCGGACCATCATAATTCAGCCGCCAGAGATCCCCTTCACGAGACAAGGCTGCCCCCTGAATGTCGAGAGTCGCGTCAGGTGCTTCCATCGCATCCACATGCCTGGCTGCGAGAAGCCCTCCATCCTCGAGAAGAACATCGATCCCGACATCCATCACAGACTGGTTCGGACGCAGGTTGAAACGGACCATCAACCCGATCAGCTCGCCCGGTTGGCCCGGCTGAACCAGCCGAAATCCGAGCGATTCACAAAAGCCGAGGTCCTCGCTCGGGGCATGCCGACGATCGGCAGATTCAGGGACGTCGATCAGCATCGTATGACTAATTCTCCGGAAAGACCTGGACTGCGGCGTTCACATCCCAGCGATCAAAAACGCCTTCGAGAACATAGGGGTCCTGTTCGCAATGTGCGCGAGCGAGCGCGAGATCTTCCGACTCGAAAATGACCACCGAGCCAATCGGAGTGGTGCCGTCGTCCGCAAAAATCGGACCGGCGAACTTGATTTTACCGTCCCGTTCGAGCTCGCGCAGGTGTTCCAGATGCATGGGTCGCACGGCCGGACGCCGACCGAGTCCTTCAGGGCCGTCGAGGCCGCGCATGACGAAGATAGCCATTCGTATTCTCCTGATTCTGCGGCAACGTCACGCGACGCCCGCTCCGCAAAGATCGATAGCATGCGTCCGCGATTCCTACCGCCTGCACGCCATCGTCTACCGTAATCGGAGGTGGTTCTACCCCGCGAACCACCTTTTCGAAAGCGCCAAGCGCCTCGCGAACGGTTGGGACGTTCGCGAGGGTCTCTTCGGCGACCAATTTACCATCGCGAAGGAGCATCGCTCTGTGGAGCGCATGGTCGCAAAAAATCTGACCGTAGGAACCGATCAGGCGAATCTCACCATAACGACTTCGGGTCCCGCGAGATGCCGTCACCGACGCCAGAATCCGGCATCCGGCCGAATCGCCCATGAAGAGCGTGGCCACAAAGCTGTCCTCGGTTTTCTCGGTCGCCACACGACCTGCCATACAATGAACTTCGTGGACTTCGGCGCCGGAAAGGTAGCGAGCCAGGTCAAACTCGTGGATGCCGGTATGCAAAATATTGCCGCCACCGGAAACCGCTGGATCATCCAGCCAACTCAGTCGTGAAGGTTCAAAACTCTGGCCGAGAACGATCTGATGCAAAGAGCCGATCTCCTCCGCCCATTCCCGGGCCCGCTGCACTGCGGCGGAGAACCTCAGCGTCTGGGAGACCATCACCGGGATTCCGGCATCATGGATTTGCCCCGCCATCAGAGCCGCGGCCTTGGCATCTACCGCAAAGGGCTTCTCCAGCAGCAGCGGCTTTCCCTCGGCAGCACAAGCCCGCACCACTTCCGGGTGCAACGATGGCGGGACCGCCGAGACAACGGCGTCCACCGCCCGATCCGCTGCCAGTGCCCAGATATCGGGGTGATAGCGCGCCCCGAGACTCGCGGCTCTGGAGCGCCCCTGCCGCTGGTCGCGTCTGGACACCGCCACCACCTTCAAACCGGGTAAATCCTGCGTGGCATGACCCACATAACGTTCGCCATGCTTGCCCAACCCCAGGATGCCGATGCCGATCGGTTTCACCATTACCCCCGGAACCTATCAGAAGGACCGGAACCTGGAGAAGGGCCCGACTGGAGCTATCGGCCCGGATCTGATTGGAAAGAAGGACAGCGGGCCGTCGCCCGCGGGGAGATTTCTATGGGAAAATTTGGCGTCACCGAAACATTGGCATTTCCGTTGGACACTGTTTGGGGTCTCTTGCGAGATTTCGGCAATGTGAGCTGGGTGCCCGGGATGGGCGATTCCGTTCGCGTCGAAGGAGAGGGCGTCGGCATGTCGCGCTTTTTCGGAACGCCTGGAGCAGAGATTCAGGAGACGCTTGTCGCCTTTGACGAAGAGGGCAAAACCTTCTCCTACGAGATCCCCGACAACCTGCCGCTTCCACTCGATCAATATCTGGCGACCGTCCAACTGACCGACCTCGGGGGCGGCCAGACGCAGATCGAATGGAGCTGTGAGGCCAACCCTACCGGGAGCGCGGAAGAAGCCCAGGCGGCCGTTACCGGCATGTACACCATGATGGTGGGCTGGGTTCGGGACGCCCTGGAATCCTGAGGCTGCGGTAGCGGCCGGGCATTCCTGCCTGTGGAGGCGCGCTCCCGCGGGACACGTTGGTTACTTCCCGCCGGACCCGCCCAGGCCCGGGAAGAGCACCGGCGTTTCTTTCAGGTAACGCTGATATTCCGGATCCTCGCCCCATTTCCGGCGACCCCGGGCCTCGATCAACGGAACCCCACTGATTCGAGACAGCAGGACGTAAACAAAGATCGGCGAGATGAGGGTGAGATAGGTCCATCCCTGCAGAGCCGGCAAGGCCAATACCGCCACACCGACCCAGAGCAGAATCTCGCCCACATAGTTCGGATGGCGCGACCAGCTCCAGAGCCCGACGCGGATGAACTGGTCGCGGTTTTCACTCTGGCGCCGAAACGCCGTCTTCTGCCGATCCGCAACGACCTCGAGGGCAAACCCGAGCACCCAGAGAACCACTCCCACGCCGCCCACCAGACCGACCTCGGAGGCTCCCCGCCCCGTGATCGCCGCCAAGGCGCAAGCAGCGGTCAGCAAGACCCACAACCCCTGCAGCGTCCAGGCGAAAAGGAATTTGGCAAAATCAGGTTTGATCGAATCAAATCTGCCATCGCCTCCATCGCGGCGAATGCGCGTGAAAAGAAAGGAACCCAGACGCAAAGCCCAGACGACCACCATCGCGGCGAGCAACCAACCGCGGACGCCAACCTCGGGCGACAGGCTTACGGCCAGAACCATCAGCAAAATGTAGGTCGTCGAACCCGAAAGATCGAAATAATGCTCGGTCTGCCGCAGCCAGGCATGGATAAAGATCAGCCAGTTCAAGCCGAAGGCCACTACCGCACAGATCATGAATACCGGGAAGCCGAACGCCTCTCCGCTCCCCTGACTTCCCGCCCACGCCAGGCCCGTGCCCAGCACCAGAATGATCAAGATTCCCCAAAAGCCCTGCATATCAGATCTTCTCCTTCGCCGAGGTGGTGTCGACACCCCATGTCGGCCACTATATATTCTTTTCCATCCAATGGCTCTCCCCGTCGCGCATCCGATCCAGAATATTGAACTTCGTTTCCGGGAGCGCTCCCGGTGACGAGTGATCCTCTCGACCACGAGACCGCGGGCGAGCGCTGGCGTCGACGGGGCCTGACCTTCCCGGCCTATGGGTTGCTGACTTTCGGCGTGACCAGCGCCTTTCCAGCGCTGGCGTTGGTCACCCTGGCCATCGACCTCGCATGTCGCAATCGCTTTGTTTTCTCGCGAACTCTGGTGTTTCTGACCGTTTACCTCTGGTGCGAAACCATCGGGGTGATTGTCGGTTTTCTACTCTGGCTGCTGCGCAGCACCGGAATTTTTTCTGCGTCACAATTTATTCGAGCCAGTTTTCTCGTCCAGCAAAAATGGGCCGGGGCGCTTTTTGGCGCCGGGCGGCTTCTCTTCCATCTTCAGGTCGAGATCGAGGGCGCGGCGTCCATTGCTGCCGCAAGGCAGGAAGGGCCGGTGCTTGTATTCCTGCGTCACTCCTCGACCGCTGATACCGTCCTGCCGGTCGCGCTGGTGTCGGGACCGTACGATATCCTCCTGCGTTACGTCATGAAGCGAGACCTGCTCTGGGACCCGTGCCTCGACCTCTACGGCCAGCGCTTGCCGAATGCGTTTGTGCGCCGGGGTTCGAACGACCCCGCCCGCGAGATCGAACGCGTCCGGGAACTCAGCCAGGGCCTGGGCACCGGCGATGGCATTCTTCTCTATCCCGAGGGCACTCGATTCTCGGAAAAGGCGCGCGAGCGGATTCGCGAGAAACTCGCGGCAGAGGGCGACCCCGAGAAATTGCAGCGGGCCACGCAATTTCGGTCCGTCCTGCCCCCCCGGGTTGGCGGAGCTCTGGCGAGCATCGGCGAAAACCCCTCGGCCACCGTCCTGTTCTGCGCCCATACAGGATTCGATGGTGTCCGCAGCTTCCGGGAATTCTCCAACGGGATGCTGTTGGACAAAGTCGTACGCGCAAAATTCTGGTCGGTACCCGTTGCCGACCTGCCCGAGAAGGAAGAAGATCGAATCGAATGGTTGTTCAGCGAATGGAAAAAAGTCGATGAGTTCTGCACCGAAAACGCCACCCGAGTCCCCCTCGGGAAAATCTGAGGACTCTGCGGCGTCCCGGAACATTCCGTACGACGCCATCGTGCTGGTTTCCTTCGGAGGCCCCGAGGGGCCCGACGACGTGATGCCATTTCTCGAGAACGTCCTGCGCGGACGCAACGTGCCGCGCGAGCGCATGCTCGAGGTCTCCGAGCATTACCACGCCTTTGATGGCGTGAGCCCGATCAACGAACAATGCCGCGCCCTGCTGGCCGCCATGCGTGCGGACTTTGCCGACCATGGCCTCGATCTCCCGGTTTATTGGGGCAATCGGAATTGGCACCCGATGCTGGCCGATACCGTGGCCGAGATGAAGGCCGACGGGATTCAACGCGCACTCGCCTTTGTGACGGCATCAACAGGATCGTACTCGAGCTGCCGCCAATATCGTGAAGATATCGAGAAGGCACGCGCCGCGGTCGGCCCGGATGCGCCGGTGATCGACAAGCTCCGACTTTTCTACAACCATCCGGATTTCGTGGACGCCAATGCCCGAGGCCTGGCCGAGGCGATCGAAAAAGTTCCGGAGGCTGGCCGCAAAGATCTACGGATTGCTTTCACCGCCCACAGTATTCCCGTCTCGATGAGCGAATCCTGCGATTATCAACAGCAACTCCGTGAACTCTCGGGTCTGGTGGCCAAGCGCAATGGGTATGACGACGCGCATTGGGATCTCGTATTCCAGAGCCGCAGTGGCCCCCCGCAGATTCCCTGGTTGGCCCCTGATATCTGCGATCACCTGCGAGAGCTGAAAGCGCATGGCACCTCCGACGTCGTGGTCATGCCCATCGGATTCGTGTCGGACCATATGGAAGTTCTTTATGACCTGGACCACGAAGCCGCCGATACTTGCGCGGAAATCGGCCTCCGGATGATCCGTGCCCGCACGGTTGGCACAGATGCGGGATTCGTCGGGATGATCCGCAAGCTCATCGGGGAAAGAATCGAAGGGCAGCCGCCCGAAAGAGTCGGAAACCTGCCGGCCGCGCCGGACTTTTGCCGGCCAGGTTGCTGCCCGGCACCCCAAAGACCTGCGGCCAGGCCAGGGGGACGCCCCGGGGGCGGAGGTGGAGGAAGGCCCGGAGCACCACCCGAGGCCGGAGCAGCAACGAGTCGGCCGCGCTCTTCGGATTCCGCAGAAAGCTCCTGATTCCGTATAATATTCTCAGGGGCAAGGTGCCGGATCCGTGACACGTTGACAGAAGCTGGCCCGCGTCTAGTCTGTGTAGGTAAATGTACCGATCCGTCCCTATAGCGCTCTCGTGGAGCGCGGCGTTTCTCCTCTTTTTTGCGTTTGCCGCTGATGCGAGAACCATTGAGGGCGTCCGATTCCCCGAAGCGGTTCAGGCCGGCACCAGCGAGATGCGTCTTCAGGGGGCGGGACTCCTCCGTTACAAGGTAATCTTCCGGGGCTACGTCGCGGCTCTCTACCAGCAGGCTCCCCGGCCAGACGCCGATACGCCGTCAGCCAGGCGTCTCGAGATCGAATACTTCTGGGACATCCCTGCCGACGAGTTTCAGAAGGCCACCGTCGAGGGCATGCGTAAAAACACGGACCCCGCGAACTTCGCCAAACTGCGACAGCAAATCGACACCTTCAATCAATTCTATCGCGATATCGAGAGTGGCGATCGCTATTCCCTGACCTATCTGCCCGAACGGGGCACCGAGCTGGCCCTGAATGGAGAACCTCTGGGAACCGTGCCCGGCGAAGACTTTGCCAGTGCGCTCTTCGGGATCTGGCTCGGGGAACAACCTCTGGACGAAACACTCAAAAAGAAATTGCTCGGGGAGAAACTTTCATGATCTGTGACGATGCTGATCCGATCGCCGACGCTTTCACGGCGCGAAAAAATCTCTTTCGCCTGAACCTGGTCGGCGGTACAGCCGTACTCCTGAGCTACGTTCTCGGGGCCCTCGATGCCCCCGCGACAGGCTCGGTCTGGGGCGGGATCCCGGCCAACATCCAGCCCATCTACACGGCGAATATGTTTGTCGCCGCCACCGGGTATTTTTTGTTTTCCCATTACGTCTATCGGCGCATGGACCCTGCCTCGACGCGTCTCTTCGGCCGTTTTTCTTATGGTGGATTCCTCTGGATCTATGGAGCAATCCTCTTCCCCTCCGCCATGTGGCTGCCCCTCACCAACGCGATGGTCGAGAACCCGGGGCCAGTTCTCTGGGCGCTGGTCTGTTTCTGCCTCTACGCTGCCGCACTCGGCTCGATCCTGTTGGTCTTTGCCTTGATCGGTGCATCCCCCAAGGGGTCCGGCAGCGGCCGGGCCTGGGCTATCGCCGGAGCGTTGGCCTTCTCGAGCCAGACAGTGGTTCTCGATGCGCTGATCTGGCCGGCTTACTTCCCTTATTGAGATTCAGGAGTTGGCCATGAACGCATTCGATGCACTCCAATCTGCCCATCGCGACATCGTCCCCAGGCTGCAAATGCTATGCGATGCCGTCCGTGATGCGGGCGAGAAAGACCAACTGGTCTTCTTTGATGAAATTCGGGTCCAGATCGAAAAGGCCAACTCTGTCGAACAATTGCTGGAGCCCTTCATGGCGCTATCGACCAGCGCCTTCCGCGGGTTCTCGATGAATTGGGAGTCGATCGCGATTCTCGATGAAGTGCTCGAGACCTCCAGCCATATCTCCGAAATTCTCGCTCGGGGAGACGATACCCTCCACTAGAAACGAACGTCAGGCTGCGCCTGCCCTTCTCTGGAAAGATCATTTTCATGAAAATACTTGTCACCGGTGCGACCGGACAAATCGGCAATCCCCTGTCACGACACCTCGCTGTTTCCGGACACGAGGTCACTTGTTGGACAAGAAACCCCGCGGACGTGCACGGACGACTTTCGGCACGATGCAAGATCGACAGTTGGAACCCGGCGGCGATCGACAGCAACAGGCTCGCCGGATTTGATGCGATCATTCATCTCGCCGGTGAGAATATCGCCGGCAAACGCTGGTCGGAGAAACGAAAAAAAGCATTGGTCGACTCCCGGATTGCCACCACGCGTGCCCTGGTCGAAGCCATCGGGAATCTACCGGAAGACCAAAGGCCGCGTCATCTGATCAATGCATCCGCCATCGGATTCTACGGGGACCGGGGCGACGAGCTGATGGAGGAAGGCGCCGAATCGGGTTCGGGATTCCTGGAGAAACTCTGTGCCGATTGGGAGGCAGAGGCCCTCGGGGCTCGACAATTCGGGCTGAGAGTGGCCACTGTTCGCATTGGCCTTGTTCTGGATGGCGACGGCGGGATGTTGGAGCCGCTGCTGCCGATCTTCCGCCTGGGCGCGGGCGGGCGATTGGGTTCGGGCAAGCAATGGATGAGCTGGATTCATCTCGACGATATTGTGGGTATCCTCCAACACCTGGTCGAGAACGAAGAACTCGACGGGGCGTGGAACGGGACGGCTCCCCATCCGGTCCGCAACAAGGAGTTCACCCAAACCTTCGGCAAGGTCCTGAACCGACCGGCTATCATTCCGGTTCCCGGTTTCGCCATGCAGGCGGCCTTTGGCGAGATTGCCGGCCTGATGCTCGCGAGCACGCGGGTCGATAGCCGCAAGATTCAGGAAACAGGTTTCAAGTTCCGATACCCAACTCTGCATGAGGCATTGACCCAGATCGCCGAGACCAATAGCCACGAGATTCTCCGGGAACGTTTTATCGAAAAGCCACGCAGCGAGGTCTTTGAATTCTTTGCGAACCCAGGCAACCTCGAGAAACTCACGCCCGAGTTTCTCAACTTCAAGATTCTGGAATGCCCCGAAGGCAGCCTCGAGTCCGGAAGCCGGATTCGCTACCAGCTCAGCCTGCATGGACTGCCGGTGAGATGGCGCACGGTCATTCAGGGCTGGCATCCGGAAACGGAGTTCTCCGACGTTCAGGAAAGCGGCCCCTATTCCCTCTGGCACCATACCCATGAATTTGAGGAAATTCCGGGTGGGACCATTGTCCGAGATCATATTCGATACCGACTGCCGCTGGGCGGACTCGGCGAGATTGCTGCCGGCTGGTTGGTCCGTTCAGATCTCGCGAAAATTTTCGCCTTCCGCCACCAGGCGATGGACGACATCCTGAATCCTTCTTGAGAAATTCGCACTGGAAGGCACGGATTCCTTCAACGGTCGACGTCCGCGGCAGAACCTGATAGCCAGCGCGATGGAGGAAGCCAAATGTCCAAGAAAATTTACAGGATCCTGACCGCTTCGATCATCGCTCTGTCGTTGGTCGTCATGCCCGGTATCGCAACGGCCGAAGAAGCCAGCTCGGGGAGCGAAGCTTCGCGCGCGGGCGGCATTGCCCTCGACCTGCTCGTGGGACGCCCCACGCTGGTTTTGGCAACGATTTCGGGAGCGATCTTCTACACCGCTTCCCTTCCGGTCACGTTGGTCAGCGGCGCCGAGCGAGAGGCTCGCGATCGATTCGTGAAAACGCCCTGGGATATGCTCGTATCCCCGCTAGGCGGGTAGTCCGCGCTAATCCGCGAGTCGCAAATCATCGCGCCTCGCTTGCCGCAAACTCCGGAACACCTCAGGAGAGAACCAGCTGGTTTTGGGCGAGGACTGCCTGACGACCGCATAACTCCTCGTGCATCGCCCGATCGATCAATGCCGGATCGTTCGAAGTGGCCAGAGTTCTGCGCGCCTCGGGCAAATCGCAGACAAAGATCGCGTTCACCGGGGCATCTCCCGAGAATTGCACTGTGACCGCGGCAATGGTCGCCGGACCATCATAGCGTTCCACGACCTCATAGAGCGGGACTTGTTCCGCAACGGCTTCCGATACATCCACGAATTGGAATTGGCCCCGAGGTGGCTTTGTCGACCATAAAGTTACGCCCTGCTTGGTCAGCATGCCGCTGACCGCTGTCACCAGGCCGACTTCATTCGGGTGCGCGCGCAGCAGATGCGCCATGCGCACCAATCCCTGAAATGCGAAGTTGTTCAGTGGACCGCCGCCATAGGCCATCCCTCCGCATTGGGTCACGGCCCGATCCGCCGGCACAGCGAGTTCCCGCATCTGACTGCGGACCGCAACCGGAAAACAGCTATAGAGCTCGAACCGGTCAACCTCGTCAATGGTCAGACCTGCTGCCTCCAGAGCCGCGGCGCCCGAGAAGTGAAATCCGAAGCAACGATCGAGGGCACCGCGCTCGACCAACGACGCCATATGATTGGATTCCGCGGCTGCCAGAGGAAAGAGAAAGCGATCCTCGGCAAGACCAAGCTCGCGTGCGACACCCAGAGAACAAAGAATCAGACAAGCTGCCTGATCGACATTCCATTGGGAGTTGTGGCGCTTGGTGTAGGGATAGGCGAGCATCCGATTGCTTTGCGATGGCTCCGAGATCTCCTCGGCCGACAAGGCTTCCCGAACCCAGGCGTCCGGGTTCTCGGCCGCCACCTGGCTCATGCCCGCATAGAGCTCACCGAGGATTCGTCTGTTTTCTTCCAGGCCTTCTCCCAGTCCATGCCGCAGGGCGCTTTCGAGAAGCGCGTATTGGTTGACCGGCATGCCGAGGCCATATTCCAGCTCCAGCGGGTTGAGGATTTCGCGCGAGGGTTCACGAAAGCGATCCGGGGCTTCATCGGCCGGCTGTTCGGTCTGCTCGGGTGTCTGGCCGGTAATCATCGCCCGCAGAGAGCGAAACTTGGCTTCCCCGCCGACGATAAGCGACACCTCTTCGGAACCGTTCTGAATCTCCCGGGCGGCATCCGCCAGAAGCGTTGTCTGCAGAATCCCGACCTCGACCAGTTCGGTCCGTGCCCCCGTCGCGCCCAGGCGTTCGGCAAGAATGCCCGCCGGATTCGGGTAGTCCCAGATACCGTTGGTGACGCGGATCGAAGAAGCGCGTGAAAGAATCTCCTCACCGCCGGCATCCGCCGCGGCCAGCCGGGCCGCCTCAACCATCAAGGCCACTGCCTCGCGCGACTTCAAAGGGTCCTTTTCACGCTGGGTAACGGCGCCCGCACCCACCAGTACCGGGGTCTGATCATTCAGCGACATATTGAGACTCTTAACCCCTTTTCCGGTGCACTGCATCGTCGGCAGGACCTGCCATATTCTCGCCGGATTCCAACCAGGCGGTGGCCTTGCGCTCCAGTCGAAGAACACTCTCCTCGTCGGTCAACCCGGAAAGACTGCCCCGTTCCACCCACCGTAGATCCTTGGATTCCTCGCTGATCTGCAACGGCTGGTTCGGCCCTGCCATGAGAAGGTAGCGCAGATCGTAATGAAGGTGAGCGGGCTCCGCGCCACGGGCCGGAATTTCGTGGATATCCATGTCCAGCGGCAAAGGAGTCGCCTCACCCGAAGGCTCCAGAAATTTCTCCATACCCGATTCCTCTCGCGCCTCGCGCAGCGCCACGGAGAACGGGTCGCTGTCGCCATCCGCATGCCCACCGAGCTGGAGCCAACGTCCCAGCTTTGCATGGTGGGTCAGGAGAGCATTTGCCCGATCCGCCGACAGGATCCAGCAGGAAGCCGTCACATGACCCGGAACACAGGTGCGCAAAAAACAATCTTCATGGGCTTCCACGAAATGGCGCATCCGGTCGACCGTGACCATCTCTTCGGGATGGGCCAAGGCATAGCGACGGAGAATCTCGAGCAAATGTTTTCGATGCATCTTGCGCCCTTCCGGATCAGAACACCTGATCCCACGAGGAAAATCCGCGCAAGCCCAAAGCCCCCGCAATCTCCTCGCCGTTCATGGTGGCGGGTGAACGCTCCGCCCCCACCGGCACCAGACCAAAGGAAGCCGCATTCCCGGGACCGGTTCCTCGCGCCTCCAATTCAAGTCCATATTCACCTGCGGCGAGCGGCTCTGCGAATTCCCAGGCAAAGAAAGCGCGATCCGGAAGCCAGCCGGCCTCCCAGCTGGCCTGCGCGCAAACCGCGCCGGCAGCATCCTGCAGGCGAACCCCGATCGAATGATCGAAGCTCTGACCGTAGGTCAGGGTAAAAAAGTCCAGACGAAAGAGACCCGGTTTGGTGACGATAAATTTCTGACCAAGCAGATCCCCTTCACCCAGCGGCGGACTGATATCCGTCCACGACCTCTCGGGAAGCGTCGGATAGGCGTCGGGCGCAAAGGCAACCTCCGACTCCGGTTCGGAGAAGGCTTCCCACCGGCTGCTGCCTGCGCGGTCGACGGGCCAATCGGCCCTCGACCCTTTATCACCCGGTGGCGCTTTATCAGCCGGTCGGGCCGCGCGCCCCGACGTGGACCCTTCGGCTCGCTCGAGGAGCTGTTTCATCGCGCCGACCCGGGCTGCAGGTCCATAGTGTTCAACGATATGAGCCTGCGCCCGGCGGCCCACCTCGGCCAACGACGCACGTGCCTGGGCGGCCGCGACTATCCCCCGTTGCCAATCCTCGGGGCCTTCCACCAACCATCCCCCCTGCGGCACCATCGCCGCCCGATGGCTCGAGGTGAAACTCCCGATCGAGGGCACACCGCAAGCAGCGGCTTCCATCACCTTGGTCGCACCTTTCGCCACGCTGAATCGGCTATCGGTATCGAGAGGTGCGAGATTCAGATCCACCGCGGCGATGGCATCGGGCAACTCCACCCAGGGAACCAGCGGCTTCTGATCGATGCGGCCTTCGAGACCCGCCAGCTCCGAGGGGATCGACAGGGGACCATGAATTCGGAGCGAAATCCTTTCATCCTCGCGCATCGCGGCCGCCAGTCCCGCTGCCAATTGCGCAAAGTCGGCTGCGTGGGTCGCGGTGCCACTAAAATACCCCACCCGAAACTCCTCTTCGTGGCGCAATTCAGATCTCGTATTTTGCGCCGCTTGCGCCAGCGCCAGTTCCTCGGGGGCCAACGCGTCGCGATAAAGATGACCCGCCATGCCCATCTCCCGAACCTCCGCGACAAGCTCTTCGGAGCCGGCGAGCACCTCATCGCATGCGTGCAAGACTTCGGCATAGCGATCAGCCCCCTCTTGCCAGAGCCCCCGTGCCTGGTCGCCAAGCACAAACGGGGGGATCTGGTCTTGCTCGCGACGGAAAATCAGGTCGTCCACCAGACCGATCCGTCGGCGTCCCGCCGCCGCTGCTTCCTGCAGGACAAGCAGGACTCGAGCGTTCGCCGGCACCCGGTAGAAAAATAGCAGATCGGCCTGGCCGGCCGCTGCGAGCAATCCGCGATGTTGATAGGGAAGCACCGAGACCTGCCAACCACAGGATCGCAGATGACTCGCTCGATGCAGCACGGCATAGCGATGACAAAACCCATCAATACCGCTCACGAAGAGTGCCCGGCGATGCTTCATCCTCGGGGCCGTCTCCCTGTCCATGACCGTTGCATCATCCTGATTCGGAAGTCCTAGTCGGGAATCACGGGGAAAACCAACCAATGCAGTCCACTGCGGGAGTCGCTAAGGAATGCGAATGGGTTTTCAAGCGGTGATCTTTGATTTGGGCGGCGTGGTGCTCGGTTCGCCCCTGCATGCCATTGCGCATTACGAGAAAGAACTCGGGATCGACGCCGGTTCGGTCAACCGCGTGGTCGGGACCACCGGCGAAGCCGGTGCCTGGAGCAAACTCGAGCGAGGAATCTTCAACCTGGAAGAATTTTTCCCCGCGTTCGAAAAGGACTGTGCCGATGCCGGGTTCACGATTTCTGCCAGCACCATGTTCGAGCGCATGGCTGCGGAGTCGGCCCCACGACCCGCCATGCTGCGCGCGATCGAACGTCTGCGGGAGGAAGGCTTGCGCACAGCCGCTCTCACCAACAACTGGGCCACCGGAGACCCCGGGCCCAATCCACTGCGCCCTCACTTTGATGAGTTCGTGGAGTCGGCGATCGAAGGTCTGCAAAAACCGGATCCACGGATCTACGAACTGGTACTGGCACGGCTGGGCGTCACCGCCGACCAATCGGTCTTTCTCGACGATATTGGCAGAAATCTGAAAGCCGCCCGCGAGATGGGCATGACCACCATCAAAGTCGATGATCCGGCTACCGCGCTGGCCGCCCTTGAGGACCACATCGGCTTCTCGTTGACCTGAAACAGTGGCGCCCTGGCTGCAAGCTCAGCGAAAATGATATTCCCGCACGAACCAGGCGCACGACTTGCCGATAAACCTCTTGGTATCCGCCGCAATGATACCGCGACTTTCCGGGTGGGTATACATGCGGGTTCGAAAGGATTCCTCGTCGGCGAAATGTAATTCGCTGATCCCGTCGATGGGCAGATCCTCGGCAGAGAGCTGCGCATCGACGACGTTGGCCACGTATTTGACCAAGCCTTCGTGGTGCTTGAGGGCGAGCGGTTTATGCTCCTCGATCCAGCGCCGGCGAAACTCCTCTCGCGACTGCCCCTCCTTGCGCTGGAGGATCGCAATCATCTTGAATCGTCCGCTCGCACCGAGGGGCTGGTCGGGAATATCCGGAGCCTTCTGCACATATTCGGTCGTCTCATAGGCGGCCGCAGAACCCAGAAAAGTCGCGGTATCGGCCGTGATCAAGCGACGGCCCTCTTCCGTGGCATACAGCCGCTCACGGAAGTCTTCCCGAGTCGCAAAGGATAATTCGGCGATCGAGTCCACTGGCACCAACGACTCTCCGCGCGGGCGCTCGACGAGGTTCACCCGATAGCGGCGCATGGAGGGATGATGCTCAAGTGCGAGCGGCACATGGCTGTTCAGGATCCGTCGACCATAATCCTCGCGGGAAAGACCCTCCCGCCGACGGCAGAGAAATATCATCTTGCGCATGACCAAGCCTTCGCCTGCTCGCTCGCCGAGGTCAAACCAGGCAAAAAACCCCGCCATTCCACGTCCGTGGATTCGGGGGCGGAAAAGGAACTTGCCATGGACGGCGCCACATGAGATTCTCCCTTCGTAGAGGAAAATCCGAAATGACGAGCCATTCCACATATCCCATGACGTCGCAGGCTACCCGCGACCACGCGTTTATGGGCACCGCTGCGCATAAAACCTGTGCAGCGCTGTGGACGGCCCCGCTTTGCGTTCGAATTACGCGCAAGCTTGTAGCCGGGCTCAACGGTCCTCTGGCAGGAGTCTTCTGAGAAAATCAGAACAAAGAGACTCCGAAAGGAAGCAAGGCCGTTGGGTTCAACCCAGCGGCCTTTTTTTTGGTGTTTTCCCCGCGAGAGCACCCCAGCCGGTCCGGAATCGGGCCAAAGGAGAGAAAAATGGAAAATGAAGAGTTCGACCCCGGAGTCTTCGGGGCCCGGATCCGGGAGATTGTGCAGGACGAACCCAAGGCTTTTGCCTACGACCTGGGTCTCAGCCTTTCGGCAGTCTACAACTACATGAACGGTCGCGTCCCCACGACCGATGTCCTGTTTCGGATCGCCAGGTATTCCGGCCAACCCATGGAATGGTTTCTGACCAGAAAGGTGGACGCGTTTGTGCCGCGCGCTGAGGCGGCTTGAGACGAATCCCTGGCCACAAACTACCTGTTTCCCAAAGCAGGGCCTCGAAAATCCGAGGAACTCGCGCCGCCCCCCAAAAAAAAGGGCCCGCGTCTTCCGAAGAAAACGGGGCCCTGCTTTTTTATCGATCCTTTCGCAGAGAATCCTCGGAAAGAACGAAGTCTCTCCAGAATCACTCGGCGGAAAAGTCGACCCCGCCGCCGGAGCGGCGCGGACGGTTCCTAGAAACTGCCGGTACCGGTCGGTCGATGCGAGACAAGCTCCTCGATCGAGTGACTCGGCTGCACCAGAGTCGTCTGCTCACGGGAATTTCCCAGTTGCTCAATTGCACGCCGGGCCAGCTTGCTCGGCTTGGCATGACCGTTTTCCCACCGGTTCACGGTCGAGAAAGTCACCGCCACCGCATGGGCAAACTCTTCCTGCGTCAGGCCGAGGCCCTTGCGAAGCTCCTTGATCTGCACACCATTCAGCTCATCGTTCATATTCATCTTCCAATCCTCCATCTGGACGGTCTCTGCAGATATCATCGACAATTCGCCCGTCAGCATTAGGATTTTCGGCAACATCTCAGGGGGCCAGGGCGCCCGAACCCGCAGCCAATCGCCCCGATCCCCCAAATTATGCCATGAAGTGCAGTAAAAACGGCGCTTTATCGTCGGCCCGCGCATGGGAGATGGCGTTCGCCAGAGCAGAGAATTTTTTCGGTCCCGCAGCCCGCAACACCCGCGTCGATGGAGAAAATCTGGCGTATTTCCCCCAGGGAGCGCCTTGCCTGCCCCGGACCTTTCGCTACCACTTAGGTATGGCCGCCAGTTCCGATGATGTCTTTGAGGCACTCCGCAAAATCAAGTTCCCCGGGTTCTCCCGCGACATCGTTTCTTTCGGCGTGGTTCGAGAAGTGGAGATCGTCGACGGACGGACCGTGGTCACGCTCGCACCCCCGGCGGGAACACCGGATCTGGTCGACAAGATCACGCCCGAGATCGAGTCTGTCGTCAACGGCCTCCCCGGCGCCGCCCCTCTGAAAATTGCGTTGGTCGAGGCCAAACCCAACCCCGCACAAGCGCGACAACCCGCGACCCCTTCCAACAACCAGGGCAATGCGGCCGGGCAAGCGCCCCAGCGCTCCGGACCACAGCCGATCGAGGGTGTGAAAAAAATCATCGCGGTGGCCAGCGGCAAAGGTGGCGTCGGAAAGTCCACGGTCGCGACCAACCTCGCCCTGGCCCTGCGCGAGCATGGCAGCGTAGGCTTGATGGACACCGATATCTACGGCCCCAGTGCCCCGGTTCTCCTTGACGCTGAAGACGAAAAAGCGCAGGTGACCCAAGAAAAACGAATCGTTCCCGTCCAGACCCACGGCATCGCGATGGTCTCGATGGCGCTCTTTGTCGAGCGCGAGCGTCCGATTATCTGGCGAGGACCCATGTTGACCAAATTGGTCAATGAGTTCATCCGCAACACCGAATGGGGTGAGCTCGATTATCTGGTCCTCGACCTGCCTCCCGGAACCGGTGATGTACAGCTGACGCTCTCGCAGACATTGCGCATGGACGGTGGCGTCATTGTCACCACACCACAGGATGTCGCCCTCGCCGATGTTCGACGCGGTGTCCGGATGTTCAAGCAGATGCACGTCCCGGTCCTCGGCGTCGTGGAAAATATGTCGGGCATTGTTTGCCGCCATTGCGGCAAGGAAAGTAATGTCTTCGGCCGTGGCGGCGGTGCCCGCATCGCGAAAGAGTTGGACCTTCCCTTTTTGGGAGAGATCCCTCTGAACTCGATGATTCGCAAGCAGGGAGATGCCGGATCTCCGATTGTAGCCGCCTGCCCGGAAGACCCGATCGCCGAGCGTTTCCGGCAGATCACCGCTCAGGTCGCCAAAGTCTGAGCCGCGTCAATCCGCGATGGATTTTTGCCGCAACCAGTGATCACAAATCACGAGAGCAACCATCGCCTCCACCATCGGAACCGCTCGCGGCAGCACACAAGGATCGTGGCGCCCCTGCGCTTCAAGTTGCCGACTTTCCAGATTGCGGTTGACCGTCTCCTGGGCCTGCCGAATGGTTGCGGTCGGCTTGAAGGCGGCGCGCAGGACCAGAGGCTCGCCATTGGAGATTCCACCCTGCACGCCACCGGATCGATTGGTGCGGGTGCGCACGCGACCCTCTTCGGCATAGAAGGCGTCGTTATGGGCCAGACCTGACAACAGCGTGCCGGCAAAACCCGATCCCACCTCGAAGCCTTTACAGGCGGGCAAGGAGAGCATGGCCTTGGCCAGATCGGCATCAAGTTTGTCAAAAACCGGTTCACCAAGGCCCGGAGGCACGCCATGGGCGACACATGTCACGACGCCACCCAGCGAATCCCCGTCGCGACGGGCCGTATCGATCGCCGAAATCATGCGCTCGGCCGCCTCGGGGTCGGGGCAACGCGTGGGACCCGCCTCGACCGCCTCGCGATCAACCGCAATCGGATCTACGTCGGCATGGATATCCCGAACCGAGCTCACCCAGCCCGTAATCGGCCCCATGCCGGCCGCCGCAAGCACCTTGCGGGCGATTGCACCCGCCGCGACCCGGCCGATGGTTTCCCGAGCGCTCGCGCGCCCTCCACCCTGCCAATTCCGAATGCCGTACTTCGCCTCATAGGTATAATCGGCGTGCGAGGGGCGAAAAGTATCCTTCATATCCTCGTAGGCCTGAGGCCGGGCATCGGAGTTTCTCACCAGAATACCGATCGAGGTGCCGAGAGTCTCTCCCTCAAAAACGCCGGAAAGAATCTCGGCCTGATCCGCTTCCTGGCGCGGCGTCGTCAGTCGACTCTGCCCCGGTCGTCGGCGATCGAGTTCCACCTGAATTTCTTCAGCCGACAGGGGGATTCTGGGAGGGCAGCCGTCCACGATGACGCCAACGCCGCCCCCATGCGACTCGCCGAAGGTCGAAATACGAAATTGATGCCCGAAATGAGAACTCACGTTGTCGAGTCTAGCAAAAAGGACGCTATCCGTCGCGAGTCGCGACCGGCGCCAATTCCACAGGCGATTTCGATCGATTCTTGCGAATTTCTCGAGCGATCTGACGGAATTCGAGGAGTTGAAACTCCAGAGACTCCTGCTCGTCGGGGCCGGCACAGGCCTTGCGGCTGGGCCCGATGGTGGCCTCGGCGCGCTCCAGAAGCTCGAGGATCTGCTCGGCGGATGCGCCCGGCAGAGCAAATCCTCGATAGAAATCTCGTGTAGCCTGCCGGGTGACGGCCATCCGGGCCGGGCATTCGGGGGAATCCTCCCAGGCAGCGAGACCGGGATCGGACCAGAAGAGCACCAGAATCAGGATTGGAATGAGGGTACGCATGGTGGATTTCCTTTCCCGGGCAGCTAAAAAGAGCTGACGTCACCGGGATCTCGTCATTTTAGCCGATTCGGCCTTTCTCGCGCCATCCCCTATCCTGCACCAGGAAACCATTGCCCGGTTTTGACTCCATCAGCCACCGCCGCTAAACCGGCCCTCCAGACCTCCGGGTCCGGAGGCAAAGGAGAAGATCTTGCAGGCAACTCGGAACGGAAACTCTCAAAGGTCGTCAGGGATTCTGGCACTGGCGTTGGCAATCCTCTGTCTCGGCCTGGTCGAATCGGTACAGGCCGAGCCCTATATGGCGATTCGGGAAGGTCGGAAGTGCTCAACCTGTCATGTGAATATGACCGGTGGCGGCATGCGTACCTTGCTGGCCAATACCCACCTCGAAGAGATCACGCACTACCGGGAACTCTTCCCCGAACTCGAGGGAGTCGAAGACACCTGGAACGGCCAGGTCACCAGTTTCTTCTCGCTCGGCGCGGACATTCGCGTCAACGATACGCTGGTCTTTCAGGATCAACCGGATGCGCAGGGACAGGTCTCCAACGATGAGGTCTTTCGTGGACGTGTCGACGAGAACATCCTCGACCTGCGGCAAGCCGACGTCTACTTCCTCTTCGCACCCGTCCCCGATTATCTGGAGATCTACCTTGATCAGAGCTTCGCCCCCGGCGGGACCAGTACCCGGGAGATCTTCGGTCTGCTCAAAGGCGTTCTCCCGGCCAACGGCTACGTGAAGGCGGGAAAATTCTTCCTTGATTACGGCCTGCGCAACGAAAACGACGATCTCGCCAGCATCGGAATCTCCTCCCAGAACCAATTCGTCCGCGCCAGGACCGGTAGCGACTTCGATGCCTACCATCCCGGAGTCGAGATCGGCTTCCAGCCTGGAGCGTTTGCCACCTCTCTCTCCATCACCGATGCAGCAGGTGCCACCTCCGACCCACGCATTACCGCGAATGCCTACGGCGTCTTCCGCGATATACCTGTCGTGGACAACATCCTCGCCGGTGGTTCCTTCATGTGGGTGCCCAGCGACAATGGCGACACCTATAATTGGGGCGTCTATGCCGGATCCAACTTCGGGCCTCTGGAATACCAGGCCGAGGTCGACTTCATTCAATCCCGCAACGATACGCTGGGGCGATCCAAGGGCACCTTCGTTGCCTACGGCGAGTTGAACTACCTTCTCCTGGGCTGGATCAACACCAAATTCTTCGGCGAATATGCGGACAATGATGGCCGCTGGGAGACCTCGGACACCGCACAGAATCGCTTCGGGATCGGCATCGAGCCCTTCATCGGCAAGTTCCTCCAGCCAAGAATTTTCTATACCGTGGCAAACGGCCCCAAGGACCGTCCCGAAACCAACCAGAACCGGCTGATCTTCGAGCTGCATCTATTCTTTTAGTGAATACGCGATCCAAAGTTGGCGTGAGTCTCCCGTTGGCAGCGCTCGCAGCTCTCTTGCTGGTGGCAAGCTCCGATGCCCACGCACGCTCGCCGCGATTGGATTTCCCACCCGAGTTTTCCATACCCGCAGGCATGGAGGCTCGTGTTCAGTTCTGGGTCGATGTCTTCGGGCGCTATTCCGTGCGGGATGCGATCGTTCACGATCGCAAACATCCTCACCGAATCCTCGCCACAGTATCGATGCGACGAGGCCACCAGCGCGAACGGCGTCGGATTCAGGATCGCTACCGAAAACTGCTGCGTGACGTCCAGAAAACATCCTCCGCAACCGAGCGAGAAAAAATCCTGCAGCAATTCGATGGCCCCCTGGATCGTCGCTGGCTGCAAATTCCACCAGACGATCTACGAGTCTTCCGGGGACAGACCGAGGCGTTTGCAAAAAGCCTGAAGCGGTCTCGATACTACAGCCGAACGGTTCGTCGCGAGCTGGCAGATGCCGGCCTTCCCCCGCTCCTGATCCACCTTCCTCATATTGAATCCTCTTATAACCCCAGCGCACGCTCCAGCGCCGGCGCACTCGGCCTTTGGCAATTGATGCCGAATACGGCTCGGCAATATATCCGCGTGGGGGGACGCTCGGACGAACGGCGCGATCCGGAACGATCCACCTACGCGGCCGCACAATTCCTGCATGCTACGCACCGATCCCTGCGCAGCTGGCCCTTGGCCCTCACGGCCTATAACCATGGACCTTCGGCGATGGCTCGGGCGATCGACCGCCATGAGACAGCCGACCTCGGAGAACTCATTTACCGCAATGAAAACCGTCGGTTCGGTTTTGCCGGGGCTAATTTTTACGCCAAATTCCTCGCCGCAGCCCATGTCGGCGAGAATAACGATTTCTACTTCCCCGAAATCGACATGGAAGAGATCATCACCCATACCGTCCGTCCGGGTGACACATTATGGGCCATCGCTCGACGCTACGGCATCAGCCTGCGGGCGCTGAAGCGCTCCAACGCCCACGAACTGGCCCGGTCGAAATACCTCAAGCCGGGCGTTCGATTGGTCGTCGAGGGGTGATTCCCGGCTCAGGCGAAGTAGGTTTCGACCGAGCCGGCTGTGACGACAAGATCGAGGGTTCCCGCGGGACGACGCAGCCGGAGGGGCACCCGAGATCCGGAGCGACACTCGCGCACCTTTCGGTAAAAGTCGCCTCGATCCGAAACCGCATGGCCGTCCAGGGCGAGGATCGTATCGCCCGGCTTCAAGCCGCCCTCTTCTGCGGGACTCCCGGGGAAGATCCCCGAGACCACCAGACGTGGGCCCACCGCCAGGCACATCAAGCCGAGCCAACCGCCCGAGCCGGGGGATCGATAGACTCCTTGTTGCTCGATGGCGTCGATCATCGACGACGCCGGTGCGGCCGGGAAGACGACGGTGGGGCGGGCAACTTGTGCCATCGAGAGTGCCGAGATCCCCAGCACGCGGCCCTGCGTATCGAGCAGCGGACCACCACCCAATCCCGGGTTGGGCACCGAGAAATAAATCGCGCGGTCGAGGCAGAACTCCCAGAGGGCATCAAATCCGCCCACGCTCATGATCAAGGCTGCGGCCACCCGCCGCTCTTCTCCGGTACTGGCAACCAGAAAAGCCTCGGAACCCGCCCGCTCGGCGCCCTCAGGCGCCAGCGAGAGTCCTGCAAGACCGCTCTCTTCCGGAGCGACGATCCCCAGCCCGGAGTTGTAATCCACGCCGAAGACCCGTCCTTCCACCATCCGACCGTCAAGGCATTCGATCTGCACCCGATCGGCACCGATCAGCAAATAGTGCGCGGTCAGAATCAATCCACCGGCCGACGAGAGAACCACCCCACTACCCGCCCGCTCGGTCCCCAGAATCGGGCCGGAGCGGTGCTGGGGGCCGATCTGGGTCCGCAGATGGACCACCGATTTCAGTGCCTTTTGGAGTAGATGAACCGAGGCGTTCAAATCGCTATCTCCAAACAGGAAAGATGATGGTTTTCTGAAGCTGACGAGTGCGTGCTCATGGATAAAGTCCGACTCAAAGGAGAATTTTCTGCCTCGCGCCTGTTCCGATGGATTCGCGAGCAATACGGGAATAGCGCCGTCTGGGCGAATCAAGCCGACGACGGGACCAGCTTTATGGCCTTCCATCCCAGCGCGCAACTCACCGTGCACCATGATGGCGTCACCGAGCTCTGCCGGGAGACACGCTCGTCTCGCCCGACCGAGCATCCCCTGGAACTGATTTCCGAATTTGTCCGCGAAGGCTCGGTTGCCACCGACTCCGACGAGGTCCCTCCGCGCACTTTCGGCTTCCTCGCCTTTGATTTCGCCTCCCGCATCGAAGAGCGCCTCGCTTGCGGGCAGGCAACCGAAGCGCCACTTCCGCTGGCACATTTTGCGCGTTTCAGTTCCGTTCTGGTCTGCCGCCCGCGCCCCGGTGCGCCCGGGGATCTCTGCGAGGTCACGGCCTTCGGCGACAACCTGCAGGCAATGGCATCCCAACTTGAATCCGGTCGTTCGTCGGCTCCGGCCGCCCGCAAGCCCGCGACCGAAACGTTCGCCAGCGAGCTATGCGAATGGCCCGACAAGGCCACCTACCTCGACGCTGTATCACGGGCGCTTGCCTACATTGCCGCCGGCGATATTTACCAGATGAATCTCGCCAGCCGTTTTGTGGCGGAAAGCAACCTTTCGGGACTCGATGTTTTCGAGCGCATGCAACAAGCCCAACCCGTACCTTTCGGTGTCTACTTCGCTGCCCCCGAATTCGAGATTCTCTCGAACTCGCCCGAGAGATTCCTTCGGGTGCAGGGCGACCTGATCCGCACCGAGCCGATCAAGGGAACTCGGCCACGATCCCTGGACAGATCTCGCGATCGGGCCCTGGCCGCGGAACTTGCAGCCGACCCCAAGGAACGCGCCGAAAACATCATGGTCGTCGATCTGGAACGTAACGATCTGGGGCGCATTTGCGCGCGCGGCAGCGTCGAGGTTCCCTCGGTGCTGCGGGTGGAATCCTGGGCGACCGTTCATCATCTGGTATCGACCGTCGAGGGAAAACTCCGCCCCGATGCCAATCTCGCCGCCATCCTGCGCGCGACTTTCCCGGGAGGTTCGATTACCGGTACACCAAAAATCCGCGCCAGCGAGATCATCGCGGAACTTGAGGAACAGCCTCGCGAAATCTTCACAGGATCCTTTTTCTCGTTTCGCAGCCCGCGCGACTTCGACTCGAGCATCTTGATCCGGACAGCCTGGGCCCGTGACGGGCGGTTTACCTACCACGCCGGATGCGGCATCGTCGCGGACTCCGTGCCCGAAAATGAATATGAAGAGATGTGGGTGAAAGCCGAGGCCTTTCTCCGAGCGATCGACATCAACCTTGCCAAGCCCGCCAGCGGGGCGCACCCTTGAGAGCCCCGTCACGCGTCTGGCTGGACGGGAAGATTATTCGCGCTCGCGATGCACGACTCTCCATTTTCGATCGTGGCTTTCTCTATGGAGATGCCGTTTTCGAAACCGTCCGACTCTATGGGGGGAAGCCTTTCCTCTGGCAACGCCACCGCGCGCGACTCCAGCGCAGCCTTGACCGCCTCGGCATCCCCTCCCCCGGCCGAAAATTGGAGAAGGCGATCGCGGAACTCTCCTCTGCCTGCAGCCTTCGCGACGCCGCAATTCGTATTACCGTCACCCGCGGCGTAGGCGAGGGATTGATTCCCCCCGAGGG
The DNA here is from genome assembly GCA_965658895.1 of Binatia bacterium. Taxonomy (GTDB): domain Bacteria; phylum Desulfobacterota; class Binatia; order UBA12015; family UBA12015; genus UBA12015. The sequence goes on from CBFHUR010000001.1 coordinate 132,868, forward strand.
ACTCTCACCGACCATCCTTCTCACCGCCCGCCATATTCCGGAAGAATTACCCGACCAACGATCCAGGGGAGTTTCCGTAATCCGGCTACCCTTTGGCAACGGCGGGCAAAGCGTCGTCACCGGCCATAAGACGACCAGCTATGCCGCCGCGGTACAAGGCCGCATCGCCGCCACGGAAAACGGGGCCTATGAGGCGATCTACGTTGAGGCCGGAGGCCGAATCAGCGAGGCCACCACGAGCAATGTCTTCGCGGTCTTCGGAGATACACTCCATACTCCTCCTCTCGAGGCGGGCTGTCTGCCGGGGATCACCCGCCAGATGGTTCTGGAACTTGCTCGCAAGGCCGACTTGCCGGTACGGGAAGCTCCGATCAAGGCAGAGCGTCTGGGACGAGCGGCCGAGATCTTCCTCACCGGGAGCGTCATTGAAATTCTGCCGGTGGCGCACCTTGATGCGACCCCGGTCGGGCGGGCCGCACCCGGACCCATCACACTTCGGCTCGCCCGTGCCTACCACCAACGGGTCACGCGCCACCTCCGGCAATCCACTCGATCTTCCGCTAGTAGTTGAGGCCTGATGCCCTTATTGGATGCCCGCGAACTCGATCGGAGCTACGACCGAAACCGGATTCTCGCCAAGGCGTCGATGACGATCGACCTCGGAGAACGGATCGGCCTGGTCGGCAACAATGGCAGCGGAAAAAGTACCCTTGGGAGAATTCTCGCAGGCTGGGAGAAGCCCGATGGCGGCATCCTCGCACAGGCGCGCGATACCCGGATTGACTACCTCGAGCAGGAACCCGTTCTCGCATCGGGTTCGACAGTGCTCGAAGTCGTCTCGGAGAGTCTCGTCGATTGGAATGCGGCTCTCGCGAGACACGAGCAAGCCACCGAAGCACTGGCACGCCCGGACGCATCCACCGATGTCGAAGAGCTGATCCGACGACAGGCTGCAGCCGCCGAAGAAATCGAGCATCAGGGAGGATGGGAGCGCCTCCATGAAGCCGAAGCGATTCTCGGAAACCTCCAGATCACCGACTCCAGTCGCCAGGTCGATACTCTCAGCGGCGGAGAGAGACGACGCGTCGCTCTGGCGCGCATCCTGGTGGATGCACCCGATCTGGCAATTCTCGACGAGCCCACCAACCATCTCGACATTGAAACAATCGAATGGCTCGAGGATTACCTGCAGAATCGATTTCGCGGCGCCCTGCTCCTGATCACCCACGACCGGCGAGTACTTGAAAATGTCACGCAACGAACCCTCGAGATCCACGATGGGGCCATCCACAGCTATAGCGGGGGCTACGTCGCCTATCTCGAAGCGCGAGCGGAACGCGCCGCACACCAGGAACGCACCGAGCGTAACCGGCAAAACTTCCTGCGCCGCGAACTCGAGTGGCTACAACGCTCGCCACAAGCCCGGACAACCAAGCAAAAAGCACGTATCGATCGGATCGAAACGATTCGCGACCAGGCGGCGCCGGAAAAACAGAAACAAATCGAGATGCAGACCCGAAGTCATCGTCTCGGGAAAACGATTCTCGAAGTCGCAGAAATGGAGATCGTTCGCGACGAAAAGACGCTGGTCTCCGACTTGACCTTTGCTCTCGGGGCGGGCGATCGCGTGGGCGTGGTTGGCCCGAACGGAACCGGCAAGACCTCCCTCTTCCTGACAATTCTCGAAGAGCTCGCACCCACGGCAGGAAGCCTTACCATCGGCACCAATACCCGGATCGGATATCTGGATCAGGAGCGCGGCGGCCTCGACGACGCCGAGACGATTTTCGAAACCTTGAGCAACGACCGGCAACAAGTGCAGCTCGGTGGAGAATCGCTTGGCATTGCGGCTTATCTCGAACGTTTCCTTTTCGATCGACACCAGCAACGATCCCGCATCGTTACTCTTTCCGGCGGCGAGCGGGCTCGGGTCTGTCTCGCACGCCTTCTTGCCAGCGATTCCAATCTGCTCCTGCTCGACGAACCCACCAATGACCTGGACACCACGACCCTGGCTGCGCTGGAAGAGATGCTTCTCCATTATGCCGGGAGCGCATTGGTGATCAGTCACGATCGCTGGTTTCTGGATCGAATCGCGACCTCGATCCTCGCATTCGAGGGTGACGGGCGGATGGAATGGCATGCGGGAAACTATTCGGAGTATCGCGAGCGCAAAGCCGCCGAGGCGCTCCCGATCAAGGAGAAGACCAAGACCACGCGAGAGAAACCAGCGCCCAAACGAACCACGCAACGTCCCAAAAAGCTCAGTTTCAAGGAAGAGCGCGAGCTACAAACTCTGCTGTCGGAAATCGAGGCGGACGAAGATCAGATCCAGACTCTTGAATCCCGATTGGCCGATCCCGAAACGTATAAAAACAACGGATCCGAGATCAAGAACCTCCAGATCGAACTGAGCGCACTGCAGGAGCAGGTGCTCGAGAAGATGGCTCGCTGGGAGGACCTTGAGGCTCGAAGCACGGGCGGCTGAATCGTCCCGACCGCAGCCCACCCGGTCGCTGACTGCCCCGCAGCCCCCTCGCCACGTGGCGTGCACCCGGCAGCAGCGGATCAATCCAGCAAATCGGCCTCTTCGGCGACGAGTTGCTGATACAAGCCCTCGAAACTGAACACACCTGCCGTCTCGCTGCCGATCTGCTGACACGTCAACTCGGCAGCCTCCGGCCGGATCAAAGTCGGTGTACCGACGGCCTCGGCCATCAATTGAGACTCGCAACTGCGCTCCATCAAAAGATACCAAAAGACAGCGGAGCCGACGTGGCCGCCGACAGTCAGGAGCCCGTGGTTCTGCAGAATCACCGCTTTCCCCGTACCCAGCGAGGCTCCGATTCGGTCCCCCTCGGCCGGGTCGAGCACCACGCCCCTGAAGTCATCAAAAAGTGCGTGATCATTGTAAAATGCGCAGGAGTCCTGGCTGATCGGATCCAGCAGGCGGCCCAGAGACGACCAGGTCTTGCCGAACATCGAATGGGAATGCGCTGCGGCATTCACGTCGGGGCGCGCCGCGTGAATTCGGGAATGAATGGCAAAGGCGGCCTGATTGAGAAAACCCTCGCCTTCCACGATCTCGCCATCATGATCGACCCGAATCAGATCCGACACTCGTATCTTCGAGAAATGAAGGCCGAAGGGATTCACCCAAAAGGTATCCGGGGCCACCGGATCCCGCAGAGTGATGTGCCCTGCCGCGCCCTCATCAAAACCCCGTCGGGCGAAAATTCGAAATGATGCCGCCAGACGCTGCTTTTCCTGCAATTGCCGCTCTGCCGCCGGCACCTCGGGTGGCTCGATGGGGACTCCGATCGCTTCACTATTATCCAGCATATGGAAATCCTTATCAGAATCGCGATCCTGTGGAAGCAAATTCGAAAACCCGCTAGGCGTGCGCCATGGGCTTCCAAGACCGTCTCGATTCCATCTTCGGTATTTTCAACCAGATTGTCGCACCGATTCTGTTTGCCGACTTTGCGTTCGGCATCCCTCTCATTCTGCTGGTCCTGGTCAGCGGCGGGGTCTTCTTCACGCTGCGCTACGGGTTCGTGCATATCCGGCTTTTCAAGCACAGCATCGATTGCATCCGCGGCCGCTATGATGATCCCGACGACCCCGGCGAGATCAGTCATTTCAGCGCGCTGACTTCGGCCCTCTCCGCCACCGTGGGCTTGGGCAATATTGCCGGGGTCGCTGTCGCGATCGCCGCAGGGGGCCCTGGTGCGATCCTCTGGATGTGGGTGGTTGCCTTTATCGGAATGAGTCTGAAGTTCTCGTCCAGCACTCTGGCCCAGATCTATCGCAACGTGGATGATCGCGGGCATGTCCTGGGCGGACCCATGGTCTATCTGCGCGTCGGGATTCGGGAGAACTTTCCTCGCTGGGGCTGGTTCGGCACGCTTCTCGGTGGGGTCTATGCCGTCCTATGTATCCTTGCCTCCTTCGGCGGCGGGAATCTCTTTCAGGGGAAAATGAGCTTTGCCATCGCCAGCGAAGTCGTCCCCGGCCTCGCCGGGCTCGAGGGTGCCGCCTGGCTTGCGGGTGGCTTCTACGCTCTGATGGTCGGCGCTGTCATCATTGGCGGTATCCGCCGGATCGGCGACGTCACCTCGCGTCTCGTCCCGGCGATGTGTGTATCCTACGCCGCCGTCTGCCTGTTGATCATCCTGTTGAACATCACGGCCGTCCCTGCACTCTTTCTGGAAATCTTTCGCCAGGCGTTTACGCCGGCGGCGGCCTACGGTGGATTTCTCGGCGTACTGATTCAGGGAATCCGACGGGCCGCCTTCTCCAACGAAGCGGGTATGGGCTCGGCCTCGATTGCCCACGCCGCCGCGCGCACCAATGAACCAGTTCGAGAAGGCGTGGTCGCGATGATCGGGCCGTTTATCGATACCGTCGTCATCTGCACCCTGACGGCGTTGACCATTCTGATCACCGGAGTCGTGGAGCCGGGCCAGACGATGAACTGGACCGAGGGCGCGGTCCTGACCGCTCGGGCCTTCGGAACCCTTCATATTGCTGCCGAATACCTGCTGGTTCTGGCAGTCTTCGTCTTTGCCTATTCCACGATGATCGCCTGGAGCTACTACGGCGAGAGGGCCACGGAGTTTCTTTTCGGGAAAGCAGGCGTGCTGCCCTATCGCATCGTCTTTGTCTTCTTTGCCGCCATTGGCCCCGTGGTCAGCATTGCCAACGTTCTGGACTTCTCCGACTTCATGCTTCTCGCGCTGGCGTTTCCGAATCTCGTCGGCATGCTGCTTTTGGCCGATGTCGTGAATCGCCAGAAGAACGGCTACCTGGAGCGCCTCCGTAGCGGCGAGATCCACCCGACAAAACCTTGAACCTCCCGAGTTGAGGATTCCCTAAAGAGCCCCGATCAAAAACGGCAAGGCCGCCATACCGACCCCTACCAGAACGCTCATCGTCGCCATGGTGGCTTCCTGCGCCTTCTCCATGAAGGGTCGCTCCTTGGTCGGGATGAAATCGGACTCCGGCTGCTCCTGCTTGCCCCAGATCGGATCCCCATGCTCCCGGATCATCCGCTCTTCGGGAGATTGCTCACCTTCGGCCGAGAGCCATCCGACATTCGGAGCGGGCTCGGCTAGAAAGCTGTCCAGGCCGCTCTCTCCGGCAAAGCCGCTGGTGAAGAAGGGATCATCAAAGGGATCCGCGCTGCGACGGCTTTTCTCGGCACTGCAGGCGACCAGAAATGCCGACACCAGAATCATCGAGAGAACTGTGTACACTGGTTTCAGGGAGCGCCGCATCCTGTTGATCTATCATTCCCGCCACGAGGGGAAAACCCTTCACTTGGCTTTGGATTTCCGCGGCGCCCGCTTCTTTTTTGCCTTTCGCGGCGACCGCGACGTTTTTGCCGCCGGCAATAGAGGTGCGAGATGCTGGCCGGTAAAGGAATCCGGACAGGCGGCGACGTCTTCGGGTGTACCCATCACCACGATCTTGCCACCGCCGCTGCCGCCTTCCGGACCAAGATCCACCAGATGGTCCGCGGTTTTGATGACATCCAGATTATGCTCGATCACCACAACCGTATTGCCATCCCCCACGAGCCGGTGGAGGACCTCGAGCAATCGACGGATATCTTCAAAATGCATACCGGTCGTCGGTTCATCCAGAATATAAAGCGTCTTGCCCGTGGCTCGTCGCGACAACTCCTTGGAGAGTTTGATGCGCTGGGCCTCGCCGCCGGAAAGCGTCGTGGCCGATTGCCCGAGATGAATATAGTCCAGTCCAACGTCGCGAAGTGTTTCCAGCTTCTTGCGACAGGCGGGCACCGCCTGCAAAAAGTCGAGCGCTTCGGCAACCGTCATCTCCAGGACATCCGCGATCGATTTCCCCTTATAGAGAACCTCCAGGGTTTCTCGATTATAACGCCGCCCCTGACAAACCTCGCAGGTGACGTACACGTCGGGCAGAAAATGCATCTCGATCTTGATGAGCCCATCACCAGAACAGGCCTCGCAGCGCCCCCCCTTGACGTTGAAAGAAAATCTTCCCGGCTCATACCCGCGCATGCGGGCTTCCGGTAGCTGTGCAAACAAGTCTCGAATTGGGCCGAAGAGTCCGGTGTAGGTTGCCGGGTTCGAGCGCGGCGTGCGCCCGATCGGCGCCTGATCAATATCAACGACCTTGTCCAGCCACTGCCAACCTTCCACGGAATCGTGGTCGCCGACAGTCTCCTTGCTTTTATAGAGCCGCCGCGACAGGGACGCCCAAAGCGTGTCAATCACCAGAGAAGACTTCCCCGAGCCGGAAACCCCAGTCACGCAGGTCAACGTCCCGAGAGGAATCTCCACATCGAGATTTTGCAGATTATTCTGACGGGCACCACAGACCTTGAGCTGCAGCCCGGTGCCGGGCCGACGCTCGGCGGGCAGCGGGACCTCGCGGTCCCCGCGCAAATATTGGCCGGTCAGACTCTCGGGGATTTTCGCCACTTCCGGGGGCGCCCCCTGCGCGACCACCAACCCACCCAAACGCCCCGCGCCAGGCCCCATATCGATCAGATGATCGGCCGCTTCCATGGTATCGCGGTCATGCTCGACGACGAGAACCGAGTTGCCCAGATCCCGCAATCGCTGGAGGGTCTTGAGCAGACGCGCATTGTCTCTCTGGTGGAGCCCGATGGATGGTTCGTCGAGAACGTAGAGAACGCCCACCAGAGAAGATCCGATCTGTGTGGCGAGACGAATTCGCTGGCCTTCCCCTCCCGACAAGGTTCCCGCGCCCCGATCCAGGCTGAGATAGGTCAGGCCCACGTCACACAAAAACCCGAGGCGTTCCTGAATCTCCTTGAGAATCAGACGCGCAATCTGCATCTGCTGCTTGTCGAGCTTGATGTCCTCGAAAAAGACCCGCGCCTCGGCAATCGAAAGCGAGGTCAGATCCGCGATCGAATGTTCTCCCAGGCGGATATACAAGGCATGGCGCTTCAGACGTGCTCCACCGCAACTCTCGCAGGGGCGCTCGCTTCGGTAGCTTCCGAGTTCTTCGCGGCGCAGGTTGGACTCGGTTTGCAGGTAGAGTCTTTCGAGATTGCGCAGGACGCCTTCGAATGGCCGGGTCGTCTTGCGCCGCGCATAGGTAACCTCGATGGCGTCCTTGCCCGTGCCCCGCAGAATCGTATCGCGGGCCTTGGCCGAAAGATCCTGCCACGGCGTATCCAAAGAGCACTTCAGATGTTTTGCCAGCGCCGCCAGAAGAGATTTGTAGGTGTCGGCCTTCCGCGCCCAGGGGGCGATAGCCCCCTGCTTGAGAGAGAGTGTTTCATCCGGAACAACACGCTCGGCATCAAAAACCCACTCCACTCCCAGCCCGGAACAATCCGGACAGGCACCGTGCGGACTGTTGAACGAAAACGTCCGGGGCTCGATCTCAGGATACGAAATCCCGCAATCGGGACAAGCAAGTTTCTGCGAGAAAACATGCTCCTCGAGAGGACCATTTTTCCCGACTTGCGTCTCCACCGTGACAACGTCTCCGCCATAACCCAGAGCGGTTTCCAGAGAGTCCGCCAGGCGCTGTGCGATGCCCGGTTTGACCACAAGCCTGTCCACGACCACATCGATGGTATGCTTGTGCGTTTTTTTGAGAACGATGTCCTCTGAGAGGTCCCGCATTTCGCCGTCGACCCGGACTCGGACGAAGCCGGCTTTTTGCAGGTCGGCAAACTCCTTGCGGTACTCGCCCTTGCGATCCCGCACCAGGGGCGCCATCACGTGAATTCGAGTGCCGGACTCCCAGTCCATTACCCGATCAACAATCTGCTGCACCGTCTGAGAAGCGATCGGCTTGCCGCATTCATGGCAATGCGGGACACCGACGCGGGCGAAAAGAAGCCGGAGATAATCGTAGATCTCGGTCACGGTCCCCACAGTTGAGCGAGGGTTGCGCGAGGTGGTTTTTTGTTCGATCGAAATCGCGGGCGACAGGCCATCGATCGAATCGACATCGGGCTTCTGCATCTGCTCGAGGAATTGTCGGGCGTAAGCCGAGAGGGACTCGACGTATCGCCGCTGGCCCTCGGCATAGATTGTGTCGAAGGCGAGCGACGATTTTCCGGACCCCGACAGACCCGTCACCACCACCAGCTGGTTGCGCGGTATGGTCAAATCGACGCTGGCAAGGTTATGCTCGCGCGCGCCCCGGATCACAATCTCGTCAGCCATGCAGTTGGTTTAGCGCGAAATTCCCGGAAGATCATTCTCGTTTTTTGCGACCCGGAGAGTCCCTTGGTACATCCGGCTGACCGTGAGAGGTTTCCTTGCAGCCACGATCTTTTTGTTGGCCCTCCCCGCGCTGCTGGGCGCTCAGGAGCCCGCGGGGAACAGCCGCGACCTCGAGGCGGTGGCCGCAAATATCGAAACGATCGAGGTCACCGGCCCCCGCATGATCCGACTGCCGGACCTTACGGCGTTTGCCTCGGTGATCGAAATCACCACCCAAGTGGAAGAGATGAAGACGCTCGCCGACGTCCTCGAAGACTCGGTTGGCGTTCAGGTGCGCCGCTACGGGGGACTGGGGGATTTCTCGACCGTCTCGATTCGCGGCTCTTCCCCCAGCCAGGTCAGGATCTACATGGATGGCATCCCCCTGACCCGGGCACGGAGCGAGACGGTCAATTTGGCGGATTTACCGCTCGACCCCCTCGAAGCGATCGAGGTCTTCCGTGGCACCACGCCTCTGGCTTTCAGCGCCGCCTCGCTTGGGGGCACCGTGAACCTCCTGACGCGCGAGCCCGGAAAGCGAACCACCTTCTCGTCGCTTGCCGGGGGCGGCTCTTTCGGCACCCGAAAGGCGAATGCCACAGCCGCGGGCAGCTTTGGCGATTGGGGGATTTTGTTGACCGGCTCCTATCTCGGCTCGGAAGGGAATTTCCCGTTTCCTGACAACAATGGCACCCCGCTGAATCCCTTCGATGACGAAATCGCCCGGCGGCAAAACAATGATTTCAATTCCGGCGATCTTCTCCTCAAGGCAACCTTCGATGGTTTCCCGATCGGACAGCTCAGTATGCTCAGCGAGTTTTTCATCAATGAGCAGGGCGTACCGGGGATCGGCTCGCACCAATCCGATTCAGCTCGCCTTCAGGACCTTCGCAGCCTGAACTACCTTCGGCTCGATGCGCCAAAAATCGCGGGCACCGGATTCGATCTGCGCACGACCGGCTACTTTGTCTACGAGGAGGAAAGCCTGTCGGACCCCCTCGGGGAAGTGGCCGGAAGTCGCCTCGAAACGGATAACGAGACGCTGTCGGCCGGCTTGCAGTTCTTTGCCACCCGTCGGATCGCAGCGCATGACCTGGGAGCTCGACTGGATCTCAGCGGAGAGACCTTCTCTCCGGCAAATCGCCTCCAGCCTGAAGCCAGCGAGGACCGGCAAAGCCGGTTCCATCTCAACGTGGCAGCCGGCGACACGCTTGGCTTCTTCTCCGATCGCCTGCTGATCGATGTGCAATTACGCTACGAATTCATTCGAAACTTTTTTGCCGGCCGCGTTCCCGGTTTTGGCCCGTTCAGCCAGCCCTCGGACGCCAATAGCTTCAATCTCTTCACCCCCCAACTGGGTCTGGTCCTGGAGGTTCTGCCGGGACTCGACCTGCGCGGCAATGTCGGCCACTACGGCCGCGTCCCCAGCTTCATCGAATTATTCGGACAACGGGGCTCGATCACCGGAAATCCATCCTTGCGCCCGGAAGAAGGACTTCAAACTGATCTCGGTATCGCCTGGTCATCGAGCGACTTCGCTGTTTTCGATCTCCTCGCCGTCGAGGCTGCGGTGTTCTACAGCGACATCGATGATCTGATTGTTCTGGTGCGGACCGCACAGGATCGATCCGTGCCGCAAAACGTTGGCCGTGCCGAAACTCTGGGAGCCGAGTTGGCGATGCGCGCGACGCTTTTCGAGGATCTGCGCCTGACCCTGAATTACACCTATCAGGACGCTCGCGACCGCAGTGGCGCCACCGGGATCGACGGCAATCAATTGCCCGGCCGGCCGCAGCACGATCTTTATTTCCGCAGCAGCTACCGGTGGAAACAGTGGGAGCCGTTCTACGAACTGAACTTCATCGGCAGCAATTATTTGAAACGAGCCAACCGCCCCGAAGATCTGGTGGCCTCGCGCCTGCTCCACTCTCTGGGAATCGCATGGAACTTGCCATGGGCTCCGCTCACCGCGACCTTCGAAGTGCGGAATCTGACCGATAATCAGACCGAAGATGTTTCCGGCTTCCCTCTACCCGGAAGGACCTTTCTCGGTACACTCTATTGGAAATGGGAATCCTGAAATTGAGCCTGGGCGGTCCAGCCCGCAGGTCTTCATCCGTGGGGCTGTCACTGCTTTTGCTGGCCGCGATCTTCTCGGGTTGCGGCAGGGCCGCGGATTCCACGCCCCCGCCGCCGCCGAGTACGGCGGAACCCTCGGCCTTTATCATCACAGGAGATTTCGAAACGGGCTCCTACGCCGTCATGGAGACTCGAGATCCCTCGGCGGTCGCAGCCGACCTCGGCCCGGTCCATGGGGATGCCGTAGCTCGGACCTACGGGGGTGAGGTTTTCGTGATCAACCGATTTGGTGCGGACAGCATCCAGAAAATCGCCCCCGCGGCAGGCTGGACCACGCGCTACCAATGCTCGGTGGGCAACGGGAGCAACCCCCACGATATCGTCTTCGTTTCCCCCACCAAAGCTTATGTGACGCGCTACGAGGAAACCTCAATCGCCATCGTCGACCCCTCGGTGGGCGCCACCTGCGACGGCTTTCTGGTCGGCGAAATTGATCTCGGATCCTTTGCCGATGCGGACGGAATTCCGGAAATGGACCAGATGGTACTCGTGGAAGACCGTCTCTTCGTCAGCCTTCAGCGACTCGACCGCAACCAGTTTTTCGAGCCCACCGCCGAGAGTTTCCTGGTGGTGATCGACACCGAAACCGACCTGCCCATCGACACCCGACCCGAAACGCCGGCGATCGATCCGATCCAACTGACATGGACCAACCCACTGGCTGACAGTCGCGGTCTTGCCCTCGACCCAGCCACCGGAGACATCGTCGTCTCGCAGGTCGGCAGTTTCGGCAACATCGGGGATGGCGGCGTCGAGACAATCAACCCCTATACCTTCGAGCGGAGTCGCATCCTGATTGAGGAGAGTGATATCGGGCGTAACATTACCGATTTCGTGATGATTGACGGCCGTCGAGCCTGGGCGCTGGTCACCGATGAGAGTTTTCGGAACTTCGTCATCCAGATCGACACCAGCCTGCGAGAAGAGACGCTTTCGATCTTCGAAAGTGATGCCTACCTCACCAATATCGAATTTGATGCACCCAACAATTCGATCTGGCTCAGCGATCGAAGCTTTCAGAACGCCGGCATCCGCATTTTTGCAGCCGACGATGGCCGCGGGATCGAAGATCCGCCGATAGCTACCGGGCTGGCCCCCATCGACATTCTCTTCCTCGATCCAATGCGCGCAGATTAAACTCGCCGTGCCTGCACCGAGGCGTTCCCCAGATACGTGTCGGGGCTCAGTTGGCGAAGTTCAACCTTGGCCTCTTCCGGAATCTCGAGCCCATCGATGAACTCCCTCAAAGACGCCGCATCGATCGCCTTGCCCCGAGTCAGTGCTTTCAACCGTTCGTAAGGTTGGTCGACCCCGTAGCGACGCATCACCGTCTGAATGGGCTCTGCCAGAACTTCCCAGCTTCCCAGAAGATCTGCCTGCAGGCGCGCATCGTCTGCCTCCAGCTTGCCGAGACCCTTACGGGTCGCTGCGTAGGCGATCAGAGAGTGCGCAATCCCGGTCCCCACATTCCGCAAGACGGTCGAATCCGTCAGATCTCGTTGCCAGCGCGACAAGGGAAGCTTCTCGGCAAGGTGGCCCAACAAGGCATTCGCAATCCCGAGATTGCCCTCGGAGTTTTCGAAATCGATCGGATTGACCTTATGCGGCATCGTTGAGGAACCGACCTCCCCGGCCACCGTCCGTTGCTTGAAGTACCCGATCGAGATGTAGCTCCACAGATCCCGATCCAGATCGAGCAGGATGATATTGAAGCGCCGAACGGCGTCAAAGAGCTCCGCGATGCAATCGTGCGGTTCGATTTGCGTCGTAAAAGGATTCCAGACCAGACCCAGAAATTCGACCAGGTTGCGACCGACAGCTTCCCAATCCACTTCGGGATAGGCGACCAGATGAGCATTGTAATTCCCTACAGCTCCGTTGATCTTGCCCAGCAACTCGACAGCCGCCACCTGAGAGCGCTGACGCTCGAGTCGGGCGACGACGTTGGCAAACTCCTTGCCCACCGTTGTGGGCGTCGCGGGCTGCCCATGAGTGCGCGAGAGCATCGGGCGGTCGGCATGCTCCTGAGCCAGACCACGGAGATCGGCAATCAATTCATCCATCGCCGGAAGCAGAATCTCGTCACGCGCCCGGAGCAACATCAATCCATAGGAGAGGTTATTGATATCCTCGGAAGTGCAGGCGAAATGAATAAACTCGGACACGGCCTCGAGTTGGGGGACGCCGTTGATTTCCTCTTTGAGAAAATACTCGACAGCCTTCACGTCGTGATTGGTCGTGGCCTCGATTTCTTTCACACGTGAGGCCTGCTCCGGGCCGAAATCACGAATCAGTCGCTCGAGCCTCTGCTTTTCCTCCTCACCGAAGCGAGGAACCTCGGGGATCGCCGGGTTTGCCGCAAGGGCCTCCAACCAACGGACCTCCACTTCGACCCGGTGACGAATCAAACCGAACTCGCTCAGGAGGCGCCGCAGCCCCTCGACCTTGTTGGCATACCGGCCATCGACCGGGGAGATTGCTGTCAGGCTGGAGAATTCCACACAGACTCTTTACGAAGCCAGCTGCCAACCTTCAATTGCCGGCACCAGAAACCTCGATTTACGGCGAGAATATGAGGAAAGCCCCCTCCCTAATCGATATAGCCCAGAGCGCGAAGGCGGTCGCGGGTCACCGGGTCCAATTCCTCCTGAGATATTTCGTTCAATCCAACGGAATCCCGCCAGCGGGCCAGTGCTTCCTCCAATTCCAGGGGCGCACCACCCTGCTGGATATAGAGATTTTCGTGCGCCTTGGGGTCGTTGGCCAGAACATAAAATTCATGCTCGCCACCCGAGGACCAAACATACTTCTGCCCATCCTGGCGGATTCCCAGAAGATGACCTGCCTGCGTATGCGGAAATTTGGCGCGCGGGTCGCGGAGCAGATAGGTAAATACCGGCCCCTCGTCCGCATTGCCGCTTAGCGCGGCCGCCACAAGACTGCTGCCGTCCATCGGCGCCTGCGTTTCGATCGAAGCCAGCTCCAGGACCGTCGGCAAGATATCATTGAGTTCGACCGCGCCCGGGACCCGAGCACCCGGAGGCATGCCGGCCGGATAGCGGATGATCAGGGGCACGTGAGTCTCTTCCTCGGAAAGCGCCTTGAAATGATAGGCGAGATCATGCTCGCCAAAGAGCTCTCCATGGTCGGACGTGACCACGACAATTGTATTGTCCAGCGCCCCCTGTTCCCTGAGGTCATCCAGCAGGCGACCAATATGCTCGTCCAGATAGGCGATCTCGCCGTCATAGAGAGCGACCAGCTCATCCCAATCTGCCTGCTGCATGGTCGGCAGGACATCGCGAACAAAGGTGTTGCTGTCGATGGCCTCGCCCTCTACGGGATCAAATCGAACAAATCCCAACATCGGGTCCACGCCTGGTGCAAACTGAGTCCGATACGGCTCGGGCGGGTCGAACGCATCATGCACGTCCATGTAGTTCAAAAAGAGAAAGAAGGGACGATCACCGTCGCGACTGTTGATCCAGTCAATCGATCGATCCGTCAGATCCTCCCCGCGCGCCCCGACACCCTCAAGAAAGGTGTGTCGATGGAACCAGCGAACGGCGGTGTCCGGAGCAATCAGTCCGGAGTGAACCAACCATTTCACAATGGGTAATTTATCGAAAAATTTGAGATAAAAGATATTGACCGGGCCATCCATCACATCGGCAAAGCCCTGATCAAACCCGGAGCGGCGACCCAGAGAATAATTACCCAGAACCGATGCGGTATCATATCCCTCATCCCGCAAAATCTCGGCAACGGTCTCGTAGTCGTCCGGAAGCGCATTTTCCTTGCCGCTATCAAATCGTGACGTGACCATCTGGAAATGACTCGGCATCGTCCAGGAGGCCTGCGAAATTGCCTTTTCGAAGACCACACTGCTGGCCGCCAATTCGTCGAGCCGCGGGCTTGTGCCCTTCTCGTAGCCGTAAGTCCCGAGGTGGTCGGCACGCGTTGTATCCATGATGATCCAGAGCAGGTTCGGCTTGCCCGCAGTCGCGGAAGCGACCTTTCCATGCGGCTGAACTTCTCTCTCGAGAAAGAGCCCCGTGCTCCAGATCAATGCGATTCCGATCAAGCCGCTGACGGCAAACTTCGCCAATAACCTCTCACCCCCAAAAATGGCGAGAACCCCGATACCGCAACGCCAGATCGCAAAACAAACCAGCGCGGCGCCGCCGAAACTCAGAACCGATTCCAGCACCGGTTCTGTCTGCAGGACATACATGTCGAAATAACGTGACAGCGAAAGAAAGAACCCGAAAGACAGCGCCAGATTGACAAAAGTCAGCCAGAGCATCCCGTTCGCACGAGAGCGCAGATGGACAAATCCACCGAGCGCCAGTACGGCGCATAGGGCGATGACCGCGCCGTTCGTGGCGAGACTGATCGGTTCAAAAAACCCGGGCAGGTATCGATCATTGAGCGGAACCCCGACCACCATCAACAAAAAGACCCCGAGAAAGGCACCCATCAGCAAGGGGACGGCCGAGGTTGCGCGCCATCCCGTCAGAAGGCGCAGGAACCAGATCCCCAAACCCGCGCCCAGACCGAGAATCGAGCCCATAATTGCATAGGTCAACAAGACCACACGCCAGACCGACCAAGGTTGATAGAGATCCAGAAAGGCATTGGTCAGAATCTCCGCACAGCTGAAAGCCATCATGCCGAGAGCCCAACTCAGGGCCCCCAGGAGCGCGCATTCCAACAGATCTTTTCCAATTGAATTATTCTTCATTTCAAACTCCATCAACTCGCAATCGCGCGCACAGCTTCAATCACGCGATCCACTTCCTCATCAGTCAAATGGCAATGCATCGGCAGAGCAACCGTTTGATTCAACGTATGCTCGGCCTTGGGGAAATCTCCCTCAGCATATCCGTATCTATCGCGGTACGCTGGCTGCAGATGGCATGTCGGCCAATATGAAGTCCCCGATTTCACCAGGAACTCGGTCTCCAATCGTTCCTTGACCGCCGGTCGACTCAGATGATCAGCCAAAATCAAAGGGTATTTGTAGTAGGGGTTCCGACAGCCCTCGGGCAGTGGCAACACCTGGACGCTCTCGAGGTCGCGAAACCCCTCGTCGTAGCGCGCGGCGACACTCATCCGAAGCGACACGATCTCGTCGAGTCGGCGCACCTGGGTCAAACCGGCGATGGCCTGGATCTCGGTCATGCGCCAGGAATAGCCGACCCGATCCTGAATTCCTCGTTTGTGATCCTCACCATGGAACCGCAGGCTTGTCGCGCGATGAGCTAATTCCTCCGAGTTGGTGGTGACCATTCCGCCCTCGCCGCCCGCGGTCATGATCTTGGTCGCGAGCATCGAGAAGGCGGCGGCATCTCCGAGACTTCCGGCGCGACCCTCGGCACTGCTCGATCCGGCCGCATGAGCGCTATCTTCAAGAATAAACAGACCCTTGTCCCGACAATACTCACGGATTCGGGCGAGATCCGGCGGAATCAGACCCGCCTGATGAACCAGCACCAACCCGGCGGTCTTCTCGGTTGTGCGACGCACCATCTCATCGAAATCGATCAGCAGAGTTTCGGGAACGATATCGCAGAAGACGGGAGTTCCTCCGGCGAAAATAACAGCGTTCGCCGAGGCCAGAAACGTATTGGTCGGCACCAGAACTTCCTTGCCTTCAATCTCGAAGAAGTTCAGGGCCGCAATCAGGGCCGAAGTTCCCGAATTCACCGCACGCGCGTAGCGCACGCCGCAATAGGCGGCGAATGCCTCTTCGAACTCGCGAACCCATTTCCCCTGCATCAGCATGCCGCTTTTCAAAACGTCGCGCGTATTCTCCGTAATGAAGTCAATATCATCATCGGTGAAATAGGGCTTGGCCACCTGAATCATTTCCATGAGAACTCCCGTTCATCCTTGAATTGTACGAATGATTTCCCGAACACCATCCGCAAGTGATTTTTCGGGAAACCAGGGGAAGAGATTTTTTGCCTTCTCGATCGTCGTCACCCGATCGGGCCAGGTCTTGTCCCCGACAGCCGGGGTATCCACAATTTCGATGTCACGGCCAAGAATTTCCCTTGCCGTAGCCTGGAACAACAAGGCCAATTCTCGAATCGGCGTCGCTTGGCCGGAACCAACATTCAGAACCAATGGTGCATCCCGGTCTGCCGCAACAAGACCGGCTACGACTCGACAAACATCGTCGATATGGACAAATTCGATCGCTTGGCGGCCTCCGCCCTGGGTCTTGATCGGCGTTTGCGCATCTACCGCGTTGCGAAAATGTCCCATGACATCGGTTTTCACGACCAGGCCGGATCCGGGGCCGAAGACATTGGTCAGGCGCAAGATCGCGGCGTTCGCGCGAGCCGCTTCCCATTCAGCCTCGGCCTTGAGACTTCCATAGAGATCATCGGGCAACAGCTCCGAGGTCTCCGACAAGGGCATCGCGCGTGTCGCAAAGGTCGAATAGACAGCGTAGGTCGAAAGATGCACAAATCGTTCGACGCCGGCGAGCCGAGACTGTTCGACCAAAAGTCGCGTACCCCGAACAATCGTACGAATCGCCCCGGGAATATCGGCCCGGCAGGCCCGCTCCCCGGCAAAGGAAGCGGTGTGCACAACGGCCTCCACGCCATCGAGCGCCCCCGCGAGAGAATCTGCATCGAGCAACTCGCCGGGATGGAAATCAACGTCGCCACTCGCGAGGCGCGACAGCTCGGCAAATCGCGTATCGTGCCCGAAGGCACGCACTTTCAGATTCTTCTCCGCAAGATGGGTAACGATCGCAGAACCGATATACCCGCCAGCCCCGGTCACCAGAATCCGTCCGCTCATGCCGCCACCTCCTGAACCCTGTTCCGGGGCGCCGCCGAGCGGGCATCGACAAGACCCTGAAAGATCTTCGCCAATTCACCAGTGAGGTTCTTTCGATCAAACTTTTGCACCAACGCTTCATTGGCGACCACGGCGTCGTTGCGTCCCTCGTATAGAGCGATCAGCTCTCGCTCGATCCCCGCTTCATCATAAGGATCGACAATATGTGCGAGTTCCGTCTGCGCAAAGAGTTCGCTGGTCAGACCCGGCTTGGCGAGACAGAGGAAGGGCTTGCGCATGAAAAGATACTCAAAGCCCTTTCCGGAGAGCTTTTCGTTGCCGCCGCCCGCCTGTGGAATCATGCACATCAAAAGGGCGTTGCTCTCCTGCAGATAGCGGATCGACTCGACATGCGGGACCCACCCCTCGTAACGAACGCGGTCCTGGAGTCCGAGATCTGCGATCAGCCGATCGTAGGGTCCCTTCTTGGCACCAACCAGATGAACGCAAAGTTCGCGGCGCAATCCCTCGTGCTTGGCGCAAGCCGCCGCAATGGCGCCGAAGAGGTGCTCGGCCGGAAACATATGCTCGATATTTCCGGTGCCGGTCAGATGGAATCCGGCTTGCGGCAGGACCTTGTCGGTCATGGCGGCGGCCGCATCGAAATCGTGGACGTCGTAGCCGTTGGTGATCACCGAGATATTCTTCTCCTGAAGAAACTCGTACTTCTTGAGGAATCGCTCACGCAGCGGCGGTGCCGTCACCACCACATGGTCGGCGTTTCGCACCACCCACCTCTCCATGGCCTTCTCGATCTTCTCGCGCAGCGGATTATTCACGTAATTCCGTCGCCTACGCGGTCCATCCGTCCAGGGGTCACGGAAGTCGGCGACCCAGGGCAACCCGGTCCAGCGCGCCAACAAGCCTCCGTAGAGATGAAGAGAATTCGGTGGCGACGAAGTATGGATCAAACTGGCCTGCGTCCGGCGCACCTGGCGAATCCCGGCAAAAAAAGCGGGCAGCACCCAGAAGATTTGCTGATCCGGAATCATCAGGCGCTTGTGAAGAAAGTCATTCAGGCGACCCAGAGCACCGCGACCACCGGCAGCAATAGTGTCGGGACTGGCGGCGGCTGGGCTGGCGGCGTGCTCCGGGTTTGGAGGAGCCGCTTCCGAAGCAACCTTCGGGGCAGACTTCCGGGCAGACTTCGCCTTGTCGCCGCGCCCTCCACGAATCAACCTTCGGAGGGCGTTCTCGACTTTTTCGATCTCGAAGGTCCCGGTTTTGCAGACCTCGACATTTACCGGGATCTCGTCGAGCAGACTCGGATCCCAAACATCCCAGTGCGGGTTACGCGCCGTATGCACCACGGGCTCCCAGCCGAAATCACGCAAATATCGCGTATATTTCAGGGTTCGTTGAACACCACCGCCTCCCTGCGGGGGAAACCGGTAGCTGATGAGGAATGCCTTCTTCATGCGGAAGGGAGCGAACTTTCTGCCTGCGGCAGGGAAAACTGGGAATGAGGAATCTTACGGCAGTGCATCACGATCGAGCAACCGCCTTTTCCATTTTCGGCAAGAAGCCGCGAAGCTCCGTGACGTGAGCCAGACGAAACTGGGCGTCCCAACCGGGCGCGCAGATATGATCGTCAAACTCGGGATTCGGAACACGGATCGTTGTCATCCCGATCTCGCCGGAACCCTTGAAATCAAAAAGCGGGTTGTCCCCCACATAAACGGCTGCCGTCGGCTCCACCTCGAGGGTCTCGCAAAGCATCCGAAATGGCATCGGCCCGGGCTTGTTCTCCGAGAGAGTCGAGGAAAAAATCACGTGGTCGAAACGCCCCTGGAGCCCGAGCAATCGGATCTTGTTCGCCTGGACAGCCTCACGACCCGAGGTGATCAGACCGACCTTGCAAGTCGCGCGCAGATCCACGAGCAACTCGGCCACGCCCGGGAATAGATCGAGCCGCCCGGACACAGCGGCAAACTCGGCCAGAAGACCCGCGAGATGTTCCTCGACCGCGAGGCCCTGCTCGGCAAGCACGTCGTTGAAGAGATGGTGGTAATGCTTGCCTTGAGCCGCCAGAATTTCTTCGAATCGGTTCCGGATCACCGTCGCGTCGCCGCCCGAAAGAACCGCTACACGCGGCGCAATTCGGTCCAGAGCGGCCGCAAAATAAGTGCCCTCATCATAGAGAGTATTGTCGAGGTCGAAGGCAAGCAATTGAACGCCTTCGAGCCTGCTGGCGAGATTCTCCATCAATCGCCCTCAGCGCTTGGGCGGTGTGCCGTCGTCGAAATACTCCCGGAAGTGACGCAACATGCGCACACCATCGGTAATCTCGGTTCGAGGAATTTCCTCACCAAGCGCCATCAACACCGAGAACCACGCAATGTTGGCACCAGCGGCCTTGCAGAGGATCAAGGAGGTCCCGCCGCGAGGGTTGATATCATAGATTCGCGGCTCGCCGTTCTTATCCAGCTTCATCTCGTAGTTCTGCATGAAGCTGTAGCCAAAGGCCTTGCAGGCCTGTCGGGCCATATCGAGAACCGCCGGGTTCATATCGACCTGCCCCACGGTGGTATTGGAGGCTGTTCCGCGCACGCGAATCTTGGGGACGGCGTAAAGAACCTCGCCGTCGCGTGAAAGAACATCACAGCTGTAATAGGTGCCCGGCAGGTACTCCATCGCAATGAGCTCCGGGAAGTCCGGACCGTCCTGTCGACGGAATTCCTCCAGACACGTCTCGAGCGACATCACCGGCTGACCTGCAGCACGCACATCCTGGCCGACGGCAGGATCATCGCTCGCCGTGACCAGTCGAGCCCCGCGCCCACCCTTGGACTGGGTTGGCTTCAGGAAGACATCGATTTCCGGGAAGCCCATCTCCTTGAGGCCATCCTCAAGCTCGCTGAAAGTCGCAATGGTGCGAAACCCGGCCGCGGGGATTCCCTTCTCGGCAAAAAATTCGTGATACCGAGATTTGTTGGAAGACAAGCGCAACATCTCCGGGTTTCCGGGTGTGATGACGCCGACACCGGCGGCTCGAAACTCCTCGATCCGTTCGGCCGAACCGATCGCCTCTTCTTCTCCCAGCGCGTAATAGACATCGATCTCATAGTCGCGACAGATCTCGAGCACCCGGTCGATGTAGCCGGGGTCATTACGACCCGGAACCTGGACAAACTCATCGGGGACATGGGGGGCGATTCCACCGCCATCCATATCGGCACCCACAATCGTGACGTGACGATCGCCGGGACCGCGCATCGCCTCGGCCAGGGAAGGACGGGTCGGGTGACCGATCGAGGGAACGAGAATCCGAATATCTTTCAAAACAACCTCCTGTGAACGGGAACACTTCGCGATTATCAGAACCCGGACTGACGCAGAACCGCTAAATCAAACGGCGCCGGGCTTGCACCGATACCGGCAGTCCAATCGTCCAACGACCCTTGTGGCGAAAAAGTTTAGGAATTTCCGAATCTTTTCACCTGTGGCCGAATCAATCAGGAGCAGGAATCAACCCAATTCCCGAAGGCGTGGCGGAAGGATTCCGGCGAAAACCCGGCCGCCCGTGCCACCGAATCCTCCGGACGGAAGACCCGCCCGCCCTCGAATTGCTCAAGTCCCGCGATCAGCGACTCCACCGAAGCCTCGGGGAAAAAGAGCCCCGTGGGCCCGTGGGCCTGATCCAGCCCCGGTTTGGCAACCACGGTCTCGAGAGCACCCCCGCGACCGAGGGCCACGACCGGCGCCCCGCAGGCCATTGCCTCGAGCGGCACAATGCCGAAATCCTCTTCCCCGGGAAAAATCAGAGCCCGGCAGCGACGATAGAGGTCGCGGAGACTTTCCTGAGATTGTCCGCCGACCACCTCGACATAACCTCCGGCTCGCGTTTTCAAATCTTCGAGCAGAGGCCCCTGGCCGACCACCACCAATTTCCGACCCGTCCGGCGGCAAGCCTCCATGGCCAGATCCGCACGTTTGTAGGGGACCAATTGTCCCACAAAAAGGTAGAAGTCCTCGCGGGCCACCTCCGGGTCCGGCGTAAAGAAGTCGAGCGCCGCCGGCGGTGGGATCACCATCGCCTCGCGCCCATAATGCGTCCGGATCCTTTTCTCGACGGCACGAGAATTCGTCGCAAAGGCGCTGACTCGAGCGGCCGCGCGGGCATCGTACCAACGAATCCATCGCAAGCCGGCATGGGCCAGCGGACGCAAGGGCGCGGGCACTTGCGCGTCGACGTATTGCTGCGGAAAGTCCCACGCATAGCGAGGCGGCGCATGGCAATAACAAAGGTGTCGCGCGCCGGGATCGATTCGCACGCCCTTGATCACCGAGGCATCACTGGAGATCACCAGATCATAGCCACGCAGATCCAGTGTGCGAACACCAAGCGGATAGAGGGGCAACAAGGCTTCCCGAAAACCTTTACCCCGGTCAAGAAGACTCGCCTCACTCGGGTGCTCCGCCAACCCCTCGGGCATGTTCGCCGAAGAACCAAAGAGCGTATAGATCGGCGCCTGGGGGTAGAGCCGCGCCATCTCGGCCAGGACGCGCTCCCCGCCGCGCCAGGTCAACAGCCAGTGGTGCACCAGCGCAACGCGCATGATTCTACGCGGACGTCTCGGGGGCGGCTCGCTGGCTCGAGGCCGCGGCGGTCTCGGGCAAGAAGATCACCGCCGCGCGCCAATAGGCCCACGTCAGAAGGCCCCAGATCACCAAACTCGCCGGCGCCATTGCCCAATGACCACGATCATCCAGAATCCCCCAGACCCCGAAGGCGATGGTCAGTTGCACCATGTAGACCGTGCCCCAGAAGCGCATCCATGGGCGCATCTGCCAAAGCCCCCAGGTCAGGGCCAGATAGACCAGAAAATGGATTGGCTCGGTGAGACGCGCCGCCTCCCCGCGAAAGACATAACCCAGCCAGACGTCCTCGGCCTCCGCTACCGGCTTGGAGAAATAATCCCAGGGCGAGTAGATGAAGGTCACATAGACACAGAAGGCCAGGACCGCGTTCAACCACAGGGGTCGGTCTGCCAAAGGCAGACCCCCCGGCGCCATCTGCTTGTCTTTCTCGTCCATCCCGATTCCTTTCTGCACTCAAGCCAGCCAGGCACGAGCGTTGCGAAAGAGTTGCATCCACGGCCCATCGTCCTGCGTCACGTGACCGACCGCGCCTTGTGCATTTTGCGTCGTTCCCCTGTGGCGCCACTCACGCGGCATCCATGAATGCTGGATCTGGCGGAAGATACGTTCCGGATGCGGCATCATGATCGTGACCCGACCATCGCGAGTGGTCAAACCCGCGATGCCTTGGGGGGAACCATTAGGATTAGCCGGATACCGCGTAGCGACCTCTCCTTTGCCATCGACGAATTGCATGCCGACCAGACCGGATTCCATCAGAGCTTCCCGCGATGCATCCGAGGAGAACTCCGCCCGGCCCTCGCCATGGGCGACCGCAATCGGCATCCGGGACCCTTCCATCCCGGCCAGAAGAATCGAGGGGTTGGGCAGGATCCGCACGAGAGCCAACCGGGCTTCGTATTGCTCGGAGCGGTTGCGCACAAAACGGGGCCAATGCTCGGCACCCGGAATGATTTCATGCAAATTTGAAAGCATCTGGCAGCCGTTGCACACGCCCAGCGAGAACGTGTCCGTTCGAGCAAAGAACGTGGCCACCATCTCCCGGACCTGCGGTTGGAAGAGAATGGACTTGGCCCATCCTTCCCCAGCACCCAGGACGTCCCCGTAGGAAAAGCCGCCACAGGCGATCAAGCCATGCATTCCGGCGAGCGATACCTCGCCCGAGAGGAGATCACTCATATGGACGTCCACCGATTCGAATCCGGCACGATCAAATGCCGCAGCCATCTCGATCTGACCATTGACGCCCTGCTCGCGTAAAATCGCCAGACGCGGACGAGCGCCCGTGGCGATCCACGGTGCAGCCGGATTTTCCTGCAAGGAGAACGAGAGGTCCACCGAGAGCCCCGGATCCTGCGGGTCGAGACGCGCCGCGTGCTCCTCTTCGGCACAGGCCGTATCGTCTCGCAGCGCCTGCATCCGACGCGTGGTCTCCGACCATGCATCACGTAAATCAAAACGGGACTCGTCGACCAGCGACGTTTCACCGGCCCGCAGGACGATTCGACCATCCGCACGCAAGCCACCCAATTCATGAACCATCGCACCGATCCCGTGTCGGTCTGCGCATGCGCGGACCCGTGCGAGATCCTGACTGCGGATCTGGACGACGGCGCCGAGCTCTTCATTGAACAGGGCCCCGAAGGAATCGCCCCCCAGACCCTCGATGTCGATCTCGATGCCGGTCCCCCCTGCAAACGCCATCTCCACCGCGGTCGCTGCCAGTCCCCCGTCCGAGCGATCATGGTAGGCGAGCAGGAGCCCCTCCCGAGACAGCTCCTGGATCAGGCCGAAGAAACCGCGCAAACACTCGGGGTCATCCAGGTCGGGCGGAACCGCACCGATGGTCCCATGGACCTGCGCGGCGATAGAGGCGCCCAGTCGATTGCGCCCACCCCCGAGATCCATCAGAAGCAGTCGTGAATCTTCCTCAACCGTATCCAATTCCGGTGTCAGACTTTGGCGTACGTCGAGCACGCGGGCAAAACCCGAAGCGATCAGCGAAACCGGCGCGGTCACGCTGCGCGCCTCGTCTTCTTCGTTCCAGACCGTGCGCATCGACATCGAGTCCTTCCCGACCGGGACCGCAATCCCCAGGGCCGGACAAAGCTCGAGGCCGACCGCGCGAACCGCGTCATACAAACCCGCATCTTCTCCCGGGTGTCCGGCCGGCGCCATCCAATTGCAGGAGAGTCGAATCTCGCCCAAGGAAAGAAGTGGGCAACTCGCGAGGTTGGTTACCACCTCCCCAATGGCCAGACGCACCGAGGCGGCCGGGTCGAGAAGGGCTACGGGCGTCCTTTCCCCGCAAGCCATGGCTTCACCGGTAAATGTATCAAAACTGGTGGCGGTCACCGCGGCATCCGCCACCGGCACCTGCCAGGGTCCGACCATCTGGTCGCGCGCGATCAAACCCCCGACAGTCCGATCGCCGATGCTGATGAGGAAGGTCTTGTCGCCAACGGTCGGATGACGCAGAACCCGCAAGAGGGTATCGCGAATCTCGAGGCTTCCTGAGTCAAAGGTGTCGGGCTCGAACGGGAGACGCGTTGCCTCGCGCCGCATCCGCGGCGGTTTTCCGAGAAGAACCGATAGGGGTAGATCAATCGGCGTGTTCTCGAAATGGCGATCGGTGACCTTCAAGTCTTCCATCTCGGTGGCTCGGCCCACATCGGCAAACGGCGCCCGTTCCCGGTGGCAGATCGCTGCGAATTCCGCGAAGCGATCCTCGGCAATCGCCAGGACATAACGTTCCTGAGCTTCGTTGCACCAGATCTCGAGCGGGGAAAGTCCCGGCTCGGCATTGGGAACTTCGCGTAATTCAAAATCACCCCCGCGGCCGCCATCATGTACCAATTCGGGAAGCGCGTTGGAGAGGCCGCCGGCACCCACGTCATGAATGAACAGAATCGGGTTCTCGTCACCGTGGGCAGTGCAGGCATCGATGACTTCCTGGCACCGGCGCTCCATTTCCGGATTGCCTCGCTGCACCGAAGCGAAATCCAGTTCCGCGGCACTCGCCCCCTGCGCCATGGAAGAAGCAGCGCCCCCGCCCAACCCGATCAGCATGGCCGGACCGCCGAGGACCACGATCCGGGCACCCGCGGGGAAGCTCTCCTTGGTCTCATGGCCGGGGCGCACATTTCCCAAGCCGCCGGCGAGCATGATCGGCTTGTGATAGCCGCGGACTTCCCGACCCGCCGGGCCGGGAACTTCCTCGCAGAAGGTTCGAAAATAACCCGCCACGTTGGGCCGCCCGAACTCATTGTTGAACGCCGCCCCTCCGATCGGGCCCTCCAGCATGATCTCGAGCGGGGATGCCATCTGATGGGGCCGCCCAAAGTCTTTCTCCCACGGCTGAACCGCTCCGGGAATCCGCAGATCCGAGACCGAGAACCCGGTCAGACCTGCTTTGGGCCGGGCGCCAAGTCCAGTGGCGCCCTCATCGCGAATTTCGCCACCAGAGCCGGTTGCCGCTCCCGAGAACGGAGCGATCGCGGTCGGATGGTTATGTGTCTCGACTTTCATCAGAATCGAGACGGGCTCCTGATGAGCCCGGTACACATGGTCCTCCGGATCCGCGAAAAAACGACCGCCGGAAGCACCCACCATCACGGCCGCATTGTCGGAATAGGCAGAAAGAATTCCTTCGGGAGACTGCTGGGTCGTGTTGCGAATCATGGAGAACAAGGAGCGCTCCTGCGCTTCACCATCGATGACCCAATCGGCGTTGAAAATCTTGTGGCGACAATGTTCGGAGTTTGCCTGCGCAAACATCATCAGCTCCACATCGGTCGGGTTCCGCCCCAGCTCCGAGAAGCTTGCGACCAGATAGTCGATTTCATCGTCGGCCAGCGCGAGCCCAAGAGTCCCATTGGCCTCGACCAATGCCGAACGACCGGTGCCCAGGAGATCCACGCGGCCCACCGGCGCCGGAACCCCCTGCTCGAACAGAACGGAGGCCGCCTCGAGACGATCCATCACGACCTCGGTCATCCGATCATGGAGATGGTCAGCGACCGCAGCAAACGAGATCGGACCGGCGGCCTCGACGAAATAGGCAATCCCGCGTTCCAGGCGCCGGACCTGCGACAAGCCGCAGATATGCGCAATATCCGTTGCCTTGGAGGACCAGGGCGAAATCGTACCTGGTCGAGGGACGACCAAGAGCAACTCTGCAGGAGTGGGATCCGTCGCCCCGGCCGCCTGTGTCTCGTCTCCTCCGAAACGCGGCCCGTAGCGCAGCAAGGCCGTCAGGACCTGCTCCGAGGCCGGCGGCAACTCCCCTTCAATATCGAGGAAATGCACGAAAGTGGCCTCGCGAATCCGGATTCCGGGCAAACTACCCTCAAGAGCCGCATTGCGGCTTGCCAATCGAGCCGGCGAGAAAGCCGACGAGCCTCGAAGGGTGAGCATCTGCCTTTGCATTATCAAACCAACAGACGCCTGCCAGCACGACCGACCGGGATTTTCGAATTTCTCTCCCTGTCTCGGCTTCCCGTGAACGCCACGGGCGGCTACAAACGCTCGTGTGAGCTGGCAGAAGGAAGTCGATCGCATCGAAGAACAACGGCGTATCGCCAAGGAACTCGGGGGGGCCGAGGCGGTGGCCCGCCAACACGAGCGTGGGCGCCTGACCATCCGGGAGAGGATCGATCGGGTCTCGGACCCCGACAGCTTTGACGAGGTCGGCCCGATTGCGGGCCACGCCGACATCGATGAGGAAGGCAACCTGATCGCGTTCTCGCCGGGAAATTTCGTTCTCGGGACCGGGCGTATTGACGGACGGCTCTGCGTCATCGGCGGCGAGGATTTCACCCAACGGGGCGGCTCGCCCACTCCGGCGGGCCTACGCAAAAGCGTCTATTCCGAGGATCTCGCGCTCGACCTGCGCATTCCTCTGGTGCGTTTTCTCGAGGGTGGCGGCGGCAGCGTCGCGGGCACTGGCGGAAAAAAGGGGGCCCGAATGCAGGGTGACCCCGTCTACGCACGCCATCGCTTCGTCTCCATGGCACAGGTTCTCCGAGAGGTCCCGGTCGTATCGGCCGGAGTCGGCGCCGTCGCCGGCCTTCCTGCCGCCCGGCTCGCCGGATCTCATTTGTCGGTGATCACGGAAAAGACCGCGCAGGTTCTGGTGGCCGGGCCCGCCCTGGTCGAAAGAGCACTCGGCGAAATCAAGACCAAGGAGGAGCTGGGGGGCGCCGAAGTGCACCGCCGCAGCGGTGTTGTGGATCGAATCGCCGCCGATGAGGACGACGCGATCGCGATCGTGCAGGACTTCCTCTCCTATCTGCCCCCCAACCGCCATGAGTTGCCGCCGCAAGGACCGGTCTCCGACGACCCCGAGCGTACCGAGGAAAAGCTGCTTTCTCTGGTGCCGCGCAATCGGCGCCGCGTCTACGCCATGCGCAAACTCATCCAGAGCATCGTGGACCAGGGCTCCTTTTTCGAGATGAGTCGCGACTTCGGGCCGTCACTGATTACCGGGCTCGCCCGGTTGGCAGGAACACCGGTGGCAATTCTGGCCAATGATCCGCATTTTGTCGGCGGCTCCATGACGGCGGCCGCCGCGCAAAAAATGCGTCGTTTTCTGGAGCTCTGCGATACCTTTCATTTACCGATCATCAGTCTGGTCGATGAACCCGGGTTCATGATCGGCTCGGAGGCCGAAACACAGGCAACGATCCGCCACGGACTCGAGGCGATTCGCGCCACAGTCGAGTCCACCGTCCCCTGGGTGAGCGTGATTGTCCGAAAAGCGTATGGGGTTGCCGCCGCCGCCCATTTCGGCCCGGGAGCCACGGTCTATGCCTGGCCATCGGCGGAAAGAGGGGCGCTCCCGCTCGAAGGCGGTGTCGCGGTTGCTTTCCGCCGCGAGATCGCCGCAGCCCCCGACCCCGAAGCCTACCGCGAGGAACTGGAGGAAAAACTCGCCAAGCGCCGCAGTGCGTTTCCGGGAGCTGAATCCTTTGGCGTCAATGATCTGATCGATCCACGCCAGACCCGACCGGTTCTCTGCCGCTGGCTGGAGCGCCACCGACCGCTTCTCGGCCACCGGATCTGACGAGAAATTTCCTCGCCGCTAGCTCTGCGCAAACTCGCGCGCCATGAGGCGCGCTCGTTCGAGGTCTTCAGGAAAGTCGATCTCTGTCCAGGCGAGATCATCGACACGCTCGAAACCCACAGCGGTCTGCTCGAGAAAATCGGGGTAAACCTCCTCATGCTCGAGATCGATCTCGCCGCCCTCGACCCGTGCGGCAAGCAACTCCAGCAACTTCGGTGAAGCCGCGGCGCTCACTTTCAGAAACCCGACGGATTCACCCAGCAAGTCGTATTCCCCTCGAGGGTCGCGTGCGATATCCCAGACCCGATCGCCGCGAACATGCAGCATCTGTTCTTCGCCGCTGGCCTCCGCGCGTCCGTCGAGAAGAAAGCAACTCTCCTTGGGAGAATCCACGAGTCGGGTCAACATTTCGTCGGGGCCAAAGACATCCGCATCCATGACCAGAAGATCCCGTCCAAAAAATTCGCGAGCCGTATAGAGCGAAAGAATCGCACCACGTTCATAGTCCGGGTTCAGGAGAACCTGCACCCGAGAATCCACGGCACCGCGAATTGCCTCGATGCCGAAGCCCGCAACCACGACGATCTCCTCGACGCCGGCCAGCCGTAATTGTCGAATCAGGCGCACCAGAAGAGTCTCTCCTTCGACTTCCAGGAGCGCCTTGGGCTGCCCACTCAGGGCTTCCCCGAAGCGTCGCCCCACGCCGGCGGCAAGGATAATGGCCAATGGTTTTGTCATGAGGCAAGGCTCCTTGTGGTCTTCTCAGACATCAGGGGTCAGGACCTCGAAGTCCGTGCTTCCCTTTGAGTCCAGACCGACAGAACGCAGTACGCTCTTCTGCACCCGGTTGCCCGACGTCATGGGAAGTTCTCCGAGAACGCGCACAAAATGAGGACGCTCGGCTGCCGACAGTCGGGCGCCCACCAGATGAGAGAATGCCGCGAGATCAAATTCCGTGTTGCGGCGCAGGGTAATGGCCGCCACCACCGTCTCGCCAGCGTCACCGTCGCGCCGGATGCCGTAGACAGCCGCCAGGTCCACAAAATCCAACTCGGTCGCCAACGTATCTTCGATCGGGATCGTGGCGACCACACCTGCGGCGGTATGGATCAGGTCCTTGCGATGGTCCAGTAACCAGAAGTCCCCGTCCGGGTCACAACGCACGAGATCCCCCGAATCCAGCCAGGCATCGCCTGCGCGAAAAACCCCCCGCAGCGGCCGGCCTTCGACCTCGCCTCGCTCGGGTGCGACGCGCGACAGCAAGAGCCCCATGCGGCCGCGACCGCAAGGCTCGGCAAAACCACTGCCCAACTCCACCATCCGGTCGCGCTCGAGGTCCCAGGCAGCCACCGCGAGCTCCGCACCACCCGGGAGCGGGCGACCGACGGAACCGATCTTCTCGCCGGTGAGATTGACCAGAACCGCATTGCCCTCTGTGGAAGCAAAGAACTCGATGGCGACCACCGGACGCAGGCGTTCGACCAGGCGCGTCCAGATCCCCCGTGGCATGCCGCTTCCGGCAAACAGGCGGATCGGATGGTCCTGCTCTCTGGGGTCCAATGGTGCGTTGACCAGAGCCCGACAAAGTCCTCCGGAATAGAAGACCACATCCACTCCATAGCGACGCACATCCTCCCAGAAGGAATCCACCGAAAAGTCGCTGGTCACGGCCAGACGCGCACCGCTGACCAAAGCGGCGCCGACGCCCACGAGAATTCCGGTCGCATGATGCGTCGGCGAACAGCAGTAGACGGTATCGTCGCGCGAGAGCGCGGTCGCCGAGGCCGCGCCATAGGCGGAGGTACTCCAACGGCGGTTCGTCACGCGGTTGATCCCGGGATGCTCGTCCGAGCCGGTGATCAGGATCATCGCCAACTCCCCGGCCAGACCCGGATCGGGGGTATACCAATCCGGCGCCACCACTTCGGCCGGATCGATTGCTTCCATGTCCAGAATCCCGGGCCCCAGCGACCGAGCATCCCCGCCGCCGCCAAGAACCAGAACCTCGCGACCGAATACCTCATGAGCTTCGGCGCCGCGCTCGGGGTCAGCGAGCAAATGGTCTACCGGAGCGACCTTCAATTGCGCCGAGAGGGGCATGTCGGGCCGCAACAGAACCGGCACCGCACCAATGCGCGAGAGCGCGACGGTCGCGGCCAGGGCGCTGGGCCGGGTATCCATCAGAACGCCGACGTGTTGTCCCTGACGAATGCCGCATTTAAGTAATCCGAGAACCACATTATCGACGCGCGTATTGGCGTCGCGGTAACTGTAGGCCCGGCCACTGAACAAAAAGAAAGTATCGGCCGGGGCCTCCATCGCCTTGTTGGCCAGGGCAAGCGCCGGACTGATCCGTGTATCGGTGCGGATCGAATCCAGCCGCGAGATTCTCGCGACCTGAGGCAGCACCGCTCCGAACATGCGCCCCACCCCGCTGAGGCGATCGCCGGCGAGGTCGGCAGCACCTGCGGCCAGATCAACACCGAGATGCCAGGCGGTCTCCGTACCGCGCTGCAAATCCACCAGAAAGCCCTCCGGGGGCTGCGCATGACCGTCTGCCTCCGAAAGCTTGTAGGCATTGGTCGGCAACGGGTTTCTGCCGGCGCGGGCGCCCAACCAGGTCGCCACGGCGGGCCAGGTATCGGCCTGGGCACGCGAGCCGGCAATCAGACCGAAGTGCCCGGCCTGCAGGCGAATCTCATAAGAAGAGGCGCGCGGGGCCGCCGAGCGAATCGCGCGCACACTCGGCGGAGGCGCAATGGTATCCGAGGCTCCCGAAAACGCGAGGATCGGGCAATCGATATCGGCCAGAGTGACCGTGCGATCCCCGATCACGACGCCGCCGCGCAGGAGCCGATTATGCGCAACCAATTCACGAAGAGCGTCGCGCAAGGCGGGGCCGGGAAAAGCTGTCCATCCCTCGTCCTCCATAAACCGCCGCATGCCATCGCGCTCGAGGAGCGCCTCTCGATCGGCCAGCTTGGAGAGGAAATCAAAACGCTGCTGCAACGTCTTGATCGGATCGAGCATCTGGAAGGCCAGGCGAGTCGCCCAGCGCGGGACACCCGAGGGCAACAACGAAGATTCGATCCGTCCCAGTTGCTCGACCAGCTCGACTACAAATTCCATCGGCACCCGGTCGAGAAGCGCGCTATGAAGATCCACCGGCGCCCCGAAGGTGACCAAGGAGGCAATCTTCTCCGATTGGCAATATGCCGCGGCCTGGTACGCGAACATGCCGCCCTGCGAATAGCCCATCAAATGGACTTCCTGACCGGTGGTCTCGACCACCGCCTCAACACTCGCAGCAATCGCCAACACATGGTCACTCAATGTTCGTTTGAGACCGCCTTTTTCCTTTTCCGGCGATCCGAAATCGACGACCCAGGGGTCGGCGCCATCCTTGCACAATCGCTCGACAGCACTCGCCCCCGGGGCGACGTCCCACACCTCGGCTGTGAGCATGAGCGGGGGGACAAGAACCACCGGGACCGCCGACTCTTTGGGGGCATCCGGGTAATATCGTCGCAAACGATGATGGGGTCCGCGTGCAATGACCTCGTAGGGCTGCGATTGGCGTTCCCCCAGGCCACCGAATCGAGCGATCTCGACGCCATTGCGAATCGCCGAGAGGAAACGGTTCGCAAATCCGGGCATGGTGGATGGTCGATTCCGAGGCACCTTCCGATGTTACCGGAGGCCGCCGTGAATCGCTCGCTTGAATCGACCAAAAAGATAGCCGGCGATTGCCTTGAGAGGTCGGAATCTCGTGGCTAAAGTCTCTCCCAATGGCAACGATGATCACTGACGAGTGTATTAACTGCGGTGCGTGCGAACCGGAGTGTCCGAATACGGCCATCTACCAGGGTGGCATTGAGTTCGACGCTCTCGACGGGTCCAAAACCGCCGCGCTGAGTGACGATTTCTTCTACATCGTCCCGGAAAAATGTACTGAATGCGTGGGCTTTTTCGATAGCGAGGCCTGCGCCGCGGTATGCCCGGTGGACTGCTGCATCCCTGACCCGGATATTCCCGAGGGCGAGGAGGCTTTGTTCCAGAGAGCCAAGGAGATCCATCCCAGCGAGGAATTCCCGGCCGACTTCCCCTCGAGATTCAAGGAAAAGGCGGAAGCCGCTCCGAGCGAAGCCCCGGAAGAAGCAGGCGCGGCCACGGCTGGCGCGGCTCCCGCAGCAGGACCTGCCGGTGTCGCCGGCGGAGTCCCGGTTGCCTTCAACCCGGAAGACGCCATCGCGGCGCGCATTCCCAACCCGGACGACTGGCCCGTGCCGCTCACCTGCTTTCGCTGCGAGGCAAAATTCAGCGTCCCCTTCCAGTATCTGACTCCGGGAACGGTCCTGCACTGCCCCCATTGCGGTGGCTCCTATGTTCCGCGAACCGACGTCTATCAAGCCGTCCGCCGTCGGATGAACGCATTCTACGAGTCGTTTGGCGCGAGCTTCGATGCGCTCAAGGAGAAGCGAAAAGAAGAACTCGATCGGTTCGACGAGAAGCTTCGCAAGAGCTTCGCGCAACTCGAAGAAGACGTGACCAAGGAAACCGGGAATATGGAATTGGCCGGAGCCCCCCAACGCAATCGCGGAATGTTCGGCTGAGGGAGCCTGCAGCTCCCGGCTCAGTTGCGAGCCAGGGCTGCTGATTGCACGGGTTCGGCCAGTCCCAGCTTCTCCAGGCCGGCGATAAACCACCAGCCAAAGTCGATCTCCCACTTTTTCTGCGAAAACCGCGGACTGCCCGGGAATTCATGGTGGTTGTTGTGCAGGGCCTCCCCGGCGGTGAAAAGCGAGAGCAACCAGAGGTTCCGCGCACTATTGGCAAAGTTCTGGTAGCCGATCCAATGCGCAGCGCCGTTGATCGACGCGTTCAGCCAGATGTAGAGGCCGAACTGCAAGATCGCCGCCACCAGACCGACCAGCGGCGTAAGCGCCCACATCATCAAGGCCGCGTACAGAAACAACCCCACGGTTGTATACGAGAAGATCCTGTCCCAACGGTCGTCCTGAATGTCGCGCGTGTACTTCGCGATCGTCTCGGTGTCTCGAGCTTCCGCACGATAATACTGCACGTTGCGGAGCTGAATATTCCAGAACCCGTGCACATATGGGGAATGGGGGTCTCCGGGAAGATCCGAAAAGCGGTGATGCTTGCGATGAATGCCCGCCCAATCCCGGGGAGCAATCCCCGTGGTCAGCCAGATCACCAGACGATTGGCCCACGTCACGGCCGGATGCAGCTTGACCGCCTTATGGGTGAGAGCTCGATGCAGATAGACCGTGGTGGCCAACGTGGAGAGTTGGGCACCCAGAAAAATCCAGACGGCTGCCAGAATCATATCCTGGCTGGTAAAATCCAAAAATTGTGGCATTCGATTCTCTCTCCCGCACCCAAGATATCTCGGCTGCACCCTGATTCAAGCTGATTCGGCTTTCGACGCAATCCCGGGCCGGAACTTCATCGGGCGGAGGGCCAAGAGTCGGATGTTCATTTTTCAAGCCTTTTTGGGCATTTTGATCCCATACGGCGACTGGGGCGCATGCGGAAGCGCATGCCAAATGTTCTGCACCCGCCAACGACCCCCGAGGCGCTTGCCCGGCTTCCCGACCCTGTTAGGAGAATAGGATGGAGGACGTCGATTCATGAAAGTTCTGAAAATCATCATTCCCTGGGCCCTGACCATTCTCCTTTTCGTCTTCCTCTTTTCCCGAATCCCCGTTGAAGAAGTCATCGCTACCCTGAAAAATGCCCAATGGGGCCTCTACCTCGCGGTCCTCTTCCCCTATTCCTGCATCTATCTGCTCCTGGATACCGCTGCCGTAACGGTGGCCGTAAGGCGATTTCATGCACCCGTGCGCTATGCCGAGATGATCCCGGTTCGCGCGGTGACCTACGTCCTCTCGCTGGTCAACCATAACGTGGCGCAAGGTGGTCTCGCGTTGTGGCTTTGGCGCAAGGAAAACATCCCCTTTCTCGGGATCGCCGGGACCATGGTCTTTTTGGCGTTTCTCGAAATCACCGATCTGATTCTGGTCTCTTCGATCGGGGCGGCGATCAATGGAACAGCGGTCCCGGGATTGCGCGAATCGTACTTTGTTCTCTACGCAGTTCTGGGCGCCATCATTTTCTATTTTCGAGGCCTCAAGCTACTCGGAGTCCAACGCCCCGCACCCGGGCTTCTCTCCACCTTCGACAAGGCCAAAATCATCGACTACCTGGTCATCCTCAGCTTCAAGGTGACCGCCCTGTTGCTGGCCGCCGTTCTGAACTGGGCAGCCGTCGGGTTCTTCGGCATGGACATCCCGTTTTTTGCCATGGTCGCCAACCTGCCGCTGATCTATCTTGCGTCGGCCGTCCCTTTGACGGTGGCCAAGCTGGGAACCGCGCAGGCCGCATGGGTCTTTCTCCTCGGCAGCTACGCCCCCGAAGCGAATCTGCTGGCCTACAGCTTATGTGCCCATCTGATGTTTCTGGTGATGAACGCTTTTCTGGGAGTCTGCTTTCTTCCGTTCAAGGGCCGCGAGATCTGGGAGCTTGCCGAGAAACGCGAGGAGCTTATGGCCGAGGCCCAGAAACAGGCAGACGACGAAGCAGGACCGGGCTGAGGTTCAGAAAGGCCACCCCGAGGCCCATCCGTTGCGCCCATGCTGGATCCAACCAACCCAGAGGCACCATCGTCGCCGCAAGCAGGGCAAAGAAGTTGACCGTCCCTGCGAGATGACCCGCGCGGTCGGCCAGGCCACGTACGGGAGCTTTTCCGGGAATCTGGCGACGCCACTGCAGGATCAGATCCAGCAAGGCGATGGCGATCGCCGGCGGCAGGAACGGACTGGTCCAACCTCGCAAGGCCACCAGACTCAATCCGCCGAGCAGAAAACAACCGTCGGCGGCCACATCCAGATACAGTCCCCGACGGGACGCGACCCCGAGGGCCCGGGCCACCTTGCCGTCCACAAAATCCGTCGCCATGGCCGTCATCACGATCAAAAGCGCTGCTACAGGGGGTCCGTCGAGCGCCAGGATCAGCAGAAAACCCAGAATTATTCTGGAAAGACTCAAGAGATCGGGGACCGCGGACAACACAATCCCCATTCGAGCGCCGCGGGCGCCCGATTGTCAACCTCACTGCCAGCTCTGTTTTCTGCCACCAGACCGTGAACTTGCCCCGGGAGGAGGTTAAGAAAGGAGTATGGCCTTTAAATTCTGTCCTGAATGTGGCGCCGAGACCGTGCCCGGAAATCCCTTCTGTGCCAGCTGCGGGGCCTCACTCACCGTCTCCGAAAAAACGTCCGCAACACCGAGTCCGGCCAAGGGTCGTCTCGGCGGGTTTGTCGTTCTGGTGCTTCTGCTGGCTGTCGGCGGAGGATTCTGGGGATGGGAAAGATCGCGTGCCGAAGAACGCTCCCTGAAGCCGGGCGAGAGGCGCACCAACAGCGGCGAGATCGTTCCTGTCGCGACGCCCGGAGCTCAGAAATTTGATCTCCCGCCCGATATCCGAACCTTCATCGAAAACCAGGCGGCCGAGGCGGCAAAGAATCCCGACGACAGCGAGGCATGGGAAGCGTTGGCAGGCGTCTACTATCGCGCCTCGCGGCTCGACCCCTCCTACGTCTCCCGTGCAGGAGAGGCCTACAAGCACCTGCTCGACCGTGACGAGAAGAATCTGATCGCGCTGCGCGGCCTCGGCAATCTCGCTTACGATCAGGGCGCGCGAGAAGCTTCGGTCACCTACTACGAAAAATTCCTCACGATCGAACCGGCAAATGCGGCGGTGCGAACGGACCTCGGGACCATGCGCTATGAGTTGGGCGACTCGGATGCCGCGTTGGCCGAATGGGATCAGGCGATTGCAGACGAACCGGAATTTTATCAGGCCTACTTCAATCGAGCGATTGTCTACGACAAGCTCGACCGACGCGATGAAGCTCTCGCGGAGTTGGCCAAGGCACGCCAATTCGCCAAGGAACCGGTTGTTCAGGAACGTCTGACCATCCTGATTGATGCAGCCAACGAAAGCGGAGGCACTCTGGCCGAGGCTGCCGAGAGGGCTGCCGAAAAGCTCAAATCATCGCCGAATCAGGCGCAGTCCCCACACCCCCCCGCCGGAGTGGCCCCGCCCAGTGACGGGACTTTCCGCGGCAGCGTCGAAAGCCTTTTCCGTGGCGCCCGGGTGGCCGGGCCCAAGGTCGTCCGGCTCGAATGGCCGTCCGACGATCTGGTACGCGTCGTGATGGACGGATTCCCGATGGACCAGATGCCCGAGGTGATGAGAATTTCCTTCCTCGGCAAGATGGAATCCGGCCTGCGGGAGACGGAAGAGAAGTTTTCCATTGAAAACCCGGTCCGCGTCGAGATCGTCGACCAGACCACCGGCAAGGTCATGGCCCAGATCGACAGCTGAGGGCCGCTTACCAAAACGAAAAGAGAAATTTCCATGGCGAATGAAAACCCGCAGCCCCGGCGCAACCGTCCGGTTCAGATCATCAGTGATCCCTTCCAGCGCCTGATCGAGCTGGAAACCGGTGGTGCCATTCTCCTGCTTCTGATGACGGTCATCGCGCTGGTGTGGGCCAACTCACCGTGGGCCGAAAGCTATGATCACTTCTGGCACACACCCATCAGCATCAGCATTGCCAACCATACGCTGGAACTCTCGTTAGCCCATTGGGTCAACGACGGGTTGATGGCGATTTTCTTCTTCGTGGTCGGCATGGAGATCAAACGTGAAGTCGTGCTGGGCGAGCTATCTTCCCTGCAAAGAGCGATGCTGCCCCTTTTCGGCGCGCTCGGCGGTATGGTTGTTCCGGCATTGATTTACGTGGGCTTTCATCAAGGCGGCCCGGCGGCCTCGGGCTGGGGCGTGCCGATGGCCACCGATATCGCCTTTGCGGTGGCGGCTCTGACCGCACTCGGCTCACGTGTGCCGGCCCCCCTGAAGATCTTCCTCCTGGCGTTGGCCATCGCCGACGACCTCGGTGCGGTTCTTGTGATCGCGCTTTTCTATACCGCCCATATCGATATGCAGGCGCTGATCTTCTGCTTTGTGACTCTCGGCGGCGTTCTGGTGATGAACCTGATCGGCGTGAGATCGTTTCTCGCCTATTGGATCGCCGGCAGTATCGCCTGGTTCTTCATGCACGAGTCGGGCGTCCACGCGACGATCGCAGGGGTGCTCCTGGGACTACTTACCCCCGCGAGCGCGGACACAGGAGAGCATGAAACGCTGCTCGAGAAGGCCACCTCCCATTTCGGCAACCTGACCGAAACCCTGCAACCCGACCAGCAGGCAGATTACGGGGGGCATAAAAAAGCGCATGTCTTCGAAAAAATCCAGGGGCTTTATGTCGGGTCTCAATCGCCTCTCGACTATTTGACCAACCTTCTGGAAAAATGGGTCGCCTTCTTCATCATGCCGGTGTTTGCGCTGGCGAACGCAGGCGTCGCTTTCGATATGGCCGTGTTCACCAACCCGACGAGCCAGATGGTCGGGGTGGCGGTTGCCTGCGGCTTGCTGATCGGCAAACCTCTCGGCATCGGCCTGTTCAGCTACCTCGCCGTCAAGACCAAGATCGCGGTCATGCCCACAGGCGTGAATTGGGGTGCCCTGATCGGCGTCGGCCTGCTTGCGGGCATCGGATTTACGATGTCACTTTTCGTGACCAACCTGGCTTTCTCCGATCCCATTCTGATTGCGGGGTCGAAGATCGGCATCTTTGCCGGCTCGGTTCTGGCCGCGATCTTCGGGATCATCGCGCTGCAACGATCTCTCCCGTCTTCCTGATCGCCACACTACCACCCGAGTCGGGCGCGCAACGCGCGCGCCTGTACTCGGGATAACTCCACCTCGCTGCCCTCATCATCTGCCATCAAAAGGCGGAAGCGCCCCCCGAACCAACGAGTTACCTCTTTTACCTGACGCAGGTTCACCAGTCTGGATTTATGCGCTCGAAAAAAGATCTCGGGGTCCAGGCGTTCCTCAAGGTCGCGAAGTGTAAAGTTGGTCATATAGGACCGACCGTTGACGTGGGCGTAGACCAATCTGGATTCCACAGCGAACCAGAGAATCTTTTCCACGGGAAGAATGACGATCTTCTTCGCCGTATGGACCGGGATCTGTGCCGCGTAGCGCGAAGCCACGGGCGCCTCGGAATTGGCAGTTGGCGATTGCGATTCCAGCTCAAGTCGATCTCGAATCCGATCGATCGCCGCCACAACGCGCTTTTGCGAGAAGGGCTTCAGCAAGTAGTCGGTCGCGTCGACTTCGAACGCTTCGATCGCATGAGAATCATAGGCCGTCGCAAAAATCACATGCGGTGGATCTTCGAGAGATTTGTAAACGCTGACACCATTCTGGCCCGGCATTTCCACATCCAGGAAAATCAGGTCGGGCTGCTCTTTCTCGACCAGGCTGATGGTTTCCTTGCCGTCTTCAGCCTCGCCGACGACCTCGACGTCCTTGATCGCACTCAGAAACCCTTTCAAACGTTCCCGAGCCAACTTTTCATCATCGACCACCAGCGTACGAATCGTCGTCATTCCCGAGCCCCTGATTCCTGCTCCCCAAACTGCCCGGAGTTCTGAGGAATCCGCATTTCGACACGAGTTCCCGCTCCGCGATTGCTTTCCATTTTCGGCGCGAACTCCTCTCCGAATAACACGGATAGTCGGTCATGCACGTTCCGCAAACCAACACCTGCAAGCAGACATTCCTCGGGACTACGGTCCAAACCGACGCCCGTATCCGCAACGACGAGCCGGACTTCCTTACCGTTACCCGTCGCCTGTATGGTCACGCTTCCTCCTCCCGGCTTCCGCGAGATGCCGTGTCGGACGGCATTCTCGATCAGCGGTTGCAGAATCAGGGTCGGCACCATGGCCTGACGCATCTCGTCGGCAACCAGAAAGTCTACGCGTAATTTTTCGCCGAAGCGAGCTCGCTCGATATCCAGATAGGCATCCGCAATCGCCAACTCCTCATCCAGCGAGACAAAGGACCGATTTTCGCTTCGGAGGAGATAGCGAAAAATCTCGGCCAGTCTCTCGACGCAAACCTCGGCGCGCGCAGGATCGGCAGAAATCAACTGCGCGATGGAATTGAGGCTGTTGAAAAGAAAATGCGGATTGATCTGTGTGCGCAACGCACTCAGCTCGGCGGCCGCAGCCAAAGCGCGCGCTTCGCTCGCACGCCTTCGATAAAGCAGGATCTGCCACCAGCTCTGGTTGAAGCCCACAACGATCAACAAGACCACCGGGATGATGGGCAAGAGAAAGAGTACCGTCGGTGCGGCACGCAATTGCGACGCCGCCACCGTCAGATTGATATCATCACCTGCATAGGGATCGAAGATCGTCGCGGTCCCCTGAATGAGTCCCGGGATATATGTCACCAGAAATGAAGTGACCGCCACGGCGGGAAGAGCGATCAGCACCTGAAAGATCAGCCGCCGCCCGGAACTCATGCCGCGCAGGCGGGGAAAGACAAACTGCCAGAGGACCAACGCTGTCAATCCGAAAGCCAGACTGCCCAGCAGGGCGAAAATCAGCGGGCGGAGGCTTCTGAAAATAAACGCCTGGAAGAGGCCCAATTGCAGGCCGATGGCCAATGCGGCCCCCAGCAGCAGGCGAACCTGACTTGCGGGCAGAGTTGTCGGCTCGTCGCGACCTAATGTTCCATCTCCGGCCATACGCCTGACTCGTGCCATTAAAGTCCCCCGGGTGGCAAATACCCCGTTGGCAGGCGCCCCTCAGGCTTCCGATTGGACGGTTCGGGCGTGTGGCCACCGAGACAGGACCAAAGCGACAGCGCCCGGAATTGTGCTATCGGTGGTCTTCGGGTAGCTCCGCACCCTGTGAGACTATCAGCCCGGACCATTGCGGAACTCTGCCGAGGGAAGCTCGTGAGCGGAAACCCCGAGACGATCTTTACCCAGGTGGTCCTGGATTCGCGCGATGTGCCCCCGGGGGCTCTGTTCGTCGCGCTGCCCGGAGAGAACCACGACGGCCACGACTTTCTGGAGTCAGCGCTGCAAACTGGTGCGGCGGGAGCCTTGCTCATGCGACAGCCCGACACGCAACCTGCGGGAGACCCTTGCCTCATTCTGGTCGAAGACTCCACGCGCAGCTTGCAAGCGCTGGCGGCCGCCTGGCGGAAAATGATGGGACTGCCCGTGGTCGGAGTCGCGGGCAGCAATGGCAAGAC
Source organism: Binatia bacterium (assembly GCA_965658895.1). Taxonomy (GTDB): domain Bacteria; phylum Desulfobacterota; class Binatia; order UBA12015; family UBA12015; genus UBA12015. The sequence goes on from CBFHUR010000001.1 coordinate 172,982, forward strand.
CACGACCAAGGAGACCTTGCATACGGTGCTCGGCGCCCATGTCCCCACCCATGCAACTCCCGGAAATGCCAATAGTCAGGTCGGATCTCCGCTGGCCATCCTGCATACGCCCGAAGATGCCGAGTTGCTCGTGCTGGAACTCGGGACGAGCATGCCGGGGGAACTATCCCGCATCTCGGCGATGGCGGCCCCCGATATGGCGGTGATTACCGCTGCCTTCGGAGAACATCTTGAATTCCTCAAAGACATCGATGGTGTGGTCCGCGAAGAGACCACTATTCTCGATGCCTTGCCCCGCGAGGCGCTTGCCGTGGTCGGCTCGGCGGAGCCAAAGCTCGTGGAAGCGGCGCGCCATCGGAAACATCTGCGCATCGAATCGCTCGGAACCGGGCCCGAGGACGATTGGACACTCGGCGACATCCAGATGTCGATCGAGGGAACGCGTTTTAACCTCGCGAGCCGGCACGGGAGCCGCAAGTGGCACACGCCGCTGCTCGGCGCCCCGGCGGCATGGGCCGCTGCCTTCGCTGTCATTATCGCGCGCGAACTCGGCCTGGCCGAGTCCACGATCGACCAGGGTCTGGCGCGTGCCCGACCTGCGGCGCACCGACTGGTTGCTTCCCACCATCCGGATCGCCCGCTCCTGATTCTGGATGATTGTTATAACTCCAACCCGGCTGCCTGTATTGCCGCGATCGAAACGGCGCTGGCCCTCCACCAGGGACGCGGAGAGCTCGTGCTTGTTCTGGGGGATATGCTGGAGCTCGGCGAGCAGACAGAGGCCGCCCATCGGGAAGTCGGCGAACAAGTCGCCGCCCTCACCGCGACCATGGCCTCCAACACAATTCTGGTCACCGTCGGACCCCTCTCAGAGGAGATCGCCCGGGCCGCCCGCGCACAAGGTCGTCCGGGAGCCGCCGAGCTCCGGATTCTCGAAGCCCCCGATACCGCGTCAGCCCGGGCCTTGCTCACGCCGCTTCTCGACCAGTCGACCTCGGCAACCATGCTCTTGAAAGCATCACGCGGGATCGGACTCGAAGCGCTTCTCGAAATCTAGCTTCGAGGCATTGCCGCGCGTCGATCAGCGCGGTTGAATCGGCCGCGAGGGATCCACACCCGGGGTCGCCGAAGGGGGGAGCGCCAGAGCTGTCAACGCGGGGCCGTAGAGACTGGTCTTGAGCGTGCGCATCACCGGGTCGGCCTTCGCCGCCAACAAAGCTGCTCGAGCCACCGCCCGTTCCAGAACCTCGCCCTCGTTGGCAACCTCGTCCACGATCCCGGCTGCCTGCGCCTCGCTACCGCCGTAGCGATGCCCGGTCGTGATCAACTCCGACACGGTGCGGGCCGGAATACGTGCCTGCAGAAGCGCCACCATACCGGGATGCAGAGGCGCGGGCATATCCACCTCGGGCATGCACCAATAACCGCGATCTTCCCGCATGATTTGGAAATCGTGCGCGATCCCCAACTGGGCCCCCGCACCAAATGCGTGACCGTTGATCGCCGCAACCGTTGGTGCCGGGAAGGTCAGGATCCGCCCGAAGATCTGCAGGGTTCCCCCCAGAAGCGGGTCCAGATTGGCACCGCCGTCAGCCATCATTTCCACAAGGTCGAAACCATTGGAAAAGAATTTTCCGGCCCCGGTCGTGACCAGAGCGACCGGCCCCGCCACCGACTCGATTTCATCAAGAAAGCCGGTGATAGCCTCGACGCTCGCGCAATTGAAACGGTTCTCCCCATTGTCCATACGGAGAACAAAAACTTCCTCGTGACGCTCCAGTGTAATCATTCGGCTTCTCCTTCTGGCGGAACCAACAAGCCCCGCAATTGCTCGTGGACAGGTGCCGGCGCTGCTAATACCTCGCGCGCATCCAGGAACAGATCCTCCCCCGAAAAGTTGGTGGACAGCACGCCGGCCCGGCGGGCAATCAAAGCTCCGGCCGCGATATCCCAAGGTTGCAACCCGCGCTCCCAATACGCATCCACCCTTCCCATCGCGACCCAAACAAGGTCGAGCGCGGCAGCCCCCGCGCGGCGGAGATCACGGCATCGGGGCAGGATCCGATGCCAATCCTCGAGATACTCCGCAGCCCTCTCCCGTCGATCGTAAGGAAACCCGGTCGCAACCAGAGCCTCGTCGAGAGACGCGCCCCTGGCCGTGACGATGCGCTCCTCGTTGAGAAGGGCCGGGCCGTCGTGCGACGCCGAGAACAACTCATCCCGCATCGGATCATACACCACGCCGACCAGCGTCTTGCCCCCCGACAATGCTGCGAGATCGTCGCCGGGTGTAAAGCCCTGAACTGCTGCAATCGAAACGGCAAATTGGGGCACCCCATGAGCGAAGTTCACGGTACCGTCCAGAGGATCGACCACCCAACAAATCCCCGACGTATCACGCGCGGGCGTGCCCCCGCTCTCCTCGGTCAGGCGGTCGTGGTTCGGAAAGGCTGCCGCTAGCCGGGCGGTAATCAGCGCATCGGCAGCCCGGTCGGTATCGGTCACCAAATCGACGGCATTGGCCTTGGTTCCGACCTCGCGGGATTGTGGCATCCGGGAGCGGATCAAACCTCCAGCCTCCCGGGCAATCTCTTCAGCGACCTGCAGGAGTTCGTCGGAATTTTCGGCGGGCATGATCTGCTTCTAGCGCGCCTGCGCAGGGAAATCAGCTTCCAGACCCTGACTGGCGAGGCCCGCTCCCCAATGCCAAAAGAACTTCTTCCCCGGGAAAGACAAGGAAGACAAAAACGATGAATTTCGGCGAAAAACTGACCACCGCCTGGAAACAGGCTTGCTTCTATCTCCGCCTTGCACCTCACGCGCGGAACTTTCTTCCCTCAGGACAGGGGAGTGCCTCAACCCTGATGGAATTGCGAGCGCGCGAGAACGCCGATCATACCGCCCTGCTCTTCAAGGATCGAAGCTACACCTGGAAGCAGGCAAATGCCGAAACCGATCGTTGGGCCAATTTCTTCGAAGGCCGGGGGATCGGGCCTGGCGACTCGGTAGCCCTCCTGATGGACAATCGCCCCGAGTACATCTTTGCCATGCTGGGGTTGGTTCGCCTGCATGCTGTCGCCGCCCTCATCAACACCAACATCAGCGGCAAAGGTCTGACTCATGCGATCCAGATCTCCAAAGCTTGCGCCTGCATCGTTGGTTCCGAGCATGCCAGCAAGCTCGATGAGATTCGTGAGACTCTGGAGAACGTCCCCACCGAGATGATCTTCGAGCAAGCTGAAGATACCCCCACCGATCTTTTCTCCGGCCTCGATGCTCTCCTTGCCGAGTGCTCGACTACTCGCCCCGAGGCCACCTTGCCCAAAGGCGATGCGCCGATGTGCTACATCTACACCTCGGGTACAACCGGACTTCCCAAGGCCGCCATCATCAAAAATTCGCGCTGGTATGCGGCAGCCACCCTCTTCGGGCGCGGCCTGCTGGAGGTGGCTCCCGGCGACATCAACTACGTTCCGCTCCCGTTGTATCACTCGACCGGGATGTTCGCGGGACTCGGCAGTTCTCTGGTGACCGGCGCAACGCTCGCCCTGCGAACCAAATTCTCGGCGTCCAATTTCTGGTCCGACGTCCGAAAATACAACGCGACTGCATTTGTCTATATCGGCGAATTGCTTCGATACCTGCTCAACCAGCCTGCGACGGCCGAAGACCGCAACCACAGGGTGCGGGTGATTACCGGCAACGGCCTGCGCCCGGACATCTGGACGACTTTCGCCGAGCGCTTCCAGATTCATGAAATTCGCGAGTTCTACGGAGCAACCGAAGGCAACGCCCCCACGGTCAATCTGGAGAATCGCCCGGGCATGGTCGGTCGCCTTGGTCCGGGGCAGTCGATTCTGCGCTGCGATCTGGCCACGGGCGAGGTCTTGCGCAACGCCGATGGCTTCTGTGAGAAAGTGAATCCCGGCGAGACCGGCCTTCTGGTGGCCGAGATCTCCACGACCGCACCCTTTGATGGCTATGCCGACAAGGAAGCCACCGCCAAGAAAATTCTGCACGATATTCTCGCCACGGGAGACAGCTTCTTCAATTCAGGCGATTTGATCACGCTGCACGAAAACTGGTGGATCTCTTTTGCCGATCGCGTCGGCGATACCTTTCGCTGGAAAGGCGAAAACGTCTCCACCAATGAGGTCGCCGAGGTGCTTAATGATGCGCCGGGTGTCCTCGAGAGCAACGTCTATGGCGTGGTGATTCCGGGAACCGACGGCCGCGCCGGCATGGCGAGCCTGAATTGTCGGGAGGACTTCTCTCTCGAAACTTTCGCGCAGTTCGTAACCGAGAAATTACCGGGCTACCAACGCCCCTATTTCCTGCGACTGCAGGAAGATATGCGTATTACCGGCACCTTCAAGCACCAGAAGGTAGATTATCGAAAAGAAGGCTTTGATCCGACCCTGGTAAGCGATCCGCTCTTCTTTCTTGACGGCGAAACCTACCATCCGGTTGATCAGGAGGTCTTCACCTCGCTGCAGGACGGGTCGCGCAAGCTCCGCTAGAGCCGCGCGACCCGATCAGGGTGGTCCTTACTTCTCTTCGGTTGATTTTTCCTGATGCGCCGCGATCGCCTTGGCGGCTTCGCCAAGCGCTGTTGTGGCCCGCGGCCAACCTGCATAATGCGCCACCTGGACGGGGATTTCCTCCAACTCTTCCGGGCTGAGGTCCCCGCGACTCAAAGCTTGCGTCATATGAACCCCCAAATTGCTGCCGTCTCCCATGGCCGCCAGGATGCCGAGAACCACCAGTCGGCGGTCGCGGATCGCCAGAGCTTCGTTCCCCCAGACATCGGCAAAAAGATTGTCGACGGTGAGTTCCAGAAACCGACTCGTATTGCCCGGGTCGATCGCAATGCCACAAACATCCTCCATCAACCGAAGGCCCTTTTCTCGCTTGGTCTCGCTCATCTTTCTTATTCCTTATCTTTTGGGACCTCGCCGGGGTGTGGCGAGTCATCTATCGCGGCTTATCTGCGCCGGGCAGGTTTGACAATCCGACCGGCCTGAAGTCGATCAGGCGGTCCAACCCGACCAGAAAACGATTACCAGAACGCCGCCGACCACAATACGGTACCAGCCAAAGGGACGCAGAGAGTTGGTTTGCACAAAGCGCAGGAAGACGTGGATGACCACCAACGAACTGATGTACGCAGCCAACAGGCCTACGACCATACCCAACCCCAACTCGTCAGTCAGTCGGTCTCGCGCCTTCCAGATCGTATAGAGACAAGCGCCGTACATCGTGGGCAGAGCGAGCAGAAAGGAAAAGTCCGTCGCCACTCGCCGCTCGAGGCCGGCAACCAGCCCTGTGACAATCGTGGACCCCGAACGCGACACCCCCGGCATGAGCGCCAGACATTGACCAAATCCGATCGCGAGCGCCTGCGACCAACTCACTGCCTCGAGAGAGTCGGTCGAGGCGCGACGACCCGGTGCGTCAATCCACAGGATCAGGATTCCGCCCAGCACCAGCATCGACGAGACAAAGCCGGGCCGGAACAGCCAATCCTCGATCCAGTCGTGGAAGAGCAGGCCGATCACCGCCGCCGGCAGGAAAGCCAGCGCGACCTTGCCCACAAAAGCTCGCGTCTCCGGGCGTTTTGGCAGATCCGTCGCGATCCCGAGCAACCTCTCGCGGTAGACCCAGGTCAACGCCAACATGGCACCCAGCTGAATGATGATCTCGAACTCCGCGGAACCAAAGTCGAGATAATGAGAAACCAGAATCAGATGACCGGTTGAAGAAACCGGCAAAAACTCCGTCAATCCCTCAACAATTCCGAGTACAGTCGCCTTCCAGATTGTTGTCAGAGTTTCATTCACCATGACCTCCACATTGCGGGGCCTTTTTACATTCAGTAACCTGAAAGCCAAGGCCTGATATGAATCGAAAATCCAAATTCTTTATGGGCTCCTGCCTGATCGTCGCTGCTGTAGCGACCTTGATCTACACAGCTGTGCAGGAAACCTCTGCTTATTTTCTCACGATGGAGGAATACGCTGCGGCGGCATCCGAGCACAATGGCAAGTCTCTTCGACTTGCCGGCCGGGTTACCAGCGATAGCGTCGATTGGAACCCGACCTCTCTGGATCTCGCCTTCGAGATGGAACCGATCCCCCCGCGGGAGGGTGTGCACGAGGAGCGACCTGTGGTCAACCTTTCGCCCGATGCCGTCCGCGTTCTCCGGGTGAGATACAACGGCATTTTACCCGACATGTTTGCTGAGGGGCGCGATGTCATTGTCGAGGGAACCGTGGCCAACGGGGTGATGGAGGCCGATACCCTGCTGACCACATGCCCTTCGAAGTACGAGGCCGAACTCGAACCTGACGAAGTTCCTTCCGATGCAGTGGCGCCCTCGAACACAACGCTCTAGAATGGAAGCATGACTGAAATCGGGCGCCTGGCGATTGTGCTGGGCTTCATTGTTGCCATCTGGGGCGTTGTCGCCAGCATTATCGGAGGGCTCAAGCACAGCGAGAGCTGGACGCGCAGCGGCCGAAATGCGGGCTGGGCTTTTACGGGCTTGACCACTGTGGCCACCGGCTGCCTCCTGCAGCTTCTTTTTGCTCGCGACTTCAACGTCGAATACGTCGCCAGCTACAGCTCCTCGACCCTGCCGTTATGGTATACGTTCGCCGCCCTCTGGGGTGGCATGAAGGGCTCCCTGCTCTTCTGGACCTTCATTCTCTGCCTGTTCAACGGGATCGTTCTCTACCAGAACCGAACTCGGAATCAGGCCTTGATGCCCTGGGTGACCGCAACGGTCCTGACCACCGGGGCCTTCTTTCTCTCCCTTCTGGTCTTCATCACCGATCCTTTCGAGCGCCTGAGCTTCGTGCCCCAGGAGGGCTCGGACCTCAATCCGCTTCTGCAAAATTATTGGATGACGATCCACCCGCCGTCTCTTTATCTCGGCTTTGTTTCCACAACGATCCCGTTTGCATTCGCCATCGGAGCCTTGGTCACAGGGCAACTGGGCGAGACCTGGATTCGCACCACGCGTCGATGGTCGCTCTTCTCCTGGTTTTTCCTCTCGCTGGGGAACCTCTTCGGTGCAGCCTGGGCCTATGTGGTTCTCGGATGGGGCGGATATTGGGCATGGGATCCGGTCGAGAATGCGGCTTTCATGCCATGGCTGACCTCGACGGCATTCCTCCACTCAGTGGTCATTCAAGAAAAAAAGGGCATGTTGAAGGTCTGGAACATGACGCTGGTCATCCTGACCTTTTCGCTGACGATCTTCGGGACATTCCTGACCCGATCGGGCGTCATCTCGTCGGTACATTCATTTACCCAATCCGGCCTCGGACCTTTCTTCCTTTATTTCCTTCTTGCGATGATCGTGATTTCGGTGGGATTGCTCATCTGGCGATTACCTCTGCTGCGCAGTCGGAACGAATTGGAAAGCGTCTTTTCCCGGGAAGCCGCCTTCCTGCTCAATAACCTGCTCTTTGTGAGTATCGCCTTTACGGTCTTCTGGGGGACCATGTTCCCGGTCATCACCGAGTGGGTGCGTGGCGTGAAGATCACGGTCGGCCCGCCATTCTTCAATCGGGTCAACGCACCTTTGGCACTCGCGCTGGTCTTCCTCATGGGGATCGGGCCAGTCATCGCCTGGCGGCGCGCGACCTGGTCGAGTCTGAAAAGGAGTTTTGCCTGGTCCGGCGGCTTCGGGCTTCTGATCGGCGCTCTGTCGATCTTTCTCGATGGAGGGAATTTCTATTCCACGCTCGCCTTCTCCATCGCCGGCTTTGCCCTCGCTGCCGTTTGGGTGGAATTCTGGCGAGGCATGCGCGTGCGCCAACGCATCATGGGCGAGAAGCCGTGGACGGCGTTATCGCGATTGATCGGGAAGAACCGTCGTCGATACGGTGGCTATATCGTACATGTGGGCATCGTGATGATCTTTGTGGGCATTGTCGCTTCCTCCATCTTCCGGGTTGAGAAACAGGAACCACTCGAGGTCGGCCAGGAACTCCCGATCGCCGGTTATGTACTGCGCTATGAGGGCGTCGAGGATGCCTCGGATCCGCATGTCGAGATCCTGCGTGCCCGGGTCGCTGTCTTCAGCGATTCGGGAGAGTCTCTCGGGATGGTGTATCCGGAGAAGCGTTTTTACCGAAAACCCGAACAGCCCACGACCGAGGTTTCCATCCGTTCCACGCTTGCCGAGGATCTCTATGTGATCCTGGCCAGTTACGAACCCGAGTCCGGACTTGGAATCTTTCAGGTCTACGTCAATCCGTTAATCGCCTGGATGTGGATCGGCGGATGGGTCCTGGCTCTGGGTACCGGGATCTGCGTCTGGCCTTCGTGGGCGGAGAGAACCGCGGTAGCAACCGAGCGCGCCAAGGCTGAGGGCACACCCACCGACGGGCGACCCGCATGAACGCCATCGGTCCGGTGTCCGGACTACGTTGGCTGGCTGCGATCGCCCTGGCCTTCTGTCTCGGAGGCTGCGAGGCCCTGAATCCGGTTGCCTCGGACAACAAGAACCCCACCCAGGGACAGGTCGAAAGTTCGCTGACCTGCCAGTGCGGATGCGGTCTGACCGTCCACTCCTGCAACCACCTCAATTGCAGTTCGGGAGAACCCTTGAAGGTCGAGATTGCCGGCCAAATCGCAAAGGGCAGCACCCTTCCGGAAATTCTTTCTCACTTCGAGAATAAATACGGCGAGATCATTCTCTCCTCCCCCACGACACGGGGGTTCAATCTGGCCGCATGGACGGTGCCCTTCATCATGCTCGGTCTCGGGACTCTCGGCGTCGGCCTGGTTCTCTGGCGCTGGCGCCGCGAAGACCCCGATATCACGGCGGGAGAGGAAGTCGCCCCGAGCACGGACCCCGAGCTTCGCGCGCGACTCGAAGACGAACTCAAAAAGTTCGATGATCGGAATTAAACGAGGCCCCTTATGCTGATCACAATTCTCGGAGGGATCATTGTTCTGCTGGTCGCCGGATTCATCAGCTGGCCCCTGCTTGGAGCCAGCGACTCGGCCCAGGCCGCGAGCCCTGAGGACTTCCAGACACAGGAGGATTTTCTCGTTCTCGAAAAACGTCGCGACAACGCATTGAGCAGCTTGCGCGACGCCGAAATGGATCATGACACGGGACGCCTCTCGGAGGCCGATTATGCTTCGACGCGCTCCGAGCTGGAGACCGAGGCCATGGCAGCTATCGGGGAATTGGATCAAATGGGAGGCGGCAGCGGCCCGGTGGCCGCGGGATTCTGTCCGACCTGTGGGTCCGCTCGTGCGGCGACCGATGCTTTTTGCGGACAATGCGGCGCCTCTCTGCCACCCATGGTCGGCTGAGCACGATCGCCGTCAGCCAATTCCTCTCTTGCATCTCCGCAGCCGCGTCGTCAGTCTTGCAACATGCCGCTCGCTGCCCACCTCCACCCGACACGGGCGAATGAAGTCATCGCCCTGCTCGGCTCGATGGGGATCGAGGGAGAAGTACACAAAGGTGAGGGGGGCCGGCGCGAACTGATCGTCGCTGCACCGGATCTGGCCCGCGTCGATCGGCTATTGGCGGAAGAGTACCCGAACGGAGAACTCGCATCCGCTGTTCCGCGACCCAAACCGGCTCCCAGGGAGCCTGAAAATATGAACCTTCGGGTTCTTCTCTACCTCTTTCTCCTCGAGGGCTTGAACTTCTTTCGCCTCTTCAGGGAGAACCCCCAACCCCAAAGATCCGACTACCTGCGCCACGGAGCACTGACCTGGGAGCGCATCGATCAAGGCGAGATCTGGCGCCTGGCGACCGCAGTTTTTGTGCATTTCGATTTTGTCCATCTCGCCGCAAACCTTCTCACATTGGCCTTGATCGGTCCTCTGGTCACGCGGGCTTTCGGTGGACTACGATTTCTCACGATCTTTTTGCTCAGTGGCGTCGGTGGCAATCTGCTGAGCCATTTTCTCGCGCCCAGCGGGGCTCTGAAGGCGGGAGCCTCAGGCGGCGTTGCGGGAATCCTGGGTGCTTGTGCAGGTCACGCGATCGCCAACCGGCACCATAGTCGCTACCGCCCCTGGCAGATGGTTGCCGGCGTCATCGGCGCCTATGCGCTCCTCATTGGAGCCGGTCCGCGCAGCGATCACCTCGCACACGCGGGCGGATTGGCGAGCGGGTGGATTCTCGGCTGGCTGCTGGCTCCGAGAAACGTCTCGCCGGCTACCGAGACCTCAGGGTAGTTCCGGCGCCCAGGAGACCCCATTGATATGGCCTCCCCCGTCGACAAAAAGCGTGTTGCCGGTCATGTAGCGAGCATCCTCGCTGGCCAGAAAGACAGCGACCGGCGCAATATCCTCCTCGGGATCTCCCATGTATCCCATGGGGTTTTGCTTGAGCAGGTCAGCCGCGTTCTCCGGACTCCATTGCGCAAAGGCCTTGTAGGCCGCGGTCTCCGCCGCCGGACAAATAATATTGGCGACAATCCCATGCGGGGCCCACTCGCGAGCCGCGGTTCGCGTCAAGGCACGCAATCCTTCCTTCGCGATATTGTACTCCGCCGTGAACATATGAGCGTTCACACCATTGAGAGAACATAGGTTGATGAAACGACCGAATCGCTGCTCCTTCATATAAGGAAAGGCGGCCTGCATGGACCAGAACGCGGCCATCACGCCAACCGAAAACCCATGCCGCATGAGGTCATCGGTCTTTTCCTCGAGGCGACTCGTCGAGCCACCACCCCAGGCGTTGTTGACGACAATATCCACTTGGCCCCAGCGATCCACACAGCCTGCGACCGCCTCGTCCACCGCCGCCTTCTGCGTCACATCCGTGGCCAGGAATTCGGCCTCGACCCCGATCTCCTCTCGAATCTCCTCGACCGTGGCGCGACCGCGAGATTCATCCTTCTCGGCAACAAGAACCCGAGCCCCCTCACGCGCAAAGCGACGGGCGATCCCCCGCCCGATGCCATCGCCAGCACCAGTAATCACTGCCGCTCTGCCCTCGAGCTTCGCCATGGTCGACTCTCCCGAAACCTTTGTCCCGCAAACGCGGCTCAGTAATCGATGACCGAGCGAATCACTTCGCCCGCTTCCATTGCGCGGAAGGCATCGTTGACATCCTCAAGCGCAATGCGCCGACTGATCATGCCCTCGAGGTCCAACTTCCCCTGCCGCCAGAGGCGCATCAACTTGGCAAAGTCGGTACGCACATCTGCGCTTCCATACATCGAGCCTTTCAGGGTCTTGGCCTGATAGGCCAACTCGAACCCATTGAAGCTCACGTTGTCCTGGAAGCCCCCCATGCCGACCACCACTGTGGTTCCACCGCGACGAGTCGCATCATAAGCCTGGCGCACGGTATCGGATCGGCCAATACACTCGAGCGCAAAATCGAAGCCATCCCCTCCGGTAATGGTCGCCTTGGCGTCGTCGAGCTGGTCGGGCGTCACCGCATGAGTCGCCCCGAAAGTCTTGGCTTGCTCCAGTTTGGATTCGACCATATCGACCGCAAGAATTTCGGCCGCCCCCGCAATGCGTGCGCCCTGGATCGCGGCGATACCGACGCCCCCCGCACCGATCACCAGAACCGAGGAGCCAGGAGACACCTCCGCTGTCCACATCGACGCCCCGACACCTGTGGTCACGCCACAGCCAATCAGCGCGGCCACGTGCAGAGGGATATCGACCGGGATAGCCACCAACGATGCTGCCGGCACGACCATTTCCTCGGCAAACGTACCCAGACCACAGAAGCCGGCCACCTCCTCGTCTCCCGCACGGAAGCGCATTGCCTGAGAACTCGAATGCATCATTTCGCAAAGATAAGGCTGCTGTCCCAGACAACGCCGACAATTCCCGCAGGCCGGCGTGAAGGAGGCGATCACATGATCGCCGCTCTCGAGTCCCCGCACGGCCGAGCCTACTTCGAGGACAACCCCCGCACCTTCATGGCCGAGAACACAAGGCAGCGGCCCGGGAATCGTTCCGTTCTGGGAAGATAGATCCGAATGGCAAACGCCGCTCGCCGCCAGGCGAACATGGACGTCACCGGGGCCAGGTTCCAGAACCGCGACGTCGTCGCGAATTTCCATTGGCTGATGTCGATCTCTGAGAATGGCTGCCTTCATGAAAAAAACCTCATCGGTTGATTTGCCTGTCGCGACGCCAAGCCGTCGTCGATCTCCACGAAACTAGTCACTTCGACGCGGAAAGAGAAGCGTTCGCAACCACCCCGCCCAGCTGTTTTTCGCCAAGGCAAGGTGTTGGATATACTTCTGCTGCGCTTTGACCTGCTCGGGACTCTCCTGAAACAGGGAACCCATGGTCTTTCGGGGCTCCGCCGGATCCAGTTCCTTGACAACGCGCGCCGGATTGCCGGCAACGACCACATTGGCGGGAACATCCTCGGCGACCACCGCCCGGGCACCGACAACCGAATTCTCGCCGATCGTCACGCCCTTGAGAACGCAGGCCCCTTCGCCAATCCAGACGTTTTTCCCCAGCACGACGGGTGCCCGAGCGCCTCCTTCGTGCGTGCGGTCGTACAGACCATGCCAATCGGCATCAGTGATATAGGCGCCGGCCGCCACCATGCAATCATCGCCGATCTCGATCCGGGCCGCCGATTGGATTCGGACACCCGGAAGGATGAGGCAATGCGCTCCCAGCACAACGGCACCATGCTCTTGCGGCGAGCCCCAGCCACAGATCTCCACCGGACGCGCTCGATCGGCGACGATATGGAAAAACGGGCCTGCCGAAACGTCGAATCCTCGGATTTGGACATACCACGGTTTGCGAATCAGATGGCCTTCACCCAAGCCGTCCATGCGTGGCGCCAGGAAATGACGCACCCAGAAATCCTCAAAAGCCAGCACGGCGCGCAACAACAAAAAGGGTCTGTGATCGTGTCTCACCTGACGGCCAACCTAGCCTGAGCCCGATGAAAATTCATACGGCTCGGAGGCCTGTTTTCGAAACAGCGCATCTTTCGGTAGCCCTATGGAGGAGGAATCTTCATGGATCTGGGAATCGAGAAAAAAGTCGCGGTTGTGATTGCCGCCAGTCGGGGAATCGGGAAAGCCACAGCCTTGGGTCTGGCGCGCGAGGGCTGTGCGGTGGCGATCTGTGCCCGGGGCGCCGAGGGTCTCGCGACAGCCCATGCGGAGATCGAAGCTCTCGGGGTCCCGACCTTCAGCCGGACCTGCGACGTGGGCGATCTGGAAGCCTTGCGCGGGTTCCTCGACCAGGCTCGAGCGGAACTCGGATCGGTCGACATCCTGGTCAACAACGCGTCCGCATTTTCTTTCGGCTCCGAGTTGCAGGACTGGGAAAGGAGTTTCTCCATTGATCTCATCGCCTCGGTGCAGGCGACCGAACACGTCCTTCCCTGGATGCTCGCTTCTGGCGGCGGCGCGATTGTTCACGTCTCCTCAACCGCCGCCCTGGAGGCCCCCGGCCCGCCGGCCTACTCCGCGCTCAAGGCCGCTCTTTTGAGCCACGCCAAGAATGTCGCCGTCGCGCATGCCCGCAACGGCATTCGGATCAATTGCGTCACCCCCGGGGCTGTCGAATTCCCGGGCGGTATCTGGGAAGGCGCAAAACAAAATCAGCCCGATGCCTACCAGGGCATGCTCGCGACGATCCCCGCCGGCCGCATGGTCAGCGACACCGAAGTTGCCGATGCCATTATCTTTGCCGCTTCCGAGCGAGCCTCGGGAATGACGGGCGCTGTGCTTTCCGTGGATCTGGCACAGCATAAGGGCAACCTCTGAAGAGCTAGAGAATCTCCCCGAGACTCGGACGCAGTCCGTCAAAGGATAGCGCGCGCAGCTTGCCGGGAGCCAGGACGATCTGGACTCGGCCGAGCACGCCCTCCTGGTCCCAACTCGGGAGGATCGCCATACGCTCGGCCTCCCCCTCGGGGCGCTCCCCAAGGTCCACGATCAGGGCTGGCAGAAAGTTGACCTCCGCCACTTCAATGCCGACCACGCCCTCAGCCGGGCCCAGCAGGTCCTGCAGGATCTTCATCGCGACCGCAGGCGCACAGAGTTGGTTTTCAGGCGCGTTGCAAGTACCGCCGTGATCGAAAACGAGCTTGAGGGAAGGGGCTACGCCATCGCGGGGGAACTCCCCGGCACCGGAACCCAATCCGGTCCCCAGAGCCTGCACCAATCGATTTTTTTCTTCCCGATGCGCACCGTTCCCGGAAGAGAACCGCTCGCGATCCAACCGCAATCGAGTCTCGACCAGTGACATCTCCACTCTGGCGGCAGGTTGCTCGAGAAACCCGGCGACCTGTTCAGGCGATCCCCCACGCATCTCGGCCAGTATATAAGCTGCTCTGGCGACGACATCGACCCCTTCCAGAGCACAGAGGAGATCGAAGGAGAGGGTCGATTGGTGGCCGATTTCTTCGCGATCCTCGGGTTCATCCAGATCCGTCTGGACGGGGGTGGGCAGCCAGCTCCCCCGATAGTTGCCGGACTGACGGGCCTGCAAAGCACCTACCGCCAGACGAGCAACGAACGCCAGAAGCGCATCGCGATCGACCTTCTCGAGGTCTGATTCTTCGAGAACGCGCAGGAAGCTCTCCTGGAGGAGATCCTCGGCAACGGCCACGTCGCCACAGATTCGATAGCCCACGCCCCGAAGCCATGGGGCGCTCTCTCGATAGAGCTGATCCAGATTCACGGCTTGGTTCTCCTTGCCCTCTTCCGACACGCTGACGATCCTTCCGGAGGCGAGTCTCGCGTCTCGCTAGCGAAGCCCTGCATGGCGCAAAAGAGCATCGGTCGAAGGCTCGCGACCACGGAACGCCGAGAAAACATCCATCGGAGGTCGGCTTCCGCCGAGCCCGAGCACGGTGTCGCGGAAATGGCGTCCGGTCTTCTGCACAGCTGCCTCATTCTCGAGGCCGACTTCTTCAAAAGCAGCAAAAGCATCGGCCGAAAGAACTTCGGCCCATTTGTAGCTGTAATATCCGGCCGCATAACCGCCCGCAAAAATATGACCAAACGAGCAGAGGAATCGATCCTCGGGCAAGGGCGGCAATACGGTGGTTCGTGCGGCCACCTCACGCTGCACATCGAATGCGTTCCGATCCGCCTGCGGCTCAAAATCGGAATGCAAGGCAAGGTCGGTCAGACCGAAATAAAGCTGTCGGAGCATATCCGAACCGGCGCGAAACGTGCGTGCAGCCCGAATCTTCTCGAACATCTCATCCGGCAGAGTCTCACCTGTCTCCACATGTCGCGACAGGCCCAACAAGACATCGCGTTCGTAACACCAATTCTCCATGAACTGACTGGGGAGCTCCACTGCATCCCATTCGATATTGCGGATCCCCGAGGCCATCGGACGCTCGATCCTGGTGAGCATATGCTGCAATCCATGACCAAATTCATGGAAAAGGGTGGTGATCTCCATGAAGCTCATCAAGGACGGCTGTTCCCCAACCGGAGGTGCCTGATTGCAGACCAGATATGCGACGGGCTTTTTCCCGGGCGCCCGACCAATGCACTCATCCATCCAGGCGCCCCCACGCTTTTCCGCAGGGCGGCTGTACGCGTCGAGGTAAAATGCGGCGATCGGATCTCCGCTCTCATCTTCGACGCGAAAAAAACGGACTTCCGGATTCCACAAGGGAGCCTCGCCATCCGCCGCAATGATGCGAATCCCGAAGAGACGCTCCGCCAACGAGAACAGACCTTCCAAAACTCTGGGAAAGGGGAAGTAGGGGCGCAGAGCCTCCTCGCTGTAATCATAGCGATCCTCACGCAAGCGTTCGGACCAATAGCCCAGATCCCATGGCTTGAGATCATCTTTCTCGGCAGCGCCGCGCTTGCCTGCCAGCTCGCGTAGATCGGCGAGATCCGCGACCGCTGCATCGAACGAAGCACCGCGCAGGTCTTCCAACATGCGCTCGACGGTGGTCACATCCGGTGCCATCTTCGTGGAGAGACTCATCGCGGCAAAATCCTCGAACCCCAGCATGCGCGCCTCTTCGCGCCGCAACTCGAGAATCCGGGCAATCAGAGGCTGATTATCCTGCTCACCCTCACTCGCCCGGGTAATAAAGGCCCGGTAGATCTGCTCGCGCAACTCCCTGCGAGGCGAGTACTGCAAAAACGGACCCATGCTCGGCGCATCCAGAGTGATCCGCCACGGACCCGCCTCAGGCGTGCTCGACGCAGCACCCGCTTCCTTGGCGGCCTGCGAAGCCAATTGCCGAAGACTCTCGGGCAGCCCCTCAACATCGGCGGCCTCCTCGAGGTTCAGGGCAAAAGCCTTGGTAGCATCGAGAACGTGGTTGGAAAATTTGGTCGCACACTCGGCCATCTCCGCCTGGATCGCATTAAAGCGCTCGCGGGCTTCTCCATGCAGCGCAACGCCCGACAGGCGTGCGTCGCGAAGAGAGGATGCAATGATGCGCTTTTGCGTATCGTCCATCGCCGCGAAGGCGTCGCTTTGGGACAGCTCCTCGAGCGCACCAAAAAGCGCCGGGCTCTGTGCGATCCGCAACCCGAAGGCAACGATCTCGGGCTGCACCTCCTCGTAGGCGGCGCGCAGATCGGCCGAGTTCCGGACGCCCATCAAATGGCCCACGACCCCCCAGGCGCGACCCAGGCGCTCGCCCAATGCGGAAGGAGCCTCGATCGCCGCCTCCCAGGTGGGTCCAACCGCGGCCTCCAGAGTCTCCAACTCGGTCGCCAACTCGGCCAGCAGCTCACGCATGCCACCTGCGACATGTTCGGCCTTAATCTGATCAAAGGGCGGCAAGCCACCCGGGAAGAGAAGTGGGTTCTCGGACACCTGGTAACCTTGCCCTGTTATTTCGGCTGGTCGACCAGACGGAGGTAAGGCTTCTGCTCTTCCCAGCCATCCGGAAACTTTTCGCGAGCCTCGTCATTGGAGAGAGCCGGGACGATGATGCAACGGTCTCCGTCTTTCCAGTTCACAGGTGTCGCGACTTGGTGTTGGGCGGTCAACTGCAGGGAATCAATTACCCGGAGCAGTTCGTCGAAATTCCGACCGGTACTGGCTGGATACGTGAGCGAGAGCTTGACCTTCTTGTCCGGGCCCACAACGAACACGGAGCGAACCGTGAGCGTGTCGAGAGCGTTGGGGTGAATCATATCGTAGAGATCCGCGACCTTGCGGTCCGGGTCGGCGATCAAGGGGTAGTTCGGTGCCGTGCCCTGCGTCTCTTCAATATCCTTGGACCATTCGGCATGCGAGTCGGCCGAGTCCACGCTCAACCCGATGATCTTCACGCCGCGCTTGTCGAACTCCGGCTTGATCCGCGCCATATAGCCAAGTTCGGTTGTGCAAACGGGAGTGAAATCCTTGGGATGCGAGAACAAAACCGCCCAGCCCTCTCCGATCCACTCATGAAAGTTGATCGTTCCCTCGGTCGTTTCTGCGGTAAAATCAGGGGCGACATCGCCAAGCCGTACTGCCATTTCCAATTTCCTTTCTGATCTTGCGGGGAACCAGTCCCCCTTGTCCCCTAACGCGACCTCAACAAACCGGCAAGACGCCCCTAGCGGACGCTGCGAATATCCCCGGGCAACGAAAAGGTCGCCGAGGACCGTATATCCCCGGACGAGCGCCCCACGCGGAGCTCGAAATCACCGGCTTCGGCAAGCCAACCGGATTGCTCGGGATCCCAGAACGAGAGATCGCGTGCCGTGATGGGGAAAGATACCTCCGCCGATTCACCAGGGCCGAGTGTGAGCTTCCGAAAGGCCATCAATTCCTTTTCCGGGCGAGCGACGGTCGCCTCGACATCCGCAACATAGGCCTGCACCACTTCGGACCCCGCCCGAGTCCCTTCATTTTTCACCGAAAGCGTTGCCGTGAGCGTTACGCCGTCGGCCATTTCGGTGGCCGACAAGGCAACCGGACCGAACGAAAATTCTCCATAGGAAAGTCCGTGACCGAAACAGAAACGGGGCTCGACTTTCTTCTTTTCATAGCCACGGTAGCCAACAAAGATTCCCTCTCCGTAGGCAACTTGACCGCGTTCGCCGGGGTAATGAAGAAATGCCGGATCATCTTCGAGACGGCGCGGGAACGTTGTCGGCAGGCGACCGCCGGGTTCGGCATCGCCGAGAAGAACGTCGACGATCGCCTGTCCGCCCTCCTGGCCCGGATACCAAAGCTGCAAGACGCCCGGCACTTTCTCCGCCCACTCCATCGCGGTCGGCGAACCTGCATTCACCACCGCAATTGTATTGGCGTTGACTGCGGCGACCCGCGTAACCAATTCTTCCTGATCCCCGGGGAGCTGCATGCTCTTGCGATCTCGACCCTCGGACTCCCAGTCCGGATTGGAGCCGAGAAAGACAAGCGCGACGTCCGCCTTGCGCGCGGCCTCGACCGCCCGATCCATCATATCCGTCGGCCTTGGAGCAAGGCAGCCGATTGTCAGGCCACCCAATCCACCCATGGGCAACGAGCTGTACTCGACAACGACATCATAGGCGCGCCCGGCCTCGAGATGTAGTTGCTCGGAAACCTCCTTGGAGCCAATGCCGAAAAAGGAGGTGCCACTTTCCTGCTTGGTCCAATTATCCACCACCAGCTCGTCATCGACCATCAGGCGACTCCGCCCGGCACTCACAAGACCGAAGGAATAAGCGCCTGACTCTTCCGCCATGAATTGACATCGCACGCGTGCGGAAAACGTGGTCGAAACCCCTTTGGCCGGTACCCCCAGCCAGGTGAAGTGCAGACGGCGGATCTCTTCGGTCGCCAAAACGGCGCCGTCGAGGTCACGGCCCTCGAAATATTCGATCACCGCCGGGCAACGCAGGGCCGGAATGGTCCGATGGATATCGCAGCCGCGCTCGAAGACCACGTCCGCGGTATCGCCCAAGCGCTCCTGCAGGACACGTCGAGGAGATTGAATCTCTCCGAGAGCTACCTGCGCACTCCCACCACCCTGCGGCTCGATCTCGTCAGCATTCGGGCCAAGGATCGCAATGCGGGAAAGTTTGTCCGCGCGCAAAGGCAATACCGACCCTTCGTTGCGTAAAAGAACGATCGAACTCGCAGAGGCACGGCGCAAAAGGTCGCGATGCTTGCCCGGATCACTGGCGGCCTCTTCCTCGGGGCCGCCCTGCTCCAGCGCCCCGGTCCACTCCAGCAACTCCAGGAGATTGCGCACGGCAGCATCCAGCGCTTCCGGCGAGACCTCTCCTTGCTCGAGCGCTGCAGCAAGATGTGGCCCCCGCCGCTGAGAGGGCCCGGGCATTTCCAGATCCAGACCGGCGCTCAAGGCCTCACCCGTCGATTGCGTCCCGAACCAATCCGAGACGACAACGCCCGCGAAACCATATTCCTCACGCAGAACGTCCCGCAACAAGGGTTTGTTCTCGCAGGCATACGTTCCGCGGATCCGGTTATAGGCAGACATCACGCCCCGCGCACCGGCTTCCCGCACTGCTGCCTCGAACGGCCGGAGATAAATCTCCCGCAAGGCTCGATCGCCGAGCTCGGAGGAAATCGTCATGCGTTCATATTCCTGGTCGTTACAGACAAAATGCTTGATGCAGACCGAAACACGCTGGCTCTGCACGCCCTGCACATAAGCCACCGCCATACGGGCCGAGAGATGAGGGTCCTCGGAAAAGCATTCGAAATTCCGCCCCGCGAGAACCGTTCGGTGGATGTTGACCGTTGGGGCCAACAACATCCGGGCCCCCTTGGTACGCACTTCATCCGCGAGTGCCTCCCCGACCTGCTCGACGAGCTCCACGTCCCAGCTGGCCGCCAGAGCGCTCCCGCAGGGGAAGCAAGCCGATGCCTTGCCGGAAAAAGAGCCCCCGCGGGCGCCGTTAGGCCCATCGGTTACCTTCAAGGCAGGAATGCCCAAACGTGGGATCGCCACGGTGGTCCACATATCGTGGCCCGCAACCAGGCTGACTTTTTCTTCGCGCGTCAGCTTCTCCATCAATGACTTTATAGAATCGCTCATCTACTTCCCTGCTCCTGCTGCCGGATGCGCCTGACCTTCGAAAATGGTTCCCCGGATTGTGATTTTATCCAGCCCGCGAATACCGACCTCGTAGGGGTCCATCCCCAAAGCTGTGAAGTCGGCCTTCTTGCCCGCAACGATACTACCGATCTCTTCTTCCTTACCAAGAATATAAGCGGCGTCGATCGTCACCGCGCGCAAAGCCTGATCGAGGGTGAGTTGTTCTTCGGGCGAAAATACTTTTCCGTCCGCAGTGCGCCGCGAGGCCGCGTTCCAGGCCAGTTGCAACGGCCGTGCCGGCGCCATCGTAAAGTCGGAGTGCAACGCCACCGGGATGCCTCGTTTCACCGCGGAGCCCAACCGCGAAATGACCTCCGCCCGATCGGTCCCGAGACCGATCTCTGCGTAGAGATCTCCGAGGGCATACAGATAGTACGGATTCGCGGAAATCTGTGCGCCAAGACGAGCAATCCGCTCGATCTGTGCGGGCGTGGAATAGCCGAAATCCACGATGGTGAAACGATGGTCCTCGCGTGGGTTCTCCTCCAACAAGGTTTCGAGAACGTCGAGGGTCGCCCCGATGCCTGCGTCACCATTGGCCTGCACATGAATTTGGTAGCCGGCATTCCAATAAACCCGCGCCGCGGCTTCCAGCTCCGCGGGCGTCATCAACCAATCCCCGGAATGATTGTCGATATATCCCGGCGGACCCAGCTGCATGCGCTGCGAGAAGAACGCGCCATCGGCAAGGAGCTTCACGTTGGGAAGATATTGTAATCGGCGCGTATTTTTTGCCGGGAGTTTCGCGATCTCCACCGCGGCCTGTGCATGTCCCCATTTGGAGCCCATGCCATGGGCTCCGGGAATCAGATACACTCGAAAGGGCGTCTCCTCTTTCTCGAAAGCGGTCTGCATGAAAGAAAATTCGAGGTCAAGATCGAGCACCCCCGAGGCCGTATCCCCGACCGTTGTAATCCCCCCCGCGACCAGAATTCCCCGAAGCTGCCGGAGGCCGGCCACAACTCTGCCCGGCGACGCCACGACCGGCATCAATTTCTCCTGGATCCCCGCAAGGCCGCTTTCGTAGAAATGACCCTCCTCCCAGCTCGCGGCGTCCAGGGCACGGGCTTCCTGTTCTGAAATTTTCAGCGCCTCGAGGGCAGCGGTATTCAGGAAGACCTCATGGAACGATCGGTGCCAGAGTAAAATCGGCCGGTCCGGGGCGATTTGATCAAGATCGTCTCGCGCCATCGGACCATGGAATTCAGGCTGGAATCCCCAGACGGAAAGAATTTCACCCGGGGGCGTTTCCGCCGCCAATTCGCGCAGGCGTTTCTTGTACGCCTCACCGCCCCGGAGCCCGCGCACGCGACGATCGGGCAAATCCCAGGAGTCCGGTGTCGCAAAGCGCATCGGCAGAATCACCGCGGCCATCATCGGATCCAGGTGAGGGTCGATCAAGCCCGGCAGCAGAACATCCTCGGCAAAGGTCCGGTCAATTTCGTAGGGGTATTGTTCCAACCAGGGCGCCAGAGACTCCAGAGAGCCCACCGAGACGATCCGATCCCCTCGCACCGCCACCGCACTTGCCGCGGGCAAAGCCGGGTCCATCGTGATGATTTTCCGAGCAATAAATACCCGGAGAGCCTCGCCCCGCACGACCTCCTCGACCACGGCCTCAGCTGATTGCGGCAGGACCAAAAGTGCGACCAGCGCGAAAGCGTTCCGAATCGATTTCTTCATTTCTGCCTCAACGTCGCCGATTCATTCTCTTCCTGCAAAGAGATTCGCAAAGCGCATCGGCCCGCCCCTCCTGCACCGCAAGGGCGGCATGAATCAGCTTGACCCAAGACGTCCTCTCCGGCGACTCAGCGGACCATGGGCCATCAGCAGCACAAGCCCGCTGCCAAATGCACACAGCCCTGCGAATACATCTCCGTAGCGCTGGTAGGGCGTCGATATGGACAACAAGGCCACCTCGCCAGCAAGGAAGCCCGCCTCTCCCCGTGGAAGTTCACCCTCGATCGATCCGTAAGGATTGATCAATGCCGAAATCCCCGTCGGGGTTGCCCGCACCACCCAGGTGCGATTCTCGATCGCACGCAAGCGCACCATCAAAAGATGCTGTGCGGGCCCGGCCCCCGGTCCCAACCAGGCATCGTTGGAGAGATTGACCAGAATCTGGGCCCCATCGTTCATCTGCCGTCGAACCTCATCGGGGAAGATCGCCTCAAAACAGATCGAGATGGCCATGCGGCCCTGCCGGGTATCAATCCATGACGGACCCGTGCCCGGCGTAAAGGAGCGAACACGTTCAAAGCGGCGCAGAAAATGGATCATCTGCAACGGGAAATATTCACCAAAGGGAAGCAGGCGATGTTTATCGTATCGATCGACCAGACCGCCTTCGGGCTCCAGATAGAAAGCCGAGTTTCGATACGATTCATCACCCTCGGGATTCGATTCGCGGAACGGTCCGCCCAAAATCAGATCCACATCCCAGGAAGCCACGGCGCTCTCGATATAGTTCCGATAGTTCGGATCATCCGCCACGAAAAAATTGATCGATCCCTCCGGCCAGAAGAGAAACTCGGCCCCCGCGTCCACCGCCTTCTCGGAAAGCGCCACATAGTCCCGCAGACCGCGGCCATAGAATTCTTCTTGCCAATGCGCACCGAGATCCTGATCGGTCTGCACAATCGCGATCGGCATGGTCTCTGCGGCCTCGACAGGGTCGAGAAGGCGCCAGACACCGTAAACGCCCGGAATCAGGACCGCCAGCGCCAGAGTCGAAAGCGCCTCCTTCAAACGCACCCCGGAGCGTTGCGGAAATCCTGCCCAGCATTCCACCAGCGCGGCATTCGCCAGCACGAGAAAGAACGACAGAATATAGACCCCTCCGAGATCCGCGATCTGCGCAAAACCCAGCCCGGGGACGAGGGCGTAGCCCAACAACAGCCAGGGGTCGCCGCTCAGAAAGCTGGCCCGGGCCCATTCCGCTGTCACAAACAATACTCCCAGGCTGCAGGCCCGGGGGAAGGCCGACCAACCCGGCGGGAGGCGAGAGGCCGCCAACGCAAAGAGCGCGGTATAGGTCGCATAAAAAACGATCGAGGCAGCCAGCGAGAAGAGAATGCCGAAAACCAGCGGCTGATCGTAATAATAGGAGATCCCGAGCGGCACCCAATAGCCCTGGGCCCAGATCGATCCGGCCCCCCAGACGAAACCCAGCAACAAGGCGCGCCCCGCGGTTTTCTTTCGCAGGGCCAGAAGCAGCGGAGCGAGTGCAACCCACGCAGCCAGCGGTTGGTCCCAGGGAGGAAAGGCCAGCGCATGCAAGGCAACCGACACGAGCACCAACAACCAATCGGTTCTGGCACCTGTCCCCCGAGCCTTCGAAAGATCATCGCTCACGCGGCATCAGTCCTCGATCCGTTGCTGGCCGGTCAACCACCAGGCCAACAAAACGATGAGCAACCCCTCCCCGGCTCCGGTGAGAATGTTGGCACCCATACAGGTCGGACCGCAGGTCGGAACCGCCAACGATACGAATCCGAGAGGGAGCATGACAAGGCCCCCCACCAACAAACCGCGCAGCCAGAAGGTCCGCGGGCGCACCGTGATGCCGATGAGCAGACCAATCGACATGCGCGAGAGGTACCACGCCCAGACGGCCCACGAACCGGAGATATAGAACTGGTCAAACTTTTCGGGAATGGGCCCATGGAACAACATGGGAAGCCAACCCAGAACGAGGCCAAGAAGGGCACAGGTCCGGACATAGGAGAGTTTCCACACGCAAACACCATGACCGACCACGGCTCGCGCAACAACCGGCGAATCCGGAAACCATCCGAATTGGCCCGGCCAGAGACAGCTTCTCAGCTCATCGTTCCCGGTACGCCAGGTCCAGGCTTCCCGACTCTCGTGCCTTGGTCGCAAAGAGGTGACTGAGGAAGTCCCACCATCCCCGACCTTCCTGCGCGTCGGAAGCCCGTTTCCAAAGCCGCTGGGCGGTTGCGATCTCGCTACCGTAACCGAGAACCATCCGGCCAACTTCGGGCACCCGGCGGACGAGATGCCGAACCGGGCCCTCCACGGGGAACCCGGGGCGTCGGTCACCGCGAGGCTTGCATCGAACGAAGCCGGTCATCATCGGATGGAAATCATCGACTCCGGTCGCGCATCCGTACCAGAGATAATTCTGCAGAAGAGTGGCCCGTTGCTCCTCCGGCCAGGCGGCCAACCTTCGGCGCCGGTGCTCGAACGAATAGAATTCCCGCCAGGATTCGCGGTAGACGGCCTCGGCATCCTCCCGTGTCATCGCCCCCGGGTCGGTAATCGCATGAAAGGTATCGTGCCGATTCAGATCGGCATCCATCGCAACGCCCGCGGCTAGCGCCTGCGTATGGTCCTGTGAACCGGCCAATGGCGTGAGCAAAAAGAACGAGGCCAGATCCACCCCGATCTCGTCTCTCAGCCGCCGCACATTGTGGCGCACGGAATCGGGTGTGTCGTGGGGGAACCCGACAATATAACCGGCGTGGACGAAGATCCCTGCGTCCTGCCATGCCCGGACGGTGTCGGCGTACTCCGAGATTCTATTTTGTCGCTTACCGGCTCCCGCGAGCGCACCGGCATCCAAACTCTCCATCCCGAGAAAGACCTGAAAGCAACCGGCCCGCCGCGCGAGCGAAATAAAATCCTTCTGTTTATGCGCGAGCAAATCGCTCTGCATCAGAAAGCGGATCGGTTTGCCTTCCTCTTCCCGCAAGCGAATCAGTTCAAGCAAGATCTCTCGCCAATGCGGATTGCGAGCAAAATCATCATCCGTGAAAAAATATTGATCGATACCACCCGGGTGATGCCGCGAAGAAATCATTTCCGAAATCCGAGACGGTTCGCGCGTCCGCATCTTGCGTCCCTGAATCTGAATGATCGTGCAGAAGGAACATGAAAACGGACAACCGCGACTCGAATCCATCGTCACAAACGATGAGTGGACAAATTTGCGCATCAGACGCGGATCGGGCGAAGGCAGCGCTGCCTCCGACAGATCGGGTGGCGTGCCCAGAAAATCGTAAATTGGCCGAAGGTTTCCCGCATGAGCATCGCGGAGAATCTCCGCCCAGTGATTTTCCACTTCCCCGCGCACCAAGGTCACGCCCGCGCTTTTCAAGGTAGAGATTTCCGCCGGCGCCGCGTCTCCGCAGGAAGTGCCCGAGACATGGAAACCGCCCACAAGGACGGTCACACCATGGGCGCGCAAGCGAAGAGCGATATCAATCGCACGAGGGGCTTGATTGGTCTGCACCCCGACCAATCCCACCAGGACTTCGACATCGGAACGCTTGTGCGAGCGATAGATTCTACGCTCGGGGATCGCCTCGACGGATTCGTCACACGAAAAAATCCGCACCCGAACGTCACCGAGTTCCTTGTCGGCGACAACTTTTTCGGTCAACCCTCGCAGGCAGGCGAGCGTGTTGGAAGGAAGCACGCCGCGCCAATGCCGCAGCAGATAGCCGTCGTCGTCATATTTCGTGGGTCGGATGAGATAGATATGCAGTTCCGACGCCGGCACGATCTAGAGCAACCTTGTCGAAACCTGGTAGGTGATGAAGCTTCCCACCCACGCCAATGCCAGCATGTAGGTAAACGCCAGCGCCGGCCACCCCCAGCCACCCGTCTCGCGCGCCATCACCACGACGGTCGAAGTACATTGCAGAGCAAAGACAAAAAAGACCAGCAGAGAAAGTGCGGTTGGCAGATCGAAAACACGTTTCCCGGTCCGTGGATCGATGTCGTTCACAAGAGCTTCCCGGAGCGGAGTCCCGCCATCGATATCGGCCACCGCGTAGATCTGCGCGAGAGTCGAGACGATCACCTCTCGTGCCGCCAGACTTGCGACCAGCCCTACGCCAATCTTCCAATCAAAACCCAGAGGCTGAATCGCCGGCTCGATAAAATGTCCCAACTTCGAGGCCGCGCTGGCTTCGAGGTTGGCCTGTGCCTGCTGACTGGGCGTCAGCGTCGGGTTCTCCGGTGCTGTCGGAAACGTCATCAAGACCCAGAGCACGATTGAGGAGGCGAGAATAATGGTCCCCGCGCGTTTCAAAAAGGCCGCTGCACTCTGCCAGACCTGTCGCCCGAGAAGACCCCAGGTCGGCCAGCGATACGGGGGGAGTTCCATGTAGAACACCGAGACCTGCCCACGCAGCAATGTGGATGTCAGCAACCAGGCCGTGAGAAAGGCCGTGAACGCCCCCAGCAGATAGAGCCCCAACATGACCAGACCCTGAAGGCCGAGAGGACCGACCGATGTGGCCGGAACGAAAGCCGCGATCAAGAGAGCATAGACCGGCAGCCGGGCGGAACAGGTCATGAAGGGAGCGACCAGGATCGTCGCCAGCCGCTCGCGTGGGGAAGCAATCGTCCGCGCAGCCATCATCCCCGGAATGGCACAGGCAAAGCACGAAAGCAGAGGCACAAAACTCCGGCCCTGCAGGCCCGCCCAGCCCATCACGCGATCGATGACAAAGGCCGCTCGTGCCATATAGCCGACGTCCTGAAGCAGATGCAGGAAGGTAAACAGAATCACGATCTGCGGGAGAAAGATGACGACACCACCGACGCCGGCAATGATGCCATCGGCTACCAGATCGGCAATGAGCCCTTCGGGCAAAACCGCGCGGGAGGCTTCTGCCAGCGTACCGAACCCCTCGTCGATCAAATCCATTGCCGGCACCGCCCAGGCAAAGATGCTCTGGAAGAGCAGCACCATGACCAGTCCGAAGACCCCGAGTCCCAGCCACGGATGCAGCAGAAGCCGATCGATCCGATCGCTGCGTCGATCAGGCTCCAGATCCGCTGCGGAAGCTGCCGCGCAGAGTGCATCGACGCGAGCATAACGCTCGTCGGCGATCCCGAGATCCAGAGGCTCTTTCCGCGAGGCCCCCGGCCAGCTGGCAGGGTCTTCGAGGAATTTGCGCAGTGGCTCCAGACCAACTCCGCGGTGACCCACCACGCCCAGGACATGGATGCCGAGTTCTCGAGACAGGGCCATTGGGTCCAGACGGCCGCCGCGGGCCTTGACCTCGTCGATCATCGTCAGGACGAGAATCGTGGGCAAGCCATGTTCGATCGCTTCGAGTACGAGGCCTAGGCTGCGTTGCAAAGTCGTTGCGTCGGCGACCACCAACAAGGCGTCCGGGAGTGGCTCTCCGGGGATCTCTCCGTGCAGCAACTGATGGACGATTTTCTCGTCCGGCGTCTCGCCTTCCAGCGCATAGGTGCCGGGGAGATCCAGAATGCGGAGCGTCGAATCTCCGCTCTGGAAGTTGCCCTCACGGCGCTCCACAGTCACGCCGGCATAGTTGCCGATCCTGGCCGAAGAACCGGTCAATGCATTGAAAAGTGTGGTCTTGCCCGCGTTCGGCGAGCCCACCAATGCCACGGTCCGCGTGACCCCTTGCGCTCCCGAATCCGAGGGGATGTCGCTCATGAAACCCGCTCGACGAGCACCTGGCGTAGTTGGTCTGCACGCAAGCAGATCCGACAACCCCGCACTTCCATTTCCAGAGGGTCGCCCATCGGTGCTCGGCGAACGATGCGTACTTCCGTCCCCGCGACCAGCCCCATCGAAGAGAGCCTGCGTCCCGTCTCGATACCCTGAGCAACTTTCACCACATCACCGGGGCCTAAATCCGCCAAACTCAACATTTCGGTTCTTTGGATAATACCTGCAGGCTCATTATGCCATCCGTCATCAAGACCCGGCCCCGGGAAGAGGGTCCCCCGAATTTGCCTGAGGGGCAAAAGCCCGCAACTCGATCGGATGGCGGGACACCGCCAGGGGCGACCCGATTCCATTTTGCACCAACTGGACCTCGAGTGTCCACGACCCTTCCGGGCCGCTGGCCGGCTGCACGACCACGGAGCTTTCCACGGTTTCGCCTGCTCGAACGTCACGAATCAACCGCGAAAAGGCAGGGCCGGGATAGGTCACGGAAACACCATCGGGCCGAATCCACTGATAGCTCAGGCCCACCAATCCCCGATCCCGCACGGCAAAACCCGGCCAGTCGCAATCACTTTGATTCTCGAAGGTGACATCGAGGACGAGGGGAACCGGGGCCATCGCCACAACCGACGGCGTATCAACCCACGTGATCGCGGCGCCCCGACATCCAGGTGCCAGCTCGGCTCGAGAACGGCCCGCAAAAGTAAGCGCATCTTCTTCCGATGCCTGCGCCATGAGTGTCTTGTACCAGCCATCCGGCGCGGGCGTCTCCACCGCGAAAACCGTGCTATCACCGAGCGCCGCCACCCGACGAAGACCCCGCGGCAACCGCCCCCCCCAACGACGTTCATAGGGGCGGTAGTCCTTCATCCGGGCCTCGTGAACGACCAGAACATCGATGTCCACGATTCCGACCAGCGCTGCCCAGGCCTCGGGGTCGGGTAGTCGTCGGGTGAGCGAGTCATAGAGATTCGCCAGATCCGGGTTGTGGCCGGTGACGCCGTTGAGCAGCGGTCGCCAATGGGTCGTACTCGCCATCATATAGCGAGCGTTGCGGTAATTCCCGAGAATATCGTTTTCCGTCACCGCAGCCGGCAGTTCCAGGACCCCTCCGGTGCCGCGCCGATCCCTCAGGAGTTTGTAGACCGGTTCCACGGCTCCGGGCGCCAACCCGGCCGAGACCACCGGAGCCGGCACCGGCGCTGCGACCACCAGAAAGGCTGCTACGCCGGCAATCGGCGCCGCGAAACGCAACCAATCCGGGGCATGGGTCAACAGACGCTGCGCGGCAAAACCCGAAAGTGCGGCCAGGCCCGCGGCCACCATCATGAAGAAACGACCGGGCCCGCGGAGTTGGGCAAAGCCCGGAATCCAGTCCTGGAGCAACCCGTAGGGTGTCGGCAACGACCATTCCCCCCAGAGCTCCGGGGCCGGTCCGGTCGAGAGCCAGGCCGCCCCCAGCACCATCCACCACAGAGCTACCTCCACAGGCCCCAGAGATCGGCGCGCGATACTGCGGCGCGACGCGATCCGCAGGATCGCGTCCACAGCCAGCAGGGCCAGTAGTGGCCAGCCCACCCGAAACAGAAAGGGAGATCCGAGATACCACCACCATTCAAACGACCAATCCCCCGAGGCCGCAATATTCCACGCAGAGATCATGCCGCTATCGCGGGCCGCCAGATACGGGAAGGCGACCGGAAGGGTGCAGAGAACCCCGGCGATACCGCCCAGGAAAAGCCCCAAGGCCGCCGAGCCCCGGCGCTCGGGCGTTTGCCCCAGACGCACCAGCACGTAGAGAGGCACGAGCAGAAACGTAAAATAACCCAGATAAAGGCAAGCCAGAGCCTGCAACGCCAAACCCAGCGCCAGCAGCACCAGGCCCCGCCGACGCCGATCGACCAACCATAGATCCACACCCAGAAGGGCCAGCGGCAGGTAGCCGAAGCCAAGATATTGGGGATGAGGCACATTTTGCACCCGCCAGGGCGCGAAGGTGAAGGCCGCACCGGCGAGCAACGCCGCCGCAAAGCTGCGGGTATGAAAGTACACAAAAGCCCACATCGCGAGGCCCGAGAGCGCGAAGCTCTCCCAAACCATGGCCTTGAAGACCAGCAAAGCCTGCTCGGTCAGCGCCCATACGGCGGCGGTGACCGGAATATGGGCCAACATATTCTCCGAGCCCGCAATCGCATTGGGCGTCGGGTAGAAGATATTCCCCCCAAAGATCAGGCCGGGAAACTCGTTGACGGCTCGCGCGATCCAGCCAAGGATCCAGATATTGAGGAAAAGATCGGTGTCCTCCATCAACCCCAGCGTCAGGGAACTTTCGGGAAGGAGGTCCTGGCCGAGGAACCAGGGCCGCAGCAGCCAGGGCGTCGCCAAGGTAAAGACCGCCAACGCCAGCAAACTCTTCAGAAACAATCGTGTGCGGCTCTCTGCCAATCCACCTTCGGGCATGAGGCGAATCTAGCGAAGCTGGCTCTCGGGGCAAAACACCGACATCACACCGGCATCCCCGAGCCGAGCAAATAGCCACATGAACAATTGTTCATGAAGTGGCAAGGGTTTCGCATGGTATTTTCCACCCCAACCTCGTCGAAACATGCAAAACAACAAGGTCGGACCAGATCGGGACCACGAGAGGAAGCAAGAATGAGCGAAAAGGTGCTGGATATCGAGAGCAAAACCAGTGAACCGTGGAAGGAAATCCGCGGCCTCCGGGATCATCTTCAGGAGCGGATTGTAGGGCAGAAGATCCTGACCAACCGCCTCATCGAAGCCCTGATTGCCGATGGGCACCTTCTCGTCGAAGGCGCGCCGGGCCTGGCCAAGACCAAGGCGATTCGAGAACTGTCTCGAGCGATCGAAGCCGGGGACCACCGGATTCAATTCACCCCGGACCTTCTGCCCGCTGACCTGACGGGAACCGACGTCTATCGACCCGAAGATGGCAGCTTTCGCTTCGAACAGGGGCCCCTGTTCCACAATCTGGTTCTGGCCGATGAAATCAACCGCGCACCAGCCAAGGTGCAGAGTGCGCTGCTCGAAGCCATGGCCGAAAGACAGGTGACGGTGGGCCGCAAGACCTATCCCCTGCCCGAACTCTTTCTGGTGATGGCAACACAAAACCCCATCGAGCAGGAGGGCACCTACCCCTTGCCGGAAGCGCAACTCGACCGTTTTCTGATGTACGTCCAGATCGGCTACCCCGAGGCCGATGCGGAAAGGAAAATCCTTTCTCTCGTGCGCGACGAAGCGCGAGGCCAGGAGCTGCCCGCCTTCGATCATGTCTCCCAAACAACGATCTTTGCGGCACGCCGCGAGGCTCTCGATCTTTTCGTCTCTCCCGCGCTCGAGGAATATATGGTGCAATTGGTGCTGGCCACCCGGAACCCGGAACTCTACGACGCGTCCTTGGCCGAAGCCGTCCGTTGCGGCGCCAGTCCACGAGGAACGATCTCTCTGGACCGATGCGCGCGGGCCCATGCGTGGCTCGAAGGAGCGGACTTCGTCACACCCGACCATGTCCAAGCCGTCGCCAAGGATGTTCTACGACACCGCATTCTGCTGACTTTCGAGGCGGAAGCCGACGGCCAAACCGCCGATGGCCTGCTCGATACCCTCATCCAGAAAGTCCCGCTGGCCTGAGCCTCGAGGCAATACCCGTGCAGAACAAGGATCTCACCGGCGTACAGGCAACTCCCGCGGAGTTGGCTCGTTTTCGCAACCAGCCCAAAGGTGGCACCGCCAAGCCCTCCTTCCGCGTCCGCAGTCGTCAAGCCGGCCCCTATGCCTCCAGCTTCCGGGGCCGCGGCATGGAATTCGACGAAACGAGGCTTTATCAAGCCGGCGATGATATCCGTGCGATCGACTGGCGGGTGACCGCCCGCACCGGGAAGGTCCACACCAAGCTCTTTGAGGAAGAACGAGAGAGGCCAGTCTATTTTCTGATCGATCAACGTGCCGCCATGCGCTTCGGCACGCGGGGCGCCTTCAAGTCCGTGCAAGCCGCGCGCGCCACCGCAGCCCTTGCGTGGGCCGCCAAGGACGCGGGCGACCGGGTCGGGGGACTGATCATGGGCGTCAACGGATCTCGCGAGGTTCCCCCGGCACGCAGCTCGGCCCAACTCCATGAATTCCTGCGCCGGGTGGCCGCCGCCACAGCCGAAGAGGATCAGTCCGGCAGCCTGCCGCTTCAGGATGGATTGGAGAGGCTCGAACGCCTGATTTCCTCGGGTGCTCTGATCTTCATCCTGAGTGACTTCCACGACTTTGATGCAGGGGCGGAGAAGGCTCTCGGACGACTCTCGCTCCGAGCCGATCTTCGCTGCATCCTTCTCCACGACCCGCTCGAGAGCCAATTGCCCCAAGCCGATGGTCTGAAAGTCAGCGACGGCGAGAAGGTCCTGAGCGTCGGAAGCGGCGATCGCACGCTGCGCGAGGCCTGGGCCGAGCGTTTCGCCCAAAGGAAGAGCTATCTGGATCGGGTTTGCCGCAACCGGCGTATCGGGTTGTTCCTTCTCGGGAGCGCCGATGCACCCGAGGATCTGGTGGCCCGCAAAAAGATTTTCCAACAAGCCGGCGCCATTGGCAGCAGGAGGGGGCGCCGATGAATCCGCAAGCTCAGGACCCACTCGCCAACCTGCGCGATATCCATCTCCCCGATCCCATCACTTCCTGGGTCCCGGCCCCCGGCTGGTGGATCGTGGCCCTCGCGGTGATCGGCCTTTCTCTTCTCGTCTTCTACGTCCGCCTGCGTCGCCAAGGCAGTGCCCGGCGCATGGCGCTAGCCGAACTTGATGTTCTGGTAGCGACGTCTGGTGATCTGCAGCAGTTGGCAACCGGGTTCTCGGCGCTTCTACGGCGCGTCGCGATGGTTCGCTTCGGAGCCGGAGCTGTCGCCAGCCTGCATGGCAAGGCATGGGCAGAATTCCTGCAAGCCCATAGCGATAGCCTGCAAGCATCCGTCGGTGTTCTTTTGGCGCAAGCACCTTATGCACCGGAGGAGCCGGCAAGCCAGCCATCGCCGGAGGCCGCAACCCGCGAGCAATTGATTCTCGAGACGCGCCAATGGATTCGGAGGAATTCATGATCGAGTTCAGCTGGCCCTGGATGTTTGCCCTTCTGCCCTTGCCGCTGCTGGCGCGATGGCTCCTCTCGCCGGCGCGCCCGACACGTGCCGGCGCTCTCCGGGTGCCCTTTTTTCAGGAACTCTCCGAGACACATAGTGCTGCGGGTCGGGCCCGCGGCGGACGTCTGGCTCTTTTGCTCGCCGCCAGTATCGCCTGGATCTTTCTGGTCACCGCAGCCGCGCGCCCCGTTCATGTGGGGGCCCCCCGGACCCTCCCGGCCACGGGGCGAGATCTGATGCTGGCAATCGACCTGTCCGGCAGCATGGCTCGCGAAGACTTCACCATGGGCGGCCGCCGCGCGGATCGCCTGACCGTGGTCAAACATGTGGCCGAAGACTTTCTGACCCGCCGCACAGGCGATCGTGTCGGATTGGTACTCTTCGGCACACGCGCCTACCTCCAGGCACCCCTGACATTTGATCGCGAGACCGTCAGCGAATTCCTCGCCGAGGCACAAGTAGGTCTCCCGGGACAGGAAACAGCAATCGGCGATGCTCTCGGGACCTCGGTCCTGCGATTGCGCGAGCGGCCGGAAGATAGCCGGGTTCTGGTTCTTCTGACCGACGGCGCCAATAATGCGGGTGCACTGGATCCTCGTGAGGCAGCGACATTGGCGGCCGCCGAAGGAATCCGCGTCCATACAATCGGCGTCGGTGCCGATACCGGAGTCCGTCAGGGTTTGTTCGGACGCCGCATCGTCAACCCATCAGCGGATCTCGACGAGCAACTTCTGCAGGATATCGCCGACACCACCGGTGGCCAGTACTTCCGCGCAAGAAACGCCGAGGCCCTGGCGCAAGTCTACCGTGAGATCGACCGTATCGAACCGACCGAGGGCGAACCGCGCACCACTCGGCCGCGGCGCGATCTATTTGCCTGGCCCCTCGGGCTGACGATGCTTTTGAGTCTGGGAATCGCCGCGACTCGGCCAGGCATGTTCGCCTCGACCACCGAGGCCCTCCCACCAGGGGAGGATTCACGAACATGATCCCCGAGACATTTCATTTTCTCCGACCTCTTTGGCTCCTCGCCGTTCTACCCGCGAGTCTCCTGATTGTTCTGGCATGGCGCCGGGAAAAAACTGGCAACTCCTGGCGCACGCTGGTCGACCCCCATCTCTTGCGACATCTCGTAGTTCAGGAAAGCCACGGCCGTCACCGCTGGCCACTCTATGTCGCAGCCCTGGCGTGGCTGACCACAAGTGTCGCGCTCGCAGGACCCACCTGGGAGAAGACCTCGATCCCCGGAGAAACAGGTGGAACACCCACGGTCCTTGCTCTCGATATGGCCACCTCGATGGACGACACCGACCTGAGCCCGTCGCGGTTGGCTCGTGCGCGTTACGAGATTTTTGATCTGCTCGAAGCGAACGCCGACCAGCAGAATGCCTTGATCGTTTTCGCCGAAGAACCCTTTGTGGCGGTACCCCTCACCGAAGACATTCAGGTCATTGAAGAAATGGTGCCGTTGCTTTCCACGGACTTGATGCCGGGAACCGGCAGCCGTCCCGGCCGAGCGATTCGGGAAGCGATGGACCTCCTGCAACGGACCGAAAGCGGTTCGGGGCAGATCATTCTTCTATCCGACCGGCCCGACGCACTTTCCGCAGACATCCGAGCCGCTCGCGCGGCCCGCGCCGCCGGATTTCGGGTATCCGCGATCGGATTTGGCAAGGAGGACGCAGGACTGCGCGAGATCGTCGCCGCTGGCGGTGGTCAATTTGCACAAACCCGCGCCGACGGCCTCGACATCGAAACCGTTCTGGCCGATCCGCTCACCTACGGCTTCGGCGAGCAGGACTCACAGCTCTCGCTGGAGGTCTGGAAGGATGCCGGCATCTGGCTGGTTTTGGTCCCGCTGCTTCTCGCGCCGCTGGCTTTTCGCCGGGGCTGGCTTCTGATGTTCTTTGTGGCGCTGGTTCTGGGCACGCCGGCAACGAGCAGCGCTTCCTTCTGGGACGACCTGTGGGCGAGTCGCGACGAACAGGGCGCGATCGCATTCGAGGAGAATCGAAAATCCGAGGCGGCCGAGCTCTTCGACTCCCCGGACTGGCGAGCCGCTTCTCTATACGGTGCGGGTGATTTCACAGCCGCTGCCGAGAGCTACGGAGAACTTCCGGGTTCCGAGAATCTCTACAACCAGGCAAATGCTCTGGCACGACAGGGCGATCTGCAGACAGCGCTCTCGACCTATGAAGAGGTCCTCGCGGCACAGCCCGACCATGAGGACGCCACCTTCAACCGCGATCTCATCAAGAGTCTTCTCGAACAGCAGCAGGAACAGGATCAACAACAGGATTCACAAGAGCAGCAGGACGGCGAACAAGGAGAAAATTCGGAAAACAGCGAAAGCCAGCCTTCCGATCAAAATGGCGACCCGCAGTCGGGAGAAAATTCGGATCAGGAATCTGCCGACAATGCTTCCGAACGTCCGGAAAACGGCGAACCTGCAGATCCGGAACAAGCCGAGGCCCCCGGCGAGGAAGAACAATCCGCAAGCGAGGAGCAGGATCTCGAAGAGCAGGTCGACAAGGCTCTGGCCGAAGCCGAGCAGGAGGCCGAACCGCAGGGCACGACTCGTGAACAGAAGATGGCTCGCATGAATGAGGAAATCACCGAAGAGGCTCAGGCACGCGAGCAAAAGCTTCGCCAGATTCCGCAGGACCCCGCGGGCCTTCTTCGGGCCAAGATCCGGCAGCGGTACGCCGAGCGGCGCTACGCGCCTCAGGAATACTGAAACCAGAGGATAGGGAAGAGATGCATCTTCATCAAAAATTGCTCGCCGGCGGATTGCTGGCCATTATGCTCGCCAGCGCCTCGCCGGTCGCCGCCGCGCTGCAGGCAAGCGTGGATCGCGCCGAGATTCTCCCCGGCGAAACCATCACCCTCACCCTCGAACAAGATGACCCCACCGCGGTAGCAGAACCCGACCTTCGGCCACTTGAGGAAAACTTTCAGATCCTCGACGTCCGAAGAAGCCAGCATGTCACCATCGTCAACGGAGACCGGTCTGAAAGCAGTAGCTGGGTCGTAGTGCTCTTGCCCAACGATGCCAACGTGACCCGCATTCCGCCGATTCGGGCCGGACGCCAGACCACCGCAGCCATCCCTATCGCGACAAGGCCCCCGGCCGCGGAGAAAGTGGGCTCTCGACCCGCGCTCTTTGTGGAAGCCGAACTCGAAGAGAGCGAGGGCTTCGTCGGAGCCGAACTCATCTATACGGTGCGGGTCTATGATCAGGGCAAGATGCAGAGCGGCACCCTGCGGCCTCCCGAGATCGCGGGCGCGGAGATCGAGACGTCCGGAGAAAGCTCCAACCGGCAGGTGATTCTCGACGGCCAACGCTACAGCCTGCACGAGCAGCGTTTCCGCATCACCCCGCAGGAAAGTGGTACTCTGCAGATTGCGCCCGCGATTCTCGAGGCGCGCATGCAGCCCAAACCCGAGGAAAATCGTCGCCGAAGTCGAGGCTTCTTCAATGATTTCTTTGACCGCTCCCGCCAATCCGGTCCACTACGGCGGGTGGCCTCCAATCCGGTCTCGCTGGAGGTACGCGCGCGGCCCGACGCCACCGAAGGATGGTTTCTGCCTGCGAAAGTTGTTCAACTCCACGAAGCCTGGAGCGCCGAAAGCGGCGAACTTTCATTTGGCGAAGCACTGACCCGCACCGTCTCCCTGCGCGTTCTGGGAGCCAGCTCCGAGCAACTGCCCGCCTTTGTGATCCCCGGTCCCAGCGGAGCCCGTCAATACGCAGAAGGCACGCGCAACGGAACGCGCCCCACGGAAGATGGAACGATCTCGGTCCGCGAAGAAAGCGTGACGATTATCCCGGAAGGTCCCGGGGCTCTGGACTTCCCTGCGGTAGAGGTGAAGTGGTTCGACGTCGACGCACAGGAACCTCGCGTGGCGCGCCTCGAAGCCAGGACGTTTCAGGTTCTCCCCGCCGCGGGCCAGGCCGGGGCGGCGCTCCCGCAGGTCGAGTCTCCCGTCGCGGTCTCGGACGGCGAAGATGCCGCGCCCCGGGCGGCTACCGCACTCGCCCAACCCGGGTGGGTTGCCGCACTGGGTATCGCGGGGCTGCTGGCCATCATCGTCCTTGCGGGACTGGGGCTGCGACACAGGCGACACCGGCGCCTCCTTCACGGGCGCGACAAGGCGCCCAGCCCGCGACTGCTTGCCCGGGAGGTACTCGGGGCGTGTCGGGCATCCAATCCTCAGCAAGCCCGTTCTGCTCTTTTGCAATGGGCGGCAGCCGCACTGCCCGATCCTCGACCAGCGACTCTCGTCGCACTCGGAAATCGTCTCGGGGAGGACAATCTGATGGCGGCCCTGGGGGACCTCGACCGCTGCCTCTATGGTCGTGAGCCGCAACCATGGTCAGGCACCGTTCTGGCGGCGGCCTTCCACCCGCTCGCACGCCGTCATGCAAGGTCGCGAAAACAGACCCGACCCGCGCCTTTGCCCTCGCTCTACCCTTCGCCCTGAGGCCGGCGCCGAGCAAGTTCGAGCAACTATCGGGATCACCCCGTCCTCGGCTGGAACTCGAACCCGGACTCGGGCATATTCGATCCATGAGTACAGCTGCTTTCATGAAGGCGTTCCTCGGACTTTTTGCGATGATCAACCCGATCGGCAACGCCGGGATTTTCATCGGCATCACCGGTGACGTCCCCACCAGCTTCAAATTGCGGGCCGCCCTGAAGACCAGTCTGGCGGTTCTCATCATTCTGGAGCTGTCCATCTTCGGCGGCATGGCCCTGCTTGAAGTTTTCGGGATCTCCATCCCTGCCTTTCAAACCGCAGGCGGCCTGATCGTCCTCGGCATCGGCATGAGCATGATGAGCGGTGGTGGCAACAGCAGTCATGAAACGGAGGGCGCAAAAAAGGCCATTCAATCGGTCAAGGACAAGGAAGAGGTTGTCGACGACAAGCTGATTGTTCCGCTCGCCATGCCGATGCTCGGCGGGCCCGGCGCGATCACCACAGTCGTGACCGTCGCCGCTGCCTTCCCGACGACCGAAGGAAAGATCGGGGCCGCCGCAGGAACCGCGGCAATGGTATTCCTCCTCGGCCTGTCCTTTGCTCTGAGCGGATTTCTCAGTCGCTTCATGAGCGAACATGCGCAAGAGATCATCATGCGCTTCATGGGACTGATCCTGGTCGCGATCGGGATGGACATGATGCTCGGCGGGATTGAAACCTCGGTCATCAAAGCCGGCGTCTTCCGCGCTCCCTGATACCGCCGGGATGAAAACCGCGCGAATCTGATTGCCCACGGGTTCGAGGTGGGGTTAATTGCCGTGCATGGGTGCAGCAAAAATCCTCCTCGACATCGATGATGGCATCGCCACGATCACCAACAACAACGGCGACAAGCATAACGCGTTTGACGACGCGATGGACGCCGAACTCTTCGAAGTTCTGCGAGAAATCCGCAGTAACCCGGATCTGCGCGTGGTTGTCTGGAAGGGCGAAGGGAAGAGCTGGTCTTCCGGACGAGACACCGGTGCTCTGAAGGATCGAAATTTTGACCTGCCTCATCATGGGCTCATGGATCGGGGCCAAAAGGGCAGTCTGCAATTGCTCGAGTTGGAAATTCCGGTCATCTGCGCGCTGCACGGATGGGTCATGGGCGGTTCCTTCCAGCGCTCCCTGCTCTGCGATATCCGCATTGCGACTCCCGACACGCGTTTTCGACTCCCGGAGCTGACCTATGGTGTGGTCCCCGACCTCGGCGGTCCGGCCCGTCTCTTCCAGATGTGTGGCCACGGCATCGCCAGCGACATGATTCTCACCGGTCGGATCATGGAAGCCGAAGAGGCTCTGCGCCATGGCGTCATTTCACGGATCGTCAGCCCGGAAGAACTCGACGCGACCGCTCAGGAAATGGCCGAGGCTGTCGTGAAAAGCCCCCAGCTGTCCGTGAAGTTGGCCCGCCGGATCCTCAAACGCCTCGGCGATGCCGAGACGATTGCGTCGATCGGCGACGAAAATCTCGCCCAATCGGTCATCAATGCGTCCCACGACTTTGCCGAGTGGCGCGCGGCCTATCAGGAAAAACGCAAACCAGGCTACAAAAACGCCTGAAGGAATTTATCTGTATGCAAGGACTCCCCAAACCCCCCGCCATCGGCTCCCAGGCTCTGGCTCCGGATTCCTACGCCGGCAAGACCGTTCTGGTCACCGGGGGCGGCACGGGCCTCGGCAAGGCAATCGCGCAGGAATTTTCGCGCTGCGGTGCCCGGGTCGCCATCATGAGCCGCAAACCCGATCATCTGGCTGCCGGCAAGGAGGCCATTGAAGCTCTGGGCGGAGAAGTTCTGGTCACGGCTTGCGATATTCGCGATCCGGAATCGATCGCGGCCGCCTTTGATCAGATCACCGAAACCTTCGCCCTGCCGGATGTGCTCATCAACAATGCCGCCGCCAATTTCCCCGTGCCTGCCGAAGATATGAGCCCCAACGCGTGGCGCACGGTTGTCGACATCACGCTCAACGGGACCTACTTCTGTGCTCGTGAGTTCGGCCGACGCCATCTGACGGTCGGCACCCCGGGTTCGATCATCAACGTGGGTGCCTCCTATGCCTGGACGGGCGGGCCCGGGTTCGCGCACTCGGCTGCGGCCAAGGCCGGTGTCAAAAACATGGTCGAAACGCTCGCGGTCGAATGGGGACCTTACGGCATTCAGGTCAACGGACTCGTCCCCGGACTCTTCCCCCACGAGGATATGACCGCCGACATTCAGGGAAATTTACAGCGAACCCATGACAAGGATCCCTGCCAACCGGCACTGCGCGTGGGCCAACCACGCGAACTGGGATGGGCCGCGACCTTCCTCGCCTCGCCGTGGGGGCAGTTCATCTCCGGACATACCCTGGTCGTCGACGGAGCCAACTGGCAGCGCCGGTCCATGACCAACCCCGCCGTGGTCGCGATCCGCGACCAGATGGGCAAGGGTCCGTTCGGAGAGAGTTGAAGGGCCTGCGTGGGCAATACGCTTGCCGCTCTGGTCGATCGGAATGCACAGCAGCGAGCTGAAGCGGTGGCCTTTCGCGGCGACCACCATGACCTGACCTGGGCTGCCTACAAGAAACTCTCGGACCAACTCGCAGACCACCTGCTCGCCTGCGGCCTCGAGCGGGGAGAGCGACTCGCCGTTCTGCTGCCTGACGGCCCCGGGGTTCATATCGCCTATCTCGCGGGCGAAAAAGCTGGGCTGATCGTGGTCGGTATCGGCCCGCGGGCCGGACGAGAGGAAGTCCTGCATCTCATGGAACGCTCCGGTGCCTGCGCCCTGCTCGCTCCCCCGCAGCATCGAGACCTCGACCTCGGGGAACTCTGCGCGGCGTTGGCCGCCCGAGAACAACCCCTGCGCGTGGTGGTGTCTGTCGAGCAATCCCTCGGCCCGGACGACCCGATCTGGGAGATCCTCACCCAACCAGCAACTCTCGCGGGCATGCGTCCGCGGCAAAGTGAGGAAACCTTTCTTCTGAATTCGACCTCGGGCACCACCGGACTGCCCAAATGCGTTGCTCACCATCAGGATCGCTGGTTCGCGTTTCATCAGCCTGCAGTTCGCAATGGTGCCCTCGTCCGCGCCGATATTTTCTGCAGCGCTCTGCCCAGCCCCTTCGGGTTCGGACTCTGGACCGCCCATTTCACGCCAACCATTCTAGGTGCGATCTGCGTGATCCCCACCCACTTCGATGCCGAACACCTGCTCGGAATCATCGAACGAGAACGCGTGACCGTACTCGCGGCTGTGAGCACGCAATTTATCCTGATGCTGGAGCATCCCGATTTTGACCGCTTCGATCTCTCTTCACTGCGCGTCCTGTTTACCGGCGGCGAAGCCGTCCCCTACACTCGCGCCGCAAACTTCGAGGAGCGAACGGGGGCCAAGGTGCTCCAATTCTACGGCTCCAACGAGGCCGGCGCCCTCTCGGGCACTTCGGTTCACGACTCCCGAGAAAAAAGGCTGCGGACGGCCGGACGCCCACTGCCCGAAATGCGGGTGCGACTTTTTGATACCGAAGGACGCGAAACGACCGACCAGCGAAAAGGACAACCGGGCTGCAAGGGCCCCCAATGCAGCCATGGCTACTGGGAGGATCCCGACGCCAATGCACTTCTCTTTCGCGAGGACGGGTGGATGCTGACAGGTGACATCGCCGAGATCGACGAAGAGGGCTACCTCTCGGTGGTCGGCCGCTCCGCGGATTTCATCATTCGGGGCGGGAAAAACATCAGTGGTCCCATTGTCGAGGCCGCCTGCCTGACCCTGCCCTCGATTCGACTCGCTGCAGCCGTCGCAATCCCCGATGCGATCTTTGGCGAGCGGGTTTGCCTCTACGTCGAATTACATCCCGGCGCCAACCTTGAATTGCCCGCACTCACCAAGCATCTGGCGGATCAGGGAACCACCAAGGAATACTGGCCCGAAGTCCTGATCACCGACCACCCGCTGCCTTTTTCTTCCGGAGGCAAGATCGCCAAGGAAGAACTGCGGAAAGACGCCGCCACGCGCGTTCAGACGACATAGGCGGCGCGCTTGCAGCCTGCCGCTGGCGTGCCTTAATAAAGGGAAAGGAGCGCCCCACCCAATCGCGGCGGCACGAGTCGATATGGATCTTGATTTCAGCAACGAAGATGAAGAATTCCGCAGCGAGTTTCGCTCCTGGATCGATCAGGAATTGTCCGGAGAGTTCAGCGCCGTACGCGGGCGTGGCGGCCCTGGCGATGAGCATTCTCTTTTTGAGGAGCGGTGCGCCTGGGAACGGCACCTCGGCAAATCTGGTTGGACATGTGCGGCCTGGCCCACCGAATTCGGCGGTCGCGGATTATCGTTCAGTCAGCAAGTAATCTACTTCGAAGAATACG
This sequence comes from Binatia bacterium, assembly GCA_965658895.1. Taxonomy (GTDB): domain Bacteria; phylum Desulfobacterota; class Binatia; order UBA12015; family UBA12015; genus UBA12015. The sequence continues at coordinate 214,482 of CBFHUR010000001.1, forward strand.
CTCGTGCGGGTGGCCCCGGACGTGTCAACCACGTTGGAGAGACTCTCCTGGGCCCCACGCTGATCATGTTTGGCACCGAAGCCCAGCAAAAGGAATTTCTTCCCGGCATTGTCTCCGGCGAACAACTCTGGTGTCAGGGTTACTCCGAGCCTAACGCGGGAAGTGACCTGGCCAATGTCCAGACCCGCGCGCGACTCGAAGGCGACCAGTGGATCCTGGATGGGCAGAAGGTCTGGACCTCCGGCGGTGCCTTTGCCGATTGGTGCTTTGTGATGTGCCGCACCGAACCGGATGCGAAAAACCATGCCGCCTTGTCCTGCCTTCTCGTTCCGATGCGCCAGGAGGGCATCGAGGCGCGACCGATTATCCAGATGACCGGAACCTCGGAATTCTGCGAGGTCTTCTTCGATGGGGCCCGCACCGAAGCGCGGCACATCGTCGGAGACCGGGGTGATGGCTGGCGGGTGGCGATGGGCACTCTGGCCATTGAGCGCGGGGCCTCGACGCTGGGACAGCAAGCCCATTTCGAGAACGAACTCTCCCAGATCATCGAGATCGCCCGCAAGAACGGAAAAGCGGACGATCCGGTCATGCGTCAAAGACTCGCGGATGCATGGATTGGCCTGCGCGTCATGCGCGCCAACGCACTCCGGTGCCTCAGTGCCGAGGAAAACGCCGCTCCGGGCCCCGAATCCATGATCACCAAGATCTATTGGGCCACCTGGCATCGTGATCTGGGGAAATTGGCCATGGACGTCATCGGCCCCGAGGCCGAGCTCGCCGAGAAGGCCCCCTACGAACTCTCGATGCTCCAGCAAATGTATCTCTTCACTCGATCCGATACGATTTACGCGGGCACCAACCAGATCCAACGCAATATCATCAGCGAGCGAGCGCTCGGACTTCCGCGCGAACCGCGTGGAACGAAATAGAGGACACCATGCCGAACCCGCCACCCAATTATGTTCCCGGACACGGGTTGTTGCGCGACAAACGCGTCGTGGTCACGGCCGCGGCCGGTACCGGTATCGGCTATGCGACCGCCCGGCGCTGCGCGGAAGAAGGCGCACGCGTCCTGATCTCGGACATCCACGAACGCCGTCTGGCAGAAGCGGCCGAGCGCCTCGAGGCCGAAACCGGACATAAGGCGGAAACCGCCCTGTGCAATGTGACCAAGGAGGCCGACGTCGAGGCCTTGCTGGCCGCGGCTTCAGACGCGTTCGGTGAGATTGATATCCTGGTCAACAACGCTGGCATGGGCGGGAACGCTCCGCTTGTCGAGATGACCGACGATCAATGGAATCTCGTGATGGACGTCACCCTCAACGGGACCTTTCGCATGACCCGGGCGGCGATGCGCCACATGATGCCCCACGGAAACGGCGTGATTGTCAACAACGCCTCGGTTCTGGGATGGCGTGCCCAAAAACTCCAGGCTCATTATGCGGCCGCGAAAGCCGGCGTCATGGCTCTGACCCGATGTGCTGCACTCGAGGCCGCCGAAGCCAACGTGCGGATCAACTGCGTCGCACCGAGCATCGCGATGCATGCGTTTCTTTCCAAGGTGACGCCGGACGGACTCCTCGAGGAACTGACCTCCAGAGAAGCCTTCGGACGAGCCGCGGAAGTCTGGGAGGTTGCCAATGTGATTGTCTTCCTCGCCAGCGACTACTCCTCCTATATGACGGGCGAGACCATTTCGGTCTCATCCCAGCGCGCCTGATCGCCTAATTCGCGGGCATCCAACTGGCAAAAGTCGGGCTTCGGGACAAAAACCTACACATTTGATGAGGTTTTTTGCGGGGGCGCTATGGCATTTGCGCAGGAACACCCGAGGTATGGCCGTCAATGCTTAAAAAACCCGTTGACCGAACCCTTCTGAACCCGTCATGAATAGAGATTCGGGAAAGCCCCGAACACGCACAAAACCCGGGCAGTTGGGGTGCAATGAATTTCGGAGATGTGACCACGATGAAAAAGAGTATTTCTCAGCCAGCATTCGCGACGATCGCTGTTTTGATCGGGTGCTGCCTCTCCTCCGGATTCCCCGCATTCGCCGTTGCCTCCGGCCTCGCCCCGGGTGCCTGGCCCGCCGTACACCACGATGTACAGAACACCTCGCGCACCGACGATCTCAACGGACCGTTGGGACCCAATCCCAGAATCGTCTGGCAGTACCGGAATGCCTTTGGGCGCACCGGTGTCACTGTCGGCGAAGATCTCTCAGGCGTGGTCGGCGTCTATGCCGGTGATGGCCGTCAGCCGATCACGCGTCTTGATCCGAATACGGGTGCTGTTGTGTGGAACTCCAGCCCCGGATACTTCGAAGGGCAAGCCGATAAATCCACGCCATCTCTCGGGGCCAATGGCCGCGTATACATGGGCGAGCGCGGCAACAATATGATCGTGGCCGACATGGACAATGGCGATGTCGTCCTGAAGAAGAAAATCAAGCACGATGGCGACATTCGAACCTCGCCATTGATTCTCCCCGACGGCAAGGTTCTGTATTGTTCCGGCGCGCTGGGCAATGGTTGGTGTGTCTCCCTCAAGCTGGATGCCGAGAACACTCCTGAAGATCCCTACCACTGGTTTTCGCCCTTGAAGGGCTCCATCCTGAATGTGGCCCCGGCGCTCAGCCCGGACAACACGGTGGCCTACTTCTCTCTGGATCGCCAGAAGGTTGTGGCCGTGGACTCCGACACCAAGCTGGAGAAATGGCGCGTGACCCCCAGTCGACGAGGCCGCGGCGGATCCGTTGCAGATCACTCCCCGGTTGTCGGCCCCGACGGGACCGTCTATTTCGGATCACGTGACGGTGTCTTTGCTCTGGACCCCGCCACCGGTGCCACCATGTGGAAATGGTCCACACAAGGCCGGGAATCCGTTGCCTCGAATCCGGCCCTCGGAGCTGACGGGCGCCTCTATGTCGGGGTCTCGGGACGGCCCTCTTTCGTGGTTGCCATCACACCGCCGACCGCCTGCGTCGAAGCGGACTGGCCGTGTCAGGCGGGTGAGAGCTGGCGCTACGACATGATCGACCGGGGAACGTTCACCAACAACGGTGGTGCGATCGACCAGGCGGGACGATTCTATGTCAGCTTCCGCAAGAAGCTGATGGCTTTTGAAGCTGATGGCGTGGACCACGACGCCGATGCCGCCACCACCGATCAGGGTCAGCGGATCTGGGAGATGGAATTCCCCCGAACGTTCAAGAACCCGATCACCATCGGCGGCGAGGGCATTCTCTATGTCGTCAACGGCAAGACCATCTTCAAGGTCACCGACTAGGCGAGCCCTCGACCCTTCAGGCGATCAGGCGGGCACGAATCGACTGATCGTATCCACGACGCAGCCGGGACGATCGGAGCCCTCGACTTCCACCGATACGCGGACGGTCGCCTGGATTGCCCCACCTTTGACCTCTTCCACCCGAGCCAGAGTTCCACGGCCGCGGACACGTGAGCCCACCGGAACCGTACCGGGGAAGCGTACCTTCTCGCAGCCGTAATTCACGCCCATCGAGATCCCCTGCACCTCGATCATCTGTGGCAGGAAAAAGTTCACCAGCGAGAGCGTGAGATAGCCATGCGCGATGGTGCCCCCGAAGGGCCCGTCCTTGGCGCGCTCGGGGTCGACATGAATCCATTGATGGTCACCGGTGGCATCGGCAAACAAATCCACACGTTCCTGCTCGACCGAGAGCCAATCGGTAGGACCTAGTTCCTCACCGATGCAGGTCAACATTTCAGCAGGTGTTCGAAAAATTCTTGCCATGATCACTTCTCCTGATTTTCGTGCGTGACAGTGTAGAACGCGGGCCACTCGCCGCCACCATGGACCAGAAGGTCGGTGCCCGTAACGTAGGAGGCCATCGGCGAAGCAAGATAGACGCAGGCCTGACCGATCTCGGTCGGAGCCGCCAACCGACCGAGGGGGACCGTCTGCTCTACGCGCCCTAGAAGCTCGCCGGTGCCAAAATGCTGCTCTGCCTGCTCGGTAAGAACCATCCCGGCGGAAACGGTATTCACGCGCACCTTCGGCGCCCACTCGACAGCGGTCGACTGCGTCCAGCTGATCAAACCTGCCTTGGCCGCTCCATAGGCCGCGGTACCTGGCGAAGGTCGGTGGCCGCTCACGCTGGTGATACTGGTGATCGAGCCGCCGCTCTCCTGTTGCTGCATGACCTGATTGACCATCTGGGAGAGATGCATCGGTGCCAGCATATTCAGGTGGACGATTTTTTCGTGAAACCTGGGAGAGGCAGTCGCCGCCTCGGCCTCCGGAGCCCCGCCCGCATTATTGATCAGAACGTCCAACTTCCCGAAGGTCTCGACGATCTGCGCCACCAGACTTTGCTGCTGTTCGAGGTCCCGGAGGTCGATCTGCAGAAATGTTGCCTTGCGACCGCCACCCTCCGGAAGCTCATCGGGCGCGGTACGGCCGCAAATCACCACCTCGGCGCCCGCCGCAAGGAAGCATTCCGTGATGCCTCGACCCACACCCTTGCCGCCCCCGGTAACGAGTGCGACCTGACCGGAAAAATCTGGAGTAACCGACATATGCTGCCTGTAGCGTTTTCTCGTCCGATACGCATTTGCAACCAAAAAAGGTCGAATTGCCGGCTCGCCCTCTTGCGGGAGGCCCCGTCGTGGACCAACAATACAGGAGTGGACACCTCGGAAAATCTATTGGATGCGATCGTCGTCGGCGGCGGGCCGGCAGGGGCGACCGCGGCAAACAAGTTGGCAAAGTCCGGCGCCAGCGTCCTTGTTTGTGAACGAGAGAAATTTCCCCGGTTCCATATCGGGGAATCGTTGCTCCCCACCAACGTCCCGCTTCTGCAAGAGCTCGGCGTCGAGGATGCGATTCGGGCAGCGGGCAGCGTCACCAAACATGGTGCCGAGGTCATTTCGGCCGATGGCGAAGCACGGACTGCCATCTATTTTCGTCAGGCAATGTGTCCCTTGCCCGAAACTACCTTTCAGGTCGAGCGTGCCACTTTCGATGAAATCCTGCTGCGTGCTGCCGAAACGGCGGGGGCTGAAGTGCGCGAGGAAACGTTGGTAAAATCCTGCGTTCGAGAAGGAGATCGCTGGAGGGTCGTCCTCGAAGACGCCTCGGGAACCACCGAGCAGACCTGTCGTTGGATCATCGATGGCAGCGGCCGGGACACGTTTCTGGCCAACCAGAACCGCTCGAAAAAAATGCTTCCCGAGCACAAACGCGTCAGCTTCTTTGCCCACTACGACCATGTCTGGCGAGCCGAGGGAGATGCAGACGGCAATACGGTGCTGATTCGGACCGCCGATGGCTGGTTCTGGCTGATTCCGGTGAGTGCCACCCGAACCAGCGTCGGGGTCGTTCTCCCCGCCACTGAAGTCCGCCGGGCCGGCCTGCGGCCCGAGGCTCTTCTCGATCAAGCCATCGAGCGCGCCCCGGAAATGGCGCGCCGTATGCGAAAAGCGGTGCGAGCCACCGAGGTTCAGGGGACCAGTGACTTTTCCTACCGCACTGGAGAGATGACAGGCCCGGGGTTCATCACTGCCGGTGATGCCTACGCCTTTCTCGATCCAATCTTCTCCACCGGAGTCTGGCTGGCCATGCGTGGTGGCGCCGGAGCGGCCGATACCGTTGCCCAATGCCTGAAACGGCCCGCGCGAAGCGAACGTTATCTGCGCCGTTTCGCCCGGCGCGAAGAACGCGTGCAGCGACATTTCCGAAGGCTGATTCAGTACTTCTACGATCCGGGCTTTACCGACGTCTTCCTCCGCCCGGTCAACGCGTTTGGCCTGCGGCGCGCGGTAGGCACCTATGTCTCCGGAGCGTTGCCGCAACGGCTTGGGCCTCGCTTACGACTCGAGATCGTTCTGACGGTGGCACGCCTGCAGCCTCGTCTGGGCCTGGTGCCGCGGATTCAATTACCACAAACTCTCGCGCCCGAGACTCCCTGAAGACCATCAGAGACGGCGGCGATCCAGCTTCCCGCGCACATTTCGCGGCAAAGCCTTGCGGAACTCGATTCTCTTCGGGACCTTCCACGCCGGCAAGTTCGCTTCACAGAAGCCTTGCACGGTGCGCGCGGTAACCCTGGCACCAACAAGGATGGCGCGCAGAGATTCGCTGGCGGTCTCTCGATCCGCTGCGACGACCACCACGTCCTCGACTCCCTCGAGCTGACGAATCACCGACTCGATCTCCGCGGGATAAACCTTGCGGGCGCCAACATTCACCACATCACTGGCACGGCCCAACAAGATCAATTGACCCAACTCATCAAGGCGACCGAGATCTGCGGTCAAAAAACTCCCTCCGGAAAGTTCGGCAAAAGGCTCGGGCAAATACGTGCTCCCCACAGCCGGCGAAGAAACCCGCACACGACCCACCCCACCGGCTTCGGCCTCTTCCAGAGTTACCTCCACGCCGACCAGCGGCGTGCCCACCGCACCTTCGGGAAAATCGTCACGCCCCGCCCGATCAAAAGTAATGCCCCCGCATTCGGTCGAGCCATAGAACGTCCGGGGCGTGATCTCGAAACGCTCGGCAAATTGACGACGTGTAGCGGCCGGCAGCGGCGCGCCCGCCGAAATGACCCGACGAAGTGAGGCAAGATCAGCGGCATTGACACCGCGCGACCGAGACATGACATCGAGCATGAAGGGGATCGCCGGCCAGACGGTTGGCTCTTGTTCGCGAATGACGCGACAAAGACGCGTCGGCGTCAGATCCCTCGCCGCGATAATCGGCGCACCGAACCGAGCCAGCATCAATGCGGCGTTGTCGAATCCATAGGAATGACTCAGGGGCAAAGTGAGCAGGGTCCGATCCGCAGAGCCAATTTGCATGGTCTCGGCAATTTGCTCGACGCCTCGTCCCAGAGCATCCAGGCTCAAATGAACACCTCGAGGCGCGCCGGTCGATCCTGAGGTCAGCTTGATCAAGGCGGGTCCCGTGACAAACGCCCCTGCGACCTCGCATGGCCAGATGCCGTCGGAATCGATCCGTGCCGCCACACCAAACTGCTCGCAGAGCTTGTCTGCGGAAGTGGCGTCCATATCGCCATCAATCGGCAACACCGAACTCCCCTGACGCCAGGCGGCCAGCACATAGGCCACGAAGTCGGGTCCGTTGGGCAGATGGGCCGCCACCAGAGAACCCGCGTAGCCGCCGATCCGGTCTCCCGCGGTCTCCACAAGCCGCGCGAGATCATCACGGGACCATTGCTGGCCCGCATCTGTATCCACGTAGGCCGTCTCCGCGCCTCCGCGCACGACCCAATGGTCGAAGGATTCCCAAAACACCTCCTCCTTGTAGACATTTTGGAACCCCGGCTCCATGCAATGGAATTCGACCCGGGTTTTCCGTTAAGAAAAGGGGGTGAAACTGCTCCCCTTGAACTCCCGGAGAATCGCCGCGCCCGAACCCCCGCCGTGGGCGTGTGAGGTCGCCGGATACGAGGCCGACGATCTCGGTGCTGTGGCCGACCTCCAGATTTCGGAACATCATGGAATTCGTCTGATCAGTGTGGTCTTGCGTGAATGCGGTGAGCTTCCTCCCGAGGGCTTTCAGGAAAATGTGCGCGAGGGCTACCGGCGAATCTTCCGCGAACTGCAAGGATTTCACCCGATGCGTTTCTGGAATTTCATTCCCGACATTGGGCGCCGCGACGGACCTGAGGTCGACCGCTATATGACATTCAACGGCGCGCGGCATGACGCATTCCTCGAGCTCTATGGCGATGCAGAGGCGCTCGGGCGCAATCTGAGAACGGCTACGGCCGTCGGCCACGATGAGCCGGACCTCTTCATTCATTGCCTGGCAGGAGAAGCATCGAGTGAGGCCGTGGAGAACCCCCGCCAGATTCCCGCTTGGCAATACTCATCAACCTACGGGCCCAAACCGCCGAGCTTCTCCCGGGCCAGCATCGCCCAACTCGGCCGTGACCAGCCCCGCAAACTCCTGATCGGTGGTACTGCCAGCATTCGCGGAGAAGCTTCTCGGCACCTCGAAGATCTCCCGAAACAGATCACGGAAACCATCGACAACCTCGGCGAATTGATCGCCAATACGACCGAAGATACTACAGCACCGCTTTCGCGCCTGGAGAGCTTGCGCGTCTATCGCTCGCCGACCATCGGAGAGGGTCGTATGGAATCTTCGTTGCGCTCTTTCCTCCCGGCCGACCTGAAGATTGAACATCGACTCGCCACACTCTGCCGAACCGAACTTCTGGTCGAGGTGGAAGGAACCGCCAGACTGGATTGATAGAATCGGCAACACCGACACAATAAGGAACGCTATGCCTCCCCACGGAAGTCTCTCCCATCAACCCTATCTGGTGATCACCGCCGACAGCCATGCTGGCGCGGCGCCTGAGCTATACGGGCCTTACCTCGAGCAGAAATGGCAGTCTGACTACCAGGGCTGGCTCAAGCAGGCGGAACAACTGGCGCAGATCATGCGCGACGTCATGGGCAACCGGAGCATCGGTGTCGATGGGGACCCCGACGAAGTCGGTTGGCGAAACTGGGACAGTGGGCGGCGACTTGCCGAATGTGAACGAGAAGGGGTCGTCGGGGAGATCGTGTTTCCGAATACGTCACCGCCGTTTGCTCCTTCGATGCTCAGCGAGTTCGGCGAAGCGGATCTGGGCTCGGACTACGAACGCCGCTGGGCGGGCATCCGCGCTCATAACCGTTGGCTCGCCGACTTCTGCGCCGAGCAGCCGCATCGTCGCGCAGGGATCGCTCAGATCTTCCTCCCGTTTGTCGAGGAGTCGGTGAAGGAAATTCGCTGGGCGCATGCGCACGGACTGCGCGGCGGTATCCTCTTGCCCGGCGCACCGCCCGGCTCAGGCATCGAGCCACTTTATGCGCCCTGCTACGAGCCCATCTGGGAAACCTGTGCCGAACTCGGCATGCCCATCAACCATCATTCCGGGGGCGGCACGCCCGAATTCGGCAATTACCTGCCGCAATCCCTTGCCATGTATATTCTCGAGGTCCAGTGGTGGGCCTACCGATCCCTCTGGCATTTGATGTTTTCCGGGGTATTCGAGCGTCACTCCAACCTCCGGTTCGTACTGACCGAAACAGGGCTGGAATGGGTCTCACCGGTCCTGGAACAACTCGATGCCTTCTACCATCGCATGAAAACAAATACGCAATGCTCCGAGCATATCTTTGGCGGCCCCACGGTAGCGAACCTCTCCTTGACGCCTTCGGAATATTTCGAACGCCAGATCTGGATCGGCGCGAGCTTCCTTTCCCCTGCACACTGCCCCATGCGCGAGCAAGTCGGTGTCCATAAAATCATGTGGGGTTCCGATTACCCGCATGTCGAGGGATCGCACCCCTGGACGCGGGAACATCTGCGGCTTACATTCCACGACGTACCGGAGGCAGAAGTTCGCTCGATTCTCGGCGAAAACGCGGCCGCGGTCTACGGGTTTGATCTGAGCAAACTTGCCGAGATCGCCAACCGTGTCGGCCCAAGCCCTGCCCAGCTTGCCACGCCCATCACCGCAGCAGAGGTCCCGATCGAAGCCCAAAAATGTCCGGCTTTCGCCTCGCTGGCCCCCTGACCGCGCCGCCTTTCGTTCAATCGAAAGGCACGAATCTCCGGCGCGGGGGCGCGGGCCCACATCCCCCGCCACTCGACCCCTATCAGGCCGTCTCGATCAGAATGGCCGCATCGCCAGCGCCCGCGGCACTTCCAAAAAGTTTCGCCACGGCACCGAGGCCCTCGATCAAATGGAATTGCCAGCCATATTTGGCAGCGATCGCGGCACGCACCATCTGCTGATCTTCCGGACCGCCCAAAGTGGCTTGCCCGGCGATGACCGCAGCGCCTGCAGGAACTCGGCCCGCATAATCGCAGACGCGCAGTTCTACCCGAGCCGTATGCCGCACGCGGCGCACCTTCCAGGAATCCGCACCAGTGGTAAACCCCACTCGACCGTCGCCGAGGCTGGCAATCCAGACCGGTGCCGGCTTGGGCCGACCATCGCGAGTAAAGGTGGTCAGCTGGACATAGGTTTCATCGCCAATGGAATTCATACCGCTAAAGTGCCGCAGAAAAACTAAATCGCAAAACGAGATTCGAGATATTCGTTGATCGCGCGGGATTCGTAAAGCCAGCGGACCTCGCCGGCCTCTTCGATCCGCAGGCATGGGACCTTGGGGGAACCGCCGTCGCGAAGCAACTCCTCGCGCCACTGCTCATTGCGTTTGGTGTCACGGGTTTCGATCGGCAGAGCCAACCTCGCCATCCCGCGACGGACGCGAACGCAAAAAGGGCAGGCGAGAAACTGGTACAGCTTCAGACTCTCGACCTGCTCATCAACGATGGCCTGCGCCTGCGGGTCACGCACAACCGCTTTCGGTTTGAAGAGCGCATCCAACAACAAAAGGATCGGGCCAATGATGGCGCGAATCGTGCGCATGATGAATTTCATGATGGGTTCTCCGTACCGATGCCGATCCTGCGTGCAACTTGCTCGCGATGCCAGACAGGATCGCCAAGAAAGCTCTCGGTCGACTTCGCTCGCTTGAAGTAGAGATGACAATCATACTCCCAAGTGAAGCCGACGCCACCATGGACCTGAATCGCATCCGCCGCGCACGAAAAGAACGCATCCGAGCAATAAGCCTTCGCCATCGAAGCCAACGCAGGCAACTCGTCGCTACCGGCGGCGGCCGCCGCCGCCGCGTAATATACAGCCGATCTGGCCGACTCCACGGCCACGCACATATCTGCGCATTTATGCTTCACCGCCTGAAACGACCCAATCGGGCGCCCGAACTGCACTCGTTCCTGCGCGTAGGCAACCGTCTGCTCCAGAATGGCTTGCGCACTTCCGATCTGCTCGGCCGCCAACGCAACGGCGGCGAGATCCAGAAGGTGGGACAGGACCGGCCAGCCCGCATCCTTGGCATCGAGCAGATTTTCCACCGGCACACGCGCCGCGCGAAAAACCACCTCGCCCTGGCGACGGGTTTGGTCCACGGTTGGCAAAAGAGTTGCCGTCACACCATCAGTGCCCGCGGGCACCAGAACCAGACGAATGCCGTCCGTCAGCTCGGTCCCCTCCTCGCGCACGGCGACTACGAAGAGATCGGCTACACCTCCGTCGGGAACATAGGTTTTGGTCCCGTCGAGAATCAGTTCTTCCCCCTCGCGGCGCGCCGTGAGCGTAATCCCCTCGGGATCATAGCGACCGGAAGCCTCGGTCAGGGCCAAAGTCGCGATCGTCTCGCCACTGGCGAGCGCAGGCAGCCAGCGAGCCTTCTGCTCTTCGTGCCCGGCCAACTGAATCGCTTGTCCGGCGAGAACAATGCTGGAGAAAAATGGCGAACAAAGAAGCTGGCGCCCCATCTCTTCGAGAAGAGCCACGAGGTCCACCTGGGTCAGTCCAAAGCCACCGTATTCCTCAGGGAACAAAAGTGCGGGCCAGCCCATTTCCCCCGAAATTCGGGCCCAGACCTCGGCGGAGAAACCTGCATCCGTAACCATGGCCTCGCGCACACGCTCCGAGGAGGAATGTTCTGCGAGAAAGGCACGCGCCGAACGGCGCAACTCTTCCTGATCTTCATTGAAGGTAAGATTCATTCTTTTCTTCAGGTCCCATGTACTTTTTGCGGGGCTTCACCCTCGGCCACAAGCTCGCGCAGAACAGCGCCGAGCTCGGCGGCATCCCAGCGAGCCTCCTTGTCACGAGACGGACCGGTACGCCAACCATCGCATACACTGACCATCCCCCCGGCAATCTCGAGCACACACCCGGTGATATCTCCGGCGTCTTCACTTCCGAGACAGGCGACCAGGGGCGAGATATTGTCGGGGTCCATTTTGTCGAAGCCGGAGTCCGGCTTTTTCATCATGTCCGCAAACGTATCTTCCGTCATGCGAGTGCGTGCCGAAGGGGCGAGGGCATTTGAGGTAATCCCGTAACGTCCGAGCTCGGCTGCCTGCACCAGCGTCAATGCGGCGATGCCTGCCTTGGCCGATGCATAAACAGCCTGCGCGATACTGCCCTGCAATCCGGCACCGGACGAGGTGTTGATGATCCGCCCTGATACCGGCTTGCCGGCCTTGGCCTGATCTCGCCAATACTTCGCGGCATGGCGCCCCGTACAAAAATGCCCCTTGAGGTGCACACGCGTAACCGCGTCGAATTCGTCCTCCGTCGCATTCATGAACATGCGGTCGCGGACGATGCCTGCGTTGTTGACCAGAATATGAAGGTCACCGAACGCCTCGACGGTCGAATCGATCAAATGGCCGGCCGCTTCCCAGTCCGAAACGTCATCGCCGTTGACAATCCCGCGCCCACCAAGCGCTTCGATCTCCCGGACTACTTCGGCGGCAGGGCCTTCGGATCCGGCGTCGTCGCCGGCCAGAGAGACGCCGACATCATTGACCACCACCGCAGCGCCCTGACGCGCCAATTCCAATGCATGCGAGCGGCCGAGACCGCGGGCCGCACCTGTGACGATGGCCACTCTTCCGTCAAGAATTCCCATGAGGATAACCTACCCGAGCCTTTCGATAATCGTGACGTTCGCCTGACCACCACCCTCGCACATCGTCTGCAGGCCATAGCGGCCGCCGGTGCGCTCGAGTTCGTGCAACAAGGTCGTCATCAATCGTGCCCCCGTTGCCCCAAGGGGATGACCCAGAGCAATCGCGCCACCATTGACGTTGACCTTGTCGTGGTCCACGTCCAACTCCTTTTCCCATGCCATCACGACAGGCGCGAAAGCTTCATTGATCTCCACCAGATCGATCTCGTTCATCGAGAGTCCCGTCTTCTCGAGCGCATAACGTGTCGCCGGCATCGGGGCTGTCAGCATCCAGACGGGGTCCGCAGCACGAACACTGAGGTGATGGATCCGAGCACGGGGCTTGAGGCCGTGCTCTTTCAGCGCGCTCTCGGAGACAATCAGCATGGCAGACGCGGCGTCCGCGATCTGGCTGGAAACACCTGCGGTCACCCGACCGCCCTCTTCGAGCGTGCGCAGTCTTGCCATTTTCTCGAGAGAGGATTGTCGAGGCGTCTCGTCTTTCTCGAACGTTCCGAAGGGAACAATCTCTCGCTCGAAGCGTCCTTCTTCAATCGCTCGCAGCGCCCGGTTATTGGATTCGAGACCAAAAACCTCCATCTCCTCGCGTGAACAATCCCATTTTTCCGCAATCATCTCGGCCGAGCGAAATTGCGAGACCTCCTGATTGCCGTAGCGCCGCTGCCATCCCGGAGAGGTACGAAAGGGATCGGGAAACCCGAGCAAAGAGCCCGCGAGCATCGCGGACGAGATCGGGATCTGATTCATCTGCTGCACCCCGCCCGCGACAACCACATCCATGGTGCCGCTCATGACCGCTTGCGCCGCAAAATGAACCGCCTGCTGAGACGAGCCGCATTGGCGGTCCACCGTCGTGCCGGGAACCTCTTCGGGCAACCCCGCTACCAACCAACAGGAACGCGCGATGTCGCCAGCCTGACCGCCAATGGTATCCACACAGCCGTAGACCACATCTTCGACGGCGGCCGGATCCATATCATTGCGCTCGAAAAGAGCATGCAGGGGGTGGGCCCCCAGGTCGGCCGGGTGGACGCTGCTGAGCGAACCCTTCTTTTTTCCTACCGGTGTACGAATGGCATCGACGATATAAGCTTCGGGCATTTCTTTCTCCTAGGCGGTGACAACCACGGAAGAACCATGGCCGAATAATCCTTGATTCGCGGTGACACCTGCGCGCGCACCTTCGACCTGACGACCTCCCGCCTGGCCGCGGATCTGCCAGGTCAATTCGCAGACCTGTGCGATCGCCTGCGCAGGAATGGCCTCGCCAAACGAGCCGAGACCACCACTGGCGTTGACCGGGCAACGGCCGCCGATGGTGGTATCGCCTTCACGGAGAATTTTCTCGGCCTCCCCTTCGCCACAGAGGCCAATATTCTCGTACCAATCCAGCTCCAGCGCCGTGGATAAATCGTAGACTTCCGCAAGATCCATTTCGTCAGGTCCGAGCCCCGAGTCCTCATAGGCGCGCTTGGCAATCGAATCCCGAAACGGCGTTGCCGGCACCGGGACTGCGGCCGAGGAATCTGTCGCGAAATTGGGCATCTCGATGACATCATTCGGGTACCGCGGGGTCACGGTCGAGACGCCGCGAATCCGCACGGGCTCGACCGCATGTTTTCGTGCAAACTCCATGCTCGACAAAACCATGGAAGCTCCGCCATCGCTGGTCGCGCAAATATCGAGAAGACGAAGCGGGTCCGAGACCATCTTCGATTGCATGACGTCTTCCATCGCAACTTCCTTGCGATAGCGCGCGTAGGGATTATGTACGCCAGCGGCGGCATTCTTTACCTTCACGCGAGCGAAGTCCTCCTGCGTCGCACCGTAAAGATCCATTCGACGCCGTGCATAGAGTCCAAAGTAGATCGGGTTGGTCGCGCCAACCAGATGGAACCGAAGCCAGTCCGGATCGTTGCTGGTGGCATTGCCGGTCGGGGCGAAAAATCCCTTCGGGGCCGCATCAGCGCCCACCACGAGAGCGACGTCCACCATGCCGGCAAGAATCTGCGCGCGAGCGGTCTGAATCGCCTGGGTGCCCGAAGCACAGGCCCCATAGGAACTCGCCACGGGGACCCCGGTCCAACCCAGAGCCTGGCTGAAGGCCGATCCGGACACAAAACCCGGGTAGCCATTGCGGATCGTCTCACCACCGCAAACCAATTGGATGTCCCGCCAACCCAGATCGGCATCCGCGAGAGCAGCGTTGGCCGCCTCGATTCCATATTCCGTAAAGTTGCGTCCCCACTTGCCCCAAGGGTGCATGCCGACGCCGAGAATTGCGATATCTTCCTTCGCCATGAGATCTTCTCCTCAGGCCCCGATGGGCTTCCATTTCCAGATTAGATATTCGTTGTCATCGTCCTCGTAGAGAACGTCCAGCGCCAACTCCATCTCCATCCCGACTTTGAGATCCTCGATATTGGTGTCGGCCACGCATTGACCCAGAACCACCATCTTCTCTTTTTCCAGCTCTACCGCAGCGACGATGTAGGGCACGAAGGGGTCCGGGGCCATATATGGTTTGGGCGGGGGGTAACAATTGTTCGTATACGACCAGAGCGTGCCGTTGCGGCCGAGAGGAATCTCGTCCAATTCCTTGCTTTGGCAGTCCGGGTTCCGACAGAAAAACGTCTCTTTCGGAAAAAAATAGCTTTTGCATTGACGGCATTGGCTGCCAATCAGATTGACCGCTTCGCCGTCCGCGACAAACCATCCTTCGACAGCGGGAACTCGATTCTTTCCACTCATGCCCTCGATCTCCTTCAAACTTCCGAGTCGAAACCGAAACTCGGCAGGCTCTCTTCCGCGCCGAACAAGGCCGCGCCGATGCGACGACGGTGCCATGCACGGGTGCCAAAAGACGCCTCCAGCGCCCAGACTCGCTTCATCCAGATATGCAAATGCACTTCCCACGTGTAGCCGATCCCGCCATGGACCTGGAGCGCGACGCGAGCCGCTTGCAGGGCCGCCTCGCTGGCCAATAATTTGGCCTGCGAAACATCCGTTGCTCGCGTGGTGTTCCCCTGCGCCACGGACCAGGCCGCGCGCGCCAACGGTGCTCGGGCAAATTCGATCGCGACCTGAACGCTGGCGATCATATGCTTCACTGCCTGAAAGGAGCCGATGGCGGCACCAAATTGCTGTCGGTCCTTGGCGTACTCCACCGCAATATCCACCATTTGCTGGGCCGCACCAATCAGCTGGGCTGCGATGCCCAGGGCGGCTCGATCCAGAGTCGCCGCCAGCAGCTGGCGACCCTCTTCGCCCGAGGCGATGCACGTCTCGGCCGATGGCGTCCAGGCGATGGTGAACAATTTTCGCGACGGATCCGTGGCAGGCTGCGGTGTGCAGGACACGTGCGCTTTTTCGACCGCATGGATTTCATCCTCTCCGTTCTGCAGAACAAGGAGATCCGCGATATGCGCATCCGAAACCACCGGGTTGATTGCCAAACCAACCGTGGCGACGGCTTCGCCCGAGACGAGTTGGGGCAACCATTTCTCCTGAATCTCGGTGTTCCCGCAGTCTCGCAACAGGGGCACCGCCAGGGCCGCGGTCTCCAGCACCGGCTCGGCCAGCGCGACGCGGCCTGTCTCCTCGAGCGGAAGAATCAATTCAAGCTCGCTCAGCCCGAGACCCCCGCTACCTTCCGGCGCCAGCATTCCGGTGATGCCCATACCCGCAAGCTTGGCCCAGAGATCGGGCGAACGTGCCGTCTCTGTTTCCCAGGACGCACGAATCGTTTCGGGGGTGCACTCCTGTGCGAGGAAGTCCCCGATACTTTCCTGAAAGCTTTTTTGATCGTCTGTATAGAGAAACTTCATTTCCCGGCCCTCGGAAGCCCCAGAAGCCGCTCGGCGATCACATTCCTCTGGATCTCGTTGGTTCCCGCGTAGATCGGCCCTGCCAGCGAGAAATAGAACCCGTCCAACCAGGCACCGACATCACCGGCCTCGGAAGCGACCGGCAACAATTCAGCCCGGGCTGCCAGAATCGAGAGGGCCGTTTCGTGCATCTCGACATCCAGCTCGGACCAGAAGATCTTGTTCAGGCTGGCTTCGGCACCAATCTTGCCACCATCTTCAATCAAGGAAGCGGTCCGATAGGTATTGACGCAGTAGGCCTCGGCCCGCGTCCAGGCATCCACGACCTTGTCTTGCACCGCCGGATCGACCTCATCCGCGTGTGCTCGATAAAGATGAACAAGACGTTTGGCGGTCGCCTGGAATCGTGCCGGGCTTCGCAACATCAGCCCCCTCTCGAATCCGGCGGTCGCCATGGCCACGCCCCAACCGCCGCCCAACTCGCCGAGTTGGTTCCACAACGGAACGCGGACCTCATCAAAAAAGATCTCGGCAAATCCGGTTTCGCCGTCAAGCTGCGCGATCGGGCGAACCGTGATGCCTTCAGCATCGAGGGGGAAGAGGATAAAGGTCAGACCCTTGTGTCGCGTCGAATCCGGATCGGTCCGAAAGATCCCGAAACCCCAATCAGCAAAAGCCGCCCGGGTCGACCAGGTCTTCTGACCGTTGAGGACAAACTCATCGCCCTCGATGCGGCCGGTGGATCGAATTGCTGCCATGTCGCTGCCTGCTCCGGGCTCGGACCAGGCCTGCGCCCAGATATCTTCGCTGGCTGCCATTTGCGGCAAGAAACGCGCCTTTTGCTCATCGGTCCCGTACTCCATGAGCGTGGGCCCGAGCAGAAAGATGCCGTTCTGGTTGACCCGCAAGGGGGCTTCCGCGCGCCAATATTCCTCCTCGAAGATCAACCACTCCAGCAAGTTGACGCCGAGGCCACCGAACTCACGAGGCCACGATACCATCGCGTAGCCACCCGCATTGAGTTTTTGCTCCCAGGCCCGATGGGCTTCGAACCCCTCGGGGCGATCAAAGGTCGGTAGTCGTTCCGAGGGCACGTTGGATTCCAGCCACGCGCGCACCTCACGACGAAAGTTTGTTTCTTTCTCCGTGTAGACGAGGTCCATGATTGCTTTCTGCTTTCGAGACCCGGGGCAATTCCTGCCGCAGGCTCCATGTGACGAGGTGCCCGAGCGGACAACCTCCTCAATTTTCTAGCAATGGCACCCCGACCCGTAAAGAAGACTGGACACGCGTTCAGCCACGGCCTGCCGGCATTTTCTCCGGCCTGAAAAAGCTTTTTTTTCGACTCGGACAGCACTCCGAAGTCGGATACAGTCGGGCGTGGAGACTATCTCTGGTGCTTTCCCTGCGAAAACTCTTTTCGATCTGCGTCATGATGCTGTTGGCAGCCACGGCCGTCGATGCATCCGAGCGCGAAACGTCCCCGGACGGCTCTCTCCTTCTGGTACAGAAGACCATTGGCGAGGAGCAATGGGCGATCAGCTACCGCCTGCGCGACGGTTACGTCACCGGCAACGTCTTTCGGTCAGGCGAGGCCCCCGTGTTTCTTGCCTGCCAGCTCCGCGAACAGCAGGACGAACAAACACTCCATGATTGCTTCAACCCGGACGACGGCGGCGGATGGAGCCTTCTCGCCACGGTCGAGCTTCCGGAGAGCTTCTGGGCCGGCGCGGGTCAAAGTATTCCCGCAGGAACCACGGACTTCTGCGGCCCGGGTACCGAGGGCGATAGTGGAATCTGCTACCCGACCCCCCCGCCCCCTCCGACATGCGAAGCTCCTCTCGAGGAGTGTCTCGGCCTGCTCGAGTCCTGCCGCAATGCGCCCACCGAGCCCGAGGTTTGTCAGGGTGCCTCCTGCTGCGACACCACAGCGACGCGCTGGAATGGCGTGACATGTGAAGCGATTCCATGCCCGATCTGTGAAGGTGCTCCATTCTGCGACCCGGATACCGCTGTGTGGAACGGGTCGGCCTGCATCGCGGCTGCCAACCCTCCGGAAGGATCGGATTTTTGCGGGACCGGCACAATCTGGAAGGATACCGCATGCGTTCCCGAGAGAGCGCAGCCGGCCTGCGAACAAGGAGAACTCTACGATACGGATGCCGAAACATGCGTCCCGGCGCCATGCGTCTGGCCACAACTGGGCGAGATGGTGGACCCGCAAGATCTTTTCTTTGCCGGCGGAACCATCCCGGGGGTCTGGAACGAACTGCATCAGGCGGGCGCCGGCTTGTCGGCCACGCACCTCGATTTGGCCAAACCTACCCTCCAGGAGGTCAAGGATCTCTGCCTCGAAGTGGTCCGGCTGAGGGACGCCACCGAATGCTCCGACGGCTACTTCTGGCATCGTGAAGTCTGTGTCTGCGAGCACAAACGACACTGCTGAACGACGGGCTCCCCGGTCAGGCAGCTTGCATATCCGATGCGAGTTTTCCTTTTGTTTCAGCTAGGAGAACCGAATGCTCCACACGATCGTGACCCATCCCGGAGGTGCCCATAAGGATGACCTTCTCGCCGTTTGTGTTCTGATTGCGCGTTACGGTGCTCCTGTCCTCCGTCAGGATCCCTCGGAGGAACAATTGGCAGATCCCGAAGTGGCCATCGTTGACATCGGCGCGAACCATGATCCGGAGCGTATGAATTTCGACCATCACCACTTTCCCCGCGACCACCAACCCACGTGCGCATTGAGTCTGGTTCTGGAATCCATGGGACTCTACGAAGACGCCCTTCAATTCTGCGACTGGCTGGAAACCGCAGAGTGGTTCGACTCTCGCGGCCCCAACCAGACGGCGACCTGGCTGGGCGTGCCCCGCCGAGCCATCTCACAGCTCAACTCACCGATCGACATCACGCTGCTGCGTCGGTTCGCGCAAAGCGAGCGACTCGACCCGGGAGAAACCCTCTACGAATATATGCGCCTCGTCGGGGAGGACCTTCTCGAACATTTGCGGTCAGCGCGCGAGCGACTCGACTTCGTGGCCCGTCACGCCGAGCATTGGAAACTACCGGCCGGAGACGAAGCGATCGAAGTCATCTTCCTGCCGCGGGTCGATCCCCTGCCGGAGGAGCCCAGCGGTGCGGTGGCCAGCTATATTCGCTCCGAAGGGCTCGAGAACAGCATTGCGGCGTCGGTCTATCCCGATCGTCGCGGATCGGGATACGGGATCGCGCGCTACGAGGATCATCCACGAATGGATTTCTCCGCGGTTGGATCCGAGCCAGACGTTCGGTTCGCCCACAAAACCGGATTCATGTGCAAAACCGAAGCTACCGACCCGGATCGACTCAAGGAATTGGTCCAGCAGGCCTGGAAGGAATCTCACGAATAAGGCGGCTCAGCTTTTTTTGAAGTCCGCGTCGCGTTTTTCCACGAACGCATCCCGAGCTTCCTGAGAGTCAGGCGATGTATAGAGTTCCAGAGTGAATCCCTGCTCGAAGCGATAGCTCTTTTTGACATCCATCAACTCGATGCCGTTGAGCGACTCCTTGGCCAATCGAACCGCCTTGGGGCTTTTGGCGGCAATCGACTCGGCCACCTCTCGCGCGGCAGGCAGCAGACCTTCCCGGGAAGTCACAGCCTCCAACGCGCCGAGGCGATAGGCCTCCGCGGCCGAGATCGACTCTCCCGTAAGAAGCATCTTTCGCGCCTTCGCCATGCCGAACATCCGATAGAGGTGGGTTGCGGCACCGAGAGCGCCCCGGTCGATTTCGGGCAATCCGAAAGTGGCATCCTCGGAAGCAAAGACAATATCGGAAGCACCCGACATGCCGATCCCGCCACCGAGACAGAAGCCATGCACGGCCGTCACGACCGGCACCTGGCAGTCGTAGATTGCCGCGAACGTATCGTAGCAGCCTTTATTGACCTTGGTGATGGCCGTGGAGTCCTCTGCCAATTCCTTGATGTCGACACCCGCCTGAAAACCTCGACCTTCGGCCGAAAGCAGAACCACTCGTGCAGCGTCGTCCGTACTCAGAGTGCGAAAGAGTTCCGCCAGTTCCGCCCAGGTGGCGCTATCAAAGGCGTTTACCGGCGGCACATTCATGACGACGTGTGCCACGCCGTCGGAAATCGTTGTCTCGATACCCATGGATTTCGCCTTTCTATTTCTCCGGGAAAACGGTGGTGCGCAGATTGTTCACATCGAGCACGTCGCGGAGAATACGCAAACTCTCGGCATCGGGTCCGGCCGTTTCGCCCAGGCCATCGATCTGCGCAAGCGGAAACGAGGTCGCCTCCTGCACATCCTCAAAACGAACCCCCGGATGCAAACTGATCACGCGCATCTGGTGGTCCGGTCCACCCCAATCAAGCACGGCGAGGTTGGTAATACAGCGCCGCAATTCCATCAGATCGGCATTCATCCCGGCCTTCCAGCGATCGGGATCATAACCAACGCCGGAAACCATATCGACCTGTTCCACCAATGTGCGCTTGCCGTGATTGGGAATAAAGAAACTCGAGGGATGGTTGATCGAATTACCCGGAATCCCACGAACGCCAAGCAGCTGCACCTTGGGCTGGTCGGGGTCACCGATCAGAGAGATATTCTGTTGACCGAACCGATCGAGTTGGGTGGGCGTATTCATGCAATGGCGCCGCCCGCCCCAAAGCAGATCGAAAACGGCGCGGAAGGGAAGCCAGCCCTCCACCTGCGGCTGATAGGAGCCACGCGGTCCCGGAGGAATCGGCTCGGAAACCAGGGTGCATTCCCCGTCGTTGAGCAACAAATCGGGGCTGAAGGTCAGCTTGGCCAGGCCCGCACCCAAACGAGGGACCAGTCCCATCCCCGAGGCAAGAATTTCACCATCTCCGCGAAAGGCTTCCGCGCAGGCGGCAATACAGAGTTCGGCGAGCGAATAATCTTTTCCTTCAATCGGAGTCATGATCAGAATACCGGCGCGGGGATCGCGCCCACCTTGTCGGCGCCACCGACAGCTTCGAGATACGCATCCGGGTCGATGCTGACGAAAGAGTTGACGTAATCGGCAAAACCGCCTTCCTGCTTCGCCGCGGCTGAATAAACCTTCAGATGATCCACATCAATCCCGTACTTTGGCACGCAACTAGTGGGATGAGCGCCAAACGGAGCTTCGATGACACCGTCGACAAGCGTTCGGTTCAAAACCATCGACTGGACCGGTCCGGCGGCCGTCATCTCTGCGGTGGGCAGAATTTTCTCGCAGCTCACGAAACGCTGCTCGGCAGCAGCGCAGAAGAGGTCATCGAAATAAGGATCCGGTCCCAGAATCTGACCATTGCCACGTTCGTCACAATGGTCGACATGGCAAAGCGCTGCATCCAGCTTCAAGGCCGGCATCGCCATCAGGACTTCGCCATCTTCATAGGGCGAGGTCACCGTCTTCAACTCCGAATTTCGGGTTTCCACGTCCGTTGCCAATCCGGCACGTGTGGGAAGAAAGGGCAGCCTGAGAGCGGCGGCTCGCAGCCCCCATTGCAACATCCCTTCGTCCAGCTCCATGATATTTTTCATCAACCCGGACTGTCGCGCCGCACGAAAATGAGCGTCCAGAGGAATCAGATCCAGAGAGACAAAGCCGAAGATCAATCGAGAGACTTTTCCCGCGGCACAGAGCATCC
Organism: Binatia bacterium; assembly: GCA_965658895.1. Taxonomy (GTDB): domain Bacteria; phylum Desulfobacterota; class Binatia; order UBA12015; family UBA12015; genus UBA12015. Next base: position 236,558 of record CBFHUR010000001.1, read on the forward strand.
CGACATCGGGCCCTCCGTAGGCCACAATCGTCAAATCCTTCAGATCCGAGCGCACCAGCTCACGCACCAGAGCCATCGGCTTGCGCCGGGCCCCCCATCCTCCGATTCCGATGGTCATCCCGTCCGAAAGACGGTCGACAACATCGGTTGCGGTCATTCGCTTGTCCATCCAACGCCTCGTTTCTTGGCGACATTTCCTCCGAGTTTCTCGTTGGCGAGAATACGAAAATGCCTTCCTGTGAATAGCAATGCGCAGGCATGCCGTAAAGAACACGAGACACGCGTTCATTCAGCGGCCTCCGGAGCGGTCGCCCGATCGGCCTCCCAAGCGGCCTCCCAGGCGGCCCCCTCGCGAGCGTCTCCTCGGGCCCGGTCGGAAACCCACCGGAGGCCTGATGTCCGATAACGCTTTCCCTCATAGGTAGAAGCGACATAGAACAACCGTATGGGAGAGATTCTCGATCTGGCCGAACGAGCCTGGCAGGGAGATCTGGCGAAACAGCGGATCCATCCCGGACAAGCGTTGGTCGGCTTTGAGGAGCTCGCTGACGACATCGGTTTCATGTCCGCTTTCTCGAACGTCGGTGCTCTGCGCACCGACGAAGGTCTCGTCTTCCTGGATACCTCCAGCTTCTTCCATGCCGAAGCCCTCCATGCCGCGATCCGCGGCTGGTCATCCGATCCAGTCCATACCGCGATCTATACGCACGGCCACGTCGACCACGTTTTCGGCCTGGCACCGTTCGAGGCCGAGGCGCGCGAGAAGGGGCAACCCACCACGCGCGTCATCGCGCACGAAGCCTGCCCCGCACGCTTCGAACGTTACCTGCTCACCAACGGCTATAATGGCATCGTGAACCAGCGCCAGTTCGGATTCGATGAACCGGTCTTCCCGCGACGCTTTCGGTTTCCCGACCATACCGTTGGTGCTGGCGAAACCCTGCAAATCGGCTCTACCGAATTGCAGCTCTTCCACGACAAGGGAGAGACCGACGACCATTTGTGGATCTTCGTACCGCAATCCGGATTGCTCTATACCGGGGATCTCTTCATCTGGGCGTCCCCCAACTGCGGGAACCCCCAGAAGGCACAACGCTACCCGCGGGAGTGGGCGATCGCCTTGCGCAAGATGGCCGCACTCGGAGCAACCACCCTGCTGCCCGGCCACGGGCCCGTGATTCTGGGCGCCGATCGCATCCGACAAGCTCTTTGCGAAACAGCCGAACTACTCGAAACCATTCTCGACCAGACGCTGGCCCTGATGAATCAGGGGGCCTCCCTCGACGAGGTCCTGCACGGAGTGAAAATGCCCGAGGCGCTTCTCGCACGGCCCTACCTGCGGCCCGTCTACGATGATCCTCGTTTTATCGTCCGCAACCTTTGGCGCCTCTACGGCGGGTGGTACGACGGCAACCCCGCAAACCTGCTTCCGGCGCCCGTGGGAGATCTGGCCGGAGCACTCAGCGAATTGGCGGGCGGTGCCGGCAATTTGCTTGCCCGAGCCCAAAGAGAAGCAGAGAACGAACGGCTCGATCTCGCTTGTCACCTGATCGAATTGGCCACGCAGGCCGAACCCGACAATATCCGCCTCCATCAGGCACGGGCCGAGATCTACCGCAGTCGAGTGAAAGCCGAATCCAGCTTGATGTCCAAGGGAGTCTTCGGTGCCGCCGCCCGGGATAGCGAGCAAAAAATCAGCAAGAGGGACCCATGAAGAATTCCAAGATCCTGCATCTCATTGTCACATCCATCGCGGCCTTGCTGCTCACCGCTACCGGGAGCCAGGCAGAACGATTAGCTCCCAAAGGGCACGCGTTCGAGGTCGACCTTCCGGGCAAGCCGACTTACAAGGAGCAATCCCGCAGCATCGGCATAGGCACGGTCACCTCGGAGAATTATATCGTCGAGAACCCCTTGAACACCTACTTCGTGAGCATCATCACGATTCCGGGCTTCGCCAGCGCCTTTACCCCCAACAGCGTGCTGTTCGGCCAGACCCGCGACGGCATGCTCGATGATGTGAAAGGCACGCAGACCTCCTACGAGGATTTCGAAGTCGCCGGCAAGGAGGGGAAACTTCTCGTCTACAAGATGAACCCGCCGGGCAAACCCGAACTACAAGGCAAGGCGCAATTCTTTCGCATGGGGAAGAAAATGTACCTCTTCGCTACCTACGGAACGTCCGGCGGAGCGCCACAGCGCGAGGCCTTCTTCGAATCCATCGATCTATCGGACTGAGGACATCCGGCGCGCACGCACAAATTCCAGAACCGGTTCCGGATCCGAGAAATCCTTCAGTTGCAGGTCTGCTCCTTCGTCACGCAATTCATCGGGGGAAGCGAAGCCGGTCTCGACGGCGATCACCGCAGCATCCACCGCACGTGCGCAGCGAATATCATTTCGGGTATCGCCGAGGACCACGACCCGATCCGCAGGAACCGCACAGCCCAGGTGGCGCTCGGCGTCGGCGATCGCTGCCGCGGCCACATCCCCGCGATCGGCATGATCATCCCCGAACCCGCCAAAGGGAAAGGGGGTTCGAATTCCGAGATGCTCCAACTTCGCCAGCGCGGCCACCTGGACGTTTCCGGTCAACAGGCCAAGATGGACATCCTCCATGGCGACCAATGCCTCTAGTAATTCGGGAACACCGTCCAGAATGCGTCCGGTCGCTTTTTTCAATTCTCCGGGCAGGTGGCCGAGATACATCCGCAACAAACGCGCAAAGTTTTCTTCGTCCCCCGGAAGATCGTAGGCCGCGAGCAAATCGCGCAAGATCCCGCGGTCGGTTCGGCCTGCAATGGCAACTTCCGCCTCGGGCACATCCGGACCGAGTTCGTCACGCATGGCGGCGACCAGAGCAGCCCTTCCGGCACCACCAGCATCAAGCAAGGTCCCATCGATATCAAAAAGCACAACTACCATGCACGAGCCGTAGCGAAGAGCCGTGCGCCGTGCAGCCATCGACAAGGCGTTGGCGGTTTTCACTGGCACCCGAAACGTTTCCGTCCTAGGGTTCCCGCATGGCCAGCGACCAGAAAGCAGATACGTTCGAGACGCCTCCCTATGAAGAGATCCCGGAAATTACGCGAAATCACGTCGCGTTTCTGGAGTCGACCGACGACGAGGAGGCCTGGCTCAGCGCCGGCATGAAAAGTGTGATCATCGAGACGATCGGCCGCAAATCCGGCAAGGCCCACAAGGTAGTGCTTCCCTATTGGGCCGATCCGGGGGGCCATCGAATCATCGCAGCTTCCTACGCCGGCGGGCCGGTCAACCCTGCGTGGTACCATAACCTCGCTGACCGCCAGGCCAACCCGACCATCTGGGTCAAGGAACGTGGGCTGGAGGCTCATTGCCGCGCCGATATTCTCGAGGGAAAAGACTACGAAACCGTCTGGCAGGGCCTGACAAATGATCGCCCCTGGTATCTCGACTATCTGGCCAAGACCAAGCGGAAATTCATCCCCCTGATCCGGCTGGTCGAGCCCTGAGCCACACTTTGCCGGATTCAGTTTGACGAGCTGAGGCACACGTCGGACATTGGACCATGGAGCAAATTCGTATTCATGGCCCTGATGACGTTCGTATCGATCAAAGAGATCCCGAGGAGCCCGGCCCACGGGATGCCATCGTCGCCGTGCGCGCCTGCGGAATCTGCGGCAGCGATGTCGGATACGTAAAACTTGGTGGCGTCGCGGGTCCCACCGCCGACCCCACACCGATCGGCCATGAGTTATCCGGCGTCATCCTGAAGGTCGGCGCGGAAGTCCGAGATCTCAGCCCGGGCATGCGGGTTGTGCTGAATCCGATGGGTGGAGGAAACCAGATCGGCAACGGCGGCCAGCAAGGAGGGTTCACACCCGAGCTTCTGGTGCCCAATGTCGCCGCCGGTGGGGTTCTGTTTCCGATTCCCGACGAACTCTCCGACGAACAGGCGGCGCTGGCCGAGCCTCTCGGCGTGGGCATGCAATCGGTCAATCGTGCGGGCCTGCAGCCCGGGGAGAAGGCCGTCATTTTCGGTGCCGGCCCGATCGGGCTGATGGCATTGGCTACCTGTCGCTACCGCGGCATCGAGGACGTGGTCGTCGTCGACTTGTCCGAGAAACGACTTTCCCTGGCTCGTGAGATGGGGGCCCGGGCCACGCTGAGTCCAGCCGGCGGGAATCTCTGGAAGGAGTTGGCGGCAATCCAGGGCAAGGGCAGCTGGCTGAATATGCCCATCATGGCAGGCGCCGATGCGTTCATCGAAGCCTCGGGCGCGGCACCGGTTCTCCCGGACATCGTGGCCAACGCCAAGGAAAATGCGCGCATCTCCATCGTCGCCCTGCATCGCTCGCCCATCCCGATCGACTTCATGTCGGTGATGGCAAAAGGTTTGACGCTGATCGGTTCGATCGCCTACCCGGAGAACTATACCGATATGATCTCGATGCTATCCGAGGTCGACTTGACGCCGGCGATCACGCATCGGTTCCCCCTGCGAGAGTTTCCCGAAGCCTTGCGCATCTCGCAGGACCCCGCCGCCGGAGGCAAGGTCATGATCGAGTTCGAGGATCGCGCCTCCGCGTAAGCCTCCCGCAAGCGTGGCTTTCAAACAGCCAGCGGGCTTGCCGGCAATTCAGTCGCCCCCATCAGGAATGCATCGACGCCACGAGCGGCTTCACGCCCCTCCCAGATCGCCCACACCACCAGAGACTGGCCGCGTCGGGCATCGCCGCAGGCAAATACACCGGGCACACTGGTTGCGTAATCACTGTCGGCGACCACGTTTCCGCGACCATCGAGATCGACTCCGAATTGCGAGAGCAGGGGTTTTTCCGGGCCAAGGAAGCCCATCGCGAGCAAGACGAGATCTGCCTTCATGACAAATTCGCTACCCGGAACTTCCTTCATCTGCGGCCGACCGCCCTCTTCCTCGGGCGGCGTCCATTCCAGACGAACACCGTGCAATTCCTTGACGTTACCCTCGGCATCCCCGGTAAGCTTCTTGGTGTTGATGCTCCATTGCCGCTCTACCCCCTCTTCGTGCGAGGAAGAGGTGCGCAGGATCATCGGCCAATACGGCCACGGCGCCACGCCTTCCCCCCGACCCTCGGGGGGCTGGGGCAGAAGCTCGAATTGATTGACCGCGGCCGCTCCATGCCGATTCGACGTGCCCAGACAATCCGAGCCAGTATCACCACCGCCGATGATGACGACATGCTTGTCGGTCGCCATGATCTGCTCGGGAACCTCGTCCCCGGCAACGACCTTGTTCTGCTGCGGCAGAAAGTCCATGGCGAAATGAACGCCTTTGAGCTCTCGACCCGGCACATCGAGATCGCGCGGTGCGGTTGAACCAGCGGCAATCATGACCGCATCAAATTGCGCCGAGATCTCTTCGGCAGAAATATCAACACCCACCGCCGTAAGGGTGCGGAAGGTAACACCCTCGGCCTCCATCTGCTCCACCCTTCGGTCGATCAGATGCTTCTCCATCTTGAAGTCCGGGATCCCGTAGCGAAGCAAACCACCGATGCGGCTCTCGCGCTCAAAGACCGTCACGTCGTGTCCCGCCCGCGCCAATTGCTGGGCTGCGGCCAGACCTGCGGGTCCGGACCCAATGACGGCGATTGTCTTCCCGGTCCTGGTTTCCGGTGGACAGGCTTTCACCCATCCCTCCTCCCAGGCGCGTTCGATAATCTGCTTCTCGACCTGCTTGATCGTGACCGGATCACTATTGATGTTCAGGACGCAGGCCTCTTCGCAGGGCGCAGGACAAACCCGACCGGTAAACTCCGGAAAGTTATTCGTGGAATGCAGGCGATCGATCGCATCGGACCATCGACCCCGGAAGACCAGATCGTTCCAGTCCGGGATGATATTCCCGAGCGGGCAGCCGGTATGGCAGAAGGGAATGCCGCAATCCATGCAACGCGATGCCTGTTCGCGCATCTCGCTCTCCGGATGCTTGCCCTCCAGCTCGCGATAGTCTTTCAGCCGGTCCTCGACGGGACGCCGGCCGGGAATTTCTCTTGTGACCTCGAGAAAACCTGTAGCTTTACCCATGATAACCTCCCTTAAACCGTCGCAGCCGGAGTTTCGGCAGCCTTTTTTCTACGCTCTTCGAGGACCCGACGGTAATCCGTCGGCATCACCTTGCGGAACGCGTGTACCTTTTCATCCCAATCCGCCAGAATCTCCGCAGCCACCGTACTCTGCGTGAAGCTCTGGTGGCGACGGATCAAATCGAAGACAAACTCGCTGTCTTCGGCGTCCATCGGTTCGATTTCGACCATACCGGGATTCAGATGGCCCGCAAATTTTTCTTCCGGGTCAAAGATGTAGGCGATTCCGCCGCTCATGCCGGCCGCAAAGTTCCGACCTGCAGGACCGAGAACCACAACCCGACCGCCGGTCATATATTCGCAGCCATGGTCACCCACGCCTTCGACAATCGCCGTGACGCCCGAGTTCCGAACACAGAAACGCTCACCGGCAAGCCCGCGGAGAAAAACCTCGCCGCCGGTCGCGCCATAAAGCGACACGTTGCCGACAATGCTGTTTTCTTCCGGCACAAAGGTCGACGCCGCTGGCGGGTGCACCACCATCCGACCTCCCGACATGCCCTTGCCAAAATAATCGTTGGCGTCACCCTCGAGGCGAATCGCTACCCCGTTGGCAAGGAAGCACCCAAAACTCTGACCGGCCGAGCCACGGAAGTGAATGTTCACCGTCTCGGGTGGCAGTCCCTCGACGCCATGGCGTCGAGAGATTTCCGCAGACAGCATCGTACAGGCCGTTCGATTCACATTGCGAATCGGCAGGGCGAACTCCACCCGTTCGCGCTTTTCCAGAGCGTCTCGGGCCAACTCGATGATCTCATTGTCCAGCGCCCCGTCCAGACCATGGTCCTGGTCCTCGATACACGAGATGGCGACGCCTTCAGGGACTTCGGGCTTGTGCAGAATCTGAGTCAGATCAATCCCGCCAGCCTTCCAATGATCGATGGCCTCGCGCGCGTCCAGCATATCGACGCGACCCACCATTTCCTGCAGGGTGCGGAAACCGAGCTCCGCCATGATCTCGCGAATTTCTTCCGCGATAAAGGTCATCAAATTAACGACGTGCTCCGGCTTGCCCGCGAACCGTTCGCGCAACTCAGGGTTCTGCGTGGCGATCCCCACCGGGCAGGTATTCAAATGGCAGACCCGCATCATGATGCAGCCGGAGGCAATCAGAGCGGCGCTCGCAAAGCCGAATTCTTCAGCACCCAGGAGTGCCGCAATCGCGACATCCCGACCAGTCTTCAACTGGCCGTCGGTCTCGACGCGAATGCGTCCGCGCAAATCGTTCATCACCAGGACTTGCTGGGTCTCGGCGAGTCCGAGCTCCCAGGGGCCCCCCGCGTGTTTGACCGAGGTCAGAGGCGAGGCGCCCGTACCACCCGAGAAACCCGATATCAGGACAACGTCGGCCTTGGCTTTGGAGACCCCGGCCGCCACCGTTCCCACGCCGATCTCGCTGACCAACTTCACACTCACGCGGGCATGCTTGTTGGAGTTCTTCAGATCGTGGATCAGCTGCGACAGATCTTCGATGGAGTAGATATCATGGTGCGGCGGAGGCGAGATCAGACCCACACCCGGCGTTGAGTACCGAATACTGGCAATATAATCGTCGACCTTATGGCCCGGGAGCTGGCCGCCTTCGCCGGGCTTGGCACCCTGCGCCATCTTGATTTGCAACTCATCCGAGTTCACCAGGTAATGGCTGGTCACGCCGAAACGACCCGACGCAACCTGTTTGATCGAGCTCCGGCGGGAGTCTCCATTTTCGTCCCGCGTATAGCGGACCGGATCCTCGCCGCCTTCCCCTGTATTCGAGCGGCCCCCCAATCGGTTCATCGCGATCGCGAGGTTCTCATGAGCTTCCCGGCTGATCGAACCAAGAGACATCGCACCCGTCTTGAAGCGGGTGACAATGGCTGAAGCCGGCTCGACCTCGTCCAACGGGATGGATCGACCCTGGCGAAATTTCAGAAGACCCCGGATCGTGCAGAACCGCTTGTCCTCGTCAGTCGCCAGATCACTGAACTGCTTGAACATCTTGTAGTTGCCGGCCCGGACAGCGTGCTGCAACTTAGCGACGGTCTCCGGATTGTACATATGATGTTCGCCGCGGCGACGCCACTGGTACTGGCCACCTGCATCGAGCTCTTCATCGAGAGCCGGGACCACGGCAAAAGCGTGGTGGTGACGGAGGCCTGTTTCACGAGCAATCACGCCGAGATCAATACCCTCGATACGGCTGGCTGTCCGCGTGAAGTATTTCTCGATCACCGAGGTCGCCACACCGACGGCCTCATAGATCTGCGCGCCACGGTAGGATTGGAGAGTCGAGATGCCCATTTTGGACATGACCTTCATCAGGCCTTTACCAATCGCCTTGATGTAGTTGGCCACCGCCTCGTCGTAACCGATCTCGCGCCCGGCCCAGTCCGACATCAGACCATCGCGAATCATCTTGTCGAGAGTCTCGAACGCCAGATAGGGATTGACCGCCCCGGCACCATATCCTGCGAGCAGAGCATAATGCTGGATTTCGCGCGGCTCGCCGGATTCCACCACCAGACCGCAGCGCGTGCGAGTGCCTTTTCGAATCAAATGCTGATGGACCGCGCCACAGGCCAGAAGGGCCGGAATGGGAGCATGCGTTTCATCCACACCCCGATCCGAGAGCACCAAAATTGTGGCTCCACTTTCGACGGCTTTCTCCGCGGCTTCGCTTAGCGCGTCGAGGGCCTTTTCCAAGCCCTTCGCGCCGTCTTTGGCCAGATACAACGTCGATAATGTCGTTGAAAAGAACCCTGGATGCGAGAAGGACTTCAGGCGTGCCAATTCTTCGTTGGAGAGCACCGGTTGTTCCAGCAACAACTGGCGGCAATGCTTGGGAGTTTCCTCAAAAAGATTCTGCTCCGAGCCGATGGTCGTCTTGAGAGACATGACCATCTCTTCACGGATCGGATCGATGGGCGGATTGGTCACCTGAGCAAAAAGTTGTTTGAAATATCCGTAGAGCAGCTGAGGACGATCGGATAACGCCGCCAGAGGCGTGTCGGTACCCATGGAACCGGTGGCCTCGATGCCGTCTCTTGCCATCGGCATCATCAGAATTTTCAGGTCTTCGTTCGTATAGCCGAACGTCCTCTGAAGAGAGACCACTTCTCCTTCTTCATGGCCGGTCGGTACGGCGGTCGAGTCCACCACCGGCAAATCGTTGAGGTGAACGAGGTTTTCGTTGAGCCAGTCCCGATACGGGTGGCGCTGCATCATTTCGGTCTTGATCTCGTCGTCGTCGATGATGCGGCCGGCCTCGGTATCGACAAGGAACATGCGCCCTGGCTGGAGGCGGCTTTTCTGAGCGACGTTTTCCGGCTCGATTTCCAGAACGCCCACTTCGGAGGCCATCACCACCATGCCATCCTTGGTCACGACATAGCGCGACGGCCGCAAGCCATTGCGGTCCAGAATGGCCCCGATCATCCGTCCGTCAGTAAAGGCCACCGACGCCGGACCATCCCACGGCTCCATGAGACACGCATGATACTCGTAGAAAGCCTTCTTCTCGTCGCTCATGCTCTCGTGCTTCTGCCAGGCCTCGGGGATCATCATCATGACCGCATGAGGCAGAGAGCGGCCCGTGCGCAGGAGCAACTCGAGTCCATTATCAAAGCAGGCCGAATCCGAACCCATCTCTTCGATGACCGGCGAAATCTTCTGCACATCGTCGCCGAACAGAGGAGAGGAGAACATGCTCTCGCGAGCGCGCATCCAATTCGCATTGCCGCGCAGCGTATTGATCTCGCCATTATGCGCCATGAGTCGATACGGGTGAGAGCGATCCCATGTCGGCAGGGTGTTGGTGCTGAACCTCTGGTGAACCAGTGCCATGCAGCTCTTGAACTCGGGATCCTTCAAGTCGAGGTAGAATTCACCCACACGTTCGGGCAAAAGCAGACCCTTGTAGACAATCGTGGTCGACGAGAGACTCGAGACATAGAAGCTCTCGCTATCGGCGATCCCGGAGCGACGCACCGCCTCCTCCACGCTCTTGCGAATGACGTAGAGCTTTCTTTCGAAGTCAGCGCCCGCTGCGACTCCATCGGCAGCACCAATGAAAATCTGGCGGATTTCGGGCATCGATTCCCGCCCAAGCCAGCCACATTGCGACTCATCAATCGGGACACGGCGCCAGCCGAGAAACCTCTGGCCCTCATCGTGGACAGCTTTCTCGAAAAGCTCCAGGCACGTATTGAGCTGAAACACCTCACGCGGCAAAAAGACCATGCCGATCGCGTATTGACCCTGCGGCGGCAGGGTCATCTGCATTTCCGCCACCTGGCGGTCGAAAAAACCATGCGGGATCTGGGTAAGAATACCGCAACCGTCGCCCGTTTCCGGATCACACCCGCAAGCACCGCGGTGGGTCAGCTTGTCGAGGATCTCCAACCCCTTGCCGATGATGTCGTGGGTTTGCTCGCCGTTCATGCGAACCACGAAGCCAACCCCACAGGCATCCGACTCGGATTCGGGACGATAGAGCCCGTGTGCGGCTCCATCCTTGAAGCGTCGTTTCATGTCCTCGTAGCTGAGAGGTCGGTTTTCGGTGGGATGGTTCTTTTCAGTTTTCATGGTTGTGCCTTTCCTGCCGATCCTGCCCTGTTTTCCGGGCAGGCAGCTTGCGGGGAGAACTATGGCCCCGACCATTTTTTCGTCTCGAGCCGCCCTCGCGCCGCGTCACATGCTCGCCGATCGGCAGTTGCGATCTCTCGGTGTGCGTGGAGAGAACCACGGTCGTCTCGGTGCGCACCACTCCTGCCAGTCCACGGATTCGGCTGATCAGATTTTCCAGCCCCTCGGTCGTCGGTGCCTTGACCTTCAGAAGGAGCGTATGGTGGCCAGTCACGTGATGGCACTCCAAAACGCCTTCGATCGAGACCACGGTTTCCTCGAAGGACTCCAGACCCGAAGGCGTCTCGACCACCACGCCGATAAAGGCGGTGACGTCGAGACCCAGCTCGCGGGAACCGAGCACGGCCGAGTACCCGCGGATCACACCACTTTGCTCGAGCTTCTCGATGCGCTCGCTCACCGAGGGCGCCGACAAACCAACGTGCTCGCCAATTCTGGCAAGCGGACTCTTGCAATCCTGCTGTAGCGTCTGCAGGATCGCGACATCCGTAGCGTCGAGACCGGGCTCTTCACCATTTCCGAATTTCATAAGGCTCCTAAGGGGGGGAGCCTTATGGATAACGAATCAAATTCGAGCCTGTCAACCTTTCCTAAGGCATTTCGGCCTGCGAAGCCTAGCCCACCTCGCTCCGCGCCCGAGCCACCAGAGCCTCGACATGGTGGCGAATCTCGGCCAGGCGATCCTCGCTCTGCGCCTCGAAGCGCAAAACCAGCGCCGGCTGAGTATTGGACGCCCGCACCAACCCCCATCCATCGCCAAAGTCCGCGCGAACGCCATCTATGTCGTTAATTTCTCTCTCATTTCTTAGATATTCTTTGGCCTTCTCCGCGACGGCAAACTTCAGGTCATCGTCGCAATCCACCCGAATCTCGGGGGTGGTGAAGGAAGGTGGCAAGCCGGCCAGCAGATCGAGAACATCGCCATCACTCGACGCGAGAATCTCCAGAAGACGCGCTGCGGCATAAAGAGCATCGTCATAGCCGAAGAACCGGTCCGCGAAGAACATATGGCCGCTCATTTCGCCCCCGATCGCCGCGCCGGTCTCCTTCATTTTGGCCTTGATCAGGGAGTGTCCCGCCTTCCACATCACGCCGTGGCCGCCGAGTCGCTCGATCTCGTCATAGAGACGGCGCGAGCATTTGACCTCGCTGATAATCACGGAGCCGGGCTTCCGGGCGAGAATTTCGCGCGCGAAAATCACCAGCAGCTCGTCCCCCCAGATGATCTGACCATTGGCCGCCACAACCCCGATCCGGTCGCCGTCCCCATCGAGAGCGACCCCCAGATCGGCTTGTTCGCGGGCAACCGCGGCCTGCAGATCGACCAGGTTCTCGGCGACCGTCGGGTCCGGGTGGTGGTTGGGAAAGCGACCGTCCGGCTCGCAATACAAGGCAACAACCTCGCAACCAAGCGCACGCAAAACCTGCGGGGCGGCTGGCCCGGCGGCGGCATTGCCGGCGTCGACGACCACTTTCAGCGGCCGGGCGAGTTGCCCGATCTCCTTTTGACAGAAATCAATATAGGCCGGCAGAATATCCAGCTTGCGGGAGGATCCTTCCCCGCGAGCGAAATCTCCAGCCTGCATCTCGCCACGCAGGCTGAAAATCGCATCGCCATGAATCGCCTCCCGGCCCTGGCAGATCTTGAATCCATTGAACTCCGAGGGGTTGTGGCTTGCCGTGATCTCCACACCTCCGTCCACATCCAGCTCAAAGAGCGAGAAGTAGAGCAGCGGCGTGGGAACCATCCCGATATCCACCACGTTCGCCCCGGTGCTGAGGATCCCCGCAATCACCGCCTCGGCGTAGGTGTCCGAGGTCGCGCGACAATCCCGCCCGACGGTGAGCGTCGGCGTTTTCTCGGGGTGCGCCCGGCGTGCTCGGGTGCCTAGCGCGCCACCAAGAGCGCGTGCGAAATCAGCGTCGAAGTCCTCCTCCGCAATACCGCGGATATCATACTCTCGAAAAATTTTGGGGTTCAGTTTCATATCGACAGGTTTTCCTCAGGCCTGCAGGGACCGGTGCCGGGGAGCCAGCTCTGTGGCCAATTTGATCGCCGCTCGCATGCTGCGGGGGTCTGCGGGGGCCTTCCCCGCCAGGTCAAAAGCGGTTCCATGGTCGGGGGATGTCCGGACGAAGGGCAAGCCGAGGGTCACATTCACCGCACCATGAACGTCTTTCTGCTTGATCGGAATCAAACCCTGATCGTGATAGAGCGCCACGACCGCATCTTGCTCGGGTCCCATCGCGGAGAATAAGGCATCCGCTGGTACCGGACCAAAAGCGTTGATCCGGGAAGCGCGCGCCTTGCGAATCGCCGGCGCCAGAATGGTTTCTTCCTCGTCGCCATACACGCCGCCATCCCCGGCGTGCGGATTGAGGGCCGCGACGGCCACTTTGGGGCGTTGCAGATTCCACCACAATCGAAGGTGGCGGTGGGTGATGGCGATGGTCTCCCGAACCCCTCGAATATCCAGCGCTTCGGGCACGTCACGCAAGGCAATATGGGAGGTCGCCAGCACCACCCGCAATTCACCCGCCACCATCATCAAGCGGACGCCATCGGCCCCGGTGAGCTTCGCGAGAATCTCCGTATGGCCGGTCCGCGCGAGCTTGGCCCGGGCCAGCCATTCCTTGCTCAGCGGCGCGGTCACCATCGCATCGGCTCGGCGCGCCAACGCCAATCCGGTCGCAGCGAGCAAGGAAGCATAGGCCATCCGGGCCCCTGCCAAGGTCGGCTTGCCCGGCTTGCGCTCGGAGCGCTTCAGCAGACTCGCCCCGGCAGGCAAAAGGATGGGCAAACCTCGCGACGGCAGATTGCCGGCGGCAGCTTCTTCCGGGTCCACCAACGGAAAGTCCATCTTCAGACCGATACGACTTGCTGCATCGTGGACCGAACCCGGATCCCCTACCAAAAGGAAGGAGGCCCGCGGCCGGGGCCGCGAAGTGAGTGCCCGCAGCGCAACTTCCGCCCCCACGCCCGCCGGGTCTCCCAGAGTCACCGCGATCCGGACCGGAGTGGGCTTAGATGCGGATGTCGATGACATGGTCCTCGCGCAGATCCTCGTCAGCCCAGTTGTCGAAACGTTCCTGAATCGCTTCTCCGTAAAGTCGCTCGCGGATCTGTTCCTGAATCTGGTCGATCGGCACCAGATCGGCATTCTCGCGCGAATCGACCTTCAGAATATGAAGCCCGACCGGGCTTCGCACCGGATGGCTGATATCGCCGGCAGGCAGAACGAAAGCGACGCTCTCGATCTCGGGCATCATCTGTCCTTTTTTGATCCGCCCGATCTTGCCGCCATCCGGGCCGTCAGGCGCCTCGGACATTTCGCGGGCCACCTTCTCGAAACTCTCCCCCGACACCAGACGCAGATGCGCGCGCCGCGCCTTTTCGCTCACAGCCGCCATCGTATCGCTGTTGGCACCCGGTGGAACGAGAAAGAGGATATGACTCAATTCGACCGCCGCCGGGACAGAGAATTGCTCGGGGTTCTCCTTGTAGAAACGCGCCACATCCTCGTCGGTGATATTGACTTTCTGTCGGATATCCCGCGAGACCAGCTGATTTTTCAACAACTCGCGCCGCACCTGACGACGATACCCCTGCTCATCAAGCCCCTGTTGAGCGAGCGCCGCGATCAAGGTGGCCTGGTCAAGGTCGTTGGCCAGCATGATCTGATCCATATAGGTCTGCACATCCTCCGGCGTCACCCTCAGGCCCAATTGCTGGGCCTGCATCGAAATCAGCGTGTCGGTAATCAAGCCGTCGAGGATATCGAGTTTTTGCTGCTCGGTGAGAGAGCCCAGCTTCTGACCGCCGGTATTATGAACGATATATTGCTCATATTGGTAGAGCGTGATCGGGAAGCCATCGACCACAGCAATCACGCGGTTGACCATTTTCCCGGCAGCTGGCGTACTGAGAGCGAGAAAAAGCATGGCCACCAGCAAGCAACCCAGCCCCGAACTCCTTTGCAAAAATCCCATACCTATTCCTTACCCGAGAGATCCGGCCCGGAACAAACCCCGGCCATTTGCCATGCCCCCCGATAGCGCAAACGCTGCCCGGAGAAAGTTTTTTCACCCGGGTGAGATTTTTTCCGGTGTCGTCCGAATCCAGCAACCGATAGTTTCGTCAAGAACAAGCGAGCGACGCCGAACCGTCGCCCAGGAGGGGTTCATGAAAGGCATTTTCTTCACACAGATATCGATCGGTATCCTTGCCGGCATGCTGGGGACTTCTCCAGCGTTGGCTGACCAGAATCCGATCGGCGGGACTTTGTTGAAACTCAAAACCGACAAAGGCCCCTCGAAGAACCTCTTCCTCTTCAAGGCGGTCAAACAGCCCGACATTCAGGCCATCGCCGACCCCACCACCGAGACCACCTTGCTGCTGCGCTGGGAGACCCCGGCCGGCGCAGGACGAACCGATGCGATCTCTCTCGGGGGGAATCTATGGAAAGGCCTGGGAAAACCGGCCGGAAGCAAGGGCTGGAAGTACAGCGACCGGGATGCCTCCGCTGGCGGCGTCAAGGTGCTCCTGATCAAGCCCGGCGCCAAAGGTGGCCTGCTCAAGGTTCTGGCCAAGGGTTCCGCCTGGTCCGGTGTCCCGGATGATGCTCTGACCGCAGCCAACCTCGACCTCTATATTGGTGCCGATCAGTATTGCGCGAGCTGGGATGGCTCGAGCGGAGATGTGAAAAAGAATGACCCGAATGGATATTTTCTGGTCAAGAGCTTCACGTCGCCCGGGAGTTGCGAGGCGGCCGTCTGTGGCAACGGACGGTTGGAAGGCAATGAGGAATGCGATCCCGGCACGGCTGCCGCCTCGGGCACCTGCAATAGTGATTGCACCGAAGACCCGGTGCTGCCCGGCACTCTGGAAACCATTCAGACCAGGATCTTCAACCCGGGCTGTGCGGTTGCCAGTTGTCACGGCAACGGCTCCTCGGCAGGAAACCTCATTTTGACTGCCGGGGATGCCTACGGGCAATTAGTCGACGTTGCCTCCAACAACCCGGCCGCCGTTGTGCCGCTGCGAGTCGATCCCTCGGCCTCGCGCAATGACAGCTATCTCTTCCGGAAAATCGCGGCCTTGACCCTCGGCGGGAGCTACGCCAACCCGGGCGGCTCCCCAATGCCCTTCGGGATTCCCGTCACCAGCGACTGCCTCGACGCACTCGGAGAATGGATCGAGGCCGGTGCCCCGGCGACCGGAAATGTCCCGAACGCCGATCTCCTGCTGACCGATAGCTGCTACTGATTCGCGAATCCGGTATCGCCGCGCCGATCGAGGCCGGACAGGCTTCCCGGCCTCGAGGATGAAATTCCTCGGGGCCGGGAGTGCACTTTGGCTGACTTCCATTACGATGCGGACATGAGGTTCAAACGCCCGATTCACGCCGTTCTGTTCGACATGGACGGCATTCTTCTCGACACCGAGACGATCTATACGGAAGTCACCCAAGAATACGTGGCCCAATGGGGTAAAACTTTCGACTGGTCGATCAAATCAAATATGGTGGGGCGGCCCGCGATCGAAGCCGCCACCTATCTGGTCGAAACACTTGACCTGCCCGTGAGCCCGGCCGACTACCTCGCCGACCGCGAAGACCACCTGCTCGAACGAATGGGTTCGGCCAGAGCACTGCCCGGCGCGGAAGACCTCACCCGCGCCCTGCATGGCGCGGGCATCCCGATTGCTGTCGCGACCAGTTCCCCGCGAAAGTTTTTCGAGAGAAAGACCGGGCACCATGCCGAATGGTTTTCTCTTTTTGATGCGATCATCACAGGAGACGATTCGCGCATCGGGAAAGGGAAGCCGGCCCCTGATATCTTTTTGTTGGCAGCATCCGCCATCGGCGCGGCGCCCACAGAATCATTGGTGGTCGAAGATTCCCCCGCCGGGGTTACGGCCGGACAGGCTGCGGGTGCGCAAACTCTCGCCGTGCCCCACACGGGTATGGATCAGAGCAAGTTGGCGCACGCCGACGTCATCGTCGAATCTCTCGCCGACATCCATCTGGCGGATCTGGGCATGGACGAGGACGGCTGAGTCCTCGCGCACCATCAATGAGGTGCGGTGGCGCCCATTTCCTCAAGTGCCCATCGGCTCGTATCTTCCGGCAAATCAGGGAGGTTCTTCATGAACTCCTCATAGGTTTCACCGGCCAGATTTCTCTGCAGGTTTGCTGCGAGGACCTCGTGAAAATCACGCGCTACCCGCTCGCTGAAAAGGTTCAACCGCTTGAGGGTCGGGATCACAAAGCCCTGAATGGCGCCAAAGCGCCGATTGCCATGCTCATCAACGGACGGCTCGGCCGGGATCTCCTTGCGGACTGATTCCAAGAGCGCTTCGAGGTCCACCCCGGCATTCTGCCACAGGGAAAAGACCTCCGTTGCCAACGTCGCATCATTGCGGCGATCCACCAGAGCAGACGCACATTCAAGAGCGAAGTTCTCCAACGATTCCCGCTTTTCGGCCGAGAGCAGAGGAGCCGCCTGCGAGACATACATGATTCCGTAGGCGTGGTGTCGAGCCTCATCCCGAGCAACGTAGGTCAAGAGTTCCTTGAGCAAGGGCTCCTCGGTCAGGTTTCGCATATCCCGGAAGCTGTGCAGCGCCAATCCCTCAATCACGATCTGCATGCCGACAAGCTTCTCCAACCAGTCTCCTGTCGAAAGCGTCGCATCCAGAATTCGCTTGAGAGGCTTGGCGACCGACTGCACCTCGTCGAGCTTTTCGATGTAGCGCGAGAACACCTCGACATGGCGCGCTTCGTCCATGGTCTGCGTCGCTGCGTAGAATTTTGCATCCGTATGCGGCACGCAATTGACCAACTGCGAGGCGACGAGAAGTGCGCCCTGCTCGCCATGCAGAAAGTTGCTCAATCGAAACGAGGCGGTTCGCCGCATCACTTCCCAACGCACCTCTGTGGAAAGCGATTTCCAGTAGGAGCATCTCTCGAACGGAATTCCGAAGCCCAGCGGCGTTGTCTGAAAAAGTTCCTGGTCAATCTCCTGGTCCCAGTTCAGGTCTCTCTCGGCAACCCATTGCTGCTCGGCCGCCTTGACGTAAAGCCGCCGCAACTCCTCCACCTCGGAACCATAGTTCCATTGGTAGATGGCCTCCATGGCGGTCTCGAGCCCGGGATCCTGCGAATCGGTTGTGAGCGAAAATTCTGCCATGTTCCCTGCTCTCCTCAGCCCGCCGGAGGGCCGTCCCACATCGAGAGAACCTCTGCCAGCAGCGTGGGACGATCGGTCATCAATCCGTCCACTCCCAATGCCAGAAGGTCCTCCATCTCGTCGCGCTCGTCGACCGTCCATACATGAACCTCGAGGCCCTTATCGTGCGCTGCAGCAACCAGCTCCCGGGTCACCAGCGGTGTCCCCATAAACGAAGTGGGAATCTGAAGCGCAAAGCCGACCGGAGTATAATCCGCCAATGTCCCGGCCTCCATCGCCTCGAGGAACGTGACAACATCTTCGGTCGCATAGCCAAAGAGCACGCCCTCTCCCTGTTGCCGAATGCGGTTCATCAAGCGCCCGTGCTCGGCAGCAACCAGGCTGCGGCCCAACGCCCCCTCCGCTTGCAGAACATCGAATACCGCCTGCACGATATCCGGGTCGTCCTGCTTGATTTCCATATTGAGAGGGATCTCCTCGAATTCCCGACAAACTTCGACAAGCGTCGGGATCTGCAACCCGTTCCCACGGAAGGAATGCTCCCCCTTTTCATCGACAAATTGGTATCCGGCATCCAGTTCGCGCAGTTCGGCAAAAGTATGCGCGCGTACTTCACCCTTTCCATTTGTGGTGCGCTCGAGCGTGGCATCGTGAAAGACCACGATGGTGCCGTCCGAGGATGCATGCACATCGAGCTCCAGGTGGTCGGCGCCTGCGGCAATGCCATGGCGAAAGGCCTCGAGGGTATTCTCCGGTGCTTCCAGCGAGCCACCTCGATGAGCGAAGAAACGGGGGCGTGGATGATCTGCGTAGTCCATAGGTTCCACAAAGACGCCGCGAGCCGGCGTGTCAAGTCGAAGCGGATCCGTCGAGCTGCTCTCGGCGCAATTCTCGGTACAATCCAAAAAGCTCCTGAAACGCCCGCAGGATGACGCGAGGGCTGCCTCCGGACGAAACTCCCGCTTCCCGCGGCAGGTGTCCTACCGGGCATTCCGTCAACCGGGCACCCCGCGAGACCATGCGCGCGAGCAACTCGGCCGAAAACATGGCCCCGGTTGCCTCAACCTGCAATCCTGCGAGAGCTTCGCGTCGGAAGAGCTTGAAGGCACAATCGATATCGCGCACCGGAACATCGAGAAGGCGGCGAATGAGCATGTTCCAGGCATGGGCGTTGGCGCGCCGAATCGCATTGTCCTGACGCCCCACCCGGTAGCCGACCACAACATCGCAATCATCAATCTCCTCGATCAGCCCCTGCAGGCTCTGGATATCGAATTGCCGATCGCCGTCGGTAAAAAAAGCGAAGTCCATGGTCCCGGCCTGCAACCCCGTCCACACCGCAGCGCCATAGCCTCGATTGGTCTCGTGGCGCAGCACGCGCACCCGATTGTCCTGTCGAGCCACCTCCTGCGCCCGCGCATAGGTGGCGTCGGTCGAGCCGTCATCGACGACAATGATCTCGAAATCCTCTGCGAACTCCGGCAAGCCGGTGAGCATATCCGCAAGCATCCCCTCGACGTTGGCCTCTTCGTTGTGTGCTGGAAAGGAGGCCGAGAGTTCTGGCAATCGCTGTATCATGGAATGGACCCTCCCTTCGAAGGAGGATACCGCTAGTTTTGCAGATGGCCCCGACAATTCCCAATTCAGACAAAAATGCGCCCTCCACCCTGCACCGATGGGACGCTCTCGCGCTGACAACATTGGCGCTTTTGGTCTATTGGGCCGTCAACGACGGGACGTTCATGTTCTTCAACTACCACCTGCATCTGGCGGTATCTTTCCTCGAGGGCCGGACCTGGATTCAGAATCCACCCTCCTGGTTGACCGAATTCGCATGGTACGACGGTCGACCCTACGTTTATTTCGACCCGTTTCCCGCGGTTTTCCTGATCCCTTTCGCCCAGATCGGCGGGCTGGAAATCAATCTGGCCCTCGTCTCGATCGGTGTCGGGGCAGCCAATGTCGGCTTGATGCGATTGCTGCTTGGCCAACTCGGCGTGGCGCGCAGCAACGCGAACCTCTCGAGCTTGCTCCTTGCTTTCGGGACGGTGCATTTCTTTGCGGCCGAATTCGGCAATACCTGGCTTCTCGCCCACCTGCTGGCCTGCACCGGTCTGACTTTGGCCTTTCTGGAAACCACCGGACGCGCCAATGCCTTTCTGGCCGGGCTCTTCTGCGCGATCGCCGCCACGAGCCGATCCCCCAGTTTATTGGGAGCCCCGGTCTTCTTGTTTCTCCTGTGGCGACGTGGAAAATCCTTTCGCGTCATCTTCGAGTTCGGCCTTCCCTTCGCCATGGCCGGCGCCCTTCTGGCCGCCTACAACATCGCCCGCTTCGGTGATCCTCTCGACAACGGCTATATCGCGGCGAATCAGGCTCTGCTGGCCCCCGAATTCGGCTCTTTCAGCTGGCGCTATCTCGGCCAGAACCTGCGGCACTACTTTCTCCTCTTCCCCAGCGTTGACGCCACCTGGCCCTACCTTCGAATCACCGACCATGGGTTGGGCCTTCTGGCCACCACACCCGTCGTTCTGCTGGCTCTGCGGCGCGGCTGGAGCGTTCGCGCGCCCGAGGCCGCCATCATCGGCCGAAGCGCCCTGGCGGGCAGCGCCCTGATCTTTTCGCTCTACCTTATCTATTTTTGGGACGGTTGGCGGCAATTTGGCAGCCGCTACACTCTCGACTTCACACCCCTGCTGATCGTGGCCCTGGCCCTTCGCAATGATCCCCGCCCCGGAATACGCACCTGGGTCTGGCCCCTCGGTGTTCTGATCTGTTGTGCAATCAACCTCTGGGGGATCTGGTACTGGCAGACATTCCTGAACTAACCAGGCCCTTCCCCTGCCCGCGGTAGTTCCGGTAGGGTCCTGAATCATCGATGCTACGCGAACCGCTCATCATCATCCCCGCCTATAATGAGGCGCGCTTTATCGGCGGAACGATCGAGCGGGTTCTGGCCGCCGGTTCGTATACCGTCCTGGTCATCGATGATGGTTCGTCCGACAAAACTCGTGAAGTGGCGTTGGCCGCAGGCGCTCTTGTCGCCTCCCACCCTTTCAACCTGGGCTACGGCTCGGCTCTGCAGACGGGTTATAAATACGCGCTGGATCACCACTATCAGTTGCTCGTACAACTCGACGCCGACGGCCAGCACGATCCGATCTGGATTGATGACCTGATTGCTCCGATTCTATCGGGAGAGGCCGACCTGAGTCTTGGGTCCCGGTTCAAAAAACCTTCCGGCTACGAGATGGGTGCGGCACGCTCGGCAGGCCGGCTTTTCTTCCAGCGCTTGCTGAAATGGTTCGGAGGGCCCGAGATCGAAGATCCGACCTCAGGACTGCAGGCACTCTCCCGGCCCGTCTTCTCGTTCTACAGCCAGGACTTCTTCCCTTTCGATTTCCCCGACATCGACGTTCTCCTGCTGGCCCATAAGCGCGGCTTCCGTATCGCCGAGATCCCCGTCGAGATGGGCGCTACGCCCGAGGGCCGCACCCCGATGCATACCGGGCTGACAACGCTCTACTATCCTTACAAGATGCTTCTCTCGACTTTCCGCAACTGGCGCCTTGAGCAAAGGTAGGCCATCGCGATGGACGAACAGCCAAAGGGCGAACCACCCGAGGTGAGCCGAACACTTGAAGATCGCTTCTGGGAAGACGGCGGTTCCTACCGGCCGACGGACCACCCGGTGGTGGAGATCTTTGCGCGCCAGCGGATTGAATATCTCAGGTCCTGCGGCGCACTCGAAAACACCGCCTCGCTTCTCGACGTGGGTGCCGGCAGCGGGTTTTCCAGTCGGTATTACCCGGAGTCAATTCATACGGTCGCGTGCGACTTTGCTGGCGGCATGTTGCGAGCCAACCCGGTCCGCGACCGAATCCAATGCGCCGGCGGCGAACTTCCCTTTGCCGACGAAAGCTTTGACGTGGCCACCTGCTGGGAGCTCCTCCACCACCTCGACGACCCCGCCGGCGCGATCCGGGAGATGTGGCGGGTGGCCCGCAAGCGCATCGTACTTTTCGAACCAAACCGAATTCACCCGGGACATATCGTCCTGGGACTGACGCGAACCGAAGAGCGCCGTTCCCTGCTTTTTTCCCCCGGGCATATGCGACGCCTTCTCGGGACGGCCACCGGCGAACGTCCCACCCGGCATGAACGCTGCGGCCTCCTGTTCCCCAACATCACGCCGCTGTTTCTGGCGCGACTCTTCAATCGGCTCCCCTACCGGGTACCGCTCGCCGGGATCTCCCAGCTTCTGATTCTGGACAAGACAGGTGCCGCAGATGCTCAGCGGGACAACTCGGAATCGATCATCGACGCAAAGACTTCGGGCGGCTGAGCTCCGGACAACTTCCGACCGTTGATGAAAAACGTCGGTGTTGCGTTGATCCCCAGGGCGCTCGCCTCGGCTACTGTCTCGGCCACCACCGCCGTCGCTCGCCCCGAGGCGAGGCAATCGCTCAGCTCGCGCGCACCGACGCCGGCAGCAATCGCCATCGCTTCAATTTCACGTCCTGCAATCATCGCATCCGAGGAGATTGTTTTCTGGTTGGCAAAGACGTCCGCATGAAAGCGCCAATAGGCGTCCTGGCCCGCCTCGAAAAGAACACATAAGCCTGTCTCCGAAGCAGACTGCGCCCAGGGGTGGAGTGAAACAAGTGGCATCTGCTTGTAGACAAACCTCACCTGATCTCCATACCGGGACAAGACCTCACCATGCACGATCGTATTGGCACGCGCGCAGAACGGGCATTGAAAATCGGAATACTCCACAATGGTAACCGGAGCGTCTGCCGAGCCCAGAGTCGGATCATTTTCCGTCACCGAGATCCCTGTTTGCGCGGCCGCTACGGGATCGACGGTCAAATCGATCGGGTCATTCAAGAACAACCAACGGCCATTATCCGTGACGTAGAACGGAACCCGCTGGGATTGTCCCTCCTTGGTGAGAATCAAATCTCCCTGATGAAGCCCGGGCGTTTCAAACGCGGTGAGGTTGGCCACGGCCACGTCGACATCCTCGGGAATCTGGCCCCCACCGAGAAGGTAGCGACGAGCACTCGGGGCGAGCGTATCCGGGTCGGGTCCTCCCGGCGGCGCCTGATCCGGGGAAGTGCTGCAACCAACCAGCCCCGACAGAAGAACAACCGCGGCAATTTTTCGAAACATGATTCTGATGACTCCTGAAACACTCCTGCAAAGCACACCCGCACCCTGGGGCAGATACGCAGGTTGTGCGGGAGCAAACGACCGGCGGTTTGACCCGTCAGCCGGTCGTCAAATCCGAACGGTGACGCCGCCGCAAGGCATGGGCCAGATCCTCGACCGCGCGCTGCGCCTCGGTCCCCTGCGTTTGCGCCTTGCGAAGCTGGTCGGCCACCGGGCTGCGGCAGGCATCATCTGCGTCCGAGCCGCCCGAATCGCCAACCGAGGCGCTGCAGGATCTCCGCAGGACCTCGACAATCAATCGATCCCTGGTCAGTCCACGCGATTTCGCCCGTACATCCATCAAACGGAGTAAATCATCAGGGATGTCGACCGAATCTGCCACTGCTCCGGAGTAGATCCTATTTCGAACCAGAAGTCAGGTGCTCGGACCCAAAAAGTTGCTCCATTCCGAGATTCTCGAGAACGTCTCCACGGGGATGCAACCACGCCATTCGTGGTCTAGAGTGGTTGGACCGTGCGCCTGACGAAATTTTTTGCTCCGACCCTCAAAGATGACCCTGCTGATGCCGACGTGATCAGCCATAAACTGCTGGTCCGCGCCGGAATGATCCGTCAGGTCGCTCGAGGCATCTATGATTACCTCCCGCTCGGCCTGCGGGTGCTCCGCCGAATCGAGGAGATCGTCCGGGAGGAACTCGATCGGGCCGGCTGCCAGGAAATCCTCATGCCGGCGATCTGCCCCGCGGAACTCTGGGAAGAAAGCGGCCGCTGGGGCCATTATGGCAAGGAATTACTACGAATTCGCGACCGAAATGATCGTGAATTCTGCTTCGGCCCCACCCATGAAGAGGTCGTCACGGATCTGGTTCGGGGAGAAATCCGCTCCTACCGGGATCTGCCCAAAAATCTCTATCAGGTACAGACCAAATTTCGCGACGAGGTGCGGCCGCGCTTCGGCCTGATGCGCGGCCGGGAGTTCCTGATGAAGGACGGGTACTCCTTCCACGCCGATGCAGACGATGCCAGGCGAGAATATCATGAGATGTATGCCGTTTATGAACGGATCTTTACCCGATGCGGGCTGGAGTTTCGGGCCGTCGAGGCCGATACGGGCGCGATCGGGGGCAGCCTGAGCCACGAATTTCAGGTTCTCGCCGCTTCCGGCGAAGACGAAATTGCTGCATGCGACCAATGTCCCTACGCCGCGAATATCGAAAAAGCCGAGGTCGAGGCCCCGCTCGAAGCGGCAGCAACGGCACCAGGGAACGAGGCCCCCCGCCGGGTCGAAACCCCGGGTAAACGGACCATCGAGGAAGTCGCCGCGTTCCTGGACCTTCCGACAACAGATTTCATCAAGACTCTGGTCTATGTGCAGGCCGACGGCGAACCGGTGGTGGCCCTGGTCCGCGGCGACCATCAAATTTCCGAGGCCAAGCTCCGCAGCTTGCTCCAAACCGAGGCCATTACGCTGGCCGGCCCGGAGGTTGTACAGAAAGTGACCGGAGCTCCCGTTGGATTCGCGGGCCCGGTGGGTCTGGACTCGATCCGAATTGTCGCCGACACAGCTCTGCAGGCAATGGAGACGGCCGTCACCGGTGCCAACGAAGCCGACGCCCACCTCCTCGATGTCTGTCCCGCTCGCGACCTTCCGGAGGAGACCAGCTTTGCTGATTTACGACAGGCACTGGACGGCGAATGCTGTCCTCGCTGCGATGATGGGTGCTACCGAATCCATCGCGGCATTGAAGCGGGGCAGGTCTTTTTCCTGGGCACGAAATACTCCGAAGCGCTCGGTGCCAAGTTTCTCGATCGTCAGGGCAAGGAGAAGCCTCTGGAAATGGGCTGTTACGGGATCGGCGTCTCCCGGACGCTGGCGGCAGCCGTCGAGCAGAGCCATGACGAGAACGGCATTATCTGGCCGATGCCTCTGGCACCGTTCACCGTGCAAATCGTCCCCACCAAGATGAAAGATGATGCCGTGCGCGAAGCGGCCGAAGGCCTCTACGACGAACTCTGCGCCAAGGGAGTCGAGGTCCTTCTCGATGACCGCGATGAACGGCCGGGGGTCAAGTTCAAGGACGCCGATCTCATGGGGACGCCCCTGCGGGTCACCATCGGACCACGCGGGCTGGAAAAAGGGATCGTGGAGGTCCGCGCACGCGCCGGTGGGGAGACCGATGAGCTTCCCATCGAGACCGCAGGCTCCGCAATTGCCGATCGGGTCGGTGCCAGTCGATGAGCGCAGGCACCTCGACTCTTTCCGCAAGAGAGCGTCTGGTGTTCCCACTGGACGTCGCGCATCGCGAAACCGCACTGGAACTGGTCGATGAGCTCCACGAGGAAGTCGGCGTCTTCAAGGTAGGCAAGCAGCTTTTTGTGCAGGCCGGCCCGGAAATCGTGCGCGCCATTCAGGATCGTGGAGGCGAGGTTTTCCTCGACTTGAAGTTTCATGACATCCCGAAGACAACCGCATTGGCCAGCGTCGAGGCCGCGCGTCTGGGTGTGAAAATGTTCACCCTGCACGCGTCGGGCGGTGGTGAGATGATGCAGGCTGCCAGCGAGGCCGTCGACGCGGCCTGCAAGGCAGAGGGCCTCTCCCGGCCGATCCTGCTCGCTGTGACCGTTCTGACCAGTCTTTCTCCCGAGGACCTGAGGTCCGTCGGCATCAACTGCTCGATCGAGGAACATGTCGGCCGCCTCGCCAGGCTCGCCTGCCACAGTGGCATGGATGGTCTGGTGGCCTCACCTCTGGAAATTGAACGCATCCGAGAAGAGTGTGGACCACAGCCTCGGCTGGTGACGCCCGGAGTTCGTCCTCTCGCGGCGGATTGGGGGGATCAGAAGCGCGTCCGGACGCCCGAGGAAGCCATTTTCTCGGGAGCGGATTTCCTGGTCGTCGGGCGACCCATTCGAGACGCCGAAAATCCACGTCACGCGGCCCGAGCAGTTCTTCAGGAGATCGAGACAGGCCTGCAGCGCCGAGGGAAGAAAGCATGATCAGGAACCTTCGACTCCTTTGGCTTCCGTGCCTCCTGGGGCTGGTGTTCGCCGCGGGGAACTCGCACGCGGCCACGGATTATCGCGACCAGGTTTTTTCTCGCACGCTGGAGAACGGTCTGGAAATGGTCCTTCTACCCGACCACAAGGCTCCCGTCGCGGTCGTGCAGGTTTGGTACCGCGTCGGGTCCCGCAACGAACTACCCGGGAAAACCGGCCTTTCTCATATGCTCGAGCATATGATGTTCAAGGGCACCAAGCGGTTCGGGCCCGAGGAATATTCCCGAATCATCGCGCGGCAGGGGGGCAATGAGAACGCCTTTACCTCAGCCGATGCGACGACTTATTTTGCCAAACTCGCCTCGGATCGATTGGATATTCTGCTCGAGCTCGAGGCCGACCGAATGCGTGGATTATCGCTGCGATCCGATCAATTTGAACCCGAGCGACAGGTCGTGGCCGAAGAGCGTCGCATGCGGGTCGACGATGATCCGGTTTCCTATTTGCGAGAAAGTCTGACCGCCACGGCCTTTGCCACCCACCCCTATCGCCAACCCGTGATTGGTTGGGCCCCGGACATCGAAAACTGGACGCTCGAAGATCTGCAGGCGCACTACGATCAGTTCTACCAACCCGGCAATGCGGTTGTCGTCGCCGTGGGTGATTTCGACCCTGAGGTTCTGGCCGAGCGAATTGAGCACTTTTTCGGGGACATCCCCGCGGGGCCTCCGCCTCCGGCCATGATCATCCGCGAGCAACCCCCTCGGGGACCACGACGGATCGAAGTCACGCGCCCGGCGCAATTGCCCTTTGTCATGCTCAGCTATCCGGCGCCTAATTTGCGCAACCCCGATTACGCGGCTCTCGAAATGCTGAGCGTCATTCTATCGGCCGGGAAAAGTTCCCGGTTGCGGGAATCGCTGGTCCGCGAGCAGGAGGTGGCGCTCTATGCCGGGGCTTCCTACAACCCGACCTCGGTGGACGACCGGACGTTTACTTTTTCAGCGCAGGCGCAACCGCAAAAAACTGCCCGCGAAGTCGAGGCGAGTCTGATCGCGGAAATCGAAAAAATCCAACAAACACCGCCGACGACCGAGGAGATGGCCCGTGCCCGACGCCAGATCGAGGCCAGCTTTGTCTTCTCGCAGGACTCGGTCTTCTCGCGCGCCATGTTGCTCGGTCGCTACGCAATGGCCGATGAGTGGTCCGGCGTCGACGACTATCTTGCGGCGATCCAGGCCGTCACGCCCGCCGAGGTGCAAAAGGCAGCACAGCTATGGCTGGACCCGAAAAAACGGACCACAGGAATCCTGCACCCGGAAACATCAGCACCCGCCTCGGAGGGGAAACCATGAGCGCCCGCTGCATGCTCCTGTCCGCGCTTCTGCTTCTCGGCTGGGTGCCGCACGCCCAGGCTCTCGAGACCCATCGTCATCGTCTCCCCAATGGCTTGCGCGTGGTGGTCGCCGAGCAAAAAACGGTGCCCATCGTCGCGATCAATTGCCTGATTGACGGCGGCGCACGGATCGATCCACGTTCGCAACCCGGATTGGCCAGCTTCACGGCAGATCTCCTCGATGAGGGAACAAGAGATGCCACCGGGCCCGAGATCGCCCGGGAGATAGATTCGCTTGGCGGGTCTCTGTACGTGGGCGCCAGCCAGGATTGGACCCTCGCCAGTGCGTCCCTTCTCGCTCGCGACTTTCGGACCGGCCTCAAACTCGTTGCCAACAGCTTGCGCTTTCCCACCTTCCCGGCTGACGAGATCGAACGCGTCCGGCGCGAAACTCTCGGTGCGATACAAGCCTCCGACGAGAACCCCGCCTCCGTTGCCTCGCGGACCTTTCGCGCGGCACTCTTCGGGGACACGCCCTATGGTCACCCCATCATCGGAAGCCCCGAAGCAGTGCGCGGGTTTACCCGAAGCGACGTCGTAAAGTTTCACCAGAAAAACCTGAAGCCCGACAAAACCATTTGTGCGATTGTCGGCGACATCTCGCCGGAGATCGCGCTTGCTGCCGTCAAGGAATTTCTGGGCGACTGGAATGGCGTCGCGGCCGAGCATGGAGCGCGACTGCCAGCGCCGGCTTCGGCGCGTAGCATCGCGGTCTTTCAACCGACCTCTCAGGCCAGTATCGTCATCGGACAGCTCGGGATCGCGCGGGATAACCCGGATTATTTTCCGCTGCTGGTCATGAACCATATTCTGGGGGGTGGAGGGTTCACGTCACGATTGGTCGAACGTGTCCGAACCCGCGAAGGGCTGGTCTATTCGATCTTCAGCCGCTTTTCCTCCACCCGACTGCCTGGCGCCTTTCGGGTCGGACTCCAGACCAAGGCCGAAAGCGCCGAGAAAGCCATCGGCCTGGTTCGGGAAGAACTCGCCCGGATGCATGAGGATGGTGCCACCCCCGAAGAGATCCAGGCAGCCAAGGACTACCTGACCGGCAGTTTTCCATTGCGACTGGATTCCACAGGCAAGCTCTCGGGATTGCTCGCCCAAATTGAATATTTCGGCCTCGGCGCAGACTATATCGAAACCTACGCCACACGCGTTCGTAAGATCACGCCTGAGGAAATCCGTGCAGTCGCCCGGAAATACCTCCGACCCGAGGCGCTGGTGGTCATTACCGTTGGACCGGAAAATGCCCCGACAACCGGCTCGGCGGAGGCTCCATGAGCCAGCACTTGTGTCCAAAAGCAATCATCGGTCCCGAAATATTGCGTTCCGGCTCTCCCTTGACTCCCCTTCTATGCGAAATTACTCATCTCTTCTTGACCAACGGATTTGATACGAAGGACCAGCCCCGTCTGCTTGGAAAGGTGTGACCGTGAAAAAGACCCCGAGCGCTGCCACGAAGAAAGCTGGAAAGAAAAAGGCTCCGGCCCGCAAGGCGGGTACCGCCAAAAAACCTGCGGCCAAAGCTGTATCCAAAAAGAAGGCCTCGAGTTCAAAAAAGAAGGTCACCAAGACGGCTCCTCGAAAGACCACCACCAAGAAGGCCACCTCCAAGAAGGCCACCTCCAAAAAGGTGACGGCCGGAAAAAAAGTGGCGCCAAAGAGTTCGACCACCAAGACGACCACAAAAAAAATCGATCTGAAAAGCATCTCCAACCGCAAGGCCGGTGGCAGCGCCAAAAAAACCGGCACGACCAACGCCGGAAAAAAAGTCTCCTCCAAGGCGACCACCGCTGCGGAGGCCAAGGCCGAGGCGCGGCTGCAGAAGCTGATCGAATTGGGAAAAGAACGGGGCTTTCTGACTACCGAGGAGGTCAGCAAAAGCTTCACCAAGCAGGCCGGCACCCCCGAGGCCATCGAAGACCTGATGACAATGCTGGGCCAGATGGAGATCGAGGTCGTCGAACAGGCCGATACCGATGGGCCTGAATTCGATTCTCCGGAAGCGGAACCCGAAGAAGCCACCGCGAGCGAACCGAGCGCGGAGGCTCGTCCCCGGAGTCGCACCCCCGCGTCGACAACCAACGCCTCCGACACCTCGGATCCGGTGCGGATGTATCTGCAGGAGATGGGTGGCGTTCCGCTGCTTTCGCGCGAAGAAGAAGTCACGATCGCCAAGCAGATCGAGTCGGGCGAGAACGAGGTCGAAGTAGCGGTCTTCTCGACCCCGCTTGCCCTGCAATACGCAATCACCGTTTGTGAGAAACTCAAAAGCGAAGAGCTGACCCCGCGCGAGGTCTTCGGCGACGACGAAGCACCTCAAGAAGATCGTTCCGACGACGAAACGCCCGACGATCGATACGAGAAGAAAGTCATCGCCTTCGTAAAGCATCTGCCGGCCTTGAATCGACTCGCTGTCGAAAGTGTGAAGCTGGAAGAAGCAGGCAAAGGCAGAAAATCAGCAGCAGAGGCGACCAAGCACGCCAAGAAACTCGCCACCTTCGCCGACAAGACCATTGCGACTTTGCGGGGCATGAACATGAGCCCCAAGCACATCAGCGATATCGCCTCGAAGATCGCCGAAGCAGCGGAGCTCGCCAAGGCGCCCAATCGCATTATTCGGAAGGTGCGCCAGCGTAGCGGCAAAAGTGATGCCGACGTCTTGGCGATCCTGAAAAAGGTGAAACCCGGCGACAAGGCGAGCGCGACTGCTGTGGCCCGCAGTCTGCGGATGAGCGCCGACCGGATCATGAGCCATGTGATCAATCTTCGCGAGACCCGCAAGGATGCCGGTCAGGTCGAACGTGAGGTCGGGATGACGGCGGACGAACTGATCGCCGCGGCCGATCGGATTCAGCGGGGAGAATGGCATGCTCAGGAGGGCAAGCGTGCGCTGATCGAGGCGAATTTGCGCCTCGTTGTGTCCATCGCCAAGCGATATACGAACCGCGGGTTGGGCTTTCTCGATCTGATTCAGGAAGGCAATATCGGCTTGATGCGCGCGGTCGAGAAGTTCGAGTACCAACGCGGATACAAATTCTCGACCTACGCCACCTGGTGGATCCGGCAATCCGTATCTCGCGCAATCGCGGATCAGGCACGCACCATCCGTATTCCCGTGCATATGATCGAGACGATCAACAAAGTTCTTCGCACCTCAAGATATCTGGTGCAGCAACTTGGCCGCGAACCGACCCCGGACGAAATCGCCCTGCAGATGGAAATGCCCGCCGACAAGGTGCGCAAGGTCCTGAAGATCGTGAAAGAACCTGTCTCGCTCGAAACACCGATCGGAGACGACGAAGAAAGTGCTCTGGGGGATTTCGTGGAAGACCGCCAGGGCGTGTCGCCAGCCGACGCCGCCATGGCAATCAGCCTGGAGGAGCAGACCCGCAAGGTGCTCGCCACGCTCACGCCGCGAGAAGAGCAGATCCTGCGGATGCGCTTCGGCATCGGAGAGCGCTCCGATTTCACGCTCGAGGAAGTCGGCCAAAGATTCGCCGTGACCCGCGAACGTATCCGGCAGATCGAAGCCAAGGCTTTGCGCAAGCTGCGCAACCCGGCCCGCGCAAAGACACTCGAGACCTTCAGCGGCGGCTGATTTTGCCGTCAGGGCGCGGGCTCGACCAAGCCCACCCGTCGATTTTTCCAATTGCCGCTTCGCCTGACCCCGATTTTGCTGTAGAACCAGATTTGTCGGTGGTTGTCACTGACAACGAGAGAGCCTCATGGGAGGCATCTGGTGTGGTGTGGTGTGGAGGAGTGGTCTCATGGAAACGAGCCTGGAGCGGGATCTCCGTCAGTGGCGGGAGAATCGAGCGCGCGAAGCGGACACAATGGCGTCCCTCAGTTCGCAGCTATTTGACAAGAATTCGTCCTCCCGGCCCTCGGCCTGGCAGGCACCCGGTGGAAGACGGGTGCGCGTCAAAGGGCAGGACGTCGTGGTTGTCGCCAAACGAAAACGTCCCCTCTCCTCCTGAGACGTCGGTCCGGGAGCACTCCGGTCCGAGCCCTCTCGGGTCCGGGTGAAGATCGGCGGCACAGGTCCGCCCTCGATGCGTGAAATTGTCGTTTTTCCTCCCAGCACGGAAAAACGACGCCTCCGTGCCCTTTTTTCGCGCGATCGCCGTAAACCCCATTAAATCAGCTCTTTTTGAGGATTGCGGGGTTCTTAATGCGTGTTAGCCTAATCCGTTAGTCCAGTTGGATTAGTCTAGCTGCATCAGAACCATGCATATCGAAACCCTGAAAGTATTCTGCGACCTTGTGGACACCGGCAGTTTTTCTGTGGCTGCGGCCCAGAATTACGTGACCCAATCTGCCGTCAGCCAGCAAATTCGCACGCTGGAAACTCGCTATGGCCGCAAGCTGGTCGAGAGGGCCAAGCGGCGAGTCCGCCCGACTCCGGCCGGCGAAATCTTCTACGAGATCAGTCGCGAGATTGTCTCCCGTCACCAGGATCTCGAGGCGCGCCTGCAGGCGTTCTCCAACATTGTGGCCGGGACCGTTCGTGTCGCCACAGTCCACTCTGTTGGGCTGTACGAATTCTCGGACGAACTGAAGCGCTACGTCAAAGCCTATCCGAGCGTCAACGTACGGCTCGAGTACAAGAAGTCGAGCCAGATCTATGAGGACGTGCTGGCCGGAACCCTCGATGTCGGGGTGATTGCCTATCCTCATAAAAGGCCTCAGATTCGACTGATTCCGTTCCGCGAGGATCAACTGGTGATGATCTGCAATCCGACTCATCCGCTCGCCAGCCACAAGACGATCTCGGTGAAGAAACTCGAGGGCCAGAATTTCGTGGGCTTCGAGAAAGATATTCCCACCCACAAGGCGATCGACAAGGTTCTGCAAAAGCATCACGTCCGCGTCAACTACGTGGCCGAGGTCGATAATATCGAAGTCATCAAGCGGATCGTTGAGGTGGGGACAGGGATCTCGATTGCCCCCGCACCCGCAGTCGGCCCCGAGATCCGCGCCAAATCTCTCGTGGCGATTCCCTTCAGCGACGAACATTTCCTGCGACAACTGGGCATCATCCACAAAGAAGGCCGCCACTTCTCTCCCGCCGCCGAAAAGTTCATTGATACCCTGACTCCGGGAGAGATCTAAGCCATTCCCGCAGCACGGCGAGCCAGAGCTCGCGGCGTCCTTGCGCCCGTGTGGCGAGCGCACCGGACAGCGCACCGGAATTCGGGCCGGACAGTGAGCCGGACACGGCTCCCGGAACCGGGCCGCGCCGCGAGGGGCGCATCAGCCGGCGGCTCTCCAGCCGGTCGATCTCACGGCGGAGCAGATGAGCGGAGTCCGGTTGCATCCGAGGCATGCATGCCAGCACGACGAGCAACTCCAGAACGCGCGAAGTGGCGGGCCGGCCACCAGGGCCGAGAAGCCACCGCTCCAGCTGACCGCGCCCCGCGCGGGACAGGGACCAACGCCGCGCCCTCTCGGTATCCTCTGTACCCTCCGCAACATCCGCGGCGTCCACAGCTGCGCCCCGGTGGCCCGCACCCCCGGAGCGCAGAACCCAGCCACGACGTTCCAGTCCCGGCAGCGCCGTATAAATTCTTGCGGATGGGGCGCAATTCAGATTGTGGCGAGCGCGCAGGGCAGCGCCAATCTCGGTCCCGGTCCGCGCCGAGTCCCCGAGGATGCTCAGCAGAATATGGTCGAACTCCATCACCGCAACAGCCTCCTCGGTCCACCCTGCCATCGGCGATCCATCCTTCCCAGAACCGCGAGGGGAGGCATGTGGCGTCCCACAAACGTGGGGAGTGGCTGGCATGCCAGCGTATTGACTTTCCGGCGTCCGGTCCCGAACATTCGATCATGGACAATCTCTCGCGGAGTTTTCTCTGATGGCACCCTCTCGGAAATGGAACGTGGCTGTGGTGGGCGCCACCGGTGTTGCCGGTCAGCAATTTCTCGAATCCCTGCGCGGACACCCCTGGTTCAATGTAACGGCTCTGGCGGCCTCGGAGCGCTCGGCGGGCAAGAGCTATCGGGATGCGCTGGTCGATGAAAACGGAGCCCGAAAATGGTATTGCGCCAACGACCCTGACGAACACGTGCTGGGACTCGAAGTCCAGAACGCCATGGACCTGGATCCGGATTCGGTCGATCTGGTCTTTGCCGCCATCGAAAGCGATGCCGCGCGCGAAATCGAGCCGCGGCTCGCCAAAAAAATTCCGGTGTTTTCGACCGCCTCGGCCTTCCGCCGGGAGTCCGATGTGACCATCGCGGTCCCCGGGGTCAATCTCGACCAACTCTCCATTCTCGAGCGACAGAAACACAATCGCAACTGGGAGGGCTTTGTCGTCCCCCTGCCCAACTGCACGACCATGGGACTTGTCGTGACACTCAAGCCCCTCGCCGATGCCTTCGGCCTCGAGCAAGTCGTCCTGACCTCCATGCAGGGGCTCTCGGGTGCAGGACGGACGCCTGGCGTGGGCGCGATGGACATTCTGGACAACATCATCCCGTTCATTTCCGGAGAAGAGGAAAAGGTCGCCTGGGAAACCGGCAAGGTTCTGGGGGCCGTGAAAGGCGATGCCTTCGAGCATCATCAGGCTCTCGTCAGCGCCACCTGCACCCGCGCCAACGTCAGCGAAGGCCATACCGAAGCCGTCACTGTCAGGCTGACCCAATCGCCCGATGAACAGGAGGTGCGCGCGGTGCTGGAAGCTTTCGGAAAGGATTTCTGCAGCCGGCAATTACCCTCGGCCCCCGAAGCCATGATCCGCGTGCATGACGACCCCTTTCGCCCGCAGCCGAAACTCGACCGGGAAGCCGGCGGCGGCATGACCACATCGGTCGGACGCCTGCGCATCGACGAGACAGGACTGCGCTACATTCTGGTCTCCCACAATACCAAGATGGGCGCGGCCAAAGGCGCGGTTCTGGTCGCCGAGCATATGGCAGATGGCGGCCAGCTCTAGCAGTTTTTTCGGCAGTCTGGCCGGTAACGGATAGCGTGGCACGGCCACCGGCGGTATAATCGGGAGCAAGCCTATGGCAGGTCCGGATCGGGATTCAGAAGAAGCGGTCATCACCAAGACCAAGCGCAAGGTAGAGCGACCCAAGCTCTACAAGGTGCTGCTCCATAATGATGACTACACAACTCGTGAGTTTGTGGTCTGGATCCTGCGTCTGGTCTTTCAAAGAAGTGACTCGGAAGCTGTTCAAATCATGCAGTATGTTCATAATAATGGAATCGGCGTCGCCGGCGTCTACCCGTTTGAAGTCGCCGAAGCCAAGACCCAACGCACCACAACCCTTGCCGAGGAATACGAATTTCCTCTGCTCACAACGATGGAGGAAGAATGACACCGCCACCGGTGGACCTGACCAAAGATCTCCAGGCTTCACTCCAGGCCGCATGGGAGTCGGCCCGCGAGCGACGGCACGAGTACCTGACCCTCGAACACGTTCTCCTTGCCTTGCTCGATAACGAAGAGGTCCAGTCGCTTCTCGATTTGCTCAACGTGGACCTCGAACAAATCCGCAGCGAGCTCGAAGTGCACCTGCAACATACTGTCGAAACTCTGCCCGAGGGCCGGGACGAGGGCCCCAGGGAAACACCGGCGCTGCAGCGAGTTCTGCAACGTGCGGCTCTTCATGCAGTCAATGCCGAGAAGGCCACCATCGACGGCCCGGGTTTGATCGTCGCCCTGTTCCGCGAACCGAGCTGCCATGCCCTCTGGGCTCTGGAAAGCCAGGGCGTGAACCGTCTGGACGTCGTGCGCATCATCTCGCATGACCTCAAGGACGGAGGCACCCCGGGTGCTGCCGAGAACGGAGCAACGGGGCCGGACGAACTCGCACCCGGGGATGAGGAAGACGGCTCTCCGGGACCCGATCCTCTCGAGGCCTGGACGACCGACCTGCGAGCACGCGCGGAGGCCGGCGAAATCGATCCCTTGATCGGCCGCCACCAGGAACTCGAACGCGCCATTCATATTCTTGCGCGGCGCCGCAAAAACAACCCGATTTTCGTGGGCGAAGCCGGCGTGGGCAAAACCGCCATTGTGGAAGGGCTCGCGCGCCGACTGCACGAGGGGGATGTCCCCGAAGCTCTGAAGGACGCCAATATTTTCTCGCTCGACATGGGCGCCTTGATCGCCGGCACCAAGTTCCGGGGCCAATTCGAAGAACGTCTCAAGAGCGTCATCAAGGCTCTCCATGACCGCGACCA
The DNA here is from genome assembly GCA_965658895.1 of Binatia bacterium. Lineage (GTDB taxonomy): Bacteria > Desulfobacterota > Binatia > UBA12015 > UBA12015 > UBA12015. Next base: position 272,253 of record CBFHUR010000001.1, read on the forward strand.
CTCGATTTTGTTCATCGATGAAATCCATACGATCGTGGGCGCCGGGGCGACCAGCGGCGGGACCATGGACGCCTCGAACCTCCTGAAGCCCGCGCTTGCCAACGGCGAATTACGCTGCATCGGGGCCACGACTTTCGGCGAATACAAAAAGTCCTTCGACAAGGACCGTGCCCTCGAGCGTCGCTTCCAGAAGATTGATGTTCCCGAGCCGACGGTCGACGAAACCGTCGAGATTCTGCGTGGCCTCAAAAGCAGCTACGAGTCCCACCACGGGGTCACCTACACCGACGAAGCTCTCTGCACCGCAGCCGATCTATCTGCTCGCTATATCAGTGATCGCCACCTGCCCGACAAGGCCATCGACGTGATCGACGAGACAGGTGCCGCCGACAGTATCCTCCCCGAGGATCAGAAACGTCGAGAAATTACCGAAGCCGAGATCGAGATCACCGTGGCTCGGATGGCGAAGATTCCCGAGAAAAAAGTCTCGACAGATGCCCGTGAACTCCTCGAGAAGATCGAGCCAGAGCTCAAGGGCCTGATCTTTGGCCAGGACCATGCCGTCGAACAACTGGCATCGGTCATCAAGCTGCAGCGATCGGGACTGGGCCATACCGAAAGACCCGTAGGCTCGTTTCTCTTTGCCGGCCCCACTGGTGTGGGGAAAACCGAATTGGCCAAACAGCTGGCCTCTGTCCTCGGCGTCGAATTGCATCGCTTCGATATGAGCGAGTACATGGAAAAACATACGGTCTCCCGATTGATCGGGGCCCCTCCGGGCTACGTCGGGTTCGACCAGGGCGGTCTGCTGACCGATGCCGTGCGCAAGACACCTCATTCGATCGTCGTGCTCGACGAGATCGAGAAAGCGCACCCCGACCTCTTCAACATCCTGCTGCAGGTGATGGACCACGCCACCTTGACCGACAACACCGGCCGCAAGGCCGACTTCCGCAATGTTGTGTTGATCCTGACGACAAACGCGGGCGCACGCGAGATGACATCGACGGCCATCGGCTTTACCGGCGAGAATTCGACCGGTTCGGCTCGTCAGGCGATCGAGAAGACCTTCAGCCCCGAATTCCGGAACCGACTGGATGCCACCATTGTCTTCGATCCTCTCGACCCCGAAGCGATTCTGAAGGTCGTGGAGAAAAACCTGGTCGAAGTGCGCGAACAATTGGCCGAGAAATCCGTGAAGCTCGAGATGACCCGCGGGGCCCGCGAATGGCTGGCCAGAGAGGGCTTTGACAAGCTCTATGGCGCACGCCCTATGGCTCGCTTGATCGAGCGGGAAATCAAGCGTCCGCTCGCGGACGAAATCCTCTTTGGGCGCCTCGCCAAGGGCGGAAAAGTAAAAGTGCAGGTTTTGAAAGGAAAGCTATCGCTCGATATCGCCTCAAGGGAGTAAAGTGAAAAGAAGAATCGGACGTTGATTCTTCTTTGGAAACCCTGATGTCGAATGTCGATCGCAACTTCGAGCTCCGGCAGCTCCTGAAAGCCTACCGCAAGGGACTCATTTCGGACGAAATGTTCGAGGAGCAATTGCGTGATCTGGATTCCGGCAGCGACCCAGCCCCGGCGGCAACCACACCCCCCGCAAGGCAATGGCATAGCCAGGGAAAATCCTTTCCCTCCGAACAGGCCCTGCTGCGCCATTTTCTTGATGAGCTGCGCGCCGGAGAGTCGTTTGGCGGCGAGATCTTCCAACGCTGGCAGGAAGTCGCGAGTCACCCGGGCCTTCGGGGAACCCTGCGGGCCATCAGCGGCCGCGAGGCAATGCATGGCCAAATCCTTGCCGCTCGGTTGCGCGAGATCGGGGGCACCGAATCGGCATGCCTCCCTGCCAGCTTTGCGGAAGCGACGCAGGCGCGGCTGGCTTCAGCGGGAATTTCGGATGTCGACAAATTACGCGAAGTCCTCTCCAGACTACCCAACGTCGAGGCGGCGACCGCACCCTTGCGCGAGGTCATCGAACAAATCGAGGACGATCTTGAAAGTCGTCTGCTTCTGGAGCTGATCGTTGCTGACGAGACCTCCACCATCGACTGTTTGCATCGATGTGCGGTTTTAATGGGCATTGAGGATGCGATTCCCGGCAAGGCCAAGCCATGAAGTCGCGGAACAGGGAGGCTTTTGCTGCACGTTTTTCCTTCTGCGACTTCCCCAGCCTGAGAAAAATTGATAAGCCGGTTTTCGCACAACGAACGGACGAGTAATTTTATGGTCCAAGAAAGCGTACTTCAGGCAGCAGAAGCCGCCACCCGATTGATGGCACTCCCCTGGATCCTCGCGGCGAGATGGCTCAGCGGTGACTCCGGGCGAGAGCTGGTGCCACGTGTCCCCGGCACCACCAGTCTGAGTGTCCGGGCGAAAGCCGCCGTAGACGAGCTTTTTTTCGCTTCCGAGGTCGTGGGCGGCTCGCCGCTGGCCCTTCTTGATGCCAAGCGAATCGCGGATGAAACCAAGGAGTCGATCATTTTCTTTCGGGAAAACGGTTGGCTCGAGCATCCCGAGAATTATCACCGCACCCCTGAGGCGCCGGCTCATGTCGAGATCGAAGCCGCCGAAATCGCCGGCCTCCAGGCCGAACGCGTCTCCTTCCATAGTGGCTACGCTCCCTGGAAGGGCGAACCAGGCCGCGATCGCTGGCTCGCCTACGAAGAAAACCACGAAGCCCACGCAAAAGTCTTTCGCCATCCCGGAGAAGACAGGCCGTGGGTTGTCTGCATTCCGGGCTACCGGATGGGCCAGGATCTGAGCGACACAGTCGCCTTCCGGGTTCATTGGCTTCACCGGGATCTGGGCCTCAATGTGGCCATTCCGACCTTGCCCTTCCATGGTCCCCGGACCAGCGGAAGACGCAGTGGCGATCATTTCCTCGGCGGCGACTTCATCGATACATTGCATGCCGAAGCGCAGGCGGTCTGGGATATCCGCAAACTTCTGGCCTGGATTCGCCAACAGGGGGCTCCCGCCGTCGGCGTCTACGGGCTCTCGCTCGGCGGCTATACGGCGGCGATGGTCGCCTCGCTCGAGGAGGATCTGGATTGCGTGATTGCCGGCATTCCGACGGTAGACTTCGTTGATCTGGTGCAATCCAACACCGCCGGCTGGGCGCTGCGCCTGACCGGGCTGCTCGGATTCCCCTGGGACAGCATCTGCGAAATGCTCCGGGTGGTCTCCCCCCTCGAGCTGTCGCTCAAGACCGATAGCAGCAAATGTTTCATTTTTGCCGGCTTGTACGATCAAGTCGCGCCACCCGAACAAGCACGTGCGCTCTGGCGCCATTGGGGGCGCCCACGGCTGACCTGGTACCGTGGGGGGCATGTATCGTTTGTGATGGAGCGCGAAGTTCGCGAGCTTCTGGCCTCGGCATTCCGACGTACCGGACTGGTCCCGGATCCCGTCTATCTGCCACGATTGCTCGAGCTCCAACCCGCGCTGGCCATGTCGTAGATTCCCGGACCCCCGACTACTCCTTCGAGGCAATCAGCACATCGGGGTTGAGAATCCCGTCCGGGTCCATCGCCGCCTTCAAGGCGCGCAAGAGAGTCATGCCACCGGCCCCATGCTCCTGCGGCAGGTGGTCCCGGCGCACGCGACCGATCCCGTGATGATGAGCGATGGTGGCCCCGGCCTTGATGCTCGATTGCATCGCGGCCTCCCAGGCCGCCGAATAGATTCGCTCCTGCTCGGCGGCGTCCTCGGACTGACCCACAAAAGTGAAATAAATGTTCACTCCGGTCGGATAGGCATGCGAGGTATGACCGCTGGCGACCAGAATCCCCGGCACCTCCATGATCGCTGCCGTCACGGCCTCATAGAGGGGTAAAATTCGATCCCAGGTCGCGGCAACCTCGATGGTATCCACCACCAGCCCCGCCTTGAGCAGATCGTCCCAGGAAGGCACCGAGTTGCGGTGCCCCATCCAATGGTCGAGGGGTTCCGAGCCGAGGTCCTCGCCGCCGTGCGCCAGACACGATTTCTCGAGAGCTGACAATTCCAGCTCGAGTGCCGGGCGCATCCCTTCACTTCCCTCGGTCATCACCAACAGAAGGGGTTCGGGCTCGGGCACCCACTCCCCGAAATTGCGTTGCGCTTCGATCCCGTCATAGAGCCGGAGGACCGCTGGCCGCCAGCCATCGCGCAAGATCTGACGGGTAATCTCGAGCCCATCGTTCCATGTCGGCAAGCGGTAAGCGCGACCGGATCGAAACGCAGGCTTGGGCCAACATTTGAAGGTGATCTCGGTGATAATGCCCAGAGTACCCTCCGAGCCCAAAAGCAGAGATTTCAGATCCGGTCCGGTAGCACTGCGCGGCGAAGGAAATGTGTTCACAATCGTTCCGTCGGGTAGAACGCATTCCAGCGACAGGACCATATCCTCGGTGTTGCCATAGCGCGTCGAGAATTGCCCCGAAGCGCGTGTGGCGACCCAACCGCCGACGCTGGAGACGGCAATGGATTGCGGGAAATGACCCAGAGTCAAACCGTGGCTCTCGAGATGCGCTTCGAAATCCGAACCACGCATACCGGGTTGCACCCGGCAGGTCAGAGCCTGGTCGGAAAGTTCGAGAACCTGATCCATGCGAGAAAGATCCACCACCATGGCATCGGCGCCAGGGCGCACCCCCCCGCAGACGCCCGACCCCAATCCGTAAGGCACCACCGCGGTGCCGGATCGAGAAGCCAATTGGAGCACCGAGGAAACCTCTGCCGTGCTCTCGGGGTAGACCACGCAAACCGGCGCCGGCGCCGGACTTCCTCCCAGGTCGCGAATCGCCTCGAGCGCCCAATAATCATGGGCATGCTCCCGGCGGACCTGATCGGTGACAACGACTCTTCCCGCAGGAAGCGCTTCTTCCAGCATCTTGATGATTTCCACGTTCAGCTACTCCTCGCGCCAAGCCAGATCCTCGCGAATCCGCGACTGGTAGAGCCGGATTTCCTGATCTGTTTGTTCGTCTGTCCAACCCATACGACGGGACAAGGCGCTGGCCACATTCTCCAGAGCCCCAAGACCATTGTCCGCGGCAAAGAAGTTGGCTCGCGCCCGTCGCTCGAGAATGTCGGCCACCGATGAGGCGCTTTCTTCCTCGATCGCAAAATCGATTTCCGCATCCGAAAGATGTGTCCGTACCATGGAGATCGGTTCTTCCCCTTCGACCAGAGACTCCTGGCCGGTGGTACACTCCTGCGAGACGCCTCCGAGACGCGCCACGACGGCATCGACGACACGCTCGGCCATTTGCCGGTAGGTGGTCAACTTGCCACCGGCGATCGACAGAAGACCACTGGGTTCGATCAGAATCTCGTCTTTGCGCGAGATCTCGGAAGGGTTTTTTCCTTCCTGACGCAGCATGGGCCGCACGCCAGCCCAGGCACCGCGGACCTCGGTGGGATCAATCGGCTGGCCGGGCCAGGTCCGATTGGTGGCTTCCAGAAGATAATCAACATCTTCCCTGGTAATTTCCGGACGCTCCACCGCTTGCGGGTAGAAGGTATCCGTCGTGCCAATCCAGCAAATATCCTCAAAGGGAACCACAAAGAGGATACGCCCATCTTGCGCGCGCATGACTACGATATCATCGACAGGCAGGCGGTCACGAGCCACGACAAGGTGAATCCCCTTGGTCAACTGCATCCGATCGCTGGTCGCCCCGCCAAGACGCCGGACCGAATCTACCCAGGGACCGGCCGCATTGACGACCACGCCGGCATTGACCTCGAGGGAACGCCCGGAAAGATCATCGTGAAGACCCACACAAAGCCCGGAGCCCCGACTCTGTGATTGTGCGGACACCGTCAAGGAAGGCTCGATCTCACGCAACGCTACCGCCGGGGCGCGGTTGACCACGCGGGCTCCGTGACGCTTGGCGGACTTCAAGGTCTCGAGAGTGAGGCGAGCATCGTCGGTAATATACTCGCTGTAGACCGCTGCCCCCTGCAGACGTTCGTCAAGCAGGCCGGGAATCCGCGCGACCGATTCATCCCGATCCCAGACTTCGTGTCGATCGTCGGCGGGCACCTTTGCCATTTTCTCGAAAGCCCAAAGTCCGGCGCGTAATTTCATCAAACCAGCACTGGTGCGGCCATGAACCGGAAAGGCCAGCCTCGCATGCAACGCCAGATGGGGCGCAATTTCGGTCAGACATTTCCGCTCGCGATTCGCTTCGAGAACTAGGTTGATCTCTCCCTGCTCGAGATAGCGCAAACCGCCATGAATCAATTTGGAGGAACGGCTCGACGTGCCCGAGGCAAAATCTCCTCTTTCGACCAACCCGACCGACAAGCCGCGCATCGCGGCATCACGCGCGATCCCCGCTCCCGTGATTCCGCCACCCACAACCATCAGGTCAACGCCTTCGGCCTCCATGGCATCGAGGTCGGAAATCCTCGTATCGATTGAAAAACTCAATATCCTCTCCCTCGCAGGTGTCGGTCGTCGAACCCGAAATGGTGTCCGAATTCGTGAATGACCGTGCGCCTCACTTCGCGGCGTAGATGGTATTCATCCCGGTAGGCCTTCGTAAGTGAACCGTAATAAAGCACGATACGATCAGGCAATAGTGGCAGATGGTCGCCGCGCTCCGGCTGCGGGACGCCTTCGTAGAGACCAAACAGAGTCGTGTCTTCCGCATGCAGATCCAGCGAAGCCAGAACCTCGGCCGACGGCCAGTCCTCGACCACCACCTCGACATTCCGGATCGAATCCTGAATCTCGGGCGGCACGCCGTCCAATGCCTGTCTCACCAGCTCGCGAAAACGAGTCCGTGAAATCCAGGGCTCGCTCCCTGCATGGTGCTCCACGACTCTTTTCTACCACAGAATTCGCGGGCTGCCGGGGATCGGTTCAGCCGAGGGAGCGAGCGAAGAAGGTGAGGAAGTCAGGGGCGCCGGGGGGCGGCGCCCCTTCTACCGTAAAAAAGGCCAAATCCCTTCCTCGCAGATGGCCTCGGGTTAATGCAGATCTTCCAGAGCCGGGCGATTTTCGGCAGAAACCAGGTGAGTTTCTCCCTCATGGCGGCGCGCAATCGCGCGCACCTCCCGGGCCTGTTCTTCAGCCTCGACCCCTGAGAGCTGATCAAAGGTCAAAACAACCGACGGACCCCCGTGGTCGCCCAGAAAACTGATGGTGGGCGCTTCGCGGGCATAGGCATGGCGCTCACAAAACCGGACGCGGGCGATATCGGCGCAGCAGAGATGCAGGTGGAATTTCTGGTTCACGAGATGAATCCAGCCGTCACGGACCTGAACCTCCTCCAGATCGGCAAAAAGTTCCGAGGCACCCAGGCTATTGCGCATGATGACCCGCGCACGGCCGAGAAATTTCATCTCCTCGACAAGGTCCTCGATATAATGCCCGTCCTGAATCCCGCTTCCTGCGGACGATTCGGACTTGCCATGACTGCAATCGCTCATACAAAAAGATCTCTACCTTAGTTGATTATGAGAATCAATATCAATTAGAAACGGTTTGCGATTTAGTTCAAATTTCCGATTCGAGGCGACAAATCGGGCCAATTGCCATAGGCAGGGGACTTATGGCGACGGTCACCTATGAGCCCAGAAGCGGCCCCTCGTGGCGAGAACCCTTCGGGATGTATCGCGAAATGCGGGATCAGGCGCCGGTCCTGCACGTTCCCGAAGGCGACTATTGGGTCCTGTCCCGCTTCGAGGACATCTGGCAGGCGGCCCGCGACACCGAGACGTTTTCTTCGGCTTCCGGATTGACCACCACCTATGGGGATATGGAGGCGATGAATCTGGCGCCCACAATGGTGATGATGGATCCCCCCCGCCATACCGAATTTCGCAAACTCGTCAGCGCCGGCTTCACACCTCGCAAGGTGCAGGCCTTGGAGCCCGCGATGCGAGCTTATGTGGCTGAAAAAATTGAGGAAATGCGAGGTCTGCCGCAATGTGATTTCGTCGCCGGGCTGGCCCGCCCCCTGCCTTGTTGGGTCGTTGCCAACTATCTGGGTGTCCCGCTCGAGGATCGTGCTCTTTTCGACGAATGGACCCACGCCATTGTGGGCGGGAGCGCAGAGGGGAATTTGCTCGAAGCAGGAGGTGGCGCCGCCGCCGTCACCGAACTCTACGAATATTTTACGGCTTTGGTGGAGAAAAAACGCATCGAACCCGGCGAGGATATGATCTCGGAGTTGATCGCCGCCGACCTCGACGGCGACCCTCTCGGGATCCTGGAGATCCTCGGCTACGCCTTTGTCATGATCACCGGGGGAAATGATACCGCCACAGGCTTGCTGGCGGGCGCGGCCGAACTTCTGACAACCCACCCCGATGAGCGGCAAAAACTCCGCGAACATCCGGAAAAAATTCCCAACGCGGTCGAAGAACTTCTTCGGCTGACCTCACCTGTGCAGGGGTTGGCCCGAACACTCACCCGTGACGTGGAGATCGCAGGCCATCGGATTCCCGAAGGACGTAAAGTCTTGCTGCATTACGGATCCGGAAACCGCGACGAACGTGAATTCGGGCCCTCGGCAGGAGACCTGGATGTGGACCGGGAGATCGATCGGATTCTGACCTTCACCATAGGCCCGCATTATTGCCTGGGGGCTGCCGCCGCCCGGCTGCAAGGACAGATCGTTCTGGAAGAACTCCTGGCTCGTTGCCCGGACTTCGTGGCGGATACCGAGGGCGGCGAATTCGCTCGCGGTGCTGTCGTCCGTCGCCACGAAGTCCTGCCGTTCATGGCAGAACCGGGCCGCCAGGATCTCTTCCCGAAACCCCGGCAATCGGAATAAGGTATCGCTCCATGAGTGTCATCGCTGAAGGTTTTGCGTTCCTCGAGGGCCCGCGCTGGCGGGATAACTCTCTTTATTTCTCGGATATGCACGATGAGGCCGTCTTTCGCTGGAGCAAAGCCGACGGTGTCGTAAAAATCGTCGATGTACCTGCTCGGCCCTCGGGGCTTGGCTGGGACCCCCAGGGGAGATTGCTGATCGTCTCCATGGCGGATCGCTGTCTCCTTCGCTGGGATGGTCGAACGCTGGAAACGGTCGCGGATCTCTCCTCGATTGCGACCTTTGATACCAACGACATGGTCGTGGATGCCCGGGGCGGCGCCTATATCGGCAACTTTGGCTCCAGCATCGATGGCGATGAGGTGATTTTCCCGGAACCGGCCACGCTCGTCTATGTCTCCCCCTCGGGAGAACCCCGCGCCGTGGCAGACGATCTGCTCTTTCCCAACGGATCGATCCTCACGACTGATGGCAAAACCCTGGTCGTGGCCGAGACCTACGCCGGGCGCCTCACGGCCTTTTCGATTCGCGAGGATGGTGGTCTGGAAAACCGGCGCGTCTGGGCCGACATGACCGGACGCGCGCCTGACGGATGCTGCCTGGACGCCGAGGGCGCGATCTGGGTAGCCAGTCCGACCACACGGGATTTCGTGCGCGTCCGCGAAGGCGGTGAGGTCCTTGACCGGATCGAGGTGGATCGGATGGCAATCGCCTGCACCCTCGGCGGCGCCGACGGACGCTCGCTCTTCCTGCTCACCTCGACCACCACCAAATATGATGAAGCGCGCAAAGCGCGGTCAGCGCAAATCCAGGAGCATCGGGTGGAAGTCCCGGGGGGCAATAGCCCGTGAGGTCGCTTGCGTCGGGCAGGGGGCTACCCTTAGCCTAGTTCTACGTCTGTGATGGAGGGGGATGCGGGCCGGTGCCCGCCGCGGTCTTCAAAACCGTTAGAGCGCCATATACATGGGGCTGGATGGTTCGACTCCATCCCTCCTCCGCCAAACGGAGGTTTTCACAGACGCCCACCCAGCCAGAGCGGCTCCGCAGGGCGCCACAGAAAATATGTCGAAGGAGCTTGCAACGGGGCCCAGGGCACCGATCGAAACGCCGACCCGCCGCGAGGAGTTTGGCCGCCTGACAAGACTGGCCACCCCCGTGGTGATCGCCGAGCTTGGTTGGATGGGGATGGGCGTGGTCGATACCGCCATGGTCGGTCAGGTCTCGCCGATCGCCATGGGCGCCGTTGCCGTCGGAAGCAACATTTTCTTTCTCTTCATGGGCGGTGGGCTGGGGTTTCTCTTCGGACTCGACACCGTCGTGTCGCAGGCGATCGGGGCCGGACGGATTACCGAGGCACATCGATCACTCATTCAGGGTCTGATCCTTGCGTTTGGATCCTCCCTGTTTCTGACGGGGTGCATGTTTGCGTCCGCATGGAACCTGCATCTGGTAGGCATTCCCGCTGAAGTCCTCCCTGACGCCCGGTCCTATTTATGGATCACGGCGCTGAGCATGCCCGCGCTGTCGATTTTCACGGCGCTGCGCCGCTACCTGCAAGCGATGAATCTGGTGCGTGCCTTTATGGTGGTGGTTCTCGCCGCCAACGTGCTCAACGCCCTGGTAAACTGGGTTCTGGTCTTCGGCAATTGGGGCGCCCCCGCGATGGCAGCCGACGGATCCGCCTGGGCCACGGTCATCTCACGAGTCTTCATGATGCTGGCTCTGGGAACCTATACCCTCGTCCACGCGCGCCGAAAGAACACCGGACTCCTGCAAACCCCCCTGCGTCTCGACAAACCTCTGATCGCGAGGATCACCCGAATCGGCTTGCCCGCCGGCGGACAATTCCTGCTCGAAACCGGATTTTTCAATATCGCGGCCTTGCTGGCCGCCCGCCTGGGCCCACTCCCGCTAGCGGGACATCAGGTCGCCATTACGGTGGCCGCCTTCTCCTTTATGGCGCCGCTGGGAATTTCGTCGGCCGCCGCTGTTCGTGTAGGACAAGCGGTCGGCCGCGGGGATGCCGCCGGGGCGCGCCTTGCCGGCCGCACCGCTCTGGTCTCGGGTGGGGTTTTGATGATCGGGTTTGCGATGGCTTTCTTCACGCTGGGACGAGAGATCGCCGAGGTTTTTACAACCGATCCCGAAGTGGTTTCGATCGCCGCGCAGATCTTTGCGGTCGCGGGGGCCTTCCAGCTCTTTGATGGGGTGCAAGTCATCGCCGTCGGAGCCTTGCGTGGTCTGGGCGAGACCCGAATTCCGGTCATTATCGGAGCCCTCGCTTATTGGGTTGTGGGGATCTCTCTTGCCACAACACTCGCCTTTCATCTGGAGCTGGGCGTCCTGGGCCTCTGGTACGGATTTGTCGCCGCACTCGCCGTTGCCGCCGTGGCCTTGCTGGTAGTGTGGAACCGTCAGGCAAAAAACCCTCTGCAACATCGGTTTGGCGGGGCGACCGACGCCACCCTCGACCCCGGACACTCTGGTGGCTAGAACGTCTGTATGGATACAACCGCGCGTATCGCACCGTCGATTCTTTCTGCTGATTTCAGCATTCTGGGAGACGAAGTTCGTCGCGCGGAGGCCGGGGGCGCTGACATCATCCATGTCGATGTCATGGATGGACACTTTGTTCCGAACCTGACCATCGGGCCTCTGGTCGTCGATTCCCTGCGACCGGTTACCGAGCTGGAGCTCGACGTCCATCTGATGATCGAAAAGCCCTGGGAGTATATCCCCGAATTTGCCAAGGCTGGTGCGGATTCGATCACGGTACACATCGAAACCTGTCCGGAGCCCGAAGACGTCATCCAGCAAATTCACGACCTCGGAAAGCGAGCGGGCATCACACTATGCCCCGGGACACCTCTGGAAACGATCAAGAATGTCGCCGCGATGGTCGAACGCGTTTTGATCATGAGCGTCGAACCAGGCTTTGGGGGTCAGAGCTTCATGCCGGACCAACTGGAAAAAGCCCGAACTCTGGTCGCATGGCGTCAGCAGGACGGCCACCACTACGACATCCAGATCGATGGCGGCATCAAGGCTCATAATGCTCGGGAGTGCGCCGAGGCCGGCGTCGAGGTTTTTGTTGCGGGCTCGGCTGTCTTCGATGCAGACGACTACCAGACCTCCATTGCGGCATTGCGAGCCAGCGCTCTGGGCGATCGCTGAGGCCCCGGTCCCGCTGAAATCAGCGACTTGACCAAAACACCGCCTTCCCGAAGGCTGGGGTTTGAGTGCCGATGAGAGTTTCTGCCCTTTTGCCTATTCTCGGTCTTCTACTGAGCGACCCGACCGCGGCGGCATCCGCCACGTCGGAGCCCCGAGAAGACCAGATTGTGGAGGCCTCCTCCACATCGCGAGATCAGTTCTATGACGTACGCGGAACGACGGCTGACGCCGTCTTCTCCTCGATCGGCAAAAAAGGGCTGGGCAATACGCCGGGGCGCGCGGCGAGCGGACTGACCGAGAGCAAGTTGAGTTATTCTCTGGAGTCCACCTATGGTGGCAACAAACCCTGTCGGATTCTTTCGCTTCAGCTCCGACTCGATATCGTCGTCACCTTGCCCCGCCATGCGAGCCCCAACAGCTTGAATGCCAGCGCGCGGAGAAATTGGGAAATCTATGCCACCGCGGTTGAAGCCCATGAGTACCGCCATGTCGAAATTGAACTCCGTGGACTCGAGGAGTTGTCGACACGATTACGCCGATCCCTCCTTGAGGGAAAAATTACCGCTCCGGGAAAATCTGCCTGCGCCAACTACGTCGACGAACTGCTCTCCCAGCAAAGAACGTTGACCCGGAGCCGCCACGAAGAATTTCATCGGGAATCCGCCCGCGAAGTGCGCGACCTTCAGGCCGAGGCACGTGGTCGACTTGAGGAATTCGACGAGGAGACGCTTCAGGATCGAACAACGCTTGCCGAGTTCGATCAGCTGATTCGAGCGGTACGAATTGAATATGAAAATGAGTTCGCCGCGCTGCAACAGCAAGCCTATGGCGAGCGTGTCGAGGCCGAAGCCGCAGCGGCCTTGCTGGTCGAAGAGTTGAACGCCGCCATCACGCAACGCAATGCCCTTGTGGAATCAATCGAACAAAGACGCGTCGCCAGGAACACGCTGGTCGAGGATCTACTCTGGATTCGCTGACGATTCGACTTCCCCTGTCGTCTGGTTCCGGCTACACCGACTCCATGATGTTAAAGAACAAGACGCTTGTGGTTTGCGGTGCCGGGCCGGGCCTCGGCTCGGAAGTTGCCCGCGGGGCGCTCCGCGATGGGGCCAATCTCGTGCTGGCTGCGCGCACCGAAAAAAAACTCGCATCCTTGGCCGATGAGCTTCAGGCACCCGAGCGTGTCGCGATCGCCGTAACCGATATTCGCGACGAAAAAGATTGTGCGCGCCTTGCCGCTGTTGCCGAGGAGCGATTTGGCGGTGTCGATGCGCTCGCGCTGGTCGCTGCAGTCGACAACACTTTTGGCAACGTCATGGACACCGATATCGAGACCTGGCGTAACGCGCTGGAGACCAACGTCATCGGATCCGCATTGGCCATCCGATCGCTGGTCCCCCAAATGCGCGCGCGCGGTGGTGGCAGCATCGTTCTGATCGGCTCGCAATCCAGTTTTGTTCCGCAGATGCCGCAGATCGGCTATGCGTCCTCCAAAGGAGCGATGGTCACAGCCATGTACTATATGGCGCAGGAGTTGGGCCCGGACCGAATCCGGGTGAACACCGTAGTTCCCACCTGGATGTGGGGGCCTCCGGTCCAGGGCTATGTGAACCTCATGGCCAGCAAGGAAAATGTCAGCAAGGACGAAATCATTGCCGGCATCACCAAGGACATGCCCCTGGGCGAAATTCCGAAAGACGAAGACGTCGCCGAAGCCGTTCTCTTCCTTGCCTCGGATCGAGCTCGCATGATTACCGGCCAGCACCTGATGGTGAATGCCGGCGAACATATGCCCTGAGATCGGGCGCCCGAAGGTCCGGATCAACTCGGAGGCATAGCGCTTTTGGTCTCAAACCAGATCGGAGAGGTCCATGCGCGCTCCTGCTGGATCCCGGGGTAAGAGGGATCACAGCACGGCTGCAGCTTTTCGGGCAGAGCACCAGGATCACCCGAGCAGTCGACACCAGCGTCGTTGCACGCATATTGGCTCCACCGACAACTGGGGTTCTCCAAAATTCTTGCGTAGTAGAACGCATCCTGCGAGGCATCAAACTCGTCGTCTTCCCAGACAGCGCAGAGGATCGCGGCGCCCTCTCCCGAGGTCTTGCAGGTTCCGGGGTCTACCGTCGCGCCATTGTCGCCGCCGGCGATATCCAGAACCTTCTCGCGGGAGACGCCTTGTTCTCGCCAGCCCTTGATGATCTGGATTCGCTGCAACGGCTCGCCGGCATCCTTCCCGGTGCCGGGGTCCTGGGTCGCATGAACGACAAACCTCGGCCGCCCGGCAGAACTCTCCGAGCGCGCGGGCAGAACCGAGCCCATCGGCACCCCCTGCGCGTAGCCCGTCGCCACCAGATCCGGTCGATCACAAAGGTCCTCGGGGAGATCCCAACCACCAAAAAACCGCACCACCGGTCGTGTCCCGCTGGTTCCATAGGCTTCACGACGCTGCATCGCATGGAAGAGCGCATCGCGGGTATTTTCCTCGGCCCAGAGGACGGCTAACCCGCCCGGGCTATATTCGATATCGTCGGGCAAACCGACGGCCTCGCCGCCGCCGGAATGCATGCCGGCGCCCCCATGTCCGGGATGGTCTTTCTCCGCGACCAGACCGGGGGTTCCCAGATGGGTATCGGTGGCCGCAATCTGCCCGAATTGAAAGGGGTTGGCACCGGTGGTTTCCCGAATCTCCAGACCCTTGCCCAGGGCGGCACGGGTAAAGGAGCGGCGGGGAGCGGTTTTGCCGACCGAACCTCCCGTCTTGGCACCAAAGCGATCGTAGGGAAGCTTCTCGAAGTCACAGAACTCGTCGGACTCCCAGCCCGACCGGCGATCGCATTCCGAGTCCCCTTTATGCTGCATGATTTCGACCAGTGGCTCCCAACGAGATCGACGTGCCGCTTCCTGCGCGTCGATCTCGGGCACAGGCAGGCCTTCCCCGAAGAAAAGACCCCCCACATTCGCGCGTGAAGCGCGTGCGGACTCGAACATCAAGCCACCGCTGAGATTGGAGTTGTGGGGGATCGTCAGCGCATCACAGCCCGGCAGGCCCTCTACGCATTCTGCCTCGAGACGATCCCAAAGCTCCCAGGACGATTCGGTATCGCGCCAACTCGGCGGTAACGCCGGGACCAGCGCGTTGCGAAAGATGACGTTTCGATGCAGGTTCTGCCCCTCCCCCACACTTCCTGTCCATTCGTAGCCAACAAAGGAGGTGAATTCGCAACGAGCACTTCGGTCGTAGGCCTCCTCGGCCGCGGCCTGAATTTCTCCCCAGACACTACCGGCCACCCGGTCGCAATCCTCCCCCTGCTCTCCGCAAAACCCCCAGCGATAGCCGTAGATCAGACCCGGCGCGGCGAGAAGCGTCACGCCCAGCGTCGGTGAGTTGCGAAAGCCCACACAGACCGGATGCCAATACGACCAGGTCCCGGGCGTTCGACAGATACGGACATCGCCGAGGAACTCCGCATGGTCCGAAAGCGCCGTGAAGTCCAGCGGGCGATCCAATTGGACTTCTCGTGTCGCCTTGCCGTTTTCGTCATAGGGCTGGATGCCGAGCATTTCTCCGCGCGCAAAGCGGTAGGCATCTCGCGGGCGGTTTCGCGTATCCTGCGTGCTGGCGTCAAAGGAAAACGCCGTATGAATATGCGTGTCTCCAAAAAACGGCTGCTTCAAGGGGGCAAAATTTTCACAAGGCTCGCGCTCCTCGGTCACTGGATACGGCCGAGGTTCGGCTACCGCTGCCGGCGGGAGAAAACAAAGAATCAGGATTGCCAAAATTCGACGTTTCATCCGACGGTCTCGCCTGGCTGCGCTGCTCTCGGCTCCAGAATGATCAGAGGAATCGTCCTGGTCGTTCCGGCACGATAGCTCCCGAACCAGGGCATCACCTCGGTCATGATCGCCCATAGCTTCTCTTCCTCGGCGGCGGCCGCCCGGCGCGCATGGACGGCGTGGCGCCCCTCCCTGGTATGGATGAAGACATCGGGTTGGTCACGCAGATTCAGCCACCAGACAGGATCCTTGTCCTGACCGGCATTGGAAGCAGCCACCAACCAGTTGCCTTCATGAGGGACAAATAGAAGGGGCGTCTGCCGAAGAACGCCGCTTTTTCGGCCAAGGTTCTCGAGAACGAGAAACTGGAACCCGGCCGCACCCCATCCCATTCGATGGCCGCTTTTCTCGAAAATGAAACGATGGATCCCCGTAATGAGAGGAAGCGAGATTCGCACCAATGCTCTGACCATATCGATCTTCTCTCACAGATCCTCCGATGGCGTCCAGCCACCATCAGGCCGCCGGTTTGCCAGTCTCGAACATGCACAGTACGAAGCGATCGTGGAGAATCTTGCAGGAAGGAAAATCGCTGTCACCGGTGCGACCGGATTTCTGGGGCGTTACGTAGTCACCGCCTTGCAAAAACGAGGGGCCATTCCGATTGGTGTGGTGCGAAACCCGGATCGAGTCCCCGAACTCCATGCCGCCGGTGTCGAGCTGCGGCGCGCGGATCTGGGAGATCTGGCGGCCCTCGAAAAGAGCTTCGAGGGCTGTGAGGCGATCGCCTCGGTCGCCGCCATGATCAGCATCGGCAGCATGTACAGTCTCCGAAAAGAGCAGCGGGCCGCCTATATCCAGACCAACGTCGGCGGGATCGAGCGTGTGATGAACGCCGCGACGGCCTGCGGCATCCGTCGGGTTGTTCACGTATCGAGCGCCAATGTGTATCGCGACCGAACCCCGCCGGTCCGCGAAGATACTCCTCTCCATCACCTCGACGAGGGTGGCCTTCTGACCAACAACTATTCGATTTCCAAGGCCGCGGCGGAAGATCGTGCCCGCCAGCTGGCCGCCGAAAACGATCTGGATCTGACGATTCTGCGACCGACGGGCATCTATGGCGCCAACGACCTGAACTTCATGCGGTGGGTACGTTTGCTTCTTCGGCCACCGATCACCCTGTGGCCCGCGGGAACTCATTTGCAACTGGTCCATGGCGCCGACGTCGCCGAGGCACTCCTGCTTTGCCTCGAAAAGGATCACTCCATCGGCGAGGCCTACAATGTGTGTGGCGGCACCGAGAGCCTGTGGGACTTCGCGCGCGCCTGGAAGCTGGCCGGCGGTCCCCGGGCCCGCGTGCTGGTCCCGATTCCTGTCCCTCTCCCCCCGCTTCTCGAGAACCAAAAAATCCTCGAGGACCTCGGCTGGCAGCCCCGCGACACGGTGGTCTGCCTGCGGGAAACCTTTGCCGAAACAGAAGATCCCAAATAACTCGTGCAAAACGCTTTACTGCAGCCTGCTGCATAGGGAATTAGGCAGTGTGGCGATCCTGAACTCGACGGCCTCCCCGTGGGGCACTGAACGCGGGCGGTTCCTTCTCACCCGAGGATGGCCTGCTTTTTGCGAATGGAGCTGGTGATGCATGTAATTCCCCTCCCCAACCTTCTGGTCAGCGGCGCTTTTTTTCTGGTCATGCTGATCTGGGCAGTCATTGCGCGCACGGGTTGGATCGCACTGCGGACCGGGCGGGCCCAGGGCCCCATCTCGCGGCTGCACCCCTTGCTCGGCATCGCGACTTCCATTGCCTACTTCACCGCTGCTCTCTCGACCCTGGCCCCCGACGCGCTTGACCCAGGCAACTCGGTTCTCGGCACCTATATGGTGATGGCGAACGACCTCGCCGGGTTCGCTGCGGTGGCTCTCTTTCGGCATATGGCGCATTATTTTGCCGCCGATGCCCCACGGCTGCGACGGCGCTGGCTGCTGCTGAACTACGGCTCGGCGATCGGGGTCAGCATGATCGCCATGGCAGGCTCGACCCAGCCCTATGATGAGAGCCTTGGCAGTCGCCTCTATGCGGGCATTACCTACGGCTATATGGCGCTGATGTTCTTCCTTTCGGTTCAGGAGATGCGTCAGAATCCGACTCGCTGGAAAACGCCCTTTGGCGCCACCGAACGCCCTCTGCGGGTGGTTTCGACCGCCGCGATCGTTCTGCTGGTCACCGTCAGCGGGGTTGTCATGACCCAAAGCAGCGATGCCAAGATCTTCACCGCCGCATGGACGATGGCTCTGTTCGGAGCTCTGGTCGCGGCACCATTCGCGATCCGGAATCTGGGCGCAGTGCTCCGGGATACGCTGGTGGCCCTCTGCTTTGTCGGCACCGGGATCGCGGGTGCGTTTCTGGTCTATTGGGAGACCTCCTGGCTTCCCGAAAACGAGCGTTTCTGGATGCAAATCTTTCTCGGATCGGTCTATGGGTTGCTGATTGCCGGGGTCGGCGTCCAGATCCTCTCCTCCCTGTTTGATCGGATCATCTTTCGACGCGCCCACAACAAACAGGAGGTCCTGCGCAATGCCCTGCATGCCCTGTCTCCCGCGCTCGGCACGCAACAATGCTCGATGCGAGCACTCGCGGCCCTCACCCACGCCTTCCAACTCGAGGGCGCCGGCCTGATCTGGAGAGATGGTGGCGCGCAAACCTTCGGCAAGTTCCGAATCGAGGAACTCGAAGCCAGCTGGCCGCGAGGAGAAGAGGCCGACGCACTGGCCAAGCGCACTCTGGTCGGCGGGGAACTCGCGCACCTGCCGGACCAGCTGGGCAAACCGCGAAATCAGGCTCATGTCGTGGGGGTCGTCTGCGTCCGCGGGTCGCGCCGACTCTGGGGCCATATCCTCCTGCGCACCGACCTCGTGGGGGCCAGCTTCGGCAGCGAAGAGCTCTCGGCCATCGAAAGTTTTTCCGATCAGCTCGGCTTGCTGCTCGATGGTGCCGATATGCTGGGACGTACTCTGGAAGTCGAACGCTCGCTTGCCCATGCCGAGAAGCTCTCGGCCATCGGCGAGCTCACGGCACGCGTCGCCCACGAGATTCGCAACCCGGCCACGGCCGCTCGCAGTCTGGCCCAACAGCTTGTGGAAGAACCCGACTCGCCCTATCAGCAGGAGCACAGCCTGATCGTCGAGTCCCTCGATCGCATCGAACATCAGGTGGCCCTTCTTCTTCGCTACGCCCGGCGCGACGATCCCACTCTTGTTTCGGTGGATATCGCGGCCCTGGCCCGACGCACCGCCGAGGAATTACGCCCGAGTCTTCGTTCGGCCGGCATCGAATTGATCGTTCAGGCACCCGCCGCCCTGTCGGCCCATGCCGATGCCGAAAAGCTGCGTCTGGTCATGGTCAATCTGATCGAAAATGCACGCGATGCACTCGCCGAAATGACAGATCTGAAAGAAATTCGTGTCGCCGTCAGTTCCGAGGATGGAAAGATCTCCATCCGCGTGACCGATACAGGCCCGGGTGTCCCGACTGAGGATCTGGACAACCTTTTCGAATCATTTTTCACCACCAAGGAATCGGGCACGGGATTGGGACTGGCCATATCCCGACGCACGATCGAAGCGCATGGGGGCGAAATCAAGGCGCATCAGGTTCCTGGAAGCGGTCTCTGCTTTCAGATTGAATTGCCCATAAACGCCGAGGAGATGTATTTGTGAAGCAATCCATTCTGGTTGTCGATGATGAAGCGGCCATCGGGATCGCGGTGCAGAGGCTGCTGAAAAAAGCTGGCTATCGAGTCGATGTCTGCCTCTCCGGGGAGGAAGCCATCGAGGCACTGGGGCACACGCCCTACCACCTGATCATTACCGACCTCAGCATGCAGGGCATGAGCGGGATGGACTTGCTTGTCTGGGCCCGCAAAAACGCCCCGGAAACTTCGCTGATCATGATCACCGCATACGGCTCGGAGAAGACCGCGGTGGATGCCATGAAGCTCGGCGCCTCCGACTATGTCCCCAAGCCGTTCGACAACGACGAACTGGAACTGAAAGTGAATCGGGTTCTCGAGGCCCGCAACACAAAGGTCGAAAACCAGTTGCTCCGCGAGCGGGTCGAAACTTCTCTCGGGCTGGACAACTTTGTCGGACGCAGCCCGGCGATGCAGCAGGTCTTTGATGTGATCCGCAAGGTCGCGGACTCGGACCTCACCGTTCTGGTTCGAGGACCCAGCGGTACGGGAAAAGAGCTCGTGGCCAACGCGATTCATTTGGGAAGCCCGCGCAAGGGACATCCACTGGTCAAGGTCAACTGTGCAGCCTTTACCCGGGAGTTGGTCGAAAGCGAATTATTCGGCCACGAGAAAGGCGCTTTCACCGGAGCGCTGCGAGCCCGCGAAGGCAAGTTCGAGCTTGCCGATCACGGCACCCTCTTTCTGGATGAAATCGGCGACATGGCGCTGGAAACGCAGGCCAAGATCTTGCGTGCCCTGCAGGAAAAAGAAATCCAACGAGTCGGGGGCGACCGCACACTCAAGGTCGACGTCCGAATCATTGCAGCGACCAACCACGACCTCGAAGCCAAGGTTGCCGAAGGGAGTTTTCGCGAAGACCTCTTCTATCGACTCAATGTGGTTCCGGTTCAATTGCCTCCCTTGCGCGACCGCAAGGGGGATCTTCCGTTGCTGGTCGACTACTTTCTCGACGGGATCGCCAACCGACTCGGGCGGCCCCGCGCGAATTTTACACCCGCAGCCCTCCGGGTTCTCGCGGATGCGGAATGGAAAGGCAACGTGCGCGAATTGGAGCACGTCGTCGAGCAGTCGGTGATTCTCGCCGACGGACTCGAGATCGACGTCGACGGGCTACCCGATGCCGTGCGGACCGCCGCGACCGCGGTTTCTGGCCCCGCAGTCGACGAAACGCTGCCCTTCAAGGAAGCCAAACAATTGGTTGTCGCCAACTTCGAACGCACCTTTCTGGAAGCCGCATTGGCTCGTAATGAAGGGAATATTTCCCGGACGGCAGAAGATGTCGGGATGTATCGGCAGCACCTTCAGGGCAAGCTCACCGAGTACGGGATCGAGGCCTCCGCCTTCCGCGAGCCGAAGTAGGAACCCGGCCATCAGCGTTCCGAGACGAACCGTCAGGGACTTCGCGTGTCGGAACCATCATGGCCCCGGTAGTCGCGAGCCGAATCGACCGCTGAAGTGCGCCAATGGAACAACGAGTCGACCGACATATCGATCCATTTTCCGTATCCGAGATAGACATAGCTGCCGACTGCGAGACAAAGAGTCCCGTAGACAATCCACCGAATGAGATTTTTTTGCTTCCAGGGCGACATCGAAAGACACCCCCGCTTTCTCCGGGAAATGACAGAAAACCCTCTGCCAAGTGTACGTTCGCTTCTTGCCTGATTGTCGACCGTCGGGAGAGGTTTCTGAACCCCGGGAGGGTGGATTTCCGAAAAGATCCCGGGTTCAGAAAATAATTTCGGTCGAAAAACCCATGACCAAAGCGCTGGGGATCTCTCCGGTACCGGAGGGACGAAGCACGCCCTGTAGGTCCGGCTGTATGGTCATCCAATTGGTAAGCTTGAGCGTATACGCCAGCTCGAGGGCGACCTCGTAGCTCCTTCCGACTTCATGAGGGCTGTACCAATAATAGGATCCACCCAATGCCAGCGCGTCCGCGGGGCGCCGGGAGAAGATTCCACGCCAAACCACACCGGTCGCTGCCGAAAAAGGAAAGAGGTTCATCTGGGTCTGTGGCGCGCCGGTCATGGTAAGAAACGCGGTCAAGCTGTCGCCGCTGTCGAAGATAGGGCCGAAATCGTGGCTGGAGGTAAGCCAGAAGTTCGTATTGCCCTCTTGCGTCAGATTCGGATCGGACAGAAGAGGTCGCTTCCCCGTGTCGACAAACATGCCCAGGGAGAGGTTCGTGTCATTACCACCGGAGCCGTGAGGGCTGGGCCATCTGTAGTCGATCTGTCCGGTAAAGAGCATGCCGTTGGCCGGATTGAACTTGAAGTTCAATCCGCTGCTATATTCGTTCCACTGTGCCGGATTGGAGGCGTCATAGATTGCTGCCCGAATATTCCATCGCTCATCCTTCAGAAAAAGGCTGCCCATCGCGCCCCAGAGAGCGACGGGGTCGACGGCAAAGGCCGGGTCGTTGTAGACCAATGCGGCCGGATTGTCGTTGAAGGAGAGATTCAGAAAATAGGAACCCACAGGGTTCACGGCAAAATACTCACCCGCAGAAATCCTGCCGACCCGAACTTCGAATTGTTCGTCAAAAAATTTGCTGCTCAGTGTCAATTCATACAATCGGGCCGCTTGCCCGCTGAAGACGTTCGAGACGTTGATCGTATTGCCGATGTCGTCCGCTGTCAGACTCGAACCCGTGGCCCAGGAACCGGATATATGGAAGTTCGTATCGTCCCAGCCCCACCAGCGTTCGAGATCAAAGGACAACCCGAATGCCATCAAGCCGGCATAGCTGACGCCCTGTTCCTTCCCCCCATAGGGGTTCCCCATCACGGTCGTCGTATAGCCGAGTCCAAACCGCACCCCGTAGGGCTCCGCCTCTGCATTCAGCTCGTCGAACAAACGCGGGCGACGTTCCTCGAGGGCCTTGAGGTCGCCGACAACGGGCTCGCTCCCGAGCAGTTCCGGGACCTTGGCCGCGCGGGCCACCTGTGGCCCGCCGGCGAGCCACACCAGGATCGGAACCAGAAGCAGCACGATGCTGCGGTGCTTTCCCTGCAATCGCATTGATATTCCCCGGCTTGGCCAGCCTAGCGCAACGAAGAATAGAAATCAGGTACCTGCGGTGCGAGCAAGAGCAATACGAGACAGCCACTTTTCCCGCCGCGTCGCGCGCTCATCCTCGGACCACGACGGGGTGAAGTTTCGGTAGGCCTGCCACCGGGACGCCACTTCGTCATCCGTAGTCATCCCGAGGGCTCGCTGAGCAAGGTAGGCTGCGCCCAAAGCCGCCCGGTCGAGCAACTCCGGGCGCTCGACCTCGGCACCCGAGGCATCGGCCATCAACTGCAAGAGAAGGTCGTTGTCTGCCGCACCACCAGCCACACGAATCCGCGCGGGCCCGCTCTCCCCGCCGAGGGCAACCGCCGCCTCGGCGCAGCGCCATGCAATGCCCTCGATCATCGCCCGCGCAATGTGAGCGCGCGACGTGGCCCGCGAGATTCCGCCGATCATTCCGCGAGCATCCAGATCCAGATGAGGCCCTCCCAGGCCAGCGAGCGCCGGCACCGCCCAGACGCCGCCCGAGTCCTCCACGCTGCGCGCCAGAGGTTCCAAACTCTTGATGTCGGCAACCAGGCCCAGCCCCTCGAGCAACCAACCTGCCGCAGCCCCGGCGGTGATCACAGGCGACTCGAAACAAAAAGTTCTCGATCCATCGAGCGCCCAGAGAACCAATGGGTAGGAACCCTCCGGCGCTTCCCCCAGCGACGCGCCCTCATTACGTTTGACCATCGCCGAGGTGCCGATCTCGATCTCGATGGTACCGACCTCCCGACAACCTTGCGCATACATGGCGGCATGCTGGTCCCCGGCAAGAGCCGCAATCGGCACCTCGGCTCCAAAGACGCTTGCGCTGGTCTCTCCGAGAATGCCGCTGGAGTCTGCAAGCTTGGGCAGGATAGATGCGTCGATCTTCAGATGGTCAATGGTCCGCTGATCAAGTGTTCCGGCAAAAAACTCGTAGACGCCACTGACGGAGTAGTTCGAATGGTCGCTGGCAAAAACGCCACCCTCGGAAAGGCGACACGCCAGATACGTATCGATGGTGCCCAACCGAACGTCAGACACGCCCGCTCCATGCTCGCGCAGCAACCATTCGTATTTGGAGGCCGCCGTGTTGGGAATGACAAAAAAACCTTCTCCAAGCAGTTCCACACAGCGTGCTGCGGTTCGCTGATCCTGCCATCCGAGAATTGGACCCAATGGCTTTCCTGTCGGATCGAAGATCGCGGCCGCCCCGCGCTGGTTGGCGATTCCGATCGCGGCAATCTCGTCAGCTCGCAATCCGGCATTGTCGAGAGCCCCCGCCAGAACTGCATTTGTCGTTTGCCAAAGTTCCTCGGCAGGATGCTCAATCCACCCGGGTTGCGGATAATCGGCCCGAACCGGCCGGTAGGCATGCCCCACGAGCGCCCCGGACTCATCCACGACAATCGCGCGCACCCCGGTGGTTCCCTCATCGATTCCGATCGTATGACTGGCTGCTCTCGACATTTTTTTACCTGCCTCTTTCTCGACGCCTTCATAAGGCAGAGGCGCCATCGAGGTCAATGTGGACGCCCATAGGACACCTGAGAGCTTACACCTTGTGAACCGTCCCCTCGCGTCGTTAAATAGAGGCAACCAAGGAGTGCCTTCGATGTCCGAACTCGAGAATTTTCGAAAAGAAACTGGTGAATGGCTGGATGCCAACGCACCCGAATTTGCCCAAAAACCCTTTAAAGACAACGACGAAATCTGTTGGGGGGGCGCCCATTGGGAATTTGCCGAGCCTGGAGAAAAGCAGTGGCTGGAGCGGATGGCCGAGAAAGGCTGGACCGCTCCGCAATGGCCGAAAAAGTATGGTGGCGGCGGCCTCAGCAAGGAAGAGGACAAGATTCTCTCTCAAGAAATGCGCAAGAGACGCCTGCGGCCCCCTCTGATCGGTTTCGGCCTCAGCATGATCGGACCGCTCCTCCTTCAGGAAGGCAGCGAAGAGCTTTGCGAAGAACATCTCCCCAAAATCATTCGCGGGGAAATCCGCTGGTGTCAGGGGTACTCCGAGCCAGGTTCGGGTTCGGATCTCGCCAGTCTGCGGACCCGCGCCGATCGCGATGGCGATGATTATATCCTCAATGGCCAGAAGGTCTGGACTTCCTATGCCGACAAGGCCGACTGGATGTTTATTCTCGTGCGGACCGATCCGGATGCCACCAAGCATACCGGAATCAGCTTTCTCCTCATGAACATGACGAGCCCGGGGGTGGAGGCCAAGCCCATCCAGCTGATCAGCGGCTATTCGCCTTTCTGTGAAACCTTTCTCTCGGATGTTCGCGTTCCCACCTCGAATCTCGTCGGCACCGAGAACGATGGATGGCGCCTTGCCAAGGCCCTGCTGGGCCATGAGCGCACCATGATCGCCGGATTCGGAACCGGCTCCGGTGGCAGCGGCAAGAGCGAGTCCATCACCGAGCGAGCCAAGCGGTATGCCGGCGAAGACGATGGTCGCCTGTCGGACCCTATCCTGCGCGACAAGATCGCTGCCGGAGAAATGGATCAAAGAGCCTTTGAGCTGACCATGGCTCGGTCCCGTGATGGCATGAAGGCCGGCCACAAGCCGGGCCCGGAAACCTCTTTCTTCAAATTGCACGGAACCGAGATCA
This sequence comes from Binatia bacterium, assembly GCA_965658895.1. Classification (GTDB taxonomy): domain Bacteria; phylum Desulfobacterota; class Binatia; order UBA12015; family UBA12015; genus UBA12015. The sequence continues at coordinate 297,393 of CBFHUR010000001.1, forward strand.
ACATGCGGCGCAACGAGCTGGAGATGCAAATCGCCGGACCACAAGCCATTGGCTGGGACGGCGAAGGATTCGATGATCGAGAATTGCGGACCGCACGCGCATGGCTGCGCTCGCGCGGAAATTCCATCGAAGGCGGGACTTCGGAAGTGCAGCTCAACATCATTGCCAAACGCGTTCTTGGCTTGCCGGATTGAGCTGAGAGCAGGATGGACCTTTCCCAACGGATCAATCCGGCTACGACCGCCGTTATCACCGTCGAATGCCAGCGCGGCGTGATCGGCAAGGGGGCCATGTTCCCCGCATTGGTGGAGGCGGTCGACGAATCCGGAATGATCGCCAACGGTCAAGCCGTCCTTGCGGCCGCCCGCAAGGCCGGCGCCCCTGTCCTGCACGGGTTGGCCCTGCGGCGCGAGGATCGCGGAGGACAGAAGGCAAATTGTCGCTTGCTCGCCATGGCGATGAAAGCCCCCGGCGAGGGACTGCGACCGGGTTCCGAGCAAGCGCGTCTGATCCCGGAGTTCGGACCCGAGGATTCCGATTTCCTTGTGCCCAGACTTCATGGAGTGACGATTTTCCACGGCACGGAAATGGATTCCCTGCTGCGAAATCTCGGCATCGAGACGATCGTTCTTCTCGGAGTGAGTCTGAACATCGCGATTCTGGGCAGTGCCATCGAGGCCGTCAATTGCGGCTATCAGGTGGTTGTCCCTCACGACGGAACCGCTGCGACCCCACCATCCTATGGACAATCTGTCCTGAAACATTCGCTCCCGATGGTCGCTACGATCACCGATTGCCAATCCCTGTCAGCATGCTTTGCGCAACCCACGAGTGGAAGCGCCGGAGAAAATTGAATGCAACCTTTAGTCTTGAACGAAGAACAATCTCTGCTGCGCGATAGCGCCGCGGATTTTGTAGCCCAGCGCTCACCCATCTCACGCATGCGGGCCCTGCGGGATGCCGACGACAATCTTGGGTTTGACCCATCGATCTGGAAGGAAATGGCCGGTCTGGGATGGCCCGGTATCCTGATCCCCGAATCCTACGGCGGGCTGGGCCTCGGCTATGCCGAGATGGCCGTGGTCCTGGAAGAACTGGGATGTGCTCTGGCGCCCGAGCCTTTTCTGGGAACAGTCTTGCTCGGAGCCAACGCCTTGTTGCTCGGCGGCACCGAAGCCCAGAAACAGGAAGAGTTGGCCGCGGTTGCCGCCGGCGATCGATTCCTGGCGCTCGCGCATCACGAACCCGGTTCTCGACACCAGATCTACCGGGTCTCCACAAAGGCCACGGCTGCGGGCGACAGCTTCATCCTCGATGGACGAAAGGATCTGGTTCTTGACGGACCGGCCGCCTCAAAAATCATCATCCCGGCCCGCACCAGCGGCGCCGAGGGAGACCGCGATGGCATCACTCTGTTTCTCGTCGATGCTGCCACCGAGGGTCTGGTCCGAACCAACCAGAATCTGATCGACTCACGCGGAGCTTCCTTGATCGAACTTTCGGGAGTGACACTCGACGGAAGCACCGTAGTCGGAGAAGTCGACCGTGGCGCCGATATTCTCGACCCTGTGCTGGATCGCGCCCTGGTGGGGCTTGCGGCCGAAATGCTCGGCGGTATGCGAACGGCCTTCGAGATGACAACTTCCTATCTTCGCGATCGCGAACAATTCGGCGTCAAGATCGGCAGCTTTCAGGCGCTCAAGCATCGCGCCGCCCGGATGTTCGTCGATGTGGAACTCGCCCGCTCCACTGTCATGGGTGCTGCCCGTGCGATCGATGATGGCGATGCAGGGGTCCCTCAACTAGCGGCACTCGCCAAGGGGTTGCTGTCGGCATCCTACGTCGAGGTCGCCAACGAAGCGGTACAGATGCACGGTGGGATCGGCATGACCGACGAGCACGACATCGGCTTTTTCCTCAAACGAGCACGTACAGCCGAGCTTCTCTTTGGCGACGCCGCCTTTCATCGCAACCGTTGGGCCGAGCTCGGCGGCTACTGAGAGTCGCGTGGCTGAATTGATGCCGGAGGCCGCCCGATCATGAGCAGCTCTGCCTTTATCCTGATTCTGGTCCTGGTCGTGATCCTCACGGCTGTCGTCACCGCATGGCGGCAACTCGAGGCCAGCCGACTTGCCGGAGAACCACGTAAGGGCATTCTGGTCCTGGTGGTTTTTCTCGGTGCCTTTCTTGGCCTCGGTGCCGCCGTAATCCTGACCGCCAGGGGCGCCTGCACAGTTCTGGATTGTCGCGGTTACCTTGAAGAACAGAAGTCCATTCAGGAAGCCGAGCGTGAAAACAGGGAACTCTCCGACCCCTTGCCTTGATCAGGAAGGCGCTGACGCCGTTGCTCCGGGCTGCCCTGCAGACTCTTGTGCATGGAGGATGAAAAACGGGCTCGACCACGCTGCGCCCGCATCTCGCTGGACCACTCGAATATAGAGCCAATCCCCCGGTCCGAGAACGGGCACTTCCAGACTGCCGGCCAGATCCCTTTCGCCGGCCAGACGAATCGAAATGACCGGCTCACCTCGCCGAATAATATCCAGGCGCTCGAGAGTGGTTTCCGCGGCAATCTCCCACGAAAGAATCTGGGTCCCCTCGGTTTCGCCTTCTTCGGGTGCATCCAGAATGCTGCCCATCGGCAAGCCATCGAGATCGACCTGAAGATAAATGCGTGGACCGCTGGTCGCGTAGACCGAACGTGATCGCAAGGCCGTGGCGATCGCCGCACGGGTGCGAGGGTGCTTCCCCTTGACCCAGATCCCGGCCAATCCGCTCTTGCCGCCGCTGGCGATACCCGCCAGGCCCGGGTGCCCATCATGGCCATCACTACTGCCGAGAAAGCCCAGCCGATAACCACGATTGAGCGCGTCCCGGACATAATTCCCGGGCTTCGCCTTGTAGATCGGCATCGGGGAATCCGCGGCTTCGCTCGAGCCGTGAACCGAGACGATTTCGGTCAGGGGCTCCAAGTCCGGATCCGGCGGAATGGACCAATCCGTCGGTACCGGGCCACCCGCGGAATGATGGGCGATCGTCATCGCATTCTTCCCGGCCAGGGCCGCCCAAAGCTCGGGAGGAGTATCGTAGCGCTCGTCCAATGAACTCAGCAGAACGGGATCGTCCTGCCCGAAAAAGAGAACATGGCGGTGCCCCTCCACCCAATTAGTCCACTCGAACGCCGGAATGGTGACGAAACGGCCAGGTTCATGAAACGCTTGCACCTCGCCGAGTTGCTCCTGCCAGACCTCGGGAAAATCGTCGAGAGCCTTGAGCCCCCAATGATCATGGTCGGTAAGAGCGACTACATCCAGGCCGGCCGCATCGCGCGCATAGAGAAGATTTTCGAGAGTCGAGCCCGAACCATCCGAGAGCTGGGTATGGACCTGCAGATCCCCCCACAATAATGTTTCGGTTGGAGAGGATTTTGCCACCAACGGATTGCTCTGCGCCGCCGGGCCCGGCTCGGCAGCTCCGGTCGGTCGTGCAACGGCCGACACCCGGTAAACCCCCGGACGGGTCACCACCAACTCGATGGTCTTGCGCCCGCCGTCGCGCGCTTCGAGCGCAATCGATGCGGGCACTTTCATTCCCGTCTCGGAGCCCTCCAGTGCCAAATCAATCGAGCCACGCCAGGGCATGCCGCTATTCCCCGCCCGGTCCAGAAGGGCGACGGTCAAGGGGACCGTCGCGCCCGAAGCCGCCGAACCCGGAAGCGACACATGAAGGCGAGTTGCCTCGCGCGCCATGATGTCCACCGTCGGGGATTCATCAATCAATTTGCGGATGCCATCGGCATTGCCGTCGACCGCCAGCCATAGCCGCTCTCCCGTCTCGGCGAAGCGATCGACTCGCGTTCCCGCCGGGCCTGCGCCGAATTCGATTTCGACGGTATCTCCCTGGCGCAAACCCGAACCCTGAACTTCGATCGCGACCAGCCCTTGCCCAAGAAGCTTGGTAACCAGATCCACCCCCTCCGCAGCGGTGCGCGCGCGGAGAAAGCCACCGCGTTGGTCGGTCCCGGTTTGCGGCAACTCCCACCCCCAAAAGGGGGATACCTGGAAAAAAATCGTCCCTCCCGGGACGATCCCCAGAGGACCGGCCGTGTACTCGATGGTGAAGCTCTGTCGGGAGCTTGCCGGTACCGGCTTGGGCCCGTCGCTCGGAACATCCAGAAGCCGGGCCGTCCCTCCACCGTCGGAAGGGTCTCGAACCACGCTTCGATCGAGCAGAAGCTCGGCCTTGATTTCCGGATGCGCCCAAAGATTCTCGGCCACCGGTGTGCGCTCGGGGCCGGCAACCAGCGGGTCGGTGGCAGGTCCCTTGCTCTCGGGCTCGACCGAGCAGTTCCACAAGAGACATCCCAACAGGATGCCGACAAAAACTTTTGGCAAACCCCTCACAACAACTGGCATGCTCTCACGCCTATCTGCCCTGCGCTCACCGCGCGAGCCTTCATTGCTTGCATCGCTTCCACCGCGCTCAAGACTCTCTCCGAGCGTCCGCGAGGCAGTCGATCAGGTAACCACGAAAACTTGAGGGGGAAACGATGTCCCGCAGCGAACCGACGTCGCGCGCCCGATCCACCGAGTGAATGGCGTCGAACTCGGCAGCCACCGCCAGCCGAGCCTCGAGACGAGCCTCGGAGAGGGCTCGATCTCGAGCAGCACTCGCCGCCGCCCCCGGAGACCGTTCATAGGCCACATCGGCTGCCCGAACCGCATCGGCTTGGCGGGCTCGGTTTTCCACCTCCCTGCCAAAAACGACCTGCGCTGCCGCAGCCCCCCCGATCACCGACGCATGGGCTCCTTCCAATGCGGCAGCGCGCAAACCGGAATTGAGTTCCTGAGAAAAAACCACATAAGCGCCCCCGTGATAGCGCGAGACCACCAGAAAGAGGATTGGTCCCACAAAGTTCACAACCGCGCGGGCGATATCAGCTCCGAATTCCAGTTGCAGATTGCGCATCGATTCGGGCGACCCGTCAAAACCGGAAAGATTGGCGAGCACAACCGCGGGTCGATTTCCGCTCGAGGCCTCGAGGGCGCGGGCGACCTTGCGGGAAGAATTCGGAAACAAGGTTCCTCCGGTCCACTCCGCCGGACCGTCCAACGGCCGCGGCCCGAGACGAGAGAGATTCCGGCTCTCTATCCCGAGCAGACAAATCGGTTGTCCCCCAAGCGACGCATCCCAGACGATTGCCGTCTCGGCACCTTCCCAATCACGCCAACGCTCCAGACAGTTCGTATCGGCATCCGCCGTCGCGGCCATCAACTCCCGCATCGCAAAGGGTTTCTTGCGACCCGGATTCTTTGCATCATCGAAGAGTTCGCCGAGAGAAGAAAACCCGGCATCATCACCAGCATAACCCGTCGCGCCGACATCGCGCCCGGACGGGTCCTCGGTTTTCAGCGGTCGAGGCGCTTTCTCGCCCGGCACGACATAGGTAAATCGATAATGGCGGTGAAGCAGTCGACTGGCCTCGGCGAGGTCGCGCGCAAAATATTGCGCCTCGCCGTTGGGACCCGAGACCCGCTCGTAGCCGCCAATCGCGATCTCGTCTTCGGCCGCCACCGAACCCGCTGCCTCGAGCGCCGCGCGGCCGGTCAGAACCATCGAGCCCTCCGGCGTCATGATCAGCGCGCCACGGCAATGTGATTGCATCGTCGCCAGGGCATCCCAATAGCTCTGCGCGCCGACGTTCACTCCGGCCACCACCACATGAATCGTTCCGCCGGCCTGGGTGAAATTTACAATGCGGCGCACCACGCGGGCAGTCGCATCCAGATTCTCGGTCCCGCTCTCCATGGAGATTCGCGCGCCAGCAGAAATCGGGATCCACTCCACCGGAAGACCGCGCTGCTCGGCGAGATCCAGCGCCGCCACGATCCGGTCGCATTCCGCGGATGCCAAAGCACCCATCTCACGTGTCGGGTCGCTGACGATCGCCACACGCTCCATGCCCTCGGGTATCTCCTCGGTCACGGAGCCTATCAGTCCCACGACCAAACCGGCTTCGTGATCGCCGGGTTGACGCCCCCGAACGCTCTGCAGGATCGGCTCGTCGGCCTGCTCGTCCAGATCGAACTCCTCGAAGGTGTCCCCGAAAAGCGGGAGGACCTCATGGGGCGGCAGAAGATTGCGCCGACGGGCTTCGGCCACTCGCCTCTCATAGGGCGTCTGCGGCTCCAGGACTGCGTCGCGCGGTTGCCGGAGTTCAATATCCAAACGGTTGCCGGTCAGATCCGAGACCACCAGCTCATGCCATTTGCCGGCAGCTTCGGGGTTCTCGGGATCCAGTCGGGAAAAGCGGACAATTACCTTCTCCAAACCCAGCCGACGGGTGGCCGGGGCCAGTCGCGACACCAGCTCATCAATGACCCCCGGGCCGAGCGCGACCTCGGGATGGACGATCAGAAAGATCCGATTCCACTGCAGACGATTCCGGGGGTCGCGCTCGGCCAGAGCGGCGCGCAACAATCGGGTCGCATCGTGGAACGCACTCTCGAAAGCAGCGAGATGCAGGCGCGTGAGTTTCCCTTCCCGGTGTCGACGCCCGCGAACCTCGGCGACGACAAAAATGCGCTCATCGCCCGAACCGTTGCGCGCACGAGCGTGCAGGCATGCGAGTCCCGGGGGAGCCTGCAATCTTTCGAGAGCAAAAGCCTGCATGCGCGCGAGAGCGGCCTGCATCGCCGGGCTTTCTTCTGTTTCGCGTTGTGCACGAGCCAATCGACGTCGTAAGCGCGGTGCATCGAAAATCTCGTGATGTGCCTCGAGCGCGGCATCCGCAATTGCCTCGGGCACGTGCCCGCGCATCGCCGCGATCCGCGTCAGGGTATCGGAAAGTTCGTCATGACGACGCAAGCCCGGACCTTGGGCGACTCGGGCCTCGAGACGGCGCACCAACGCATGGGCCAGCCGATGCCGAAGCGCTGCCGAACGACGGGCCGCAAACAAGCGCAGGATCGCTCTTTCAAGGATCGGACCCGGCTCAGGTGCCGCAATGCCGTATCCTTTCAGAACTCGCTCCAGTCGCGCCAGGAAGTGCGGCTCCAGGCCCTCCCCCCCCGCACCAATCCGGCGCACGTAGCGACGCAGGAGCGCGTGGTTCGAAACCGATAAATCGCCCCCCTCTCCGGGAGCTCGCAGAAACAATTCTTCGGTCTCGAGGTACAATCGGAGTTCGGCACGGAGTCGATCGACCTCCTTGCGGTCCGGCGGAAAGGATTCGGCTCCCCCGACTTCGAGCACCTGGAGCAAACCTTCTTCTTCGCCCGGATCGGTGTCGTAGCCCAGCAGCACCGCCTCGATTCTCTCTCGCGCGCTAACCTCCGGTGAAGAATTCCCGGCGAAGGAAACTTGATCCGACGCCTCGGCTTCACTTTGCGAGGCACTGGTCTCGAGAACCGCCAGCAGATCGCCGGCACGGACCTGCTGGCCGGGGCGCACGGCCAACTCCTTGACGACACCCGAGATCGGCGCGCGAAAAGCGATTTCCATTTTCATGGCCTCGAGAATGCCCAAGGCTTCATCCGCACGAACGCGGTCCCCGGGGGCAACACTGAGCGAAACCACCAGAGCCGGAGTTGCTGCCCGCACACGGCCGGCGCCATGCCAGGAAAAGGCGTAGGGCAGCCCATCGACTTCGACACGAATCCCGGCATCGTCAGCAGCAAACGCAACCCGCCGCCGTACGCCGTCAACCTCCAGAACTCCGGTATAATCATCCAGAGAACGCAACTCCGCAGAGATTCGATTGCCTTCCAGGGCAACGTGATATCTCCAGGAACCCACGCCGAGGACCCGAAGCTCATAATCACGGCCGCGGTATCCCAGTTCCACGCTTTGGCCGGTAGATTCCGGCACACGTTCAAGTTCCAGAGAAGATGTATCCCCGAAAAAATTCCGCCGTGCCGCGGCTCGGTTGCGCTGGTAGGCAAGGATGCCCGCCAGGATCATCGCATCCCTTTCGCACGCGAAGTCGGTCGGGAACCCTTTATCCAGACGTCTCTCCAACCACGTCGTATCGACCCCGCCAGCGCAGAACTCCCGGTCGCGTAAAATCTCGAGGAGGAAACCCTTGTTGGTCGCACCCCCCGCGATCACCAGGTCCGTGGCAAAAAGTGTTGCCTGCAAGCGCGCCAGAGCATCCGATCGCGACGAAGCATGGGTGATCACCTTGGCGATCAAGGAGTCAAAGTCCGGAGAAATCTCGCTGCCAACCACAATGCCGCTGTCCACGCGCACGCCGGGGCCGAAGGCTGGATCAAAACGTGTCACCACGCCGGGTGCGGGAAGAAATCCCGCGGCGGGATCTTCCGCGCAAACCCGCGCTTCAATCGCGGCACCTCTTTCCGAGACCTCGAGAGCCGCCAGGCTCTCGCCCCGGGCGATCCGAATCTGCAATTCCACCAGATCGAGGCCCGTAAGGCATTCCGTCAATCCGTGTTCGACCTGCAGGCGCGGGTTGACCTCGAGAAAATACGGCTGGTCCCCCTGAACGAGGAACTCCACAGTTCCGACGCCCCGGTAGCCGACCTCGGTGGCCAATCGAACGGCCGCCTCTCGCAACGCCAGCAAGGCCTGATCGGAGAGTCCCGGTGGAGGTGCCTCCTCGAGGACCTTCTGATGACGGCGTTGGACCGAACAATCCCGACATCCAAGCGCGAGAAGGTTCCCCTGTCCATCCCCGGCGATCTGCACCTCGATATGCCGCCCGCCCGTAATGCACGCTTCCACAAAAAGACGACCATCGCCGAAGGCAGACTGCGCCTCGGAGGCCGCCGATCGGTAGGCCTCGCGCACATCCTGCTCACCATCCACCATCCGAATCCCGCGCCCGCCTCCGCCGGCCGAAGCCTTGATGGTGACCGGGAATCCGATCCGACAGGCCGCCTCGAGCGCTTCTTCCTCGTTGGCGAGGACACCCCCGTTCCACGGTGAGACCGGCACCCCGGCAGCCTCCGCCAGTTGCTTGGCAGCGATCTTGTCGCCGAGACGGCGCATGGTGGTCGCGCTCGGTCCCAAAAAAGTCAGGCCTTCGCGCTCCAGACGCTCGACAAAATCAGCGTCTTCGGCGACAAAGCCCCATCCCGGCCAGACGGCATCAGCGCCGCTCTGGTGGATCGCCTCCATCAGAACGTCGTGGTCGAGATAGGAAGCGACCGGTGTCGCCTTGGCGGCCAATTCTACCGCCTCGTCTGCCTGACGGACAAAGGCTGCGTCACGCTCGCCGCGGGTGAACAGGGCCACCGACGAAAGAGGTTCCCCGGTCCGATCCCTCCAGGCGCGAACCGTCCGCAAGCAGCGCACCGCAGCCTCGCCGCGATTCACGATCGCCAGACGACGGATCATCGAACCTCCTCCCAAGTTGAACCCTCCAAGGTTGGGAATCGGTACTCGATCTCGAGGATCAGATCCAGCAGAAGTGGTCTACCGCCCCCAACGTGCAGAGGGGGGCGGTAGAGCGGTTCTACTCCGAGACGGTGACTTTGATCATCTCGACCGGCGTGACGGGGCGATCCCCTCCGTCGGTCGGGGTCTTCTCGATCTTCTCGATCACATCCATGCCTGAAGAAATCCGCGCAAAAACCGGATGCCTTGACTGGCCGGGCGAGAAAAAGTCCAAATAAGCGTTGTTGGCCGTATTGATGAAGAACTGGGAACCACCGCTATTCGGTCGTCCTGTATTCGCCATCGAAAGCGTGCCTGGCTCGTTGGATTTCTTGAAGCCTTCGGGATGCTCGTCCTCGATCGTTCCATGCGGCGGACCACCGGTACCAGCCTGAGGGCTCTGGGGGTCGCGGCTATGGGGACAGCCGAATTGGCACATGAAACCGCTGATGACCCGGTGGAAATGCAGACCGTCATAAAAGCCGCTTTTCGCCAGATCGATCCAGTTCTGTGCCGTGATCGGCATCTCCTCGAGAAAAAGCTCAACCTCGAAGGTGCCCAGTGTCGTCTCACATGTCGCTGTTGGATTACTCATTATACGTTCGCGATAACAGTCCGGTTACGCAAAATCACTCGCGCCATGGCGCTCGATCAACCCCTTGCCCTCCGGAGCCCAGGGGCGGTTGACCAACTGGCCGCGCTGGTAGCCGGGGCGAGCTTCCACCTCGGTTGCCCAGCGCACCACATTCTCGTAGCTCGGTGTCTCGAGAAAGACCTCGGCCTTGTAGAGATCGTGCAGGACCAGACTGCCGTACCAGGGGCAAGTGGCGATATCCGCGATGGTATATTCTTCTCCCGCGAGGAATCGGCGGTCGGCCAGATTACGATCGAGCACATCGAGCTGGCGTTTGACCTCCATGGCGAACCGGTTGATCGGATACTCGAATTTCTCGGGCGCGTAGGCATAGAAGTGACCGAAGCCTCCACCCAGGTAGGGCGTGCTTCCCATTTGCCAGAAGAGCCACGATAGCGTTTCGGCACGCGCCGACGCCTCGTGTGGCAAGAAGGCATCAAACTTCTCGGCCAGATACATCAAGATGGCTCCCGATTCGAAAATTCGAGTCGGTGGGGATGTGCTGCGATCCAACAGGGCCGGGATTTTCGAATTCGGATTGATCCCGACAAAACCGCTGCTGAATTGCTCGCCCTTGCCGATATTGATCAGGAAGGCATCATACTCCGCTCCGGCATGCCCAAGCTCCAGAAGTTCTTCGAGCATGACCGTGACCTTGATCCCGTTGGGGGTGCCCAGCGAATGGAGTTGCAACGAATGCTCCCCTGCAGGCAGGTCCTTCTCTTCGATCGCGCCTGCGATCGGGCGGTTGATGTTGGCAAAATTGCCACCGTTTTCGGTGTCCCATTTCCAGACTTCCGGAGGGGTATAGGTCGGATCGCTCATTGAACTTCCTTTCGGCGGTGGGCCTGCTGACCACCCATTTGAATTTGGACGAGGCTTGCCGCGACGCGCGCTCAGTGAGCCAGCACCGCGTCCGGCTTGTCTCCTGCCGCTGCGGCGGGAAGGAGTTCACCCTCCGGCTCTCGAAGTCGTGGGGCCGGCGGCGCCTTGAGCGCACCACCGGGAATCTCGCGCATCATGTCGAGCATCTGTTCAGCACTCACATAGCCGACCAGGCGTTTCACTTCGCGGCCCTCGGTATTGTAGAAAATAATCGTCGGGACGCCGGAGACGACAAACTCCTCGAGCAAGGCGGTATTCTCCGAACTCTCTTCGGTGACGTCGGCCTGCAGCATCGAGAAACGCTGCGATTCGCGACTGACCACCGGATCGCGAAAGGTGGTATTTTCCATCTCGACACAAGGCAGGCACCACTCGGCACCGAACTCCACCACCGCCGGCTTGCCGTTGTCGATCGCTGTCGACAGCGAGTTGGGCGAAAGCGGTGTCCAGCGAATGCCGGCCGCCAACGGAGCGCCGGGCAAGGCCAGCCAAATTCCGAGAGCCAGACCCGCCACCCCCAGTGCCCGCTTTGCTCGCCGGAAACCGCCGAGGCCATTGCCTGCGGGTTCCAGAAAACCGAGATAAATACTACCGGCCGCGACCAATAGCGGTACCGCGATCTCCTCGAATTCCTGAGGGATCAGCGGGGTGAGGAAATAATAAGCCATCCCGATGAGAAGTACGCCAAAAAGTCGGTTCGTCCAACGCAGCCATTCGCCCGAGCGTGGCAAGTTCGAAATGGAACCCGCAGCCGAAGCCAGTCCGATATAGGGCAAACCCATGCCAAGTCCCATGGCGGCAAATAGCGAGAGGCCGAGAACGAGGTCTTTCTGGCTGCCCACGTAGACAAGCAAACCAAGCACGACGGGTCCGATGCAGGGGGCGGCGACAATCCCCATCGTCAAGCCCATCAGAAAAGCACCTCCCTGACCTGTTTGTGCCGAGCCGACACGGTTGACCAGACCCGAGGGCGCCCGAAGTTCATAGAGGCCGAAACAAGAGCCCGAGAGCGCCAGGAGCACACCGGCCAATCCGATCAGGACCAGCGGGTTCTGCAGCGGAGCACCGAACAATCCACCGGCGAGAGCCGCAGATGTCCCCAGAATCGCAAAGCTCAGGGTGATGCCCAGCACATAGAAGATTGAAAGCCGGAAGCTCGAGGTTCCCGATTCGCTCTGGCCGCCAAAATAGGCGAGCGTGACCGAGATCAGGGGATACACGCACGGGGTGAGATTGAGTCCGAGCCCGAGCAGCAGCATCATCCCCAACTTTGCCGGCAAACTCGCTCCCGTCAGCCATTGTTCCAGCCAGCTCGGGTCGGTTGGATTCATGCCGGTGGGCGCCGCCTTGGGGGCTGGCGCGGCGTCCGAGGCGATCGTGATCCTTACCGTCTTGGGCGGCAGACAATTCTGGTCATCGCAGGCCTGATAGCGCAAGGCGACGTTGACGGGTTCTGCCGGCGGTGGCGAGGCCAGTGCCGTCATGAAAAAGGTGCCCTCGTAAACGAGCAATGTTTTCCCCGGAGCAAAGGCAAATTCAGCTTCAAGGGGATCGGGATATTCGAAGTCCGTGAAGGAAGCCCCCGGACTTTCCAATGCAAGAGTCGTGGGGATCAGCCATTTTTCCGCCGGCACGTGCGCGTTGACGTGGAAGCCGTGCGCGATGGTGGCGCGTACCTGCACCAGGGAAGAGCCGTCGCGCGCCGGTGCGAGTGTTCCCGTGATTTCGACGATCGGCTCCCGGGCCGACCCCTCGGTCACGAAGCAGAAAGAGAAAATCAGAAAAAGTCCGAGCCAAAGCCGGGCCAGCACCCCACGTTGGCTCCGAGATCCTCGCCGGAAAGGCGACCGATTCGCGAAGGCCATGCTCTGGACGTTTTCGGCATTGCTCATTTCTTGCTCCCCTTGGTCAGGATGGACTCGATCCCCTGCGCCCAGGCGCGTTGGGTTTGTTGCAAGCTGCGATCGAAGGCTCGGCGAAAGTGCTCCCAGGACTCGACCGAAGTCAGGCTCGCAATGAGGGCGGCCGCATCCTCGGCATCCGCCTTGGAAAGCGTCGCGATCTCGGGAGCGAACTGCTGACGCGCCTCCTGAGCCATGCCTCTCCGAACGGTATCGATCATCTCGGCGGCCCCGGCATCCTGCAGAGCGGAACTGCGCTGGAGCTGGGCCAGAAAATGGAGTTTTTCTGCTGCGGCCAACCGGCTCGCCACGAAACGATCGATGCGTTCCTTTCGCGAGCCATGACCCAGATCCTCGACGCAAAGCAGCGGAAATCGCTCGATCATGCGCAGAAAAGCCGCGGTGCGAAGTTGATCCAGAGTGTCGAAATAACGAAAAAACGTCGCCGCCGAGATCCCCGCGCGATCGGCGACCTGCGCTGTGGTCGGAGGCAGATGGCCCTCCAGCACCAGATCGATGAACGCATCGATGGATTTCGTGCGCCGGGGGCTCTTCTCGTCCGTCGGTTTTATGACGGCGAGTTCCTTGATCGCAGATTCATACATTGGGTCGGCTTCATAATAGTGAGAGTCGAACTCTCACCTTGATTTGAGAGTCACACTCTCATTGAGAGTTGTCAATATTTTTCGGACGCGGAGAGGCCGCGCTTGAACGCCGTGGGCCACATGGCTCCATGGATCCAGCGACCCGAGACAGGCCCGGCGTCGGGCCCGACGCGACCCCTGCGGGTCCGGCAGGCGGGCGTTGGGGTCTATTTACCCGAATCCAGAGGCACATGCTCGACGATCTCGAGCCCATACCCGGGCAGGTTGACCAACCTTCGCGGATAGTTGGAAAGCAGGCGAATCTTTCCAAGACCGAGATCGCGGAGGATCTGGGCTCCGATCCCGTACTCCCGGAACTCCTGCAGAGTGGCGCCCGCCATGGTGCTCGGCCCGGACGTATCCGCATCGGTTCCGGCGGAAGCGGTTGAAGCACCCCGGGGCGAGAGCATATCGCTGCCATGCTCTCGCTTGAGGTAGAGAATGACACCACAGCCCTCCTCGGAGATTCGTTCCATGGCCCGATGCAGCAGGTTTCCCGTATTGCGCTTGGCCGAGGCGAAGACGTCGCCAGGCAGGTATTCCGAATGCGCCCGAACCAGCGTCGGTTGATCGGGCTGAATGTCGCCCTTCACCAGAGCCATATGCTCGCCGCCGTTCACGTCGCTGCGATAGACGCAGGCCCGGAACTCGCCACCGTAACGGCTCTCGATCGGAGCTTCCGCGACCTTGTGCACGAGAGAATCATGTCGCAGGCGGTATTGAATGAGGTCGGCAATCGTCACCAGTTTCAAATTGTGGTGCGCTGCAAATTTTCGTAATTCAGGAAGGCGCGCCATGGTGCCGTCCTTGTTCATGATCTCGCAGATCACGCCGGCCGGCCGCAATCCCGCCAATCGTGCCAGGTCCACCGCCGCTTCGGTCTGTCCGGTCCGCACCAGCACGCCCCCATCGCGGGCCCGCAAGGGGAAGATATGCCCGGGTGTTTTCAGATCACTCGGTTGGGCCTGATCGGCGCAGGCCGCCAGAATCGTCGCCGCGCGGTCGCTTGCGGAAACACCCGTCTGAATCCCGGTGCGCGCATCGATGGAGGCGGTAAAGGCAGTTTCGAGCGGTGCGGTGTTCTCGGTTGCCATCATGGGCAGCCCGAGGGTCGCGAGTTTGTTCCCGGTCAGAGGAAGGCAGATCAAGCCACATCCCTCGGTTGCCATGAAGTTGATCGCCTCGGGCGTGACCTTTTCGGCAGCCATGCATAGGTCGCCTTCATTTTCGCGATCCTCGTCGTCCATGACGATGACCATGCGGCCCGCACGGTACTCGGCAATGGCTTCTTCGATGGTCGCAATTTCGCCAGGTGCGGTTACCTGATCGGTCAGAGTATCGGAAGAATTTTTCGACATGCCCTCTGGAATGAACATTCGCCGCGCCCGTCTTGCAAGGGGCAAAATCAGATCGGGGTTCGGGACTTGATCTTGTGGCCGGAACCGGGCACCGACTCGGAATGGCTGGACCACTCGAAGGCATTCGGATCGTTGAATTGGGGTTTTGGGTCGCCGGGCCCGCAACCAGCGGTATTCTGGGGGATTGGGGCGCCTCGGTGATCAAGATCGAGCCCCCGCCCGGGGATCCGATGCGTGCAGTGCTCTCGACCGCCGTGGGCATCGATGTCCCGATCAATCCAGCTTTTGAGCTCGATAACCGGGGCAAGCGCTCCATTGTCCTCGATCTGAAGAAAGAAGAGGGCCGCGCCATCGCCGGGGAGTTGATCGAGAAGGCGGATGTCTTCGTTACCAATCTGCGGGCCAGCGCCCTGGCCGGTTTCGGGCTGAACTACGAAACACTGGCCGACCGAAACCCGCGACTGATCTACGGCGCCGTCACCGGCTATGGCACGGGAGGTCCCGACAGCGATCGGGCCGCCTACGATATCGGGGCCTACTGGGCCCGCGGGGGCGTAGCCGCCATGCTCACGCCCGAGGGTCATGAACCGCCTGTGCAACGCGGCGGCATGGGCGACCATACGACCGCGATGACGGCGGCCGCCGCGATCAATGCAGCATTGGTTGCCCGGGAGAGAACAGGCAAGGGCCAATACCTCGAAACCTCGCTTCTGCGCACCGGCGCCTATACGGTTGGCTGGGACCTCGCGACGCGCCTGCGCTTCGGCCGCCTGCAGCCGCCGAGCGACCGGCGTGAAGCCCCGAACCCGATTGCGAATTCCTATCGAGCATCTTGCGGGAAATGGTTCTGGTTGATTGGCCTCCAGGCCGATCGCCATTGGCCCGACGTTTGTCAGGCGATCGAACGAGAAGATTTGATCGAGAACGAACGCACCAAGAACATTGTCCGGCGTCGCGAGAATGCCGGTTATGTCGTTGGCCTTCTTGACGAAATCTTTGCCACGCGCACGCGTGCAGAATGGGCCGAGAGCTTTGATAGCGCGGGTGTATGGTGGGCGCCCGTTCAGAATTGCGACGACCTGGCCAACGACCCCCAGCTCCGCGCCACCGGTGGTGTGGTTGCTTTCGAGAGCGCCGAGGGGCTCCCCGAACAGGTGGCCACGCCGGTGGACTTCAGCGGCACCCCGAATGCCTTTGCCACGACAGCTCCGGAACTTGGCCAGAATACCGAGGAGATTCTGCTCGAAATGGGCGAAGACTGGGAGAAGATCGCGGCGCTCAAGGAGCGCGGTGTGATTCCTTAGCCGCGCCCCGGACATGAGGGGCCCGCGTCTTTTCGTTTCGCCTTTGGCCCGACTGGCTTCCGGCGCCGAGCGCTACGGATGCGCGAGCAAGCGTTCTTCGGAGCGCTGTCCGGGAAAGACAAGCGCTTGAAGTCCTGAAATCACTCGACGGTCACACTCTTGGCAAGGTTGCGAGGCTGGTCGACATCAGTACCGCGATAGCAGGCGATCTCGTAGGCAAGTAGCTGCATCGGAATCGTCAGGAGGATCGGCGCGAGCAAGTGATGCGCCTCGGGGATGGTCACGACCTCCCAGGCGATCTCTTCCAACTCCGGGGTCGGCGCGTCGGTGATCGCAATGATACGTCCGCCGCGCGCCTCGACTTCCTTCAGGTTCGAAAGTGTCTTTGGGTACATCGGGTCCCGGGGCAGCAACACAACGACCGGCAATTGCTCGTCAATGAGGGCAATGGGGCCATGCTTCATCTCGCCTGCGGGATATCCCTCGGCGTGGATGTAGGAGATCTCCTTGAGCTTCAAGGCCCCTTCGAGCGCGACCGGATAATTCACACCGCGGCCGAGATAGAGGAAATCCTCAGCGTGACCGTATTTGCGCGCGATCTTGTTGATCTGCCTCGCGCATTGCATCGACTCGGTCACCAACTGCGGCAGGTTCACCAAATTATGGACCAGCGCCCTGCCCTTTTCTTCGTCGAGTCGACCGAGATGTCGTCCGACATGCAGCGACAGCAGATAGAGTGCCGTCAACTGCGTGGTAAAGGCCTTGGTGCTCGCCACCGAGATCTCGGGACCAGCATGGGTATAGAGCACGGCGTCCGATTTGCGTGCAATCGAGGAATCGACGGCATTGCAGATGGAGAGGACGTGCGCGCCCTGCTCCTTTGCTTCTTCGACAGCCGCCAGAGTGTCGGCGGTTTCTCCGGATTGTGAAATCGCCAGAAGCAGCGTGTCGGGGCCCAGAATCGGATTGCGGTAGCGGAACTCGCTTGCGTAATCGACGTCCACCGGGATCCTGGTCATTTCTTCAAGCACAAATTTGCCGACCAGACCGGCATGCCAGGAGGTGCCGCACGCGGTGAGATAGATTCGTTTGATTTTCGACCAATCCGTTCCCAGCGCTTCGATCTCGGGAAGGGCCACATCGCCCTTCTCCTGGCGAATGCGACCCAGCATCGTATCGATCAGGGCCTGGGGCTGTTCATCGATCTCCTTGCGCAGGAAATGCTTGAAACCGCCTTTTTGCGCGGTCACCGGATCCCAGCTGATGTGGGTGGCTTCGCGCTCGACAGGAGTCCCGTCAAAGGTTGTGACAGCAACACCCTCACGCGAGACTTCTGCCATCTCGCCATCTTCGAGGTATAGCACGCGCCGTGTATGCTCGAGGATCGCCGGCACGTCGGAGGCAACAAAATTCTCGCCCTCGCCCAGCCCGATAACAATTGGCGTTGCGGTCTTTGCGGTCAGCAGGCGACTGCGATCATCGTCGGAAAGGACCACGATCGCAAAGGAGCCTTCGAGTTCGCGCACAGCCGCCCGAGCGGCCTCCATGAACTCCATTCCCTCATCCATATGATGGTCGATCAACTGCGAGATGACTTCGGTGTCGGTCTCCGAATGGAAGGTCCGGCCACGCTCCTCGAGAGTCTTCTTCAGCTCCAGAAAGTTCTCGATGATCCCGTTGTGGATGACCACAACCTTGCCCGCACGGTGAGGGTGGGCATTCTCCTCGCTGGGAGGCCCGTGGGTAGCCCAGCGCGTGTGGCCGATCCCGATGTGCCCGGCAAGCGGCTTCTCGGACAAGGCGTCTTCGAGATTGGTCAATTTGCCCACCGTGCGACGCATATCGATGCTGCCGCTGCCGTTGAGGGTGGCCACGCCGGCCGAGTCGTAGCCGCGATATTCCAACTTCCGCAGGCCGTCTACCAGGATGCGGCTGGCATCCTGATCACCGATATAACCCATGATACCGCACATGAACCGGGAATCCTTCTTTCTGAACGAATCTACGCCCTCCAGCGGGCGAAAGAGTCTTGCTGAACTGGGGTCAGACTACCCTTATGTCTTCGACCCGGGCAACGCGCTAGTTTAGCTGCCGCATCGGCAAGGCCCGGCCCACGGTCGAGGGGAACCTGGCGGCGACCGATCTGCGGGCTATTTCCGCTTCCGCTCCCGAAATCCGGCGACCCACCCTTCCCGTTTCTTGTCCGGTTTCGGGTTAAAGGCCAAGGCGCCGGCGGGTACATCGTGACGAACGGTGGTTCCTGTCGCGACGTAGGCATCGTCGCCAATGGTCACGGGAGCCACCAATTGGCTGTCACTGCCAATCTGGACACGATCCCCGATCGTGGTTTGGTGCTTTCCGAACCCGTCGTAATTGCAGGTGATCGTCCCGGCGCCAATATTGGATTCCGAGCCAATTCGAGCGTCTCCGAGATAGGCCAGATGGTTGGCCTTGGTGCCGCGGCCGAGAGTCGATTTCTTGACTTCGACAAAATTGCCGACGTGCACTTCTTCTTCCAGATGGGCCCCGGGACGCAGATGGGAAAATGGCCCGAGCACGGCCCCCTTCTCGACCTGCGCATCGTCAATCACCACATTCTGCCGAATCAGCACCTGATCCCCGATCTGGGCATTTTGCAGATACGCATTGCCCAGCAGCTCGCAGTCGGCGCCAATGCTGGTTTTTCCCCGCAGTTGCACCTGAGGACCGATCACGGTGTCCGTACCGATGGTGACCTCGGTCTCGATCAGGACACTGGCTGGGTCCAGAAAGGTAACGCCGGCCTCCATATGCCGTCGCACCGTCCGATCCCGCAGGAGAGCCTCGAGACGGGCGAGATCCTCGCGGGAGTTGATTCCCTCGACTTCGGCAGCCGGGACGATCTCTGTTGCGACTTTGCGCCCCTGTTCGACGGCGAACGCCACAATATCGGTTACGTAGAGCTCTCCCTGAGCATTGTTGGCTTCCAGGGCATCGAGTGCGGGGAAGAGCAGGTCGCTGGCCACACAATAAATGCCACCGTTGGCCTCACCGATGGCCCGTTGCTCGGGCGTGCAGTCGCGCGCCTCGACAATGCGCTGGACCGCGCCTGCAGGGTCACGGACGATGCGTCCGTAGCCCATCGCATCGTCGAGCTCCATGGTAAGCATGGTCAAGGCCGCCTTCTCACGGCGGTGTAATTCGAGAAATCGCTGCAGCGTCTCGGCGGTCAACAGGGGCGTATCACCGTAGGTAATCAGGACATCACCGGAAAAGTCCCGCAAGCAATGATCGCGGGCGATCTGAACGGCATGCCCGGTCCCGTTTTGCTGCTCCTGAAGGGCAAATGCGGCGCCACGGTCGGAAACCGCGGCCTGGACGGCATCCGCCTGATGACCGACCACCACGACGGTTTGAGCCGCCTGCAGCGGCTCGAGCGCATCGAGTACATGGACCAGAAGCGGCTTGCCGCCGAGCGGGTGCAAGACTTTGGCTTTCTCGGAACGCATCCGCGTTCCCTTTCCGGCCGCGAGAACCACGGCGGCGATCGGTTCTGGCTGCTTCACGCCCCTACCTCCCCTTGTCTGCTTCGAACCCATCTTTCGTCGCTGGCCGAGAAAAACTTTATCCGCTGGCGGTTTGCCGGAGCGCCGCGGAGAAAAGGCCGCGCAGCGGATCGCGGGACGAGCAGGCGGAAAACCTGCATCAAGCCAGATCCCGGTAACCACCCCGGAAGTAGATCAGGGGGTTGGCCTCGTGGTCCGTTTTCAGGCTCTGCACCTGGGCCAGAAAAATCGTATGATCCCCGGCATCGAAAGCTTCGCGAACCTCGCAGACCATATGGGCGACCGAGTCCCCGAGGATCGGCGCTCCATTATCCGCCAAATGGTAGGCGACTCCGGCGAATTTGTCCCCACCGGACTTGGCAAAGGTGCGCGACAAGGATTCCTGTTCCTTGGTCAGAACGTTCACATTATAGATCCGCGAGGCAGACACGGCCGCATGGCTCTCGGCCAATTTGTCGATGCAAACCATGACCAGCGGGGGGTCGAGAGACACCGAGCTGAAGGCATTCGCGGTCAGTCCCACGAAATTTCCCTGAGTATCATGGGTGGTGATGATGGTGACCCCCGTCGCAAAATGGCCCATGACGGTGCGAAATTCGTTGGTATCAAATGACATTCTCGGGTTCTCCTTGAGCAGATCCGCAGTCTCTCGAGCGGTTGTAGCTGCGCTTTCCCTCGCTTCGCAATGCAGGAACGGGTAGGCGCGAGGCAGTGAAGCACGTTTTCACATTTTTTGCCGCCAGCTTTGTCCTGGTCCTTTCCCTGACGACCTTTCCTGTGCAGGCGCAGGAAGTCGAATCGTTTGCGGTCGGGGATCGGCGACCTCTGAGCTGGGCCAAGGCGGAACCTTTTTTTGTGGTCGTGGAGCGTCGGTGTCGGACCGTGACGGTCTACCGCCACGGCGTTTGGGATGCTGAATATCGGGGCGCCGTCTTCGGCCGGGAGGATGGTCCGAAGGTCCACGAGGGCGATCGCCGCACGCCCAATGGGCTTTATCGGATGCAGGGACGGCGCTTGCACCCTCGCTGGTCGCGCTTTTTGCTCCTCGATTACCCCAATGCCGCCGATCGGGCGGCCAATCAGGCAGCCCGCGAGGCTGGCAGGACCGACAGCGGGCCGGGCGGTGCCATCGGCATTCACGGGACCGATGAACCCACACTGAATCGCGAACATGTCGACTGGACGCTCGGTTGTATCTCTCTGCAGAACGCCGACGTCGACGATCTCTATAGCCGGGTGCCCGAGGGAACACCGGTTTGGATCCGACCCTGAGAACCCGGCGCCAGACCTTGTTTCGCGCGGGGGCGACTCATAGGGTTCGACAAGTATGAGCGATTATATCGCCGATGAGCAGGGCCCGGACGCCGAGCCGATCACGGGCCTCGACCAACTCGTTGCTCATATCCTGCGGGGCGCCAAGCCCGAGTCGGATTGGGTTGTGGGGACCGAGGTCGAGAGGATTGCTGTGGACCCCGAAACCGGCGAGGCCGCGCCATTTTCCGGTGAGCGTGGCGTGGAGGCCATTCTCAGGGGGATGTGCGAACGCTTTGCATGGGAGCCCAAAGAAGAGAGCGGCCGCATCATCGGTCTTTCCCGCGGGGAATCCTCCATTACGCTCGAGCCGGGGGGGCAGGTGGAGCTTGCCGGCCGGCCCTTTCAATCCCTTCTCGACGGGGCGGCCGAGCTGGCGAAGAATGGTTCGGAACTATCTGATATTGCAGAAGATTTGGGGATTGCCTTCGTGGGCCTGGGGACCCAACCCGTCACTCCTCTCGAGGAGATCGAATGGGTTCCCAAGGGGCGCTACCGCATCATGGGGCCCTACATGAACCAGGTCGGCCACCTGGGCCAGCGCATGATGAAACAGACAGCGACGGTGCAGGTGAATCTCGACTACGCCGACGAAGCCGATGCGATCGAAAAGATGCGCGTGGGGACCGGGATTGGTCCGATCCTGAACGCGATTTTCGCCAATAGTGCGATCAGCGAGGGCGGTCTCAACGGCTATCTCTCGTATCGCGCGCACGTCTGGACCGACACCGACCGCGCCCGGTGCGGAATTCTGCCGTTTCTGTTCTCCGAAGGGGCGGGCGTCGTGGATTATGTGGAGTGGGCCCTCGATGCACCCATGTACTTCATTCGCCGAGCCGATGCCTTTCTCGACCTGAGCGGAATGCCTTTCCGGGATTTCTGGAAGCAGGGCGCGGCGGGAACGCGCGCCACGGTAGGGGACTTTGCCCTTCATTTATCAACGCTTTTCCCCGAAGTCCGCCTCAAGACCTGGATCGAATTGCGTATGGCCGACAGCCCGCCACCGGACTCTCTGCTGGCTTTTTCGGCCATGGCCAAAGGCCTCCTCTACGAATCGGATTGCCGACAAGGTGCATGGGATCTGGTCAAATCATGGTCGCTCGAAGAAAGACACGAGCTTCTCGAAACCGTCGCCCGAGGTGGATTCGCGGCACGGGCCGGGCGCTATCGCATCGGGGATTTGGCCCGCGAGCTGACCGACATCGCGCAGGAGGGCCTGATCCGACTCGGTCGGGTTCAGGCAGGCGAGGGGAGCGAGGTCGACCTTCTTGAGCGCGTGGTGGATCGAGTGGGTCGGGGACGTACCCCGGCCGACGAGGCCATCGAGATCTGGAAGCTGGGCGGAGCCAACCGGGTTCGGGATCTGGTCGATCACGCAGCCTATTCCGGCAGCCGCGAGCGGTAGCCCGAGCCTCATCCAGGGGACGATCCGGGCGGCCCACATAGTGAGAATTAGAAGCTCACTAAGGGGAACCACGTATGCACCCGCCGGATGACAAACGCTAGGCCGGTCGGAACTTTTTCCAAAAAAAAGGATTAGTCGTGGTTATCTTTCATGATAGGCTAATTCATTGTTTGGTGGTGGAGTGTGCGGGATAGTTTCCGCGCTTCCTGAAGGTTCTGATTTCTATCTTGTTAAGAATCCAAGAAACCTTCAGTTGGGAGGACGAGGCAGATGGCTGGGACGATGCGTGTAAGAGGTGGGGGAATGCAGGATCGATCGGGGGGACTCTTCGAGCCGGACGTGCTTTTGCCGACTCAGTTTTCATCATACTTCCGCAAGGAAGTCGGTTTTGACCGCGAGCGCCGTTTGATGCTCGCGGTTCTGGAAGACGCGATCGATTGCTTCCAGAAGTATGCGTACACAGACGACGTGCGCGGCAAGCAACTATTTGACGAGTCCTGGGAATGGATCGTCTCCGACGATACGCGTTGGTTGTTCTCGTTCGAGAACATCTGTCAGATTGTCGACATGAACCCGGATTATATCCGGCAAGGACTGCGCACCTGGCGCAGCACCAACTCCGTCGATCAACTCGTCGCGCAAGGCCCGGTTGCGGCCGGCGCCGGTCACTAGAATTCTGGATGGACGTTCAGCGCTCCTCGCTGGTTGCGGGGGTCGCTGAACGTTTTCTGGTGATCTCCTCCGGAGACGGGCTGACGTCGACCGGATAACCGAGCCGCTGCTCGAGTGCGCGCAGCAGCTTGGCCTCGTCGATTTTCCCTTCCAGTCCACGTTCGCGGAGAATCCTCGATGCCTGTCGCCAGGGGCCGGGCTGCAGGCCGTAGAGATCGGGGTGGACTTCGACAAAGATGCGTCCGGCGCGTTCTCCGAACTTGATTGTTTCATAGACAAACGCGCCCGCGGTGTTCTTCGGGACCATCGGGAAAAGTTCGCGAATGTCTTCCGGGTACATACGCACACAGCCGTGACTCACCGACATGCCGACACCCCAGGGGATGTTGGTCCCGTGGATGGCATAGGAAGGCATCGAGAGGCGCAGGCGATACTCGCCGAGCGGGTTGTCGGGGCTTCCGCCCTCGATGAATTTCTCGCTCGCCCCGGTTTCCCGAATTCGCTCCTCACGAATTGATTCCGGGATCACCCACCGCGGGTTGCGTGCCTTTTCCACGACACGAAAATCGCCTTGCGGGGTCCGCCACTCCTGGCGTCCGAGCCCTACCGGGAAAGTATAGACAACCGGCTCGGCATCCTCTTTCTGCGGGGGGTACCAGTACAAGCGCATCTCGGGGAGGTTGACGACCAATCCCTCATAGCGACAGCAGGGCAGGATCCAGGAGGTCGGAATGACGAGCGGTTTTTTTGCGGTATGGGGAATCCAGCCGTCCACGCCCGGGTTGGCCGCTTCCATCGAGTTCAGGCCCAGATCAAAATGCCGACCGACATCCAGAAATGTGTCGCCTCGTTCGGGCGCCCAGGTCTGTCGATGGCCGATCACGGTTTTCGTCTCTCGGGAAGCCGCTTTTCCCCCGGAGGGTTGGAAGGCATAGGCCTGGATGTGGCGTTTGGCAAAGTCTTCCGGCGTCCACTCCCGTGCGCTTGCGGGGAGAGCCACCAGAATCCACATCAATATCCACCAGGCGCGACCCATTCTCCATGCTATCGCTGCAGCCCGATATCGACAACTCGGCCTTCCGTCAGGCGGGGGAAACCGGTACAAGGGTTGGCGGGCCACAGGGGTGGCCGTACGGCAGGATGTGCATGGGGTGGTTGTGGTGAGGGAAATCCAAAGGTCGGCTTGTTTCTTGAGTATGTGGATCGCGGTCGTTCTGGGCACAGGACTTCCCGCCGAAGCGCGCGCTCCCCGAGTCACAGCATCGGCAGCCGTGGTCATGGATGCTCGAACGGGCCAATTGTTGTGGTCCAAGAACCCCGACCAGAAGAGAGCCCCTGCCAGTACGACCAAGATCCTCACCACCGTCCTTGGTCTCGAAGCCGAGCAGATGAACAACTATTTCCGGGTGAGCAAGCGAGCCCAGCGCCAGCAACCTTCCAAGCTCTACCTCTCTTCCGGCCAGAAGGTGCAACTGCGCGAACTGCTCTATTCGCTCATGCTGAAGTCTGCCAATGATTCGGCGGTTGTCGTGGCCGAGGGCGTGGACGGAAGCGTGGAGAAGTTCGCCAAGCGGATGAACGCACGCGCTCGAAAGGTGGGGGCACGCAATACGAACTTCCGAAACCCGAACGGCCTGCCGAACCGCCGCCATATCTCGACGGCTCGCGACATGGGTTTGATCCTGCGCGATGCCCTCGAAGTAGACGGCTTCCGGCGCATCGCGGGTACGACCAAGCGTAAAATTCGGGTCAAGAGCGGAAACAAGACCAAACGGATCGCCGTACGAAACAAGAATCGACTTCTCAACGGATATTTTGCCAAGGTGATCGGCAAGACGGGCTACACCCGGGCTGCCGGAAAATGTTTTGCGGGTGCCGCGGAATGGAATGGCCGAGAAGTGATTGTTGTCGTTCTGGGCTCGAAGGACCTTTGGGGCGATACCCGGAAAATGGTGCAATGGGCTTTCAAGGGCGATGGTCGCAAGGCATTGCCCCAAACTCGAATGGCGAAGGCCCCGGCCAAGAAGAAGGAAGCAGCCAAGACGCGACCGGTAGCGAAGCAAAAAGAGTCCGTGCGGGTCGCCAGAACCGCGCCCGCAGCAAACAAGCCCAAACCGTCGCCCAAGCTGGTTCAGGTTGCCTCGGCCAAAACCTCACCGCGGGCCGCCACGCGCCCCACAATCAACCAGCCGGGAGTTCACCAGGTACGACATGCATCTGCTTCGGGCGTCGTGCGTCGAGGTTGCACCGGCACAGGCTGCGATCGCTGGCTGCGCTACGGTCTCAGCCGTTAAAACGATCGGGGCGCACGGGGCCTGAGGACCGCTCCGCGGAGTCCTTGCGTTTTCTGAAGCCGCGCTTTTGCAGTCGCTGTGCTTTCTTCAGCTGCCTGGGCGTCAAAACATTGGTGATCTCGATCAGCATCTTGAGGTGCTGGGTCTTGATCGCCGTCTCGAGACGGAAGAGCTCGGCTGTGGCCTCCAATGCCTTGTCGGCATCGATGGGAGATTGATCCAGAACCCTGCGGATCGATTCCTTATGACCGGCAAGCTCCCAACGCGACTCTTCCATGGAGCTTCGCGTCTCGCCAAGAGCCTTCTGGATCGTTTCCCGCTGCTCTTCACTCAGTTCGAGCCGAGCCTGGTTACGCATGATCGTATCGGGCTGCACGAGCGAACGCATGAACAAGGGGGCGACCCTGGGACTGCGGCCCAGTCCGCCATCGCCGCGACCAGGTGGTGGTCCCGCGGATACCGAAGTGGCCAGAGTGAGGAGCAATCCAAGGCAAATCAAAGCTGGTTTTTTCATGTCAGGTTCCTCGACGTGGGCATTAGAGAGGATTCGCGGTTTTCCGTCGAGCCAAAGCAGCCGGGTTCCTCATAAAAGCAGTCGAATTCGGGGACATCGTCGACAGGATCCAGAGAAGCCACGTTGAGCAGAACGTCGCTGGGCATCTCCCAGACAAGGGCATCGTCCTCGAAGTTGAAGCTCGCGGTCGCTTCCGGCGCCCCGGAGGTGAGCGGCACCGGCCCGCTTTGGCCCAACCAAAGCGCCAATATGGCAGCGGCAGCCAACGGCAGGGCGAAGATGGCGCCGCGGCGAAGCGGGCGAGGGCGCACGACGGGTCTGGGCGGCAGGTCTGCCAGAATACGAGCTGCCAGATCCGGAGCCGGCTTTATGTCGCTCAATGTATCGAGACAGCGATCGAGTTCGATGGCCTCGGCAACTGCCTGCCGGGCGGCAGCCGAGCTGGCGATGAACGCCTCCATTTCGGCGCGGATCGCCGGAGGCCAGTTTTCCGGATTCGAACCGGTGGTCTCCAGGATGTTCACCAGATCCGCCAGTTGCGTCTTCATGCTTCCCCCTGCAGGAGTTCGGGTCCAATTTTGGACAGTTTCTCTTTCAAGCCGCGACGTCCCCTCGCCAAAAGGGACTCCACGGCCTCGAGGCTCAGATTCATGATCTCGGCCGCCTCGCGGTTTTTCCAGCCTTCATAATGACACAAGTTGATTGCGATCCGTTGTTTCTCGGGAAGCTCCTGCAATGCCCGGTTTACGTGCCAGCTCAATTCCTTTTTCGCGGCTACAGCTCCCGGCTGCGGCTGCAGACTGGGTGGTTCGGCACGCCCTTCGAGGGTGACTTCGCGGTGTTTCGCGATTCGGTTCAGGCACAGATTCATGGTGACACGAAACAACCACGTGGTGACCCGGGCTTCGGTGGGCTTCCACCGCGACGCATGGAGCCAGACACGGGTGAAGACTTCTTGGGCGACTTCTTCCGCTTCGCTGCGATTGCCCAGCGTCCTCTCGGCAAATGCGAGCATTCGATCCAGGTGGCGCTCGACAAGGAGCTGACAGGCACTGCGATCGCCTTGCCCAATTCGCTCCATCAGTTCCTGGTCGGAATCGGCCACGGCAGCTACCTTGTCGGGGGCATCGCCCGAGTGCAACAGGGCCGCCCCCGTTTGCCCCGGGGAGCGCTGGCTGCGGGAAAAGCCAACAGACGGCAGACGTTTTGTCGCAAATGCTGCCGGTAGTGGAAAAGTGGTCGTCATCAGACATTCCAACCCGCGAGTTGCCCAAACCCGTCGCAGAAATAGCGCCGGGCGCTATTTCTACCCCCGGTTGAGCCTGATAGCGTAGTTCTGCTGGGTGCGGCTCCGACGTTCCGCCTACAATTTTATGGCAGGGAATCACCTCTGATCGCCTGAGGGCAGGCCCGGTTTTCGGGAAGTCCATGGCGTGCAAGCGGTTCCCCCCTTTCGTTCAGTATGGCTTCGGACGAAAAGGGGTTCGCACCCAGCACCTTTTCCCTTCCGACGGCGCAGGATCCCGGCCGGGGGAATTGCAGGCGGCTGATTGTAGGAAGGTAGCCCCCGGGATATCCTGAAATCCGATGGAAGAGATGGGCACAGGACCAACGCTTCTGCTGGCGATGCCGCAAATGACCGATCCGAATTTCAACCGCTCGGTTGTGCTTCTATGCCGTCACGATGAAGAGGGTGCCCTGGGCTTTGTGCTCAATCGACCCATGGAAATCGATGTCGCCGACCTGCTCGAGGGCGACTTTCCCATTTCGGGAAGCCCCTCGTTGACCGCCTGGCAGGGCGGTCCCGTCAGCCCCGAGAGGGGTTGGTTGATTTGTCGCGAGTTACCAACCCGATCCGAGGAGGATCCCGAGGAATTCCTCGAAGTTTGTCGTGGCATCTATATGTCGAGCTCCCAGACGCATTTGCGCACGGTGCTCGAGCTGGACCCCGACGAAGGCGGCCCAAACCATAGCCGCTTGTTGCTTGGCTATGCCGGCTGGGGACCGGGTCAGCTGGAAGCGGAACTCATCGCTTCCGCCTGGCTGCAGATTCCGGTCGATGAGAACCTCATTTTCGAGACCGAGGCGACCGAGGTCTGGGACAAGGGCATCCGTTCGCTCGGGGTCGATCCCTTGTCGATCGCCCCGGGACCCGGCCTGCATTAAAACCGGCCGCATTCTCCGACGTTGCGCTTTTTTTCGTGACGTCTAGCCTCAAGGCATGAGTTCCCCGGACGACAAGGCTCCCTACTACCTACCCATCCAGGATGAGGTGGAAATCTTTACGCAGGCCCATAATTCTCGGCTGCCTGTGTTGCTCAAGGGTCCTACGGGGTGCGGCAAGACGAGGTTTGTCGAGTATATGGCCCACAAGCTCAAGGGGCCACGGACCGGCGACGGTGAATCCCTGATCACCGTTGCCTGCCATGAAGATCTGACCGGATCTGACCTCGTCGGTAGATATCTGATCCAGGGAGACGATACGGTCTGGATCGATGGACCCCTCACGCAGGCGGTTCGTCGGGGTGGGATCTGCTACCTCGATGAAGTCGTCGAGGCCCGCAAGGATACGATCGTTCTGATCCACCCGCTCACCGACCACCGCCGTATGCTGCCGATTGATCGGCGCGGCGAGGTCCTCGAGGCCGACCCGAGCTTCCTGCTCGTTGTTTCCTACAACCCGGGCTACCAGAGTGTCCTGAAAGATCTGAAACACTCCACCCGACAGCGATTTGTCAGTTTGGAGTTCGACTATCCACCGCGAGATCGAGAAGCGGAAATCATCGCACACGAGAGTGGTCTCGATGCCGACACCGCCCTGACGCTGGCCACCTTGGGCGAAAAGGTCCGCGCGCTGCGCGGCTCCGGCCTGGGCGAGGGCGTCAGTACCCGGCTTCTGGTCTATGCCGGGCAATTGATGGCCAATGGGGTCCCGGCACGGCGTGCCTGCACCGTGGCCGTCACCAATTCGCTGACCGATGACCCGGAAATGCTGCGCGCCGTCGGTGAGGTCGTGACCGCGCTTTTTGCCTGAGGGATGCGCGACCGGGCGCTACCAGAAAATGTGTCGCCAATTCTTCTTCTTTTGATTCCAGTCACTCTGATCGAAGAAAGAATCATTACCGATGATGAACGAGGTCGTCATTTCGGGCGTGGTCGCCGCTGACATATCCGTGTAGGCCCGGACATAGATGATGAAGCCTCCCGCCAGACCCGCGGATTCCTGAATGGTCACGGTATGGATGCCGCCATTGGTCGGAGCCAGCTTGTCCTTGTAGGTCCAACGTCGCCCGTTGGCGGATTCGGTCATGGTGAAGGCCGCAAGACTCTGCGTGAACAGAGTGCCACCGCTGTTGGTGAGGGTGAAGGTAAACCCGTCGTCAAAGGGGTTCATGGCACTGGTCGGCTGCACGCGTGCGCCGATCCGGATCAGATCCGGTTTGCTGCCCTCGCGATATTTGATGTTGCCGTTGCACCCGCAGCAGTTGCCGGCAAGAGGTTGCGGTGCTTCCTGCGCTTGGGCCGGCGCCGTTGCGAGTCCCCATGCGAATAAAGTCAGAAAAACTGTCGCTTTTACGATCATTAGCCTCTCCATTCTGCGCCCTGGCGCAGCGTCCCCGAGTTATGCCTGAATCCCCCGGCAAACTCTTCCTTCTCCCGGCATCGACCTTTGCCGAGAATCTCTTTAGAGAAAGCTCATGAATCTGAGTCGATCGGTGCAGGGGCGTCGGGCCATCGTGACGGGCGCCGCAAGTGGAATCGGGCGCGCTACCGTTGAACTTTTGGCGACAGAAGGAGCGCATATCGGGGCGCTGGACCGCCCCGGAAGTGCTCTGGATGCGTCACTGGCGGCCTTGCCGGAGTCGGTCAATGTGACGGGTCGATTTGTTGACGTCGCGCAGGATGCCGAGGTGCGTCGGGCCGTGGCCGACCTTGCGGAAACTTTTGGCGGTCTCGACATTGTCATCAACTGCGCCGGGATCAGCCTGCCGGCTGCCATCGGAGATGAAGACGCCTGGGAGAAAACCATGCAGGTGAATCTCCACGGGGTGCATCGCATCGTGCGAGCAAGCCTGCCGTATCTGGAAAAAAGCGATGCCGCGCGGATTGTGAATGTGGCTTCCACCGAGGCGCTGGGGGCACAGCCCTTTGTCAGTGCCTATACCGCAAGCAAACACGGCGTTCTCGGCCTCACCAGAGCGCTTGCCGTCGAGTTGGGTCGCAAGGGCATTACCGCCAATGCCATTTGCCCCGGACCGATCCATACGGGCATGACCGCAAATATTCCCGACGAGGCCAAACTCAAATTTGCCCGCCGCCGCGTCCCCCTGGGGCGTTATGGTCAGCCAGAGGAGGTGGCCCATGCGATCTTCAGCCTGGTCTTGCCTGCGTCCTCGTTCATCACCGGAGCCTGTCTGAGTGTCGATGGAGGGATGTCGATTCAGAACTGATGCGCCGCAATATTCCTCCAGTTACACAGGATATTGCCGATGGACGAAATGATGCCCGGAGAGCCCCCGGGGGCACTCGAAGAACTCGCTGCAGAGCTTGAACCCACCAGTCCCGGGTTCGCCATGCGCTTGCGCCAGTTCGAGATTCGGGTGCGTCCCGCGCAAAGCCCCGAGGCCTTCTCCGAGATGTCCGAAAGCCTGGCAAGGGTGGTCCGGCTCGAGGGCGTCGCTCGTGAGGCCGGGTTGGCCCTGCTCACACTCGAGACCGACCAGGTGGTCCTTTTGCCGGGGTCGATCCTGCGGCATTGGGCTGACGCCATTTGCGATATCGGATCTGTTTCGGTGCGCGCCGCACAATCCTTTGGTGCCGCGGCGCTTGTGGATCTACCCGGAGCGGAACTCGCGGTGGGGCAGAGGCTGGTGGATACAGCGGGCGCCTTGCGCGAGTTCGTCGAAGCCCATCCCGGGGAGCCCATCGTCAACCGCTGCGCGACGTTTCTCGGCGAAGCGTTCATCCATCATCCAACATCAGTCCATCGCGCGTGGTTACGTTATGCATCGGCGGTCGCCTTTACTCCGCGACGACCGCTCGACGTCCTGCGGGAATTGCCCAAAGTCGTCGCTCTCGAGTCCGAAGAATTGGCGGGCGTTCTGAACGTGGTCGCCCGTTGTGCAAGCTGGGATATCCGGGAGGCCCCGGAATGGTTCAGCGAAGCGCCGCGACTTTTGTCGGGAATTCCGCCGGATAGCCGTGGCCGTGTTCTCGAGGTGCTCGATACTCTGGGGAGCGATGCCCTCTCCATTCTCGACCTGCTGCGCGGTGCAGGCCCCGTCCTGCGGCGCCTCTCGGCTCCGGAAAGACACTGCGTGCTCGCCCATACGCTGGCGATTGCACAATCAGCGCCGAAGGCCTCTCCCCGGTTCCTGCGCAGCGTGTTGCGTGTGGGTGAAGCCGTGGGCTTCGAGGACGATCTGCGAGTCTTTGTCGAGGAAGGACTCTCGTTGGCAGAGATGCAGGAAGTAGCCGCCGAGGCTTTCTTCTCCCTTGAATCTCGGGGCGCCAAGGCTTTCCTCGCGCGCCATGATACGGCCGTCCGGTTCGAAGATATTGAAACGACCTTGCGCGGCTATCTGCGCATCCTCGAGCGCAAGGCGCCAAATCTTGTCGCCGTCGAGCTCGGCGGTCTCTTCCCTTTTCTCGACAACCGCAACACGATCCCCGTGAGCAATCGCACCGGCACCTTTCCCACGTGGGAAGAAAACTTCATCTTGTTGAAGTTGCAGGCCACGTTGGCCACTCTCTGGGGAGAGGCGGGGACGCGAGACTTCTCTGTCGGACAATGGCTTTCCGAGGATGTGGAGGGGGGCTTCCGAGAACTCTATGCGCGATTTGAATATCCGGAAGCCGCAGCCGGAATTCTCGCCCATGTGGAGGCAGCCCGTCTCGCACCCTGGATCCGGCAAAGATTCCCCGGGCTGGCCGGCGATCTCGCCGACCTCCGTGCACATGCCTTTCGGGGCGATTGCGTATCGGTCGATGCGGGCGAGCCCGAAGCATTGCTTTTTCTGGCGCTGGGCGGGTCCCCGGACAACATCGAGTTTGGTCCCGGGCGCGCGGCGTTGGAGGGCTTTGCGCGCCGCGCAGCCGACGGGTTGGCAACGATCTACGAGAGCGTGGATGAAACAGCACGCATGTCGCGGTTGCTCGAAGAGGGCGAGCTGATTCGCGTCACCAATGTGGAAGACCTTTTTCTTGAAGATCCGACCATGTCCTATCTTCTAGACGACGCCGACGAGGACGGCGGTCCACCACCGCCTGCACCGCCAAACCCGGATGCCCCGCAGATGGATGAAGAGAATATTCCTCAGGGAGAACGTTCCGAGGATACGTCACCGGCAACCGCTGTCGATCCCGAATTGCTCAAGGCGTACCTGGAGCAAAATCCGAAGGTCAAAGTCATGCGCTCCGAGGAGTCTCTCGATGCAACCGGACTCTTTGTCGCCGGCCTCACCGGCGGGGGCGGAGAGCGGCCCGACCAGATGTCCCCGGCAGAGCGAGAACATGTCTTTGCTCTTTCTCGGGGGGCTCGCGAAGCTCGCGGCGTGTATCTCTACGATGAATGGGACCACGAGATCAGTGACTACCGGGTTTCCTGGTGCCAGGTGCATGAGTTAGGCCTCGGCGATGATGATCCAGCGTTTTTCTCCGAGACATTGCAACGATATCAGGACGTGCTCCCGGAGGTACGTCGGCAATTTCAACGCGTGAAGCCGCAGGGCTATCGGACAATACGAGGACTGCTGGATGGGGAAGACTTTGATCTCGATGCGGTCGTTCTTGCGCGCAGCGACCTCCGGGCGAAACTGAATCCCGCCACCCGTCTCTATACCCAGCGACAACGAGAAGAGCGGGATGTGGCCACACTCTTCCTCCTCGACATGTCCGCTTCGACAGACGAGGAAGTCGAAAAGCCCGAAGCCCCGCCGGAACTGCCCGAGGATCTCTCCGACACATTCCTGCCGCCGGACTCTCTGGAACGAGAGCGCGGACGACGGGTGATCGACATCCAGAAGGAGGCTTTGACGATCATGTCTCAGGCCCTCGAGGAGATCGGTGATCTCTTTTCCATCTTCGGGTTTTCCGGTCACGGTCGCGAACGTGTCGAACTTTTCGACGTCAAGAGTTTCGACGAATCGCTCTCGCTTGCCGTAAAGAGCCGCCTGAGTGCCATCGAGCCGCAGCGATCCACCCGGATGGGGCCGGCAATTCGGCACTCGATCCGTCGGCTGGCCTCGGTCTCGTCGCGATCAAAGCATTTGATCCTGCTCTCGGACGGTTTTCCGCAAGATTTCGACTACGGGCGAGATCGCCGGTCCAATCTCTACGGGCTACGCGATACGGCTCAGGCCCTGCGCGAGGCTGAACAGGCCGGCATTTCCACATTCTGTATCACGGTCGATCGTGCAGGAAACGATTATCTGCGCGAGATGTGTGACGACGACAGATATCTGGTGATCGAGGATATCGCCGAGCTCCCCCTCGAACTGCCGAAGATCTATTCGCGGGCCACCCGAGACGCCTGACCATCGACTGACGAGAGGGCCGGGGGCGGCGTCAGCAACGGTGCCCAGAGTTCTCGTGCTCTTGCGTGCGGATCCTCGAGGACTCCGGGCTTGCCCGCAAGACGCAGCGCCTGGCGAGTGACAGGGTTCCACCGCGGCCATGCCGGCAGGCCTTCGTGTCCGGGCACCTCCCCGTGCGCGAACCGCGCCCAGGATTTCTGCATGCGGCGCGACAGGGTCCGTACTTCCGAGGACCATCCCATCGTGGCGGCAAGAGGTCCTTTGCGGACAGTGCCGAAGACAAAGGGAATATCGAGTCCGTGAAAGGCACCCGTGTAGGAACCAACCAACGGGAGTTGACCGTCGAAGCGATAGAAGTAGACCTCACCGCCAGCGCGACTGAGTGTGTCGGCAAGAATGCCGGCTGGCGCGTGGAAGACCATATCCGACATGAATTGGCTCCAGCGATCGCGTGGCGCACCAAGAGATTCGTTATAGGTTTCCCGGAATGCATCGACAAGATTGGGGTCGATCGCGTTGGCGGCGAGAACACGCAGAATGCGTCGATCGAGACCGGCCTCGTCGAGCCGGCGCCCGGCACTATCAGGCGCCATGAAAAGGGCCCACTCATCGAGATTACTGCCGAGCAAAACCGGAACGGGAGTCTTGCCCGAAGTCCGGATATTTTGCAGCGGTTGCTCGGCCAGAAGTTTCCCGTCAATCGAGGGCTGCCAGGGCAGGTTTGCGACCCCGACCGAAAGCTCGCGCGTGGTCGCGGTCTGCGCCGTGAGGAGGCGACCGATCGGCACACGACGCAGTTGTGCCGGGTTGGCCCGGGGCAAGCCGACATAACGCAGAAACGCGCGGCCAACCCGCTCGGAGATTTCATGTTCGGAAACATTTGAAGAAGCGCCACTTTGCAGAATCGCGCGATGGAAGAGACCTTCGGCCGCCGGTGTCCCCAGAAGTGTCCCGACACTCATCGCCCCGGCAGATTCCCCAAAGACGGTGACGTTCTCCGGGTCCCCACCAAAGCATGCAATATGATCTCTGACCCATTGGAGGGCCGCGATCTGGTCCCGGATCCCGAGGTTGGGCTCGATTTCATCGGATCGCCCTCGCAGCGTTTCCATATTGAAAGAGCCGAGAACACCAAGTCGATAATTCAGGGACACCACGACAACGTCGCCGCGGTGTGCGAGCCGCGAGCCACTATAAAGTGTGGTGGCGCCCGAGCCCAGAAGGAAGGCGCCCCCGTGGATCCAGACCATCACCGGTCGGGGACGGTTATCTGCCGCCGGCGTCCAGATGTTCAGGTAGAGGCAGTCCTCACTATTATCATCATAGGTGCCGAGCAGACGCCGGGCCGCAAGCAGCGTTTGCGGCGTTTGTTGCGCCGACGGACCAAAATGGGTCGCTTGACGCACGCCATGCCAGGCGGGCATGGCCTCGGGGGCGCGAAATCGGCCGGGCCCTACCGGAGGGGAAGCGAATGGAATTCCCCGAAAAACCAGACCGCGTTTTTCCTCTTTCCCTTCCAGGGACCCCGAGGGGGTATGCACAACAATGCGAGGCATCCGCTTTTTCGAGAAAATCCGGATCGGGCCGGAAGTACGGATCTAGTCCGTAAGGCCCCACTTCTTCTTGTTCTCTTCGATGGCGTCTTCGGCGGGGTGGTCGGTCTTTACCTGCTCCTTGACTTCAAAATCATCGGCGTCGTCGATCATTTTGTAGTTCAGCGGCGTATCGTCCTTGAAGACTTCGGGGACGGCGACTTCTTCGTAGATCGCCTGCCACGGACACTCGGGCTCGCAGGCCCCGCAATCGATGCATTCATCCGGATTGATGTAGAGCTGGTTGGGATAGGTGTCCTTATCGCTGCCGGTATATTCGTAGATGCAATCGACAGGGCACACGGCGACACAGCCGGTATCCACACAATCGCGGCAGAGTCTGGTTACGATATAGGACATATTTTTCTCCTTTCGCTCCCCGTCAGAAGCGACAACTTGAAAATTTTTGGTAGCGTATCGCGGATAGCGAAGCAAAGAACGGCCCGGCCCGGCCGACGCAGAATTTCCAGCCGGTTTGCCGATGAGGTACGGAGGTTTTCATGACTGAGCAGAATAGTGTCCCGGACGCAGTCTCGCTGGCCGAATCGGTTCGTTCCGGCGCCCGAACGCCCGAGGAATTGTTGGCTGAAGCGATTGGCCGCATTGAAAAAGAAAACCCCGAAATCAATGCCGTTGTCCAGACTCTTTATGACGAGGCTCGAGAAAGAATCTCCGCCGGTCTGCCCGATGGCCCCTTTCGGGGCGTCCCGATCCTGCTGAAGGACCTCGATGCCCCGCTCGCGGGCGCGCCGTTTTATTGTGGTACCCGTTTTTTGCGGGATCGAGATTATCACGCCCAGACCAACGCCTATTTTGTCGACCGTTTGCTTGCGGCCGGATTCGTTCCGATCGGCAAGACCAACACGCCGGAATTGGGACTGGCGGTCACGACCGAACCCCTCTCGTATGGAGCAACGCGCAATCCGTGGAATCTCGACCATTCCGCCGGGGGCTCCAGTGGTGGTTCGGCCGCCGCGGTTTCCGCCGGCCTGGTGTCGATCGCTCACGCCAGCGATGGGGGCGGCTCCATCCGGATTCCCGCAAGCGCCTGTGGTCTGGTGGGCCTCAAGCCTTCACGTGGTCGGGTCTCGTTGGGGCCGGAGTATGGATCCTATTGGCATGGATTTGTGACCAACCACGTCGTTACGCGCAGCGTCCGCGACACCGCAGCCGCCCTGGATGTCGTGGCCGGGATGGAGCCGGGTGACCCCTATACAGCGCCGCCTCCCGAGCAGCCTTTTACGGCGGCTGCCAGACAACGCCCGGGGCGCTTGCGCATCGGGTTGATGATGAAGGCGCCGGGTGAGGCAAACGGATTGGACCCCGAGTGTGTCGAGGCTGTCCGCCGAACCGGACGCGCTCTGGAGAGCCTCGGCCATACCGTCGAGGAGGCCTATCCGCAGCCTCTCGATCAGGTCGAGGAAAGAAACGGACATTTTACTACCGTGATCGTTTCCTGGACGGCGGCCGCGGTCGCGAGTTGGGAAGCCCGCATCGGTCAGACCATCCCCGAGGGAGGCCTCGAGCCGTTGACGGCCAATCTGGCATTGATCGGCCAGACGGTCAGCGCGGCCGACTATCTGGCGACAATTCGCTGGTGCGAGCGCTTCACCCGCGACATGGCCGCCTGGTGGGCGGAGGGATTTGATCTTCTGGTGACGCCGACTCTGGGCACGCCGCCAGCCCCGCTGGGCACGTTGACCGCGCCGGACGGCGACCTCACACCGGTTGTCGAAGCTCTCGATCGCTACAGCCCGTTTTCAGCTCCCTTCAACATGACCGGACAACCAGCCGTTTCTCTGCCGCTCCACCAGACAGAGGACGGCTTGCCGGTGGGCGTGCAATGTATCGCCCCCTACGCACGCGAGGATCTTCTCATTCAAATCGGCGCTCAGTTGGAAAACGCATTGCCGTGGGCGGATCGACGGCCGGGGAATTTTGCCCAATGAGCTCCGACCGCATTGTCGACCTTTCGTACGACCGAGCGCACCTCTGGCATCCCTACACGTCGATGAAGGACCCCCTGCCCGTGCAGCCAGTTGTGGCTGCCGCCGGGGTTCGTCTCGAGCTGGCGGATGGTCGAGAATTAATCGACGGCATGTCTTCGTGGTGGGCTGCCATCCACGGCTACCGGGTAGCGGCGATCGACGAAGCAATCCGCGACCAGCAATCCCGGATGTCTCATATGATGTTCGGTGGGCTGACCCATGCCCCCGCGATCGAGCTGGGGCGTCAGTTGATCGAGCGCGCCCCCGAGAGTCTGCAACATGTTTTCCTCGCCGACTCGGGGTCGGTCGCGGTCGAGGTCGCCATCAAGATGGCGCTGCAGTTCTGGCGCAGCGCCGGTGTCCCGGGGCGATCGAAGTTGGTAACGGTGCAGGGCGGCTATCATGGCGACACTTTCGGTGCGATGGCGGTATGTGACCCCGTAACCGGAATGCATGGTTTGTTTTCGGGAGCTTTGGCCCAACATCATTTTGCCCCCCGACCGCAGACCCGCTTCGGTGACGCTTGGGACCCGACCGACCTCGACGCCATGCGCGAGCTATTGTCGACACACGAAGACGAGGTGGCGGCGGTGATTCTCGAGCCGATCGTGCAAGGCGCCGGCGGAATGTGGTTCTACCACCCCGAGTACCTGCGCGGCTTGCGACAGCTTTGCGACCAGCATGGCGTACTCTTGATCTTTGACGAGATCGCCACGGGGTTCGGGCGCACGGGGAAGATGTTCGCTCTCGAGCACGCCGGCGTGGATCCCGATATCCTTTGCGTCGGCAAGGCTCTGACCGGCGGCACGATGACGCTCGCGGCAACTCTCGCATCCCGACGCGTGGCCGCAGGAATTTCCGAAGGCGAACACCCTGAACTGATGCACGGTCCGACATTCATGGGCAACCCACTGGCATGCGCGGCAGCACTGGCCAGCCTGCGCCTTCTCGACGAGAGTCCCTGGGAATCGCGAGTGACGGCGATCGAAACCCAGCTGGCCGCCGAACTTGGCCCGCTGGCCGAGGCCGATGCGGTAGCCGATGTCCGCGTTCTGGGTGCGATCGGGGTCGTCGAAATGCGCGAGCCGGTGGTGATGCGCTCGGCGCAAAGCTACTTCGTCGAACAAGGTGTCTGGATCCGACCCTTTGGACGCCTGGTCTATCTGATGCCGCCCTTTGTGACCTCAGCGCAAGACATTTCGTGTCTTACAGGAGCGATCGGATCGTTCGTGCAGACGGTTGGATGATCTACTGGCGTGAGCCGACCAACGATTGCACCGCCTCTCCCATGCCATCGATCGACAGATGAAACATGGGAAAGATTTTCCGCACCGTGCGGGTGGTGTGGTAGTTGTCCCAGAACCTGGACTCTTCCGGGTTGATCCACACCGAACGCGAAAAGTGGGATTCGATCCGCTGCAGCCATTCAATCCCGGGTGTGGCCGAACCCCGCCAGGGGTCGATCGAGCCATTGGGTTCGAAAAGTTCAGCGGGGTGCATACCAGCGTCACCCACGATCATGACCTTCCAGCGATCGTCCATCCGGCGAAAAATATCCGCGGTGGGAACCGCCTGGTCTCGCGTCATGCGAGCTCCGTTATAGACTTCGTCGTAAATGCAATTGTGAAAATAATACGACTGGAACTCTCGCAGACCGCGTTCCTCATGCAGCGCTGTAAGCAACTGGCTGACCGGCTCGAAAAAGGGATCCATCGTTCCACCAACATCCATCAGCAGGAGAAGGCGGATGTCATTCTTTCGAGGCGCGCGGAAGACCAACTCGATTTCGCCTGCATTCTTGCAGGTCTCGTCGATCGTCTCGTCGAGGGCGAGCTCCGACTCGGGGCCGCGGCGGGTCAGCTGCCGCAAGCGACGCAGGGCCATGCGGAGTTGCCGAATATCAATCGTGCGATCGGTCCGATATTCGGAGAAGCGGCGCTCCTCGGCGACCTTCATCGCTGAGCGAGACTTCCCGGGACCCCCCACGCGAACTCCGGTAGGATGCGTGCCGCCATGACCAAAGGGCGATCGGCCGCCGGTACCGACCCATTTGTTGCCGCCATCGTGTTGTTCCGTTTGTTCCTCGAGGCGCTCGAGGAATTTTTTCATCAACTCATCGCTGGAGAGCTTCTCGAGTTCGGCAAGCTGTTCGGGCGTGAGCTCGGGGAGATCCTTGGCTTCCTCCAGCCATTGGAGGACTTCGTCGGTAATGCCTTCGAGCTTCCCTTCGATTCCCCGGAAGACTTTGAGAAACACCCGGTCATAGGCATCAAATTGGGTTTCGGTCTTGATCAGACATGTCCGGCCGAGATGGTAGAAGCGCTCCAGGCTCGAGGAGTGCAGCCCCTTCTCCATGGCCACGAGAAACCCCTGCCATTCCTGCAGCGAAACCGGGACGCCTTCCTTGCGAAGGCCATAAAATAAGTCGAGAAACATAATGGCCTATTGCTGGTAGCGCGGTCCGAGCTCGCTCCAGTCCTTGGGATATTTGCCGCCCTTTTCGTCGTAGCGTTGCAGCGCCTCGATATCCTGCTCCTTTTTCAGCAACGCACCGAGGAAAGGGATGTGTTCTTCGACCTTGTCGATCGACATGCCGGAACTCAGCAACGCACTGATCCAATCAACCAGCTCCGAGGTCGACGGCTTTTTGCGCAACTCGCTCTGTTCGCGCAACCAGTAGAACTTCACCAAAACCTGGTCGAGGAGAGCTGCATCGAGGTGCGGGTGGTGCACGTCGACAATCTGCCGCATCAAATCCGGCTCCGGGAATTCGATGAAGTGGAAGACACAACGGCGCAGAAATGCGTCGGGCAATTCTTTTTCGTTGTTCGAGGTGATCAGGATCAACGGTCTTTTCTGAGCGGCGATTTCCTCGCCGGTCTCGGTGATCGTGAACCGCATTTCATCGAGTTCGCGCAGAAGGTCGTTCGGGAATTCCAGATCGGCCTTGTCAATCTCATCCACCAGGACCACATGCCGATCGGCCGCCGCGAAAGCCTGCCCGAGAGGGCCATGCTTGATGTATTTGCGGATATCGGAGACGTCACCGCCACCAAAACGACTGTCGTTCAGGCGCTGCACGGTATCGTAGACATAAAGCCCGTCGACAGCCTTGCTGGTGGATTTGATGTGCCATTGCAGAAGCGGCATGCCGAGCCCTTCGGCCACGTGACGTGCAAGCATGGTCTTGCCGGTACCGGGTTCGCCCTTGATGAGCAGAGGGCGCTCCAGCGCAATTGCGCAGTTCACGGCATCGACCAGAGGGCCCGAGGCAATGTAGCCTTCCGTCCCCTTGAATTGCTGAAAATCGTTCGTCTCGGACATGCTCATGTTCTCCCTTTGGATCTTTCGCTGTCCAATTCACTAGCCCTCCCTCGAGAGCGTCGCAATGCTGGGGAGTTTTCGGGGCCCCGGGGGAGGGGGGACCCGGCGAATCTCCCGACGGCGCTGGATCCTCGGGGCTGTGCAATCCTCGTCTCCACATTCTATACAGCCCCGATGGCAGGCGAGATCTCTCCCTATAAATGCGAATTCATCGAATTCATGGTTCGAGCCAAAGTTCTGACTTTCGGTGATTTTGTGACCAAGAGCGGACGAAATACTCCCTACTTCGTCAATACCGGCCGCTATCGAACCGGCGGCCAGCTGACCCGTCTCTCGGAGTTCTATGCCCGCGCGATTCGCGATCAACTCGGTAGCGATTTCGATATTCTTTTCGGGCCCGCCTACAAGGGAATTCCACTGGCCTCCGCTACAGCGATGACTTTGGTCCGCGACCACGGCCACGACGTCGGCTTCTGTTTCAACCGCAAGGAAATCAAGGACCATGGCGAGGGCGGGGCTCTGGTAGGCTGTGTCCCCGAGGATGGTGATCGCGTGGTGATCATCGAAGATGTCACAACCGCGGGCACGTCCATTCGCGAGACAGTCCCCGTGCTGCGTGCAGCAGCCGACGTCCACTTGGCCGGTCTGGTGGTCGCGGTCGATCGCATGGAGCGGGGCACCGGCAACGAAACCGCACTCGCCGAGATTTCCTCGACCTGGGACATGCCGACGTTTGCGATCGTGACGGTCGAGGAGATCATGGAGCACCTGCACGGCCATGAAGTCGATGGTGAAGTTGTGCTCGACGAGAAAAGCTATCAGCGGATGGTCGCCTACCGCGAGGAGTTCGGCCCTCGCTAGGCGCGCCGTCGCTTTCGAGGTCGCAAGGGGTAAGCCCTGCTGGCGAAGGGGCGAACCGGGAAGGCCAACACCTTGCTGCGATCGATCGTCCCGGCCATTGACCGAAGAGTTGCGGGCTCCGGAATTGAACCCCGCCGGCCAACCAGCAACCGATTGCGATCCGAGGGCATTTCAATTCGAAGACTTCCTGCCGGAAAGGCATGCTGGAAGCGCCGGGCGGCCGTGGCCTCTTCCTGGCGGGTTCGCAACGAGAGGTTGGCAGCACAGTAGCCACCCTCTGCAAGTGATGCTGCCGCGAGCGCGAAGAAATCCGTCGAGAAAAATCGGCTCGAGAGGGTGGGGCCGTCATAGGCATCGAGCAGAATGAGATCATGGCGGGAGGAATCGGTGGCCAGATGCAGAATGGCGTCGGTGTTATGAATGCGGGTTTTCCGGCTCTCGCGAATCCCGAATCGAGATTTGGCCAAATGGATCACGACCGGGTCGATCTCCACGATATCGATTTCGATTCGGGGAAATCGTTTGCGCAGGAAGCGTACAAAACCGCCGCCACCCAGACCGACGAGTAGTGCACGCTTCGGGGGATCCCCCAGCGATGAAACCCAGGCTGCAGCGCGCAGATAGGCCGGTACCGGGCGCTCCGGGCGTGCCAGATCCACCAGACTCTGCTCCACGGCGTCACGGGAACCGAAGCGCATGGAGCGTCGCTCTCCTCGAGCTTCGACGAAGATCTGTCCGAACATCCCCGGGACTTTGTCCAGAAGAAGCTTCCTTGTGGTGGTCGAGGGCATCGAGTGTGGTGTTCTTCCTCGCTATGCCTGTGCGAGCGTGACTTCGCAAGAATCCCGGATCGACGCTTTCGATTGCCAGACTCCCGAAGGTTTCGATAGAAGTAGCCGATCATGGTGGAAGATCTGGAGTTTCTCGACATGGTTGGGCAAGCCGCGCTGGTGCGCGAGGGCAAGGCATCGCCGAGCGAATTGGTGGACGCGGCGATCGCACGCGCCGAAGCCCGCAACGGCCCGCTGAATGCGATCGTCCTTCCTCTTTACCAACAGGCACGCGCGCAGGCTGCCGGCACTCTGCCCGATGGTCCCTTGCGCGGCGTACCCTTCCTTCTCAAGGATCTCGGCGGACAGCTCGCCGGGGCCCCGCTGACTTGCGGGATGCGCGCCCTGCGCGATGCTGATTGGCACGAGCCCGCAGATTCCTACTTCACGGCAAAACTGCGAAGCGCCGGAGTCTGTTTTCTGGGCCGCACCAATTCGCCCGAGTTGGGACTCTACCCGGGCACGGAACCCGAGGCCTGGGGGCCCACCCATAATCCATGGAAACATGGCTATTCACCCGGTGGCTCGAGTGGCGGTTCGGCCGCCGCGGTCGCCGCCGGCATCGTACCGGCGGGCCATGCCAGTGATGGCGGTGGCTCGATTCGAATCCCGGCGAGCCACTGTGGTCTGGTGGGCTTGAAGCCCACCCGAGGCCGATCCTCGTTCGGGCCGTCTGCAGGGGATCGTTGGGCCGGTTTCTCGTGCGAGGGATTTGTGACCCGGACAGTGCGCGACACGGCCACCCTGCTCGATGCTGTCTCGGGGGCCATGCCCGGCGACCCCCACGCCGCGCCCATTCCCGCCCGGCCCTTTGCCGAATCTCTGGCGCCAGGACGTCGCTTGCGAGTGGGTTTCATGACCACCGCACCGCGAGGAATCGATGTGCACCCTGACGTGGTCCCGGCAGTCGAGGTCTGTGCCAGGGCTCTCGAAGACCTCGGGCACCATGTGGAGGAGGCCTGTCCGGCGGCACTCGAGGACCCACAATCCATTCGTGCCTTTGTCGCGGTGGTGGCAGCAAACATCGCGCATACCGTCGATGTCTGGGGGGAGAAGCTGGGCCGCGTGCTCGGAGAGCAGGATCTCGAACCACTGACGTGGGCCCTGGCGCAGTCGGCCCGCAGTCGGTCCACATTGGATTATCTGGAAGCGCTGGACGTTCTCAATATCGTATCGCGCCAACTGGCTGGCTGGTGGGATGATGGTTTCGACCTTCTGCTCACGCCATGCTCGGCGCAACCGCCACCGCCTCATGGAACCTTTCTTTCCACACCCGACGAGCCGTTTGCCGGCTTCACCCGGGCTGCCCCCTTCAGCGTCTATACCTCGCCCTTCAATATGTCCGGCCAGCCCGGTATCTCGCTGCCGCTGCATTGGACTCCGTCGGGGCTGCCGATCGGCAGCCATCTCGTCGCGCGCTTCGGGGAAGAGGCGACTCTGCTCTCGGTCGCAGCCGAGCTGGAAGCAGCGGTTCCCTGGGCAGACAAGAGGCCCATACCTTCGTGAAGAGCTGCTCTTCGCAGGTTAAGATTCACCCATGGACTTGAAACTCGTAGCCCCGAATCGCGACCGCTTCCCCGAATTGGCCGAGGACCGCAAGAAGTGGTGGATCAAATTCCCGAACTTCAAAAAGCCGGTATTCCCAAGCCATCTCGGGATCGAACTCGAGGAATTACGCGAGGATTATGCCCGACTGAAGCTCGGGTTTCGGCAGGAGTGGACTCAGCCGGCCGGCGTCGTGCACGGCGGCGTGATCGCCTCTCTGATCGATACCGTCGTGGTACCGGCCATCGGGAGCGGCTATGACGATCGTCCCGATCTCCTGACTATCAATATGCAGGTGCAGTACATGGGGGCTGTCGTCGACAAG
Organism: Binatia bacterium; assembly: GCA_965658895.1. GTDB lineage: Bacteria > Desulfobacterota > Binatia > UBA12015 > UBA12015 > UBA12015. The sequence goes on from CBFHUR010000001.1 coordinate 341,256, forward strand.
GATCTCTATGCCGAGGGCTGGGTCACCAAACGCGGGCGCTCGGTTGTCTTTGCCGAGGCGGCGGTGCGCGGCGCAGATGGTCGGATCGCGGCTACAGGCACGCTCGCCTATACGGTTCGGCACCGGCCGAAGTCCTGAGACTCGAACACGGCGGCCGCTTCCGGAGGTCCCCCCGATCAAGGACGAGAATCGAGTCGGTAGAAGCGACCCGTGAACGCGCAGACCTCCGGGTCCCATCCCTCGCGACAGGCATCACTTGGTTCGTCACGATCCTTTGCATAAAATGCGGGAAGTACGCGGGCGACCTCGGCAGGGTCACGGACCTCGACAGCTTTTACAGCGTACAGCTTTTCTCCAAAGCGAACGCGCGCCATCGGGTCCTGCCACAGCAGCGGACGCCAACGACTCCAATAGTTGTCCCCGGCCTCCACATAGAGGGCCCCATCGACCACATAATAGTGAATGGTCACCGAGTACGGAGCGCTCTCTCGCACTTCGAGGTCGACGTACTGGCTGGATTTCGCAAACCCCCAATCCGTGATGCCGCCCGGTGCAGCGACACCATCGAGACGCCCCCCGGCAATCGGCCCCTGGGGCCCGCCAGCACAACTCCATAAAAGCGCGCTCACCAAAATCAGCCCCATGTTTTTTTGCGCACGCATCTATTTCCCCCTGGGCCACCGCAATTGGACCTCGCCGTTATTGTCAACGGCAAGCTCGGGTGGCTTTGCCAGTTTCAGAGCTTTCCCGTCGCAGGAGGCTCCGGTGTCCAGATCAAAACGGTAGCCATGCCAGGGGCAACGCACCGTCCAGCCTCCATTATCTTCCGCACATAGAGGAGCTTCGAGGGGACCAAGCGAATGCGGACAGATCGCGGAGTGGATCCGTATGCGCTGATCAACCTCGAGTAGACGAAACCGCCCTCGGCTTGTGCCCACCGTAAGCGGCAGGCGCGCGCGCAGATCCTCAAGCTTGCCCAATGCCTCGATCTCCCGGTTGGCGGCGCGCCGCTCATCGAGACGCATTTGGCGACCGACCATCATGGATTCATCTTCGTCGTAGAGCTTTTCGTAGAGTTCAAGATAGAGCGAGCCAACCACTTCTTTCTGTTCGCGCGTCGCAAGACCCGGCACATGGAACTCCACGCTGACCTCGATCTCGCGCTCGTCATGGACAACCACTCGCGAGTCAATCAAAGTCCCGGCCCCGGCACCCTCCAGTGTGCGCGTCGCCCACCCCATTCGATCCGGATGCAGTCGCAACTCGAGCAACGTTTCTTCCTCCGCTCCCGCCAGACGCGACCGTGCGCGCCAGTGGTCAGCATCAGCGGACAACACGCGAATGGTCTCGAAGCTCGAGGAGTGGAGCCAGGGAAGATGCTCCCAATCGAGTGCGTTCTCGACCATCCGCTCCAAGGAGACGGGCATGCGGCGACGATAAATTGCGACCGGTTCCTGCGCTTCTGCATCCGCCATCTGCTCCTGAACCAAGCGCATTCCGCAACGAAAAACCACCGCACACCCACGGCAGCCAAGGTGGCGCCAACGAGCTAGCCCGATTCCGGGAAAAGTGTCGGAATATAATATGGGCACAGACCATCAAAC
>CBFHUR010000002.1:0-279684 GCA_965658895.1 Binatia bacterium
GCTCCTGAACCAAGCGCATTCCGCAACGAAAAACCACCGCACACCCACGGCAGCCAAGGTGGCGCCAACCAGCTAGCCCGATTCCGGGAAAAGTGTCGGAATATAATATGGGCACAGACCATCAAACGTCCCGCGGACCATATAGTTGCACAAGGAGTGCAACCGGAGATCCCCCGGGGGTACCATCCGACAACCTGAAGGCAGCAGAAATCTGGCCTCGGTTTCCATCGGTAGATCGTCGGTGGCATCGAGCAATAATTTCTCGAAGCCCTCCTTCGATCGACTCAGGACCGGACCGATGGCCGCCACGTCGCCTTGCACCACTCTGGCCATCCAACCTTCCAGACCTCGGTGGCCTTCGAGGACGCGGACTTCGCCCAGATGCCGCAGCAATTCGTAATCCCGCCGGCGAGCAAATCCCAACAATTCCTTCTCGAGCGCGCCGATACGCTCGAGGTCCGACCAGCGCGCCAGGCGAGAGCCGGCGGGGTTCCGTCGACGCGCCCCGCGGAGAGTCGCGCGCGCAAACACAGCCCGCGCGACAAATCCCTTGTTCGCATAAAGCGCATAGGAAGCCTCATTGAAGGAGTCCTGAATCAGCCGCAGCGACGGGATGCCCAACTTGTCGCTGCGACCACAAATTTCCTCGACCAGAAGAGACCCGAGGCCGGTGCCTTGTCGCGACGATGCTACGCTGATCGGACCCGCGCCCGCCACATCGCCGCGAGGATGCAAAAAGCCGCTGCCCGCGATTTTTCCAGCCGACTCGACAACCAGACAATGTTCGGGATCGTGCGCGAGATATGCCCTCGCAATCGAGACCCCCGTATCCGGGTCGGTGACCACGCGGGGAAATCCGCGGCGCACATAGATTTGGTTAAAGGCCTCCTGAAAGATCCGTCCGACTTCGGGAAGGTCCCTGGCTTGCAGGGGTCGCACCCGAGCGCCACGACCCTGAAGATGCGGGTCGACCTCGCTGGTATGCCGGGAACTCATGAACCGCCATCCTAGCACGCGGGGGGAATTACCGCGGCCCCTTGCTGTTGCGGGCGATCCCATGTCAGCTTGTGCCTATGGGTGCTTCGGTCATTGGTGCAGGCTCGTGGGGAACAGCGTTGGCTCTGCAACTCGCTCGCGCGGGGCATTCCGTATCCTTGTGGGCCCGTAATCCCGACCATGTCGAGGAGATTCGTCAGAAAGGCGAGAACGCGCGCTATCTGCAAGGATGCGCTCTCCCCGAGAGCATCACGCCAACCGCCGACCTCGAAGAAGCTGTTCGTGCCGGGGACGAGATGCTGGTCTGCGCGATCCCCTCGCATGGCGTGCGAGACACCCTCACCCGAGCCCGCCCATGGGTTCCGCCCGAGGCAATTGTGGTGAGTGCCTCGAAGGGAATCGAAGAAGAGACCGCCCGGCGGATGAGCGAGGTCATGAGCGAAGCCACCGGGGCCGGGGATCGGGTCGCTGTCCTCTCGGGGCCAAGTTTTGCCCGCGAAGTCGCCGAAGCCCTGCCCACCGCGCTCACCGCTGCCGCGGGCGATATGGACCATGCAGAATTTGTCCAGCATTACTTCGCCTCGCCGATGTTTCGCGTCTATGCCGTGGACGACATGGTCGGCGTCGAAATTGGGGGCGCCGTCAAAAATGTCATCGCGATCGCCACGGGTGTCAGCGACGGACTGGGACTGGGGCATAACGCGCGCGCCGCCCTGATCACTCGGGGACTGACCGAGATCAGTCGCCTGGCGGCTCGTATGGGCGGCGATCCGCTCACCGTCTCGGGATTATCGGGAATGGGAGATCTGGTTCTGACCTGCACGGGTTCCTTGTCGCGCAACCGGGCGGTGGGCCTGCGGCTGGGTCAGGGAGAGAGCCTGGCCGACATTCTGGGCGATATGCAGCAGGTGGCCGAGGGCGTTCGCAACACCGTCGCCATCGCGGATCTCGCCAGCGAGCTCGGCGTGGAATTGCCGATCACCACCCAGATGCGAGCGCTTCTTTTTGAAAACAAGACCGCATCGGCGGCGATGGTGGACCTGATGGCCCGCCAATTGAAGCCTGAATTCTCCTAGGGCGGCCTCGCGGATCCTCCCACCACCCGCCGCCGACCCGTACGAAAAAGCCCATGGCCCGATGTTGACAGTCGCGGTCGGGAATGGTTCCCTTCCCGCTTGGCCTCCCCCGGGATGAGATGGGGGCCTATGCCTTGAGAGACGACGGGAAAGACCGATGAAGCGTACGTATCAGCCAAGCAATCGCCGCAGAAAACGGACCCATGGTTTCCGTGCCCGGATGGCCACGCCCACCGGCCGTCAGGTAATCAAACGTCGCCGCCGCAAGGGGCGAAAGCGTCTCACCGTCTCGATTCCCCCGAAGCAAGCCCGCTGAGGTTCGCCGTGCGGCCTACCGACGAAGCTTCCCGCTTTCCCCGGTCGCATTGCTTTCCGAAAGAGGCACGTCTGCGGAAACGGTCCGAGTTTCTGGCGTTGCGAAATGCCGGAAAACGTATGCGCAGCAAGCATTTTTTGTTTGTTCGCCATCTCGTCAACGAAGCGCCAACCCAACTGGGCATCACGGTGACCAAGAAAATTGGCGGAGCCATCGCCCGCAACCGCATCAAGCGCGGGGTTCGGGAAGGTTTCCGCCAGATCCGAGACGAGCTTCCACGGGCGGGCAAAATTCTGGTGATTGCCCAAAAGGGCTCGGCCGAACTGCAATCCATGGAAATTCAGACCGAGATTCAAGGCATGCTGCGCGCCGAGGCGGAAAATTGAGTTTTGCGCAAAAACTCAGGGCCATCTTGGCCAAGCTGCTGATGGTCGTGATCCGGGCCTACCAGATTCTGATTTCTCCCATACTGGGGGCGCATTGCCGTTTCGAGCCCAGTTGTTCCGTATTTTGCCATGATGCCATTGCGGCCCATGGCCCCATCAAGGGGACTCGACTCGGACTCCGTCGCCTCCTGCGCTGTCACCCCTGGGGCGATCACGGCTATGATCCGGTTCCCCCCGAGCAACCATAGGGCTTCCCAAGAATGGATCGTCGCACCCTCTTATTTTTCGTCATTTCTGCCACAATTCTTCTGGTTTATCAGGAGCTTGTGATCAGCCCGCAAATGCCGGCCCCGACGACGGAAGTCGTCGAGCAAAGCTCGTCACCGGCAGACTCCGTGGACGAAGACCTGCCGGTGACGGTCAGCGAGCAAGCGCCTCTGCCGAGAGTCGCTGTCGAAAGCGAACCTCAGGCACGCGCGTCGGCCGGCGAGCCTCTGGAGGACCAACGCGCCGAGGCTCAACCCGTGGGCCAGAGAATTTCCATCGAGACCGCTCTCTATCGGGCGACTCTGAACACCCGAGGCGGCCGCATCGAGAGCTTTATCCTCAAGGATTTCCGGGAGGAATCCACCTCCGGCAGTCCCGAATTGGAACTCATCGTGCCGGCACCCGAAATTGAAAATCCGCTCGGGATCGAGTTGCGCGGCGCCCGCGTCTGGAGTGACCAAACCACGCTTTATAGCGCCAGCCAGGAGAATATTCGGGTCGCGGCCGGTGAAACCGAAACCTTGACCCTGAGCGCCATGATCGGGGGCCAACCGGTCGAGAAGGAGCTCACGTTTTACGGGGATCTCTACACCATCGGCCTGACGACTCGCGTTCCGGGGAGTTCCGCCCTGCCTGTGACGCTCGCGCAGGACGGACCCGACGGCTCGCCACCCGCAGTCGCCCTGACCCTGAGTCGTGGTGCGAAGCCAAAAGAAGATGGCACGATTTACGAGGGGATTTCCGCCCTTGTCGACGGAAAATTGGAGTCGACCCCGCGCGAGGACTTCGAGGAACCCCAGACCGTCACCGGCGCGATCGGCTGGGCCGGCTTCGAGGATCATTACTTCCTGACCGCGGCCGCCCCCGAGCGGGCCGATGGCCTGCGCATGCGACGCCGGGGTGCAAAGGCTCTGCAGGCAGGGATCGTGACCACACGAAACGCCAGTGGGCCAACTGAAATCAACTACACCCTTTATTTCGGGCCCAAGGACCGTGCACTCCTCGAAGCCGCCGGTCATCAGTACGAAAAAGCTCTGAATCTTGGATGGTTCGGGCCGATTTCGCTCCTTCTCCTCGATGTTCTGCAGTTCCTGCACCGGATCTTCGGCAACTGGGGGGTCGACATCATTCTGCTGACGGTCCTGGTGAAGATCGCTTTCTGGCCGCTTTCCAAAAAGAGCTTCGACTCGATGAAGGCGATGCAAAAACTCCAGCCCGAGATGGAGAAGATCAAGGAAAAGTACGCCGACGACCAGCAAAAGCTCTCGCAGGAAACCATGGAGCTCTATAAGCGCCATAAGGTGAACCCACTCGGTGGCTGTCTCCCGATGCTGCTCCAAATGCCTGTTTTCTTTGGGCTTTATATGCTTCTTCAGAACACCATCGAGCTACGCCACGCGCCGTTCGCGCTCTGGATCACCGATCTCGCCGCGCCCGAGCGCCTGATGATCGCCGGATACGGCATCCCTGTGTTGACCCTCCTGCTCGGTGCCTCGATGTTCCTGCAGCAGAAGATGACACCCACCGCGGCCGACCCCACCCAGCAACGGATCATGATGCTCATGCCGGTGGTTTTCACCTTCATGTTCATCAACTTTCCCGCGGGGCTGACTCTCTACTGGTTGACGCAAAACATCCTCACGATCGGCCAGCAATGGCTGAATTTGCGTTCTCAGGATACCTGAGGGCCCGCGAACGGACTCGGCTGAGGTGGCTGGCTACTCCGAAGATACCATTGCGGCTGTCGCCACAGCCTCCGGGCCCGCTGCGATCGCCATCGTTCGCCTGAGTGGTCGCACGGCATTCGTGGTTGCGAAACAGATGCTGGCGGCGCGAAAGGCGGGCAAGACGATCGACTTTGCGCCCTCCCACCGCGCACGCCGCGGCGTGCTGCGCTCGCCCGAAGACGGCACGCCGATCGACGATGTTCTGTTTTTGCCAATGCACGCGGACCAATCACCCACCGGCGAGGACGTTGTCGAAATCCATTGCCATGGCGGCAGTTTGCTCACCCGCCGCGCGCTGGCCGCGGCTCTGGCCGCGGGCGCCCGCGCCGCCCGACCGGGCGAGTTCACCGAGAGGGCCTTTCTCAACGGCCGCCTCGACCTCTGCCAGGCCGAAGCCGTCGCCGACCTCGCACAGGCCAATAGCGAGGCCGGCCTCAAGGCGGCCTGGCAACTTCTAGAAGGAAACCTGTCGCGGAAAGTGACCACGCAGCGCGACGCCCTGCTCGACATTCGCGCCTTGCTCGAGGCCCATCTGGACTTTCCGGACGACGAAATTCCCCCGGAAACCGGGGCAGAATTAGCTGCGGGCCTGAGCGAGGCCGCCGCGGAACTGGACCGATTGGCCGCGAGTTTCCAACGCGGGCGCCTCGCGCGCGATGGCGTCCGGATCGCCCTGGTCGGCAAGCCGAATGTGGGCAAATCCTCACTGATGAATGCCCTGCTCGGTCGCGACCGCGCTTTGGTCAGCGAAAGCGCCGGGACGACCCGGGATTATCTCGAAGAACCTCTCGCCCTGGGCGATCTCCAGGCACTCTTGTTCGATACCGCCGGCGTGCGCGAGGCGACCGACCCGTTGGAGAAAGCCGGCGTGGAGCGAAGTCATCAACAAATTGAGGCCGCCGATCTGCTCCTTCTGGTCGCCGACGGATCGAAAGCCCTGACCGGACAAGACCATTCTCTCTGGCAGGAATTGCCGCAAGACAAATGCCTGCTGGTGCGCAATAAATGCGACCGCCAGCTGGTCTGGGATGCCGATGCCCTGGGCGCTCCCCGGATGGTCACAGTCTCGGCTACCGAGGGACGTGGACTCGATGAGTTGTGCCGCGGCGCGCTGGAGATGCTAGCGTGGCCCGAAGAAAGCGAGGGCGAGGCGGTTCTGGTGACCCGCGAACGGCATCGCGCGGCCCTGCGCGATGCCAGCAAAGCGGCTCTGGCCGGCAAGGGCTTGCTGGAAGGCAAGGACGGGCTCGACCTGGTGGCCTGCGAGCTGCAGACCGCGACGGCTGCTCTCGATGCCCTGGTGGGAATCTCTTCCCCCGAGGACGTTCTGGATCGTATCTTTGCCAAATTCTGTATTGGCAAGTAAAATAATCATAAGCCATTGAAAAAACTAGATATAATAGTTGTGGGTGCTGGGCATGCCGGAATCGAGGCGGCGCTTGCGTCGGCGCGAATGGGTGCCAGGACGCTGCTGCTGACCTCGAACATCGAACATATGGGGCAGATGTCTTGTAACCCGGCCATTGGCGGCGTGGGCAAGGGGCACCTGGTCAAGGAGATCGATGCGCTCGGCGGTGAAATGGCGCGGGCCATCGACGCCACCGGGATTCAGTTCCGTACCCTCAATACCCGCAAGGGGCCCGCGGTCCGTGCCAGCCGCGCACAAGCCGACAAGGCAGCCTACCGGGAGCAGATGACCCGGGTCCTTCATCGCACCGAGAACCTCGAGATCCGCGAAGCCATGGTCGAGAGACTTCTGGTGGAAGACGGTGCCGCTGTCGGCGTCGAGACCTGCAACGGGGATTCGTGGCGGGCCGACGTGACGATCCTTACCACAGGAACCTTCCTGCGAGGGCTCATGCATATCGGGGACGACCAGCAGGCCGGAGGACGTTCTGGCGACAAGGCGTCCGAGGGCCTAAGCGCCCATCTCGAAGAGCTGGGGTTCCCGATTGGAAGACTCAAGACAGGCACCTGCCCCCGTCTGGACGCGCGCAGCATTGATTATAGCCGATTGACCGAGCAGCCCGGAGATCCCGATCCGGTGCCCTTCTCGTTTGGCTCCGACGCAATGCCAATGCGCCAGATCTCCTGCCATATCACCCATACAACCCCGCAAACCCATGAAATCATTAGGGAAAATCTAGAATCCTCGCCCATCTATGGTGGCGGGATCCAAAGCCGCGGGCCGCGGTATTGCCCATCGATCGAGGACAAGGTCGTGCGCTTCGCCGATCGGGATCAGCACAGAATCTTCCTCGAACCCGAGGGGCTGGATACCTTTGAAGTCTACCCCAACGGACTCTCGACAGCCCTGCCCCTCGAAGTACAGATCCCCATGGTCCGCTCCATCCCGGGTCTGGAAAACGCCGAGATCGTTCGTCCGGGTTACGCGATCGAGTACGACTATATCGACCCGCTCGAGCTGCAACATTCCCTCGAAACCCGGCGATTGCCCGGACTCTTCCTCGCAGGACAGATCAATGGAACCACCGGCTACGAGGAGGCCGCCGCACAGGGCCTGATGGCTGGCATCAATGCGGTCGCCCGAGTACGTGGCGAGGAACCCCTTCGCCTGGGCCGGGAACAGGCCTATATTGGCGTGCTGGTCGATGATCTGGTCACCAAGGGTGTGGGTGGCGAGCCTTATCGCATGTTCACCTCCCGGGCGGAGCACCGGCTGCTTCTGCGGGAGGACAATGCCCGCCAACGCCTGAGCCTTCTGGGCCATGAGCGAGGGCTGCTCGACGAGGAGCGCTGGGAGCGGTTTTGTCGTCATGAGGCAGAATCAGAGGAGCTTCGCAGCTTCCTGGCCTCGGTCATGGTGCGCACCAGTCCGGAATTGAATGAACTACTGGCCGCGCGTGGACTGGACCGGCTTCGGGACTCGGTTACTGCAGATCAGTTTATCAGCCGGCCTCGTGTCGATTGGGAGTTGATGGCCTTGGCGGGCGTCGACCTCCCCGACTACGCCCACAAGCACCTGACCATGGCTCTGGATCTCAAATACGCGGGCTATTTGCGCCAGCAGACCCGGGTGGCCGCCCAGGGCGCCCGACTGGAGCGAACCCGGCTTCCCGCAGGAACAGACTTCACCCGCGTAAAGGGCCTCTCGGCAGAAGTCCTCGAGAAGCTCCAGCGCGTCCAACCGGAAACACTTGGGCAGGCCCTGAGGATTCCTGGAGTGACCCCCGCGGCCGTGAACCTGCTCGGAATTCACCTGAAGCGTCAGGCTTCAACTGCTTGAGGGCCGCGGCCCGAGCGGTGTTTCACGTGAAACAATCTGACCCGGAAACAGTAGGAATCGACGAAAACAGAGGCTTTTCCGACGGTGATGTCGAGTTTCTGGCCCGAAACCTTCCGGAAGTGCTGCATCCTCGGCTGTCTGAAGCTCTGCCCCTTCTCGAGGCTCACCTCTCCGAATTGGAGATCTGGGCGCCACGCCTCAATCTAGTGGCGGCCGGTACCCGCAAGGAATGGCTGCGCCGTCACTTCCTGGACAGCCTGCGCACAGCCGGCCCCCTGATCGAGGAAAGCGGTGGTTCCATTGAATCCCTGATGGATGTCGGCAGCGGCGCGGGTTTCCCCGGAATTCCCCTGGCAGCGCTTCTGCGCCCTGAAAGAACCCTGCTGGTCGAGCCCCGGCAACGGCGAGCTCATTTCTTGCGGGCGGTGGCCCGGCGCTGCCCGGCTCCGATCATCGAAGTGCGGAACGAGCGGCTTGAGGACCTTACCATCACCCTGCCGCAGGCCGTGGTCGTCTCGCGTGCGACATTCTCGGACCTGGGCGAGCTTCTGGCGGGCTGTCTCTCGCGGATCGGCCAGGGAAGCCTGGTGATGGCCCTATGCTCGCCTGCGGCACCGTGGCCGGAATCCGAAGAACTCAGGTCGGCGTATCAGACCCTCGAAACACGGGCCTACCGACTCCCGGAAGCCGACCGCCAACACCAAGTTCGCCTCTGGCGTCGTCTATAAGCCAGTAATTCCAGGCATTTCCGGTTCAGATCGCGCGAACGGCGACGCAATCGCGTCCTCGCATACCGAATGTTTCACGTGAAACAGGGCGGGAGCCAGCCAATATTTTCTGAAAAACAGGCCATAATTCGCCTCCAACGTTTAACCCGGGTGCGTTCACCTGTTAGACCCTTGGGATCATGGGACGGGTGATTGCGATCGTAAACCAGAAAGGCGGTGTGGGAAAAACAACCACCGCCGTAAACCTTAGCGCCGGCCTCGCGATGAACAATCGTTCAACGCTGATGATCGACATGGATCCGCAATGCAGTGGCACGAGCGGGTTAGGGATTCGCCTTACTAGTACTGAGGCTTCTACCTATGACGTGCTCCTCGGCAACTCGACTGCCGACAGGGCCCTGCGGCGCACCATGCTGCCGAAATTGCAGGTCATCGGTGCCAGCCAGGACTTGATCGGCGCGGAGATCGAACTCGTCCAGCTGGAGAATCGCGAAAGCCGGCTCCGCGACGCACTGGCCACGCTGCGCTACCGGTATGATTTTATCATTATGGACTGCCCGCCATCGCTGGGCCTGGTAACGCTCAACGCCCTCACGGCCTGCGACGCCCTTCTGATTCCCCTGCAATGTGAATACTACGCGCTCGAGGGCCTGAGTTCCCTGCTCTCCACCGTTTCTCTGGTGCGCGACAACCTGAACGAATCCCTCGCGATCGACGGCCTCATCCTCACGATGTTCGACGGCCGCAACACTTTGTGTCGGCAGGTTGCCGACGACGTCAAAACACATTTCCCCGACAAGGTCTTTGACGCCGTCGTGCCTCGCAATGTGCGCTTGAGCGAAAGCCCGAGCCACGGTTTGCCGGCGCTGCTCTATGATCCTTCCTCCAAGGGCGCACAGGCGTACGCGGCGATCGCCAAGGAATTGATCGGCAGACTCGAGGGCGCCTCCGAAGACGCTGCCCCCCCGAACGAAAACGATGCCGTGGCCTCGAGTCCCTCTGCCACAGGGGCTTCAGCGCCTACCGAGGGCGTCGCTCGCGAGACTGATCCGCCTTCGGAGTCGCAAGACTCGAACCGGCCATCTGCGCAAGACCCTGCACCGACGCCCGCACCGCCCTCCGATCAAGCCACCTCCAATCCCTCCGAGTCGTCCGGCGAGAACAACGAAAAGGCCGTCGCCGCCAGCGCGAGCGGCTCCAGCGAAAACGTCAAGACAGAATTGAAAAACTGATTCGGCTGTATCGGAGTTTATGAAAATGCGAAGGGCACTAGGAAAAGGAATCGGGGCGTTGATCCCGGCCGCCGGTACACGGGGATCGACAGACGGGCTTCCCACCGCCTCGGGTGCGGCTGCAGCCGTTGCCACAGCACCCGCAGCCATCCCGGAAAGCGAAACGGGGGACCGGGTTCGGTCGATCGCGATCGCCAAGATCGTTCCCAACCCACGACAGCCGCGAACCGAATTTACCGAGGAGCATCTCGAGGACCTGACCCGATCCATCGCGGAGCAGGGCGTCCTTCAGCCGATTCTTGTGCGGACCGGGCCCGGGGGTACCTATGAGCTCATTGCCGGCGAACGCCGCTGGCGCGCCAGCGAGCGGGCCGGCAAGACCGAGATCCCCGCGCTCGTTCGGGAATTTGCCGATGAAGAAAGCCTCGTGGTCGCTCTGGTGGAAAATGTCCAGCGCGCCGACCTCGGCCCGATCGAAGAAGCGCGAGCCTTCAAGGCCCTGATCGCCGAGTTTGCTCTGACTCAGGAAGAAGTTGCCGACCGCGTCGGCAAAAGCCGTTCGGCCATCGCCAACACCATGCGGCTTCTGAATCTCCCCGAGAGCACGCAGGCCGAGATCACCGCGGGCCGCATCAGTGCGGGGCACGCACGCGCCATCCTCGCCCTGGACAGCGAGCAGGCACGCGAGACGCTGACCGCCGAAATTCTGCGCCGGAATCTGTCGGTGCGAGACACGGAAAAGGCCGCCAAATCCGCACGAGGCGCCAAAACCACGCCCCGACGGGACCCTGACGTCGTGCGTCTCGAGGAAGATCTGAGCCGCACCCTCGGCACCAAAGTCGCCATCCAGCTCCGCGGAGATGCCGGAAAAGGTCGCGTGGAAATTGCCTTTTTCTCGAACGACGACCTCGGACGGCTGAGCGATATGCTCCTCGCCGCCGGCCGCCGGGCCCAACCTCTGGCCTGAGAGTTTCCCGGCAAGATTCGACCACTATGTGAGGGGCTAATACCCGTCGACCGTTTTTGACATCAGTTCTGCTGATTGGTAGCAATTTTACGCCGGGAAAAGCGCTGTTTGTGCGTCTTTTGCAGCTTCAGGCCCGAGAGAATCTCAGGCTCCCGGACAGATCGACACCCAACGAATTTCGAACTGGAAACCGCAATCGATGGCTCTCTTCAAGAAGGACCGTGGCAACGCCGAAAATCAGTCTGCCAAGGACCCCCAAGCCGGCGGTGAGGAATTTCCCGAGAGAAATCAAGGGTCTTCAAGTCGGGAGAATAAAGGCATGGCAGGAACAGGGGCGGCAGAACAGAGATCGGAACTGGGCAATGGACGCGAGACGGCCTTGCTCGGCAAGGGAACCCGCATCTCCGGCAAGCTTTCTTTCGAGGGCATGGCCCGGATCGAGGGCGAGGTCGAGGGTGAGATCGTCGCCAACGGCACGCTGATGATCGGTGCCTCCGCCGTGGTCAACGCACAGATTACGGCCACCAACGTCGTCATCCACGGAAACGTGACCGGCGACATCCGCGCGACCAAGAAGCTCGAGATTCGTTCGCCTGCCAAACTCTTTGGCAACGTGATCACCCCAAGTGTGGTCATCGAAGAGGGCGTGGTCTTCGAGGGCCATTGCTCCATGGGCGCCAGCGAAGAGCGCGGCAAGAAGGTGACTCTCCTCGCGGGCGACGAAAAACCTGCTGCGCCGGAAGTGGCGCGCGCCAAGGGGCAAAGCTAGGTCCCGGGTTCCGGAGAGGTCAGGAGGCACGCCAAGAAATGCTCGAACTACCACCACAAGAAGGATTCTACGTACAAATCGTCATCTTCTTCGTGTTCGCCTGGATCCTGATCCCCCTGATTCTGCGCCCGACCCTCGAGGTCCTCGCACGCCGCGCCGAGAGAACCAGCGGTGCGCAGGCGGAAGCCCTGGCCATGCGCGACGAGGTCGAGGCCATGGGCGAGGCCTTCGAGAAATCTCTTCAGGAGGCACGGATGGCCGGTGCCACCGGCGGCGACCAGATTCGCAAGGAAGCCGAAGAGTCCGAACGCCAGCTTCTGGAGGCCGCCCGCAAGGATGCTCTCCAGACCCTTGAGTCCATTCGGGCGGAGATCTCCGCCGAAACTGACGAGGCTAGAGCTTCTCTGGAGTCCCAGTCCAACGAACTCGCGCAAACAGCCGCAAGCAAGATCCTCGGAAGGCAGGTCAGCGCATGAAGCGGACAATCGCAATCGCGCTTGCTGCCGTGATGGCGGCCAGCGACTCGGCATGGGCTGCCGGTGCGGGCGGGGGCGAGCCAAGTTGGTCCATGACCCTGTGGGGCTTTGCCAACTTCGGCATTTTCTCGCTGATTATCTACAAATTCGCATGGCCTCTGGTCGCGGACTATCTCAAGACGCGCCGGCTCGAGACCATTCAGGCCCTTGAAGCTGCCGCGGCAGCCAAGCGCGAGGCCGAGACCCTCAAAGCGGACTTCGAAAGCAAGATGGCCTCGCTGGAAACCGAGGCAGCCAAGGCACGTGAGGAACTTCTCGAGATCGCCCGCCGCGAAGCGGACAAGGCGATCGCGCATGCCGAAGCCACCGCGGAACGCCTGCGCAAGGACGCGCGCCTGCTGGCCGACCAGGAAGTCGCACGAGCACGCCGCTCGCTGCAGGATGAAAGCGCGCAACTGATCGCCAAGGTCGCCGGCGAGATCGTCGGCCGGGAGATGTCCGACGACGACCAACAGCGCTTTGTCGTCGAGTTTCTCAAGGATACGGAGGCCAGTTCATGAACGGCGCTCTGGACAAACGCTATGCCCGCGCCCTGGCTACGGCAGCGCGCGGAGCCAATCGACTCGAAGAGGTCGCCGAGGAACTCGCGGCGGCCACGGCCTGGCTGGCGAACCCGGAGCTGGGCACCGCACTGGCGTCCCCGATCATCGCCGAAGAGGCTCGGGACAAGATTCTCGCAGAGTTGGCCTCTTCTCTGAACCTCTCGGATCTGACGCGCAATTTCCTTTCCTTGTTGGTCGACAACCAACGGATCAACGAGATTGCCGGAATCGACCGCTCCTACCGGGATCTGGTCGACAAGGAGCTCGGTCGCGTCCGCGGCGAGCTTCGCACCGCTCGACCGCTTTCCGACGCAAGCACCGAAGAAATCCGTTCCGGACTGTCCAAGGCTCAAGGTCTGGAAGTCCTCCTCAACACCGAAACCGATGCATCTCTGGTCGGCGGACTAACAGTAGAAATCGAAGGTCGAGTCTATGACGGCAGCGTTCGTACGCAGCTTGTCGAGCTTGCCCGTGCCCTCAACCGAGAAGAGGGCGCCAGCTGAACCACTATGCATGAGGTCCCGGCGAAGGTTCGTCGGGCTGCCTGAAATCAGGACAAGTTAAGGAGAATCACGAGATGGCGATTCGCGCCGCAGAAATCAGCGACATCCTCCGCCAGCAGCTTGAGGACTATGGAAAGTCCCTCGAGGTGCGGGAAACCGGTACTGTATTGTCAACCGGTGACGGTATCGCCCGTATCTACGGGCTGGAACGAGCAGCAGTGGGTGAACTGCTGGAATTCCCGAACAACATTTACGGGATGGTTCTGAACCTCGACGAAGACAACGTCGGCGCCGCACTCTTCGGAGAAGCGCACGAGGTCGGGGAGGGCAACGAAGTCAAACGGACCGGCCGCATCGCCGAGGTGCCGGTCGGACCGGAGCTCCGTGGGCGCGTCGTGAATGCCCTCGGACAGCCGATCGATGGCAAGGGCGAGATTACCTCGGGCCAGAACCGACGTATCGAACTCAAGGCGCCCGGCATCGTCAAGCGCCAGCCCGTGACCGAGCCCATGCAAACAGGCTTGAAGGCAATCGATGCTCTGATTCCCATCGGTCGTGGACAGCGAGAGCTGATCATCGGCGATCGACAGACGGGTAAAACTGCCGTCGCGATCGATACGATCCTGAACCAAAAGGGCGGCGACGTCACCTGCATCTACGTGGCGGTTGGACAGAAGCGTTCGACAGTCGCGCAGGTGGTTGATCGCCTGACCAAGGAAGGCGCGATGGAGTATACCATCGTCGTCGCGGCAACCGCCTCGGAGTCCGCTCCGTTGCAGTTCATCGCTCCCTACACGGGCTGCACGATGGGCGAATACTTCCGCGACAATGGTCAGCATGCGCTGGTGATCTACGATGACCTCTCCAAGCAGGCCGTTGCCTATCGCCAGCTCTCCCTGCTGCTTCGTCGTCCCCCGGGCCGTGAAGCGTATCCCGGAGACGTTTTCTATCTTCACTCCCGCCTGCTCGAGCGCGCCGCCAAGATGTCGGATGCCGAAGGCGGCGGATCGCTGACCGCACTGCCGATTATTGAAACGCAGGCGGGTGACGTCTCCGCCTACATTCCGACCAACGTGATTTCGATTACCGACGGTCAGATCTTCCTGGAAACCGATCTGTTCAACTCCGGCGTTCGCCCGGCCGTGAACCCGGGTATTTCGGTCTCGCGTGTCGGTGGTTCAGCTCAGGTCAAGGGAATGCGTCAGGTCGCAGGCTCGCTTCGCCTCGACCTCGCCCAGTTCCGTGAGCTGGAGTCCTTTGCGCAATTCGGATCAGACCTCGACGCAGCCACCCAGCAACAGTTGGTGCGCGGTAGCCGTCTGATCGAGATCCTCAAACAGAAACAATATGAGCCGCTCCCGGTCGAGAATCAGATCATGATCATTTTCGCCGCCAACGGCGGATTCCTCGATGATCTCGAAGAGTCTCAGCTCGCCGCATTCGAGAGCGAGCTTTACGCCTACACGGAAACCAAGGACCCATCGCTCCTCGGCGATATCCGCGAACAGGGCAAGCTCGATGATGCGCTCGAGGAACGTCTCGGCAAAGTCATCGAAGACTTCAAGACTGTCTTTGTGAAATAAAATGGCAAATCTGAAGGCCATCCGTAAGCGCGTTGCTACGGTCAAGAACACGCAGCAGATCACCAAAGCCATGAAAATGGTCGCGGCGGCCAAGCTGCGTCGAGCACAGGAGGCTGCCGTGGCGGCCCGGCCCTATGGAGAAAAACTCCAGGGCATGGTGCACCACCTTCTCGGCCGCAGTGACGGAGATGCTCAGCATCCATTGATGCAGCTTCCCGACAACAGCAGCCGGATGATGGTGATCGTGGTGACCAGTGACCGCGGTCTCTGCGGCGGCTACAACGCCAACCTGATCCGGGACCTCGAGAGGTTCACAGGCACCCGCGAAGAAGAGCTCTCCTACTATGTGGTGGGCCGCAAGGGCGTCGAGGCATTGAAGCATAACGGCGTTGAGGCGCGCGAGTCCGTGGGCATGCCTGCGGTCCAGGACGCACCCACCATCGCGCGGGACATCGCGCGACAGGCACAACGCCTCTTCCTCGAAGGCGAGATCGACGACGTGCGGATTGTCTATTCTGCTTTCAAGTCCACGATGACCCAGACGCCTTCGGTGGAAGAACTCCTGCCGCTGCGGGCCGCAGAAGAAGACGAGCCCGGATCTCAAAGCGGGCACGATTACGTCTTCGAACCCAACCCTCAAGAAATTATCGCAACCCTTCTGCCCCGCCTGGTGGAGGTCCGTGTTCTGCACGCTCTTCTCGAGGCAGGTGCCAGTGAACTCGCCGCCCGCATGACGGCGATGGACTCGGCAACTCGAAACGCCTCGGAAGTGATCGAGCGACTTACTTTGGAAATGAACCGTGCGCGTCAGGCGCAAATCACAACCGAACTCATGGAGATCATCGGCGGCGCCGAGGCTCTCAACGGTTAGGAATCAGGAAACACAAATGTCGAACAACATTGGTCGCATCACACAGGTCGTCGGTCCCGTCGTGGACGTCGAATTCCCCGAAGGCACCCTGCCTCCTATCTTCAACGCTCTGGCCATTACCAATCCGGCCCTGGGTGACGAGGAGGGGAACCTCATTGTTGAAGTCGCACAGCACCTCGGCGAACGCACCGTCCGCTGCATTGCCATGGACGAAACCGAAGGACTGACCCGCGGCATCGAAGCCAAGGACACGGGCTCCGGTATTTCCGTCCCGGTCGGCGAAGCCACGCTGGGTCGAATCCTCAACGTTCTCGGACAACCCGTGGATGAAGCTGGGCCCGTCCAAACGGAAACCTACCGCGACATCCACCAACCGACTCCCGAATTCGTTGATCAGGCCACCGATGTGCAAGCCTTCGAGACGGGGATCAAGGTCGTTGACCTCCTCGCACCATACTCACGAGGCGGAAAGATCGGTCTCTTCGGTGGAGCCGGTGTCGGCAAGACCGTGCTGATCATGGAGTTGATCAACAATGTCGCCAAGCAGCACGGCGGCTATTCGGTCTTCGGTGGCGTCGGTGAACGAACCCGTGAAGGAAATGACCTTTGGCTGGAAATGAAGGAATCGGGCGTTATCGACCGGACCGCCCTGGTCTATGGTCAGATGAACGAGCCCCCGGGCGCCCGCGCTCGAGTCGCCCTCTCCGCGCTGACCGTCGCCGAGCACTTCCGTGACGAAGAAGGCAAGGACGTTCTGCTCTTCATCGATAATATCTTCCGTTTCACTCAGGCCAACTCGGAAGTCTCCGCCCTGCTGGGACGTATGCCGAGTGCTGTTGGCTACCAGCCGACTCTCGCCACCGATCTCGGTGAGCTTCAGGAGCGCATCACCACGACCCGCAAGGGGTCCATCACCTCGGTGCAGGCGATTTACGTCCCCGCTGATGACTTGACCGACCCGGCTCCCGCCACCACCTTTGCTCACCTCGATGCCACAACTGTCCTCTCGCGTGCCATTTCGGAACGCGGGATCTACCCGGCTGTCGATCCTCTGGATTCGACCTCTCGAATTCTGGATCCGAACATCCTGGGCGAAGAGCACTATCAGGTTGCCCGTGATGTGCAGGAGATTCTCCAGCGCTACAAGGACCTCCAGGATATCATCGCCATTCTCGGCATGGACGAACTCTCCGAGGAGGACAAGTTGGTCGTATCGCGGGCCCGTAAGGTCGAGCGCTTTCTTTCGCAGCCCTTCTTCGTTGCCGAGAGCTTTACCGGTTTCGACGGCAAATACGTCAAGCTTGCCGATACCATCTCCGGCTTCAAGGAACTGTGCTCGGGCAAATACGATGACATCCCCGAGCAGGCCTTCTACATGGTGGGCACCATCGAGGAAGCCATCGAAAAAGCCAAAACCCTTACCGAAGACTGATCGGACACCATCATCATGCGCCTGCAGATCGTCACACCGGACAAAGCCGTTCTCGACCAGGAGGTCGAAGAGGTTTATGCGCCCGGGACCAACGGTGAATTCGGAATTCTTCCGCAGCATATCACCTTCCTGACCTCGCTGGATGTCGGTGTCCTTCGCTACCGAGCCGAGGGCAAGGATGATTTCGTGGCCATCTCCGGAGGTCTGACCGAGGTCCTCGACGATTCCATCACGGTCCTCGCCGATGCTGCCGAACGACGCGACGAAATCGATGTGGATCGTGCTCGGGTCGCCGAAGAGACGGCCAATCAGGAGATGGAAGAATTGCTTCCCGGCACCCCCGAACACGATGATTGCCTGGCTTCTCTGAAGCGCGCACAAAATCGTGCGGCCGTCGCTGCGATTTCCTGAAAAGATTCGTCCCGGCTTCGCGGGCGACGAGCTCTCTGGAGAGACCCTGCGTAAAAGCCAACTCGACAAGCACTGCCGGAACAGGAAGGATTCACTTGTGTGGATCCTTTTTTTTATCGCCCTGCTGATCCTGCCTTCGGCTGCAGGCGCCGCTGAACCGGCAGCGATCATCGTCCTGCTCCAGCAGCAGGCGCATCGCGATGCGGATCTCCGCGGCGCGCCGCTCACACAAAAACAGCTCGACTCCTTGCAGAAAATTTCTGGTGTCGATCTCACCCCGGACGCCATCAACCGTGATGGCTCTCATCGCCTCCGGCTACCCGACTCTTCGGTTGCCGGCGACGTCCTGCAACGCCTCCGGGAAGACCCGATGGTTCTCTATGCCGACCGTGAACCACCAGGAGTTCACGATGATCCCACCACCGCAGGAGCTCAGAGCCTCGACCGGCTGGTAATCCTGTTTCGGGATCCACAGCTTCGGGACCTCTCGGATCAGGGTGGCGAATTTCCGGCAATCCGCAAACGCGAACTCATTGACCGCGCCGGCATCCCCCTCTATGTCGAACGACCGATGTCGGGAGGGGCCTGGGTCTTGCGGCTCTTCCAGAGAATGCCGGTCGCCTCTGTTCAGGCCATCGCCCAACGACTCGCAGCAGATGATTCAGTTTCGTGGGTCGTTCCTGCCGTGCGCGGTCGCTTCCAGACAATGCCGAACGACCCTCTTTATGCAGAGCAATGGCCACTGCATGATCCGGTCGCCGGCATCGATGCCCCCACAGCCTGGCACTGGACCACCGGATCCAGCCACGTCGTGGTGGCGGTTCTCGACTCCGGCGTGCGCACCGCGCACCCGGATCTCGGGCCACGACTCCTCGCTGGATTCGACTTCGTCAGTGACGTTTGGCGGGCCGGAGATTACAATACCCGCGACGATTCTGCCGAGGATCCCGGTGATGCCGCTCGCAAGGATGAGTGCAGCCCCGGGGCGCCCGCATCGCGATCAAGCTGGCATGGAACACATGTCGCCGGCACGATTGGCGCAGTCGCCAACAACCAGCAAGGGACCACCGGCGTGGACTGGGCCTCTCGAATCCTCCCCGTGAGGATTGGCGGCAAATGCGGGATTGATCCCATTGATCTTGCTGATGCGATCCGCTGGGCCGCGGGCACCCTGCCCGAATCCAATGCGATACCTGCCAACCGCCATCCCGCCGCGATCATCAATCTGAGTGTCGGCTTTCACGGTTCTTGTCCGCCCTATGTGCAGGACGCCATCAGCGACGCCCTCGCCGCCGGCGCGCTGATCGTGGCGGCGGCAGGCAACCATCAGACTTCCGCCGAGAACTATTATCCGGCCAATTGTGCGGGAGTTCTCTCGGTCGCCGCAACCGATCGTTGGGGGGGGCGCGCCGCCTACTCCAATTACGGCCGGGCGCATCTGGCTGCTCCTGGAGGGAGCCTGGGCGAGGCGCGCGACGGTGGCGTTCTCTCGACCATCAACGAGGGCCTCACCAAACCCGCCAACGAGGGCTATGGCTACAAGCTGGGCACCAGTATGGCCGCACCTCACGTCAGTGGCGTCGCGGCACTGATCCTTGCCCGGGAACCCGACCTGCGGCCGGGCCAGATCTTTAACCGTCTGATGCGAACCGCTCGTGAATTCCCCAACGGCTCGACTCTGGAGTGCACCAATGGCGGGACGTATTCCTGCGGTGCCGGCATGCTCGATGCCGGAGAGGCTGTGGGCTGGATCGAGCCCTGAATCAGGCCGTCGCGCGGCGACGTTCCGCGAGCGAGAACTCGATTTCCTCGTCACCTTCGGGCCAATCCACACAAACGGTTTCGCCCCCGAGAAGTTGTTCCGAGGCGTAGAGCCGCGCAAGCGGAAAGACCAGATGCTGCTCGAGGATTCGCTTCATCGGCCGTGCACCCAACTCGGGATCGGTGCCCGCCTCCATCAATCGCTCGATTGCGCGATCCGTGTAGATGAATTCGATCGCGTCACCACGTTGCCCCAGACGGTTTTCGATCTTCTGCAATTCCAGATCAAGGATCTGGCGCATTTCCGAAGCCGTCAGTCGGTGAAAGACAACTTTATGATCGAGTCGATTGAGGAACTCGGGCGCAAAGGTGCGCTTGGCGCTCCACAGAACCGCATCCTCGATTCTCTGATGAATCTTTTCATCCGTCTCTTTGGTCTCACGAACAAAACCCATCCCGGGAGCCAGGATATCGCTGACCGAGCGGCTGCCGATATTGCTGGTCAGAAAGATAAAGCATCGCGAGAGATCGACTTCCTTGTTGGTTCCCAGAGTCAGGCGTCCCTTGTCGAGGATTCCCAATAGAAGCTGCCAGAGGGAATCGTTCGCTTTTTCGATCTCGTCAAAAAGAATCACCGTGAACGGGCACTCCGGCGTCTGATTGCGGGTAATATTCGCCGTCGAAAGATAGGGATTTGTTTCCTGGTGTCCGAGATATCCGGGAGGGGAGCCGATCAGACGGGCCACCTCATGGCTATGACTGAACTCCGCGCAGTCGATCTTCAGCATCGCCTTGCGATCGCCAAAGCAGGTTTCCACAATCGACTCGACCAGATTGGTCTTGCCGGTGCCGGTAGGACCGAGAAAGAGAAACGACCCCAGAGGCCTCTCGGAGCTTGCCAGACCGGCGCGGTAGATCTGAAACGCCTGCGTGACCGCCTCCACCGCCGGTTTCTGACCAATGACCATTCTCGCCAGAGACTCTCGAAACCCTTCTATCTCGGGGCCGAGCCGGTCCGGTCGAAGAACCTTGGCCATCGAGGTTTGCGCAATCATATTGCCCCGCTCGTCCTGATCCACCGCGGGAGCCGTACCTGTCATGGAAGCCTGATTAGTCATCAAGGGTTTTATCGGCCGTTCGCCCCCCAGTTTTAGCGCCTTGCGGGGGAGGAGCTTGGGTACTAAACGTTTAGTATGTCCCAGGATCCTTCAACCGCTCGGCGAAATGTGCCTGGAAAAGAAGGGCTTTTAAATACCGCGATCGATTGTTTTGCGCGGTATGGGTACGCCGGAACCTCAATCGATCGGATCGCTCGGGCGGCCGGTGTGACCAAAGGTGCCCTCTATTACCATTTCCGCGACAAGCAAGAGCTGCGCTTTGCTGCCGTGAAAGAGCGGATTCAGGCATTTGAAGCCTCGGTATCCGCACAGATCGATCCCAGCGACGATCCCGCAGCGGCACTTCGGCAGGTGGCTCGCCTCTGCGCGCAAAATGCCCGCAGCAATAGCCAAAGACAGTTCATCCTCACCATGATGGTCGAGGCGATCGACACCAACGACGAACTCTCTCAGGAGTTCGAAGCCATGCTGCGGCGGTTTCGCAGCTTTCTGAAGTTTCTCATCCGCACCGGTCAGCAGACCGGTTCGTTCCGCGAGGATCGTGATGCGCAAGCCGGCGCCGATCTCATGGTCGGCAGCATCCTCGGCGCAGAAGTTCAATTTTACCAGGACCGCGAAGGTTTCGATCTCGATCGAAGCCTCGAGACTCTGGTCGACCAGCAGCTCGCCTGGTTGGAGCCCGCCAAGGGCCTGAAAGCCGCGAGCCAACATGGAGGTTCTTAAAATGTTCGACCTCGAACTAACGGAAGAGCAAGAGCTCATCCGCGATACCGTCTCGAGTTTTGCCAAGGAACAGATTCGACCCATTGCTCGAGAATGCGACGAGAAGGGTTCCATCCCTGAAGAATTGGTTCGAAAAGGATTTGATCTCGGCCTGATCCAATCCGCAATTCCCGAAGAGCACGGTGGTTTCGGAGAGCAACGCTCCGCTGTCACCGGCTGCATTGTTGCCGAAGAGCTCGCCTGTGGGGATTTGTCGATTGCGCTTCACCTGCTCGCACCCCGATTGGTAGCTTATCCTCTCATCGACAGCGGCAGCGACGCTCAAAAATCGCGCTACCTGCCTGGCTTCGGCGAAAAGTTCCGCGCGGCGGCGGCCGCCATTGTCGAGCCGCGTTTTGACTTCGACCCTGCCTGCCCGGAGACCACGGCGCAAAAACAGGACGATGGCTGGGTCCTCACCGGCGAGAAGTGCTTCGTCCCGATGGCCGCCGACGCCGAGGTTCTCCTGGTCACCGCCAACGCCGGCGGCCGTGTCGCTGCCTTTCTCGTCGACCGGGATACCAATGGCGTGACGATCCGCGAGCGCGAAAAGAATATGGGCATCAAGGCCCTGGCCACCTACGAGGTCGTTCTGGAGAACGTCAAGGTCCCTCTGGACGCCGAGTTGGGCGAAGGCTCCGGCTTCGACATGCAGCGCATGACCAACCAGGCGCGTTTGGCCATTGCCGCACTTGCCGTCGGCGTTTCACGCGGTGCCTACGAATTTTCTGTCGACTATGCCAAGGATCGGACCGCGTTCGGCGTCCCGATCGCACAAAAGCAGGCCGTTGCCTTCATGCTGGCCGACATGGCCATCGAAGTCGATGCTTCTCGACTCCTTCTCTGGGAGGCCGCGCATAAGATTGATGCGGGTGAGGATGCAACGCGCGAGTGTTTTCTCGCCAAACGATACGCGGCTCAGGCTTGCCTGAAGATCAGCGATAACGCTGTCCAGGTTCTGGGTGGCCATGGTTATATCCGCGATTTTCCCGTCGAAATGTGGCTGCGCAATGCGCGCGGGTTCTCCAGCTTCGAAGGCATGGCACTGGTTTAGGAAGGAATATTTGATGATCAACTTTCAACACTCCGAAAAAGTAGAAGCTTCTCGAGAACTGATTCATAGCGTCGCCGCCGACGCCATGCGGCCGATCTCTCGTGAGTACGACGAAAATGAACACGCCATGCCCAAGGACTTCTGGAACTTCATGTGGCAAGTCAGCGGTGGCAAGCCCATGGGTATCGACGATTCCGACGGCGGGAACAAAGGCCCGAAGGAAAGCAATGTTGCCGCGTGCATTACCGTTGAGGAACTTTCCTGGGGCGACGCCGGACTCTACCTCTCGATCCCGAACCCGGGACTCGGGGGCGCCGCCGTCTCCGCCGCCGGCACACCTGAGCAGAAGAAGCGCTTTCTCGCACGGTTCAGCGAGGGCGACCCGAAATGGGCCGCCATGGCGATCACCGAGCCCCATTGCGGATCCGACTCGGCAGCCCTGCGCACCACCGCCACGCGCGAAGGCGATGAGTGGGTCATCAATGGCACCAAGATCTATTGTACCGCCGGCTTGATGGCTGGAGAGAAGTCCGACGGATTTGTCGTCGTCTGGGCGACCGTCGACAAATCGGCTGGCCGCGCAGGGATCAAGTCCTTTGTGGTCGAGAACAACACGCCGGGCATGAAGGTCATCAAGATTGAGGACAAGATGGGGATCCGCGCCTCGGATACCGCCATGATCGTCTTTGAAGATTGTCGGATCCCGGCCGACAATGTGCTTGGCGATCCCGGCGTGGCGCAGACCACCGAGGGCTTCAAAGGTGCGATGGCGACCTTCGATGCGACGCGACCGATTGTTGCGGCAAGCGCTCTCGGAATCGGACAGGCAGCTCTTGATATGGCGCGCGAGGAACTCGAGAAGCGCGGCGTCACCATCCGCTACGGGCTGCCCGATTCGCAGCTCACGGCTTTGGAAGCCGACTATATGCAGGTCGAGAGCGATCTGCATGCAGCCCGTCTGCTCACCTGGCGTGCTGCCTGGATGATGGACCGGGGCAAACGCAACAACCTGGAAGCTTCGATGTGCAAGGCCAAGGCGGGTTTGGCCGTCACACGCGCCACCCAAAAGGCCGTCGAATTTCTGGGGCCGCAGGGCTATTCCCGGCAGCTGCTTCTCGAGAAGTGGATGCGGGATGCGAAGATCAACGACATCTTCGAAGGCACCCAGCAGATCAATATGCTGATCGTCGCCAGGCGAATTCTTGGTTATTCCAGCAAGGAACTTTCCTGAGCCTCAAGGATATCGGAAAGGGCCCTCGCGCAACCGCGGGGGCCCTTTTTGCTTCGGCCCCTACAAACCCTCCGGCAAGGTCCCGATGATGGAGCGATCCTGCAGATCGCGGATCTCGTCGTCTCCGAGCCCGAGCGACTGCAGAATGATCTCATTGTGTTCTCCGAGCAGAGGCGCGGGTTCCCGCAGCCAGCGTTCCACCGAGCCAAAGCGAAACGGCATGCCGATAAATTTCTGCTGGCCAACAACCGGGTGCACCAATTCCTCATAGGTGCCCCGGTGGATAAATTGCGGGTGCGCCGAGAGGGATCGAGGATCGGCGGGAATCGCCGCCGGAACGCCTGCGTCCCGGAGTTTTCGGACCAGGGACTCGCGGTCCATCTCGGCAAACATCTCGGCGAGGTGGGCGAGAAGTTCCTCCTCGCCACTCTTGCGCCGCCCCAGATCCGCCGACGCCCAATCGCTGGCCCACGCCGGTTGTCCGAGGCAATCCAATAACGCGTCCCATTGCTCGACTGTCGCGATCGACAGGGCGATCCAGGCAGGTGATACCGCATCCTCGGATGCCAGCGTTTTCAAAAGCCCCTGCGGCGCCGCCTCTGCTGTCCGGTTCCCCTGGCGCTCCATGAGATTGCCATAGGCCGTGAATTCAATGACCTGCTCGGCGGCGACGTTCAATGCGCCCTCCACCATCGCGCACTCCAGGAAAGCACCCCGTCCGGTATCGGCGCGGCGCTCCAGAGCTGCCAGGATTGCGAACGCGGCATGAACTCCCGCAAGGGGATCACAGGGCCCGCGTTGAATGCGGGGCTGATCGTTCACATGACCAGTCAGCCATGCCAGACCCGCGAGTTGTTCCATGGTTTGGGCAAAGCCCACATGATCGCGCCAGGGACCATCGACGCCAAAGGCCGGCATGCGGGCATAGACACATCGAGGATTGATCTCCTCGACAGCCTCGCGGGTGAAACCGAAGCCGTCCATTACGCGTGGGCTGTAGTTCTCCAGAAGCACATCGGATTCTGCGATCAGCTTTGCGAAGATGTCCCTGCCCGCCGGCTCATTCAGGTTCAGAGCCAGGTCCTGCTTGTTGGTATTGGCGGAAAGAAAAAAGGTGCTGCACTCCCACCAGTTCTCATGCTGGCCGGCAAACATCCCGCCGATCATCCGCGCACCATCGGGCTTGCGGGTGGATTCCACATGAATGACTTCGGCACCAAGGCAGCCCAGAAAATGACTGGCCGAGGGACCCGCCCACCAATTGGAGGCATCGAGGACGCGAACCCCTCGCAACGGAAGATCCAGTGAATCGCCAATCGCTGCGGAGGCCGGAGACTTGTCTTCGATTTTTCCCTGATGCTCGTGCAGTTCGGGTGCCGGGCGCGGCGCGGGTAGTTCCTCGCCATCCACGCGATAGGGTGGACGTGGGCGAAGAAATCCGCGCGAGGGATCTTCGCTGTAGATACCGCGCGCCACCAGATGCTCGTGCTCGAGAACGCTCTGACCGTTGGACACGGGAGCTACCGGTACGCGCAGCGCCGAGGCGAGCTCCACGATCTCGGCTGTGCTCCGGTTGATCGTCCAGGAGTTCACGATGCCTTCCCACTCGACCAGGCGCGCCATCCGATCAGGGACTTGATTGAACTCTCCTGTCGCGATCAGATCTGCACGATCGATCATGACCAGAAAGTCCTGAATCTGCTGTTGGGTATTTGTATTGAAACCCACAAAGCCATCACGAGTTCGGTGGATCGAGGGAGTTTCCACACTCTGCATCGCGCCGGCTACCGGCGGGCGACCCAGAAGACCCCACATCAGATCAAGGTACGTCGTCGACGCGAGGGCCATGGCCTCCTGAAGAGAAAAGTCGATGTGTTCGCCAACGCCGGTGCGTGCCGCTCCGTGCAAGGCACCTAATGCAGCCACACCGGCAAAGGTGCCACCCATCCATTCGGTTGTGCGCGCGCCTGCCTGATAGGGCTCGCCTTCCGGAAGACCACGAATGGCGAGACTCCCGGATTCGGCCTGAATGATGAACTCCGTGCTGGCCGTTTCCGCCAGGGGCCCACTGAGACCGAAGGGCGAGATCGAGAGAATCACAAGCTGTGGATATCTCTCCCGCAACTCGTCGCGATCATGCGGAAAGACTCCACCAAGGTCCTCGACAATCAGGTGCGTGGAGCTCAGAAGCGCTTCGACCTCGCCGCCTGTATCGGCAATGGACCTCTTCGATGCGTTCAAAAAACGGAAGAGGGCACCATCGCGACCGGCGAGGTCCCCACCCGTCGCCGACCAATTCCTCAAGGGGTCGCCGTCACCAGCCTCGACTTTGATGACATCCGCGCCAGCATCGGCAAAGAGTTTGGTCGCATACGGCCCGGCAATGTTTGACGAAAAATCGAGGACGCGAAATTTGGAAAGTGCTGGGCCCTGCATATCAGGACAGCCCGTAAAGCTCGGCGGCTGTATCGTGCAGGACCTTGCCTACAATGGATTCCGGGATATCCGCAAGAACCCGGCCCGCATAGACGTGCGGATGGCTGCCGGCGCTTGCCGGCCCGGGTGCCTGACACGTCGGATGGGGATAATCGGTCTCGTAGAGAATGTTGTCAGGGAACATTTCCAATGCGGCCGCGATCCCGTTCTCCTCGAACCAGAAGCTGCCGTAGATCTGGCGACGGAAATATTCGCTCGGAAGGAGGTCGTACTCCGGATGCTCCTTGACCACCCCATTGTTCTTCCACTGCCAGTCCAATGCTTCGATCACGAACGGCAACCAGCTCACGCCACTTTCAACCGAGACCATCTTCAAGCGAGGAAAGCGGTGCGGGATGCCCCCCATGATGATGTCGGCCAGGCAGCGCCCATTGTCCAGAAACGCCATCGCCGAGGCGCGCGCAAAATTTGCTTTCGCACCGATACCGGCGACATCGTTCGCCACGTGCGAAACATCACCGCCGCCGACATGGAAACTGATCGACATGCCTGCTTCCTGCGCGGCCGCCCAGATCGGATCCCAGTGACGATCACGTAGAAGAGGCTGTCCATGGTCCTGAGGCTGGTTGCACATCAAGACCGCACGGTAGCCCAGCAGAGCACATCGCTGGATTTCGCGAACCGTCTCCGGGATGTCCCAAAAGGGCGTCGCCATGACCGGCACAAGGCGCGCGCTATCGGCCGCACACCACTCCAGCAGCCAATCATTATAGGCGCGAACACATTCGAGCATCAGTTCCGGTTCGCCCAATTTGAGAAACCCGCCCATCCCGAAACCACCCACATTCGGATAGATCACACAGGCCTGGATGTTCTCTTCGTCCAGAAAGGCCAACCTCGCCTTGGCCTCATACATGGAGGCCGGGATGTCCGCATAGGTTTTCCGGAAATCGGGAAAGGTCCCATCATGACCCGCCGCCGAATAGGCTCCCGGCATCCCGATGGGCAGATCTCCGACCATCCAGAGATCCAGATCGCCGACACGCTGGATATGAGGCACTCGATCCCCCCACCGCTTGGCGACCCGGCCCTCCCAAACGTCCGGGGGTTCGGTCACATGCGTATCAATATCGATCACTTTGTATTTTTCGAAAATCGGCGTTTGCGCTGCTTCCAAGATGATCTCCTGTCGAGGGAAGTTTCCCTACACCTAGCACCTGTGGCCCAAAGACTACCAACCAACGGCATACGGTCCGGGCAGTAGGTGTATTCCCCTATAAACAAATGTACACAACTGTCACTTCTGCGCCGCCATTTTTGTACCGCAGACAATATGCGCTTTGATGGCGGCTCCGCTAAAATTCGAATTATCCCTGATTTTTTAGTGCCTTAGGGCTTGCCATGCGGATCTCCTACTCCTGGCTGGCGATGGCATGCGCCTTGCAATCCATAGAGATCAACATCGCAAGGAGAAAATCATGAAACCATACGTCACACTTGTAGATCTCGTCGAGATCGTTTCGGAATTCGCGCAGAGCGAGAGTGAGCTCATCGCCACCGTCATTCACCTGATCAAAAGCGGCCAGGTGGAGCTTCGGTCGCCTACGCAACCCGTCGCCATGGAGCCGATCCATGCGTTCGCCTGAGAAGCGCAAGACGTCCGCCGATTTGCAGGCCCTGTTGGCTTCCGCCCGCAAGGACCGCAAGTTCTACTACGTCTCCGGCCAACCGGTCGAGCTTTGGGAGAACGCAGAAATCCCCTTCGGCTGGTCCGAGGAAGAGCTGGAAGAATACGCTTCCTCCGGCGACTGGGAATCCCTTTTCAACGCGCTCGTCCTTTCCGCCACACTCGAGCACTCCACCGAGGCCTGAACCGCCTCAAGGGAGCGCTTCGGAAGTTCCGTCGACGAGCATTCCCCACGGAAAGATCACCCAATTAAATATTCCTTTTCCCGGCCCGACTAGAACTCGTCCTTCAGGAGTCTGGTCTGGCCAAAGCGCGTCTCGTCCCGATCATCTGAATCGGGAAAGAGTCTCTGCAGCGTCGCCCGCAGCTCCGGGCTTCCCATGCGCAAAAACGGATTGGTCTCGCGCTCCGACGCCAATGTCGTCGGTACGGTAGGTCGATCCTCCCTGCGACGCGCCCGCGACCAGCTCAGCTTGTCCTGGATCGCCTTGCTGCCAGGCTCCAAGGTCTCTGCGAATTCCAGATTCCGCACCGTGTACTCGTGCCCGCAATAGACATGCGTATCGGCCGGCAAGCGGTTTAATTTCTCCAGCGAGGACATCATCTGCCCGGCATCGCCCTCGAAGAGGCGACCACAGCCACCGGCAAAAAGAGTATCGCCGGTAAAGACTGTACGCTCCTCGGGAAAATAATAGGCAATATGACCGCTGGTATGAGCCGGGATCAGAAGCACCTCGACCATGAGCGAACCGAGGGAGAAACGATCGCCTTCCTGTACCGGTTTGGTAATCGCGGGGATTCTCTCTGCGTCATCCGCGCTACCATAGACTTCAACAGGCTGCGCGGCGGCAATTTCTTCATTGCCGCCCACGTGGTCCCAATGGTGGTGTGTCGACAGCACCGTGGTGATCTCGACCCCGAGACCTCTTGCTGCCTCCAGAACCGGAGGCACTTCGGCGCAATCCACCACGGCGGCCACCTTTTCACCCGGAGGTAAAATCAAATAGCTGTAATTATCTTGAAGGACGGGTACCGGGACGACTTGCAAGGTCTTTGTCTCCTTGATTTTCCTGCTTCGAGTTCCGTGGTCGAAAATCTTCCTCATAGTGCACCACGCCCCGAGGTCCTTCAAGCGAGGTCTTGCACCTGCCGCCGGGGACCGCGACACTTGCGCCATGACCGACCTCTTCCCGCGCGAGCGTTGGGCCGCACTGGAACCTCGCGGGGTGCGTGTCGATTTTCCCTTTTTTCTTGCACCCATGGTCGGCTTGTCCCACGTCGCCCTTCGCGAAACCCTGCGCTCCTACACACCCGCAGGTGCACAATCTCTGGTCTTTACCGAGATGCTCTCCTCGCGGCGCCTTTCCGCCGAACGTGTCGGGGATCGGCCCGAAACCCGCCACGCGCCCCAGGAGACCAACCTGGTGCCCCAACTTCTCGCCAACGAAGAACACTTTATCGAGATCGCCCTGAAAAAACTCGACGCCATGCAACCCGCCGCGGTCGATATCAATATGGGATGCCCGGTCGACAAGGCCCTCAAGCACAATTGGGGTGTCGCTCTGATGGGCGACCCAAAATATGCCGAGGAGGTTGTCCGTGCGACCGTTCGGCATTCGACCCGGCCCGTCTCGGTAAAGCTCCGCACCGGCCTCGAGGATGACCCGAAGTATCTGGTTGATTTCTCGCAGATGCTGGAAGCTGCCGGCGCCGCCTGGCTGACGGTCCACCCTCGGATTGCCGCCCAGAAGCGCCGGGGCTTTGCCAACTGGGACTATCTCGGCATGGTCCGGGATGCGGTAAATATCCCCGTGATCGGCAATGGGGATGTCCAGACAGCGGAGGATGCCCTGGGACTACTTCGTCGGACTGGCTGCGATGGCGTCATGATCGGGCGCGCGGCGGTCGCTCGCCCCTGGATCCTTTGGCAGATCGGAGAAAAGATCGGCCTGGCTCCCCCGCCGGGCCGGGACGACGCAGCGCCGGCTGACGGTTTTCAGGAAGGGGCGGAATACCCTCGGGCCTTCCGGAAGTTTCGCTCTGTTGCGGAAGAATTCTTCTGTGCGGAAGATGCCCGGCGCCGCTCCCGATTTTTCGTTCATTGGGGCGGACGCTGGCTGGCCTTCGGGCATGAATTCTGGAGACGCGTCAACTCGGCTGAAAACTTGCTCGAAATGGGGAAAATTTCCGACGAATTTTTCTCGAAAGCGCAGCGTATGACCGAAAGAACGACGCTGCGAAGCTGACGATGGCGAGCGTGGATCACGGAGCCTGCGCGTCAGTAAATCCGTAACCCCACCACCCGGGCCTCGTTATCCCCTCGGCCTAATTGGCTGGAGGCTCCGGGGATTCCGGAACATCCGGACTTTCCGCTGCTTCCGGATCGTCACTGAGCTCTGGTGATTCGTCGACTCTCGCCAGACTCACCAGACGCTCTCCGTCGTCGATCTCGATCAACTTCACACCTTGGGTATTGCGACCCACGACGCGAATGTCCTCGACACGCAAGCGAATCAAACGGCCCCGGTCGGTCACCAACATCAATTCGTCCTGGTCCGAAACCTGAACGACAGCCACCACGTCTCCCGTCTTGGGGCCCACCTTCATGGTCCGGATGCCCTTGCCGCCGCGAGATTGGCTTCGGTAATCCTCAAGCGCGCTGCGCTTGCCCTGCCCTTTCTCGGAAACCGTCAGGAGGCGGGCTTCTTCGGCCAGCACTTCCAGACTGACGACCTCGTCCCCGGGGCTCAGGTGAATGCCGCGAACTCCGCCCGCCGAGCGACCCATCGACCGCACACCTTCCTGCGGGAAACGGATGGCCATCCCGTTGCGACTCGAGAGCAGAACCTCCTGGTCGGGATCAACCAAAGATGCTCCGATCAGTTCATCATCATCATCAAGATTGATTGCGATGATGCCGGCCGTTCGCCGACGCGCATAGGCCATCAAGGGGGTCTTTTTCACCGTACCCTTGCGGGTAGCGAACAATACATGCGGGCCTTCGGTGAACTCCTGGATTGGCAGGAAGGTCGAGACCTTCTCTCCCGACTCCAACTGCAACAAATTGACGATTGCCTTGCCGCGAGCGATCCGACTCCCTGGCGGGATCTCGTAGACTTTCCGCCAATGCAACTTGCCGGAGTTCGTCAAGAACAGAAGGATATCATGCGTCGAGGCCACAAAGACTTGTTCGATAAAGTCCTCGTCCCGAGCGCTGGCCCCCTTCTTTCCGCGCCCACCGCGTCTCTGCGCCCGATACTCGCTCGCCTCGATGCGTTTGACGTATCCCGCGTGCGAGACCGTCACCACGACATCTTCGCGTGGCGTGAGATCTTCCATGGATAGATCGGCAGCGGTTTCGATAATGGTACATCGCCGCTCATCGCCATAGCGCTCTTTCACCACACCGAGCTCTTCGCGGATAATGCCGTCGATCTCTGCCGGCGTGGCAAGGATATGCTTGAGCCGCGCGATCAAGTCGACCATTTCCTGATGCTCTTCGAGAATCTTGTCGCGCTCGAGGTTGGTCAATCGCTGCAGGCGCATGTCGAGAATCGCCTGCGCCTGTTTGTCGGATAGCTCGAAGGTGCTGATCAAATCACTTTTCGCCTCGACGGGGTTTTTGGAGGCGCGGATCAGGGCAATCACGGCGTCGAGATTATCGAGCGCAATTTTGAGACCTTCGAGAATATGCAGCCTCTCTTCGGCCTTGCGCAGATCGAAAAGAGTCCGACGGGTCACGACCTCGCGGCGGTGGTCGAGAAAGACCAGAAGGGCTTCGCGCAGGTTTAGCAGCTTCGGACGGCCTTCGACGATTGCCAACAGGTTCACGCCAAAGGAGTCCTGCATCGAAGTATGTCGGTAGAGCAGATTCAGGACGACCTGCGAATTGGCGTCGCGCTTGAGCTCCACAACGATGCGCATCCCGTTGCGATCCGATTCATCACGCAGGTCCGAGATGCCCTCGATTTTCTTTTCGTTGACCAACTCGGCAATGCGCTCGATCAGACGAGCCTTGTTCACCTGATAGGGGATCGCATCGACGACAATTTTCTCGCGCCCGGTCTTCTCGTTTTCTTCGATTTCCGCACTGGCCCGAACCTGCAAGATCCCGCGACCTGTCTCGTACGCCTCCCGGATCGGGGCGCGCCCGCAAATGAAACCCCCGGTCGGAAAATCGGGTCCGGGAATATGTTCCATCAAATCCAGCGAACTGAGATTGGGTTGCTCGAGCAGAGCGATACAACCATCGACGACTTCGTTGAGGTTATGAGGAGGAATATTGGTGGCCATGCCCACAGCGATTCCCGATGCGCCATTGAGCAGCAGATTGGGGATCTTTGCGGGCAGGACAGCCGGTTCGTGTTCGCTCTCGTCATAGTTGGCGATGAAATCGACGGTCTCGCTATCGATATCTTCGAGCATCTCGCTGGCGATCCGCTCAAGCCGCGCCTCGGTATAACGCTGGGCTGCGGCCGAATCGCCGTCCACCGAACCGAAGTTCCCCTGACCATCCACCAGAGGGTAACGCATCGAGAAATCCTGCGTCATACGAACGAGCGTCTGGTAGGCCGCCGCATCTCCGTGCGGATGGTATTTGCCGATCACATCGCCGACAATACGGGCCGACTTCTTGTAGGAACGATTCCACTGCACACCGAGTTCGTTCATGGCGTAAAGAACGCGCCGGTGGACGGGCTTGAGACCATCGCGAGCGTCGGGAAGTGCTCGCCCGATAATGACGCTCATTGCGTAGTCCATAT
The DNA here is from genome assembly GCA_965658895.1 of Binatia bacterium. Lineage (GTDB taxonomy): Bacteria > Desulfobacterota > Binatia > UBA12015 > UBA12015 > UBA12015. The sequence goes on from CBFHUR010000002.1 coordinate 32,402, forward strand.
AGGACTGACGCATTTCGTCTTCGATACTGACCGGGATTCGAACTGCCATCAAATTTCCTCTAGATGTCCAGGTTCTTCACGCTGGTGGCATGAGATTGGATAAACTCTTTGCGCGGCTCAACCGCGTCGCCCATCAGTGTCGAGAAGATCAGATCAGCCTCTGGTACATCCTCAACTCGAACCTCGAGCAGTGTTCGCTTCTCCGGATCCATTGTGGTCTCCCAGAGTTGCTCCGGGTTCATCTCGCCCAGACCCTTATAGCGTTGGATGTCGAGGCCCTTGCGGGCATCCGACATGATTTTTTGTACCGCCTGCGGAAGCGACGGCATCTCGACGCGAACATCACCGTTGACAATCGCGAACGGCGCCTGTCCGGCATCGGCCAACTCTCGACTGAGCCTTCGGACTTCAATGAACTCCGGCGAGGTGCAGAAATCGAGCGTCAAATCTGTTTTGACCATCATCTTCTGCTCGTTGGAGTTCTCGACGCGGATTACCGGCAGATCACCGGGGGTCTTCTCGAGAATCTCTACCCGCGGTGATTCAATGGTCTCGACTGCGTCGAGCGACGTCTGCAAACGGTCGGCAATCGCCTGCAACCTGGCAGGGTCGCCGAAGACGGCAGCGTCGAGTTCTTCTTCCCGTGCGGCCGCGAGAACGACTTCCCGGCTTCGGCGCGTTCGCTCGATAGCCTCGATCATTCGCTCCATATGGGAATGGCGACGAATCACGTTTGCCAGGGCTTCTCCCTGCAGCGGCACCGAACTACCGGTGCCGATCACCTCGGTCTGGTCGCTGCCGATCTGGATCAGATGGTCCTCCAGCGCGCCTTCGTCCTTGAGATAGATCTCCTTTTTCCCCTTGCGCACCTTGTAGAGGGGTGGCTGGGCAATCAGGATATGTCCGTTCTCGATCAACTCGGGGTATTGCCGGTAGAAGAAGGTCAGAATCAGCGTTCGAATATGGCTCCCGTCAACGTCGGCGTCAGTCATGATGATCAGGCGATGATAGCGAAGCTTTTCGATATCCTTCTCTTCGCTGCCGATCCCCATGCCCATGGCGGTAATCAGAAGTTTGATCTCCTGTGACGAGAGCATCTTGTCGAAACGCGCCTTCTCGACGTTGAGGATTTTTCCCTTCAGGGGCAAGATGGCCTGAAACTTACGCTCGCGGCCCTGCTTTGCGGAACCACCGGCGGACTCTCCCTCGACAATAAAGATCTCCGACTTCGCCGGATCCTTCTCCTGGCAATCTGCCAGCTTGCCCGGCAGAGAACCGGAATCCAGGGCACCTTTGCGGCGCGCCAGATCCTTGGCCTTTCTGGTTGCTTCGCGAACCCGCGAGGCCTCAACGCATTTACTGATGATCTTCTTGGCGTCGCCCGGGTGCTCTTCCAGATAGGTGGCCAACCCTTCGTTGATCAAAGACTCGACGTAGCCCTTGACCTCGCTATTGCCCAGCTTCGTCTTGGTCTGGCCTTCAAATTGTGGCTCGGGAATCTTGGTGGCGATCACCGCCGTGATGCCTTCCCGGACATCTTCACCATCGAGCGTATCGCCCTCTTTTTTCAAAAACCCGTTTTTCGAAGCGTAGGAATTCACCGTTCGTGTCAGAGCTGCACGAAAACCCGAAAGGTGTGTCCCACCCTCATGAGTATTGATGTTGTTGGCGAAGCTGAAAATCGTCTCGCTGTAGCTTTCGTTCCACTGCAGGGCGATCTCCATGCTCACGCCCTCTCGTTCGCCCTCGATGAAGATCACGTCCGGGTGGATGGTGTTTTTCGTTTTCCCCAAATGCTCGACGAAGGACGCGATCCCTCCGGGATAATGAAAGAGATGTTCCTTGTCAGAACGCTTGTCTTCGATATGAATCCTCAACCCGCGATTGAGAAATGCGAGTTCTCGAAGGCGCTGTGAGAGGATTTCGAAGCTGAAATCTGTGGAGGGGAAGATCAGAGGATCGGGCTTGAAGGTAATTTGCGTCCCGCGGCTTTGCGTCTTGCCGATCTCGGCGAGTCGATCCAGCGGAGCACCGCGGCTGAATCGCTGGAAATACACGGCTCCCTCACGACTGATCTCCATCTCCAGGCTCTCGGAGAGCGCGTTGACAACCGAGATCCCCACCCCATGCAGACCGCCGGAAACCTTGTAGGCGTCCTTTTCGAACTTTCCACCGGCATGGAGTTTGGTCAGAACGACCTCGGCCGCAGATACCCCCTCGGTGGGGTGCATATCCGTGGGGATTCCTCGCCCGTCGTCAGTGACCCGAATCGTGCCATCGACGTGAATGGTCACCCGGATCTCTTCACAATGGCCGGCCAGGGCCTCGTCTACCGAGTTATCCACGACCTCGTAGACCAGGTGGTGAAGGCCTCTTTCCGCTGTATCCCCGATGTACATTCCGGGGCGTTTTCGCACAGCTTCCAGTCCCTCGAGGACTTTAATCTGGTCAGCGCCGTATTCGACGCCGGGCTTCTCTTCGACTTGATTAGATTCCATAGTAAAATCAGACACTTGGAGAGTTCTTCTCCATAGGGAATCTTAGCAGAAGATGGACCCGATCCAAAGGGAATCCGGCCCAGTTTTACAGGCTTTTTTGCTTCAATTGTGCCGCCTGCCCGGCAGCTTTCCAACCGGGCAGGCCCGGCCCCCGATTTGGGGAATCAGAGCCGCATCGGCATGACGACGTAGCGGTAGGAATCATCCTCTTCCGTCGAGATGACACCGGCACTGGTTTCATCGGAAAGTCCGAGCGAAACCCTCTGGTCTTCGGGCAGAACACCGAGCACATCGGTCAGATAGCGGGCATTGAAGCCGACCTCGACCTTGGCGCCTTTGTAGTCCACAGCCAACTCTTCGCTGGCTTCGCCGAAATCCGGACTGCTGGCAGCCACACGCAGGAGCCCCTTTTCCAGATGGAGCCGAACCCCTCGGGCACGATCGCTGGCAACGACCGATACCCTCTTCAGAGCGGCGAAAAACTCTCCCTTGTCCACCGCAACCGAGATCTTGGTGTTCTCGGGGACGACTTGCTCGTAATTCGGAAACTCTCCGTCGACCAGGCGCATCACCAAATCCACATTGCTCTGCTCGACGCGGATCGCATTTCCCAGCAGACGGATATTCGCATTTCCCTCGGCTTCATCGAGCAGTTTCCGCAGTTCGGCGAGACCTTTGCGGGGCAGGATGATGCCCTTTTCGACGGATCCCTTGTCCGATTTTCCGATATCAACATCCGCCAGGGCCAAACGGTGGCCATCGGTTCCGACAAAACGGAAGCCCCCGTCGGTGGCCGTCAGCAGAACCCCACCCAGGTGAGATCTCGTATCATCAGTAGAAACCGCAAATAGAGTCCTGTCGATGGCCTTCTGCAGGCTTTCCACCGCCAATTCGATATTGGTCCCACCTTTGGAGCTACCGGTCGGGAAAGTGGGAAAATCGGCCGGTGCCAGCCCCACCAGCTTGACCTTGGATCGGTTCGAGGTGACTTCGACAAAGTCATTGTCGAGCGAGCGGATCGTGACCTCGCCGGCGCCCAATTCGCGAATCAGTTCGAAAAGCTTTCGGGCCCCGACAGTGGCGGAACCTGTTTTCTTCACTTTCGCCGAACAAGTCCGCTTGAGATGAACCTCGAGGTCGGTTGCTGAAATGGAAAGTTGATCTCCTTCGGCTTCGAGAAGAACATTCGCGAGGATCGGCATGGTGTTCCGTCTCTCGACGACACCCTGCGCCAGTCCCAGACTTTGCATCAGATCAGATCGGTCGATTGTGAATTCCATGTTCTTTTACTTTCCTTCAGCCAGAATCTTACCTTCAAAGCTCTACTCTACTTATGAGTCTATATTAAATTACTAGTAGTAGTAGAACCTGTGGATTGCGTGGAAAACTAACGAATCACCTACGTAGTCATGGGAAAAGCGTTGTCGATAATCGGTTCATGAAAATCCCCGGAATTGTTCCCAGAAGCAAACCCAGGAGAAAGTCCCCGGATCGCACCCACCTTGCCCACAGGCTTTCCACACCCATAAATTGCCCCAGTTTCAGGTCCGAAAAAAGCGGAGCCCGGTGATTCAAATGAATCGGGCCAACCGGATCAGATCGAGCGGGTCGATTCAGGAGGGTTGGGAATGGCGAACCGCTTGATCAAGAGTCTGGACGGTTTGCAGCAGAGTCCGGTCCCGGTCCATACCCTTGCGGATCTTGTCGCAGGCATGAATCACCGTGGAATGGTCCCGTCCACCGAAAGCCTGGCCAATGGCCGGGTAGGACGTACCGATGATCTCGCGAGCCAGATACATCGCGATCTGGCGCGCCAGCGCGATATGCTGGGTGCGCCTCTTGGAGCAGATCTCGGAGACCGAGAGGCGGAAATGACTGGCAACAGCGTCCTGAATCTCGGAAATGCTCGTCGGTGCGACGACCCGCCGGGTTTGTCGCGAGAGGACTTCCTGAGCAAATCCGAGGTTCATCTCTCGGTCGGTCAGGGAAGCCATCGCGCCCAGGCGAGTGATGGCTCCTTCGATCTCGCGTACGTTATCTCCGACGCATTCAGCAATGAAGTTACCGACTTCGTTGGGGATTTTCAGTCCGGCCTGGATCGCCTTGGCTTGGACGATTGCGACCCGGGTCTCGATCTCCGGGGTTTGGATATCCGCGGTCAGACCCCATTCGAACCGATTTCGAAGGCGTTCTTCCAGATCCGGGATATCCTTGGGGAATTTGTCGGAAGTCAGGACAATCTGCTTGTGCGACTCATGCAGCGAATTGAAGGTATGGAAGAATTCTTCCTGAGTTCGTTCGCGGCCGGCCAGAAATTGCGCATCGTCCAGAATGAGCAGGTCCACCTTGCGGAAGCGGTTCTTGAAATCCGCCATCTTGTCTTGCCGCAGCGAAGTGATCAGATCGTTCACGAACGATTCGCTGGAGAGGTAGGCGATCTTGGCAGCCGGATTTTTCTCCAGGACCCGATGTCCGATGGCATTGACCAGATGGGTTTTCCCGATCCCGACGGATCCATAGATGAAAAGAGGGTTGTAGAGTTCGCCCGGCTTGGAGGCGACAGCCAGAGCCGCCGCATGAGCAAATTGATTGCTCGGGCCGACGACAAAGGAGTCGAAGGTATAACGCTCTACCAGATTGCCGCGCCGTGCTCGTGAGCGAGGCGCACGCTTTCTTGCGGGTGTGGCTGTCGGCGCCGGGTTGGCCGTGAAGAGCTCGTGCTGCTTGCCCTCATCGATCTCGAAGATGATTTCGGGCCCGGGGCCCTCACCTTCCCGAAGCGAGTTTCGCAGGGCATCGAGATAGTTCCGGCTCACCCAATCGCGGTAAAATTTGCTAGGTACATGGATGACGGCACGACCCGCAGCGAGGCTACCCAGGCGCAGAGGTTTGATCCAAGCATCATAATGCTCTTCACCAACATTCTGGCGGAGTATCCGCTGAGCTCTTTGCCAGCTCTCCATGACTTATACCGACAACCTTTCTCCAACTTTTCCACAGGGCGATATGGCGCTGTGGAAAAACATGTTTTTTTCTGGAATATCAGGTACTTGGGCCACGCCCAACAAAAGGTTTTCCACGGGGGGTATAATGTAGGGAGTTTCGCTCACCCAACGGCCGCGAGAAGCAGCAGGCGGGTGCCGAAATTTGTAAAGCAAAAAAATGAAGTTTGGATCCGCGCCGACGAGGCTCGGAAGGCGTTTCTTAAGCCGACCCCGGAGAAGATTCAAGACCTGCATCCGATGAAATCCTTAGGCAGGCAATTTTCCAAAGGAAAAATTTTCGATACTGTAACAATTGGTTTGCGGGAAACTTCAAAGAAGCTGATGAGCCGCGCGCGCAAGGTTGCGCCCGCGGGTGTGAATAGTCCGGTTCGCGCCTGGAATGCGGTGGGTGGAGACCCTCTGGTTCTGGTGCGCGGGCGCGGAGCCGAAGTCTATGATGCCGACGGGAATGGTTACGTCGACATGGTGTGCGCCTGGGGCCCGTTGATTGCGGGTCACGCACACCCCGATGTGGTCAACGCCGTTCTCCATGTCGCGAAACGAGGCACGGGTTTCGGTGCACCAACGCCACCGGAGATCGAATTGGGGGAGCGCATCGTCGAGGCTTTCCCCGCGATTGAAAAGGTTCGTTTGGTGACCTCGGGCACCGAGGCAACCATGACCGCGATCCGACTGGCACGTGGTGCTACCGGTCGAGACCGAATCGTGAAGATGAATGGCTGTTATCACGGCCATAGCGACGGGCTTCTCGTAAAGGCCGGCTCCGGAGCGGCCACTCTCGGTGTCCCGGATAGCGCGGGGGTACCGGAGCCGATCGGGGGTCTCACCAGTGTGGTTCCCTACAACGATCTGGAAGCACTTCGCGGTTCTTTGGCGGAAGAAAACCCAGTAGCTGCGGTCATTATTGAGCCGATTGCCGCAAATATGGGCGTTGTGCCGCCGGTCCCTGGTTACCTCGAAGGGGTTATCGAGGCCACGCATGCGGCCGGCGGGTTGGTGATCTTTGATGAGGTTATCACCGGCCTTCGGGTGGCCCGCGGCGGCGCGCAAGAGCTCTATGGTCTGCAGCCGGATCTCACGGCACTCGGCAAGGTCATCGGTGGCGGGTTGCCGCTGGCTGCTGTCGGTGGGCGCGCGGATTTGATGGACTACCTCGCGCCCGACGGTCCGGTCTATCAAGCAGGCACGCTCTCGGGAAATCCCGTGGCCAGCACATCGGGCAAGGAGACCATGAAGTTGCTCACGCCCGAAGCCTACGAGCGTCTCGAGAAAACCGGCGCGCAACTGGAAGCCGGTCTTCGGGAACGAATGCAGGCCGCCGGGGTGCCGGGCTGCATCCAACGCGTGGGCTCCTTGTTGACTCTCTTCTTCGGCATCTCCGAGGTTCGGAATTTCGAACAGGCACAGCAGAACGATAAGGAGGCCTTTGCGCGCTTCTTCCGCGCCATGTCGGCGGCGGGTATCAATCTCCCGCCCTCTTCTTTCGAGGCGTGGTTTGTCTCGCTCGCGCATGGCGAGGCGGAAGTCGAGCGCGTGCTCGATGCGGCGCAAGCATCCTTTCGGAGCTAGGATGCCGCCATGAACGAGACGCCAAAGGATCCCGGACCTTCCCGGGGGTCCGCGCCGACCAAGCGCCAGGTAGGAATGCAGATGACCGCTCTGGGGCTCGAGTTCTCCGCCTCGACCCTCGGCGGCATGGCTGTCGGTTGGTACGCCGACGGCTATTTTGACACCGGGCCTTGGCTTTTCATGGTGGGCACCTTTGCCGGGCTGGCGACGTCCTTTATTCGAATTATTCAGTTATCCCGGCAGTTTGACCGGGCCCGGGACGATGGCTGACCCGCAGCCGATCGCGGCGCCGCCGGGCGACGACGGCGAACCCTATGTGCCGGGGGCGCCGCTGCGGCTCGGCTCCATCCTTGGTTGGCAGACCTTTGCCATTTTATGCGGTGCAGGTATCCAGCTGAGCATCGCCCGCGGGGCCCCCCTCAGTCTGCTGATGGGGGCGCTTTTGATGACCGGCAGCCTCCTGCTCAGCAGGCAGGCCTTCCATTTTGCCACGCGGAACCAAAAAAGGCCCTTTCTGGCAATGCTTTTTTTCTTTTTGAAGCTGGCACTCTTCCTCGGCCTGGCCATTTTCGGCCTCTCGGGCCAAATGCTGGGCGCGATGTCATTTGCGGCCGGCGCCACCACGCTACCCATGGCGATTGTGGCCGACGCGTGTTACCCAATTTGCCGGCAGTAGCGCTTGCCGCTGCTTTTCTGCGAAAAGGAAAGAAATGGAACATCCGGTCACCTGGGTAGGACTTCTCGGCGTCCCCGATCTTTGGAAATCTGTTGTCACTGGGCTCTTTGTGATGAGCGTGCTGGTGCTTCTGGCCGCTCGCGCCCGCAGTGCCATCACCTCGGGCGGAGACCAGATTCTGGTGCCCGACGAGAGCCTGACCGCGCGCAACTTCTTCGAGTTGATCGTCGAGTTTATCGCCGACATGTGCGAGGCCGTCATCGGCAAGGGTTCGTCGACTTATGTGCCTATTCTGGCGGTGTTTTTTCTTTTCATCATCACCTCCAACCTGCTGGGCCTGGTGCCCGGTTTCGGGCCGCCGACCAGTGATTTCGACATCACCTTCGCGCTCGGCGTCTGTTCGTTCATTGTCTTCAACTACTACGGCTTCAAGGTCGCGGGTATCGGCTACCTCAAACATATGGCCGGTCCCTTCTGGTGGCTGGCCTGGTTGATCTTCCCGCTGGAAATGATCGGGGTCTTTGTCCGACCGGCGTCTCTCGGATTGCGCCTGTTCGGCAATATGTTTGGTGACCATCTGGTTCTCGAGATCTTCACGGACCTCACCAAGGTCGTCATACCGGTCGTATTCTACTTTCTCGGAACTCTGGTTTCGGTGATTCAGGCTTTTGTCTTCATGCTTTTGAGCATGATCTATATCGCTCTGGGTGTGCATTCTGCAGACCATGGGCACGGCGAGGGACACTAAGCGGTCCTTCGGAAATTACGCAGGCTTGCGTCCGGACCCACGCGTTGTGGTGGTGAGGATGAAGACAGAGGATCGGGTCCACAAGGACCAGCGAGCCGGGCGGGAGAGGAGAACAAATAATGGGAATCCAAATTGCTATTTTCACGGTGCTCGCCACCGTTCTGACCGTTGTCTTTCCGGATGCTGCCTTGGCGGCTGACGGTGGTGGCGGCGACTACGGCCTGATCGCTCTGGCTTCGGCTATCGCGATTGCCGGTGCCGCGATCGGTGCCGCCCTCGGACAGGGACGTGGCCTCACGGCTGCGATGGAATCCATCGGCCGCAATCCGAATTCGGCTGATCGGATCCAGACCCCGATGATTCTGGGTCTCGCCTTCATCGAAGCTTTGGCCATTTACGCTCTGGTCATCGCCTTCTTGCTGCAAGGCAAGATCCCGGCCTGATCCACGTATTTTGTGGTGAAAAACCCCATCCGCTCCGGCGGGTGGGGTTTTTTTATGCTCTCGACGCGAGGATGAGGCGTCGGGCCGTCCGATTGACTCGGCGTCCTTTTTGTCGATTAGTGGGAGACATCCGGCACGGGTCGGATGGGTAGTTGGCAACATCTACCCGCAGAGCGGCGAGAGGCGCTCGCCGAAGGGGGTGGAATCGTGGAGAAGGAACCGCGGGTCGAGCCGAAAACTTCCACGGATGAAGAGGTTGAAGGGCCCTCTGTTGCCGCCGTATCTGCGGCGGCGGCGGCTGCGGCTGCCGCCGGGTCCAAACCACCCACACTGGCGATGGCCGGCCGCATTTTCGGAAAGCGGCGGACCGTCTTCAGCTCGATCCCGATCGGCGAGATCCAAACCAACCCCAAGCAACCCAGACAGCATTTCGAAGAGAAGGCTCTCGAGGATCTGGCGGAGTCGATTCGCAAGCGAGGCGTTTTGCAACCGGTGATCGTCCGTCCGGAACCCGAAGGCGGCTATACTCTGATTGCGGGGGAGCGTCGCTTGCGCGCGTCTCAACGGGCCGGGGTGGCGCAGATCCCGGCGATGATGAGCGAGGACGATTTGCTCGAGGTCGCGCTCGAGGAAAACGTCCAGCGTGAAGACCTCTCGCCCCTGGAAGAGGCCGAGGCTCTCTCGCTGCTTGCCTCCGAGCGCAGTCTGTCCCATGGGGACCTGGCTCGGGTGATCAATAAAAGCCGTCCCTATGTGTCCAATACTCTGGCGCTCACCCGGTTGCCCGACGACATCAAGCAGGAGTATTTCTCTCTCGAGGCGCCAGCTTCCCGGGAGATCATGATCAGCATCGCCAGACAGGAATCCGAGGAAGCGATGCGGGTTCTCTGGAAACGGGTCAAGCTGGATGCAATCTCGGTTCGGAGTTTCCGCAACGAGCAACGAGCGGCGAATCCCGAGGCGAGTTCCCGGCCGGTTTTGCGCGCGGTTCGCCGACTCGGCCGCGCGATCCGCGGGTTTCCCGATCCTCAATCGCTCCCTCCGGCCGAGGTGGCGCCGCTGCGTCGCAGCCTGATCCGGATGCGAAATCGGATCGAAAAAGTCCTCGAAACGCTGCCGGAAGAGCACAAGCCGACTCCTCTGGTCAGGAAGGCTGCGGCCGGTTCCGCGGAGAATTCGGCACAATCGGAGCCTGCCGGGACTTGAGTCTGGTGTCGGAATGTCCGAAGACTCCAGAAGGGACTTCGTGCGTTGCACGGCAACCCCAAGGGGGACCAACGGAATGTTCATCACGGGACTGAGCTTACTTTTCTGTCTGCTTTTCGGATTACCAACGGCGGCTCTGGCTGCGAGTGATATTCGGGGGGAAGGTTGCGGGAACAATCCCGAGCGACCTTATGTGTGCGATATCGGTGCTCCAAAAGTCCTCTCGAAACAGGAATTTATCGAGGTGCTGGGCAAGAATGAGGCGCTTCGAGAAACCGTCAAACGGCTTGGCCGGCCCGATCGCGCAGAAATCCAGAAGGTCCGGGTGCGCGACCCATGGTCGCAATGGGAAGTCCGCACGTATTACGAGGACCTGGACCGGATGTTTGTCTACGGCAGGGCTTATATACTCGGGTCACCGGTGATCACCATCCTGCGCCATGAATCCAGAATTCCACGCGCCCAAATGGCGCTTGCGGCGCCCGATGCCGCGGACCTCGCCGCCGAGAGTGCGGCTGTTCGAGCGGCCGCTGCCGCCGAGCGATCGGCCGCTGCGGCCGAGAAGACCGCGAGATTGGCCGAAGCTTTGGCTGACGATGCCGGGGAGCAGTTTCCTCGTCGTCTGATGAAGAAATAGGCCGCAGGCCGCCACCGGAGTTCATGTATGCGAGCCTTTGTCTGGGATGGTCGAGGAGCCCGTGTTGTGCAAGACCACCCGGAACCCAAGTCCAGTGAGGAGATGGCCCTGGTCGAGGTTCGGATGGCCGGGGTCTGTTCCACCGATCTCCAGATCTTGCAGGGCTATATGGATTTTCGCGGCGTTCTGGGCCATGAATTCGTCGGCGAGGTTCTTGAGGGACCGACAGAGTGGGTAGGTCATCGGGTCGCAGGGGAAATCAACTTCGCCTGTCACCGCTGCGCTCTTTGTGCGACCGGTCAGAACCGCCATTGTCCCAACCGTACGGTTATGGGCATTCAGGGAGCCGATGGCGCCTTTGCCCAGCGGGTTCGTGTGCCGTGGAAAAACCTCCACCGTATTCCCGATAGCGTCAGCGACCACGAAGCAATTTTCATTGAACCTCTGGCCGCCGCCTTCGAGGCGGACCTGCAGTCCCGCGCGTATCTTGGTGGTCGAACGGCTGTTCTCGGTGCGGGCAAGCTCGGATTGCTATGCGCTCAGGTTCTGGCGCTGCGCGGTGACGAAGTCCGTGTGGTTTGCCGGCACGAAGCGGCCATGGAGAAGGCTCGCGCGGTCGGACTGGATGCCGTTTCCGTGGATCAGGTCGGGGGACCCTATTCGTTGGTGGTGGAAGCTACCGGCCACCCGGATGGCCTGGCCAAGGCATTATCCATTGTCCGTCCCGGTGGTGCCGTGGTGCAGAAGACCACGATTGCTGCGCGGCATGATATCGATCTGGCACCTCTGGTCATTCACGAAATCACGATGATCGGATCACGCTGTGGCCCGTTTGCTCCCGCCATTGATGCCCTGGCAAACGCCAAGGTTCAGGTCGCTCCTCTGCTCTCCTCGGTGCTGCCTTTGACAGAGGCCGGAGAGGCCATCGCGCAGGCCCGCACCCCGGGCGCTTTGAAGATCGGTCTCGACCCGAGCCTCTGATCGGAATTACCCGGGAAGGCGGACGAATTTCCCCGCCGATCCCGCATCAGGCGAGATTCGGATCCATGCTCAGGCGGATTCCCGATCCCGCAGGCTGATCGAATGGCGTTTTCCGTTCACCCGGCGGAAGGGGAAGCGATAGAGGCCCGTTTTCAATTGCTCGGGATGGGTCTCCCAGGACAGCATCTTCTGCCGCACCAGTTCGGGGCGCATGCCGAGAGCCTCACAAATATTGGCGAAAGAATAGGGCCATTCGAGGTCCTCGGACTCCAGCCACTCCCGGGTTTCCCGGTAGATGCGCTCGTGACTGCGCGAGGGTTCCTGCAAGTAACGCTGAAAACTCGCCACGGCATCTTCCATGACGGCCAACATCAGTCGGATCTCCGGTTGGTCGGTTGGTTCGGCCCGCACCTGGTCCCGATGCTGCTCGGGTGTGATGACGTCCGGCTCGATGATGTCGAAAAGCGTGTCTCTGCTATAAATGCGCGAGGTGTCCATGGGTGAATCTCCCTTTCTGCCAGGAGACCTCTGCAAACCACGTGCCGCTCGTCGCGGAGCGCTTGGCGGGCGGTTCAGTTGAATCCCCGTTGGGGACATGCTGGGTTTGGACAAATTGTTGCGTTCTGACATGAAGCCATTCTCCCGAATTGGTGGAAGCTGATGGAAAAACCAAAAAAACCAAAAAAACCCGCGCCGCCGACCCGCAGCCGACTCTCCGCAAATGCTCTCGTGGAGACTATCGACGGTCCTGTGGAGATCTTGACGCTGGTGGGAAAAGTCATGCCGGTGACGACGCGATTTGCCGATGGCACTATCGGGTTCCGCATGATGATCAACATCCGCGAAATCGCCGCGGAAGCAGCGTTGTTGCAGTTCCAGAATCAGGATGGCCAGTCCCTGGTGGTGGGGGCCGAGCATGTCTTTGTGGCCGCGGATGGTTCACCGATCACGGCAGACGCTGTGGTCGAGGGCACCGAGTTGGCGGCCGGTTGGACCTATCCCGAGGGCTATGTCGTTCCGGATGCGCCTGAATATGCTGAACATTTACGCGGCAAGACGTTTACCAACACCACCCGGGTTGTCGCGCGGGCCGACGGGGGTAGCGGTCCGGTCTACGGCGCGACGGTCAAGGAGACGGGGTCCTACTTCCTGACCTTCGGGGCTTGCAGCCTCGCCCAGGTTCCCTGATCCGCGCATCGATCCGGCACGCCAAGCGAGCCGATTGTGCCGTCGGAAATGTACGGGACGCGTGTGCGATTCGCGCGACGCGCTGTGGAATCAGCCTTCGGCGGGCGGGTAGAGATACTTCGCGGCCGCGGGTAATCCCGCCAAAAACGGCAGGCCGATGACCATCAGAATCGCCCCGATGCCAACCCAATCCAGGTTCATCGAAACCAGGCCGATCAGCAGGGTGACCACACCCCAAAAGAGGATCGCTACCGAGGAAATCGTACGAATGATCGCCATGGTTGGGTCTTACCATTGATCGCTTCCTGCTGCCACGGGCGCTCCGGTCATCAGGGAAAACCCTTGCCATGGAGCAGATCGTGGTTATCTCTCTGCTGAGGAAGTGATCATATGGATGCACAAAAACTAACCGAAAAATCCCAAAATGCGCTGGCGGAGGCGCAGAAAATTGCCGCGAATCGTGGCCATCAAGGAGTGGACGCCGAGCATTTGCTGCAGGCCTTGCTGGAGGACCGGGATGGTCTCGCCGGCGCGCTTCTGGCCCGGACCGGGAAGGATATCCAGCCCCTGCAAGTTGCTCTGGACAAGGCATTGGCGGAGATCCCCGAGGTTCGGGGTCCCGGTCAGGATGCCTCGCGCGCGTATCTGACCCAGAGGCTGGTTCGTCTGCTTTCGCAGGCAGAAAACGAAGCCGAGGCGCTCCGGGATGAATACGTCAGCGTCGAGCACCTTCTGCTTTGCCTTCTGGCCGGGGAGGGAGCGGCCGGTGAAGTGCTCCGTGCTGCCGGGCTGGATCGCCCGGCTCTTCTCTCGGCGCTGCAGGAGATTCGAGGCAATCAGCGAGTCACCAATGCGAACCCCGAGGACACCTACGAGTCTCTCGAAAAATTCGGGCGCGATTTGACCGAAGCGGCCCGTGGGGGCCAGCTCGATCCCGTCATCGGCCGGGATGATGAGATTCGTCGCGTGATTCAGGTTCTTTCCCGTCGGACCAAGAACAACCCGGTTCTGATTGGCGAACCCGGGGTTGGCAAAACCGCAATTGCCGAAGGCCTCGCGCAGCGGATCGCCAATGGTGACGTGCCCGACGGCCTGCTCGATCGCCGGGTGGTTTCCCTCGACATGGGGGCTCTGATCGCTGGTGCCAAGTTCCGTGGCGAGTTCGAGGAGCGCCTGAAGGCGGTTCTGAGCGAGGTGCAGCGCGCCGAGGGTAGCGTGATTCTCTTTATCGACGAATTGCATACTGTGGTGGGCGCGGGCGCGAGCGAGGGAGCCATGGATGCCTCCAACCTGCTCAAGCCCATGCTGGCGCGCGGCGAATTGCATTGTGTGGGAGCCACGACGCTCGACGAGTATCGAAAATATATCGAGAAAGATGCGGCACTCGAGCGACGTTTCCAGCCCGTGATGGTCGATCAACCCGGGGTCGAGGATACGATCTCGATTTTGCGAGGCCTGCGCGAACGCTACGAGGTCCACCACAAGGTGAGGATCAAGGATGCGGCCCTGGTCAGCGCCGCCACCCTGTCCAATCGCTATATCTCCGACCGCTTCCTGCCGGACAAGGCAATTGATTTGGTGGATGAGGCGGCCGCGCGGTTGCGGACCGAGATTGATTCGATGCCGGTGGAACTCGACGAGGCGGCGCGGCGGACGTTGCAGCTCGAGATCGAGCGCGAGGCGTTGCGCAAGGAGACCGACCGCGCGTCGAGGGACCGTCTCGAGCGACTGGAAAAAGAGTTGGCCGACCGCAAGGCCGAGGAAGTCGAGCTGCGGGCCCAATGGGAGCGGGAAAAGCACGCGCTCAGCGGTGTGGCCGAAAAGCAGAAGGAATTGGAGATGGCTCGGCAGGAGTTCGAGAGGGTTTCTCGCCCCGGTCCGGACTATGATCCGGCGCGTGCCAGCGAACTCCAGTACAGCAGCATCCCCGCGCTCGAGGAGGCAACCATCGACATTGCCGAGGGTGAGGGCAACTGCCTGATCAAGGATCATGTGGATGCCGACGATATTGCTGCCATCATCGCGCGTTGGACGGGGATCCCGGTGGCCAAGCTCATGGAGGGCGAAGCCGCCAAGCTTCTGCAGCTCGAGGAACAGCTCCACCAAAGAGTGATCGGCCAGGATGAGGCTGTTGCGGCGGTATCGGATGCGGTGATCCGGGCGCGCTCGGGCCTCGGAGACCCCGAACGTCCGGTCGGATCGTTTATTTTCCTGGGCCCTACGGGTGTGGGCAAGACCGAACTCGCGCGCGCTCTGGCGGAGTTCCTGTTCGACGACGAACAGGCCATGGTTCGGATCGATATGTCCGAGTATATGGAGAAACATGCGGTCGCTCGCCTGATCGGAGCGCCTCCGGGATATGTCGGCTTCGAAGAGGGTGGGCAACTGACAGAAGCAGTGCGTCGCAAGCCCTTTTCCGTGGTGCTCTTCGACGAGGTCGAGAAGGCCCATCCGGATGTCTTCAACCTGCTGCTGCAGATTCTCGATGATGGTCGCCTGACCGACAGCCATGGGCGAACGGTGGATTTCAAAAATGTGGTCGTGATCATGACGTCCAACGTTGGCAGTGCACGGATTCTGAATCAGGCTCAGGGCCTCGAGCAGCAGGAGGCACCCGACCATGCCCGGATGCGCGAGGGAGTTCTCGAGGATTTGCGGGCGCAATTCCGGCCCGAGTTCCTCAACCGGGTGGATGATATCGTGGTCTTCCATGGGCTGAACGAGGAACATCTCGGGCAGATCGTCGAAATCCTTCTCGGGCGCTTGCGGCAGCGGTTGGAGGATCGCGACATTACCCTGCGGCTGACTCCGGCGGCCCGCAGCCATCTCACGGCGGTCGGCTACGATCCGTCATACGGCGCCCGGCCGCTCAAGCGGGTTCTGCAACGGGAGCTCGAGACCGAATTGGGACGCCAGATCCTGGCGGGCACCATCCCGGACCGCTCGATTGTCGAGGTCGATTATCGCGATTCCCGGCTCATTTTCCACGCGCGAGCGCTCGAAGAGGCAGCCTGAATTACGCAATTAAATCAGTCATCTGTGAGAAATCTCCTCAATCCACCCTTGTACTTTGTGAGTAATGACTCATAGAGTATATACATGGATTATCGAGTAGAAGAGTTGGCGGCAGAAGCCAGCCTGCCCGTCGATACGATTCGCTACTACCAGAATCAGGGTTTGCTGCCCGCACCCCGGCGCGTCGGGCGCAATGCGATCTACGGGGAGGGCCACCTCGAGCGTCTCGACCAGATCCGGCGCCTCCGGGAAGAGGGCCATACCCTCAAGGTGATCGCCCGTCTGGTCAGCCCCCGTCGGAAGAAGGCGGACAGGGCGCTGATCGACGCGCTGACGGCGGGTTCGGGTCGGGCCAACCTCAGTCGGGCCGAGGTCGCTGCCGAGTCCGGTGTGTCCGAAGAGCTGATTCAGGCCGTCGAGGAAGTCGGATTGGTGGGTTCCGGCCCCGCGGAAAAGCGTGGCCAGTACACCGAGGAAGATATCGATATGGGGCGCGCCGCCCTCGCGCTGCTTCAAGAAGGGCTGCCTCTGGGTGAGCTGATCGGCCTCGCTCTTGGCCATGCCAAGCATGTGGACCATTTATGCGAGCGAGCCGCCGATGTTTTCGACCAGCATATCCGGCGCGCATCGGACGGGGACCTGACCGATGGGGATGAGGTTGCCGATGCCGTCCGGAGGATTCTACCCGCGGTAACCACCCTGGTGGCCAGCCATTTCCATCGCACCCTTGTCGGTGTGGCTCTGGCGCGGCTGGCCAAGGATGGTGATGAAGAAACTCTCGCGCGCGCTCGCGAAGCGACCAACGGCACGCTCGAGGTACAGTGGCGATGAGACTGCCGTCGCAGGAAGAAAAAGCGCGCACTGTGCGCGATATGTTCGATCGAATCGCGCCGGGTTATGACCGGATGAACGGCCTGATGACCGGCGGGCTTGATCGTGTGTGGCGCCGCCGTCTGATGCGCGAGGTCGGCATCGGGGCCGGCGATCGCGTCGTGGATTTGGGCTGCGGTACCGGTGATCTGATCGAGTTGGCCAATGGCGTCGGCGCACATGCGATCGGGGTGGATCCCGCGGGCGGCATGTTGGCTGTGGCACGCGACCGCGGGATGGGCGGTTCGGTCGTGCAGGGTGATGCACTCGCGATTCCCCTGGCCGACGCGAGCGTCGACGTCGTCACCACGGCCTTTGCACTGCGCAACGTTCTATCCATCCCACCGGTCTTTCAGGAATCTGCCCGGATCCTTCGACCCGGCGGTCGCATTGCGATTCTGGAAGTCTCGCAGCCACAATTTGCCCCGGCACGGGCGGTTCATAGCTTCTATTTCCAGAAAGTGGTTCCTCTGGTGGGCCAGCTCCTCGCGGACCGAGAAGCCTATCGGTACTTGCCGGCATCTGTGGCCTATCTCCCCGAGCCGCCGGCTTTGATGGCCTTGCTCGAAGAGAGTGGTTTCGGTCAGGTTCGTCGGGTCTCTCTGGGGGCTGGTGCCGTCCAGCTCTTGTTGGGAAGCCGTCTTGGAGGTTCGGCATGACGATCCCGCAAAGGATTCTCGCGACCCCGGATCTGCGCATCGCACGGCGCGTTGTTGATTTTCGGCAAGAGCCGGAAATCCTGTGGGACCTGTCTCCCGAGCAACCGGCGTTTCTCTGGTCGCGGGGCGACCATGAGATGATCGTCGCCAGTGGCGTGGCGCAAGCCTTCGAAGCAGACGGGCCGGATCGCTTCGGCGAGGTGGCGAACTGGCTGGGTCAGGACCAGCGCTCACAGCCGCTCCTGGTTGGCGGCTTCGCCTTTGACCCGGAACATAAAGGTGAGGGCGAGTGGGCTGACTTCCCCGCACTTTCGTTTCATCTGCCCCGGATTGCAATCTTGAGACGTGGCGAGCGTACCGAGATCTTTGCGGCGACTCGCGATGCAGAAGAGTCGCCCGACGAGATTCTGGATGCCCTCGAGCAGGAACTTGCGAGAGTGGCCCGCCGCCCGAGGGGCACGCAAAGTTCATTGGATCTGCACGTCCGGGCCCGCGAGAGCGATGCCGAATGGCAGCGGTCGGTGTCGGGGGCCCTCGAGGAGATTGCCTCCGGGCAGCTGGAGAAAATCGTCCTTTCCCGAGCGGTTCGTGTGTCCTCTGACGAGGAGTTCGATGTGACCCGGTTGACCCGCCATTTGAGCGCGGCCCACCCCCAGGCCAACGTCTTTGCCGTGCGACGCAATGGCAGCACGTTTCTCGGGGCCAGTCCCGAGACGCTGGCCCGCGTCGAGGGTCGGGAATTGAGCACCGCGGCTGTGGCCGGCACCGCGCGCCGCGGGGACGGCACCAGTGAGGAGATCGCCGCTGCTCGAGGGCTGCGGGCCGACGTGAAGGAACAGCATGAGCACCAGTTGGTGGTGGATGATGTTCTGGAGAGAGTCGCGCCGTTTTGCGATCGCGTCGAGGCAGAGGAAACTCCCGAGACCATGTCGGCAGGTCCCGTCCAGCACCTGCGGACGCCGATTTCCGGGCAGCTGAAAAAGGGATCTACTTTTCTGGATGTCATAGCGACCTTGCACCCCACACCGGCGCTTGGTGGATTGCCGCGCGAGGAAGTGGCTTCGGCCTTGAGTCGGCATGAGTCTTCGCCGCGCGGTTGGTACGGGGGCGGTATCGGTTGGGTCGACGGCGGTGAGGGGGAGATCAGTGTGGCGATTCGAACGGCTCTCGTGCATGGCAGCGACGCGGTTCTGCATGCGGGTGCCGGGATCGTGTTCGGATCGCAGTGGGCACGCGAGCTGGAAGAGACGCGACTAAAAATGCGCACCATTCTCGAAGCGTTTCTGGAAGCCTGAGGCAGAGATGTCGCAAGAGAGTGAAGCGTCCCGGACAGCGCGGATTCTGGTCGAAGAACTTGTGGCTTCCGGGTTGCGAGATGTTTGCGTGTCGCCCGGAAGCCGGTCGACGCCTCTGACGTTGGCCTTTGTGGATCACGGCGAGGTGAGCGTTTCGTCTCATATTGATGAACGCTCCGGTAGTTTCTATGCCTTGGGTCTGGCGAAGAGTGCGGGTCGACCCGTGGCTCTGGTCTGCACCTCGGGGACGGCAGTCGCGAACTATCTCCCGGCCGTCATCGAGGCGAGCCTTTCGCGCGTGCCGCTGGTCATCCTGAGCGCGGATCGCCCACCGGAATTGCAGGATTGCGGCGCCAACCAGACGATTCAACAGGAAGGTCTTTTTGGCCACTATGTGCGCTTTGCGACCACCGTCCCTGCGGGCACTTCGGGAGATCGCTCGGAAGTCGCCCTGCGTCGCCTGGTCGATCGAACGGTTGCCGAAGCGTGTGGGCAACGACCGGGCCCCGTTCACCTCAATTGTCAGTTTCGCGAGCCGTTCCTGCCGCGGGCCGGCACTTCTCTCGCAATAGAAGAGAGCACCGAGATTCCCGAAGAGTCCGGACTTCCGAGCATACCAAGCATAAGGAGTACCCCGAGCGCGCAAACGCGCACCTATCCGCCAGGGGCCGCGATCAAGCCGGAGATTCCTAGCGAGATTGCCGAGCTTGTGGCCCGCAGCCAAAGACCCTTGATGATCCTGGGTCCCCGTGGCCCCGAGGCCGGCGTGATCGCCGACCCCTTGCACCAATTGGCGCAGCGCCTCGGTGCAGCCGTCTTCGCCGAGGTCACTGCGAACTTGCGCCACGAAACCTCCATCTCCGGTCGTGTGGATGGCTACGACGCGCTCTTGCGGGCCGGGCAACCAGAAGAGTTGCCGGATCTGATCCTGCGCGGGGGAGGTGTCCCGACCTCCAAGGCCTTGTCGAAGTTCCTCGCGAATTGCCAAGGTGTCCCGCAGATTGTTCTGGCAGAGCCGGGAGAGTGGCCCGACCCCGAAGCCAGCGCCACGCACCTGCTTGCCGGCTCGCTCGCCGGTCTGCTGACGGCCCTTGCAGATCAAGTGCCCGAGGAGAGACCCCGGGGGGCCTGGGCTGAAGGTTGGGTTGCGGCCGGATCCGAAGCGCGTCGACGGCTGGACGCCTGCCTCGACCGGGCGCCTGCGGTGGAGGGAGCCGTGGTGCGGGACGCAGCTCGGATTCTGGGTGTTCAGGATGCACTCTTTGTGGGTAATTCGCTCGCGGTTCGGGATCTCGATCTTTTCTGCGATTCGTCGGCGTGCGACGCACCGGTGTTTGTGAATCGCGGCGCGTCGGGGATCGACGGGCTGGTGTCGACGGTATTCGGGATTGCGGCAGGCCATGCGGGCGCGACGCTCGGCGTGATGGGTGATGTTTCCTTTCTGCACGATGCCGGTGGATTGCTTGCGGCGACACGCACGGCGTCGCGCGCGGTGCTGGTGGTTCTCGATAACGACGGTGGGGGTATTTTTGATCATCTACCTCTGGCATCCGAGGGGCACCCGTCCTTTGAGGAGTTCTTTATCACCTCGCATGGTCGCTCGATTGCAGAGATCAGCCGTGCCTGGGGTGTTGCGGCGAGCGAAGTGACAGCGAATGAATTTTCCGAATCGCTGCGCTCGGTTCTCGCGGGCGGCGAGAGCCACGTCCTGGTTGTGGCCATCGACCGTTCCGAATCGCAGACCGTGCACCGCGAGGCCATTGAAATGCTTGATAAGGTGCCGGGATGGAACTGAGCTGCGTGACGGCAGGGCAGGGCCCCCCCCTGGTTCTCCTGCACGGCTTCACGGGAAATCATACGAGCTGGGAAGAATGGCCCCCGGAGTTCGAACAAGGAAGATTTGTTCTCGCCGTGGATCTACCGGGCCATGGTCGCACAGGCATCGACCGCCAAGACCCAGCCGGGGGTCTGCCCGCGGTAGCCGCGGCGTTGGATCGCCTTCTCGACGCCTATTCGATTCAGCAGGCCGATTTCATCGGGTACTCCATGGGCGGCCGGGCGCTGCTGCATTTCGCCCACCTTTTTCCCCATCGGGTTACCTCGATGGTCATCCTGAGTGCTTCACCGGGGATCGAGGATGCGACCGAGAAAGAAGAGCGCGCTAGAGCCGACGATGCTCTGGCCGATCGAATCGAAACCCATGGGCTCGAGAGGTTCGTAACGGAGTGGATGGAGCAACCTCTCTTTCAAACTTTGGCGCATGCGGACCCCGCGCGAGTTGCACGAGAGAGGTCAAGAAAACTTTCCGGGGATGCCGGTCGGTTTGCCGACGCCCTGCGCCAGATGAGCCCGGGGCGCCAGCCGTCGCTTTGGTCGTCTCTTGGCGAGATGCGGATCCCCAGCTTGATTGCGGCCGGTTCCCTCGACAAAAAATATGTCGCCATGGCCCATCGCATGGCAACCTTGATGCCCGAGGCGCGCGCTGTCGTGATTCCGGAGGCTGGTCATGCTCTCTTGCTCGAGAAGCCTGTCGAGACCGCGGCGGCGGTCGCCGCTTTCGCGGCGGAAAGAGCGAGTTCATGAGGCGCGTTTTATCGATTTGGTGGGAGGCGGCCAGGCCGCGCACGCTCGCGGCGGCGGTCGCGCCGATTCTTGTCGGGATGGGTGCGGCCTTTGCACAGGGCGCCCTGCGGCCGCTGGTGATCGGCGCGATCTTGCTGGCAGCCGTCGCGATTCAAATTGGCACGAACTTCATTAACGATTGGGGCGACTTCCAAAGGGGTGCCGACGGCCCGGATCGCAAGGGGCCTCGGCGCGCGGTTTCGTCGGGTGAGGTCTCTCCGCAGATGATGTTGCGCGCCGGCCTGGCCTCGTTCGCGCTGGCGGCTCTGCTGGGGACCTATCTGGTCGGAGTTGGGGGATGGCCGATTGTCTGGATCGGGATTCTCTCGATTCTATCAGGAATCGCCTATACCGCCGGGCCCTTGCCGCTGGCCTACGTCGGACTCGGGGACCTGTTTGTATTCCTCTTTTTCGGCCCGGTCGCGGTGCTGGGAACCGAGTGGCTGATGGTGGATCGCATCACGCTGGTGGGAGCGATCGGATCGATTTCTGTGGGCACTCTCGCGACGGCAATCCTGGTGGTCAATAATATTCGGGACGTCGCCGGAGACACGGCGGCGGGTAAACGAACATTGATCGTCCGCTACGGCGTGGTCTGGGGAAGACGATTCTATACGGCTCTCCTGAGCGCGGCCTTCCTATGTCCCTTGTTCCTGGTTCTGGCGGGACTGGCTCCACCTACCGTCATGCTCAGTTGGTTTGCCGCACCTCTGGCCCGCTCCCCGCTCGCTCTGGTCTATCGCAAGGATGCGGGTGCTGCTCTGAATGGGGCTCTGGCGGAAACCGCCCGACTGCAGTTGGGGTTCTCTGCTCTGCTGGCTTTGGGTCTGACGTTATGATCGTCGAGCGATTGGTTTTGACCCCCTACGAGATTCCGTTCGCCGAGGTTGTTTCGACAGCCTCCAGGCGTCTCCGGGCACGGCGAGGTTTGGTCGTCGAACTGGAAACCGAGGTCGGAGTCGGATTGGGCGATATGGCGCCACACCCCGGCTTGCCCGATGCCGACTGGCAGGAATTTCAGGGAACCGCCCAAAGGGTGGCGGCTGGTCTGGTCGGGGCACGGCTGGGGCCGCCCGAAGATATGGATTGGGTGGACCTGGCCGGGGAGAGTTTACCCGATCCTGCCGGAAGTCTGGTCGCGGGTGTCCGCATGGGTCTGGACATGGCTCTGCATGATCTGGCCTCCCGTGCCGCCGGGGTTTCGCTGGCCCGCTTCCTGAATGCCGAGGCGTCTGACCGCGTGGACTCAAGCGCCCTCTTGCCGGGCCACATGCCGATAGATGCGGCGCATGGATTTCTGGCCGAGGGGTATCGCGTTGCCAAATGCAAGGCGCATCCGGACCCCGAGAAGACCCAGCGCAACCTGCTTGCACTGCGTCAGGCGGTGCCCGGTCTGCGTTTGCGCCTGGATGTGAATGGCGCATGGAGCCCGGCTGCAGCTGTGGAGTTCTGTCGGCAAATGCCGGCGGATTCTCTCGAGTGGATTGAGCAGCCGGTAGCTCCGGGGGACCTCGCCGGTCTGCGGGCCGTTCGCGAGACCGGCGTCCGTGTCGCAGCCGACGAAGGTGTTTGTTGTGCCGAGGATGTGAGTGCTTTGGCCGCCGCGAAGGCAGCCGACGTGATCGTTCTGAAGCTCATGCAGGTCGGGGGTATCGCGGCCGCAAGCCGGATTGCTCTTGCGGCAAATCAGCATGGGCTCGAGATCTGTCTGACCACCGGCATGGATTCGTCGATTGCAACCGCAGCAGCATTGCATTTGAGCGCAGCCTTGCAGCCCGATACCGACAGCGGTTTCTCGACGCTTTCCCTTCTGGCGGGAGATCTCGTGTCGCATGGGTTGCGCGAGGGCCCTTGGATGGAGGTGCCGGAAGGTCCGGGGTTGGGCGTGACCCTCGATCGTTCCTCTCGGTTCCTCGGAACTTCCGAGGTCCATGCGCGTGTCTGATTGGGTATGCCGACAGGCGCAGCAACGCCCGGATCATCCAGCGATAATCGATGATCAGGGAAACGTATTGACCTTTGCCGCTCTGGAGCAGCGGATCGTCGACCAATGCCGAAAATTTCAGCAGGCCCGCGTGCCCTCCGAGGCGGTTCTTTTCAGTCTGCTTCCCGCGGGTCCGGACTTCGTGGTGCTTCTTCATGCTACGCGCCGGCTGGGTGCCACGCTCGCGGTGGCAAGTCCTGAATGGACTGCCAACGAGATCCGGCGCGCCGTGAAGCTGGCGGCGCCCGACTGGGTTTTTCTGGACGCATCCCTGGGGGAGGCAGCGCGGATGGCTGCGCAGGCATCCGGTGCAGCGATTTTTTGCAGAGAATCCGGGAAGCCCGATCCGATTCCCTCGCCCGGAGAGACCTTGCCGGAGCCCAACTCGGACTCACAGCGCCCGTTCACGCTGCTTTTTACCTCCGGCACATCGGGGAAAGCCAAAGCGATTGTTCATAGCGCGGCAAACTATCGCGCGAGCACGATGGCTGGCGCACGGCGCCTGGGCTCAAGCGATGACGATGTCTGGCTTGCGGCAATGCCCCTTCATCACGTCGGCGGACTGGCCATCGTGGTTCGCTGTGCCATTTTGGGCACCACGGTGCGGCTGCAAAAGGGATTTGATCCCGCACGCGTGGCCGAGTCCCTGTTGTCGGGCACCATAACACAGGCCTCGGTCGTGCCGGCCATGATCGACCCGTTGCTGGAAGCGCTCGATGGCCGCGGAGTGCCTTCGCAGCTCCGTTTCGTTCTGGTGGGGGGTGCATTGGCGACAGAAGAACTATTGGCGCGTGCGCAGAAGGCAGGCCTCCCGGTGGCACCTACCTATGGAATGACCGAGACCACCTCGCAGATCGCGACCGCGTGCCCTGGGACCGGCCGTTTTCGCTCGGGTGAGGTGGGAGAGCCGCTCGATGTGACCGAAGTGCGGGTGGTCGATTCCCACGGGAAGCGATCCGCCAGCGGGACCGGCGTCATCGAAGTTCGTGGCCCCACGCTGGGACTGGGGCGGCTCGAAGCATCGGGTCAGATGCAGAGTCTGACCGATGAAGATGGCTGGATGCGGACCATGGACAAGGGCTCCCTTGATGCATCGGGCGTTTTGCAGATCCTGGGCCGCATGGATGACGTCATCGTCACGGGTGGTGAAAACGTATCCCCCGGGGAGGTGGAAACGGCCCTGTCCGAGCATTCCGACGTGGCAGAGATTGCCGTGGTCGGGCGCCCGCATGAACGATGGGGTTCGGCGGTCACAGCTGTGATTGTGCCTGCCGCCGGTGTCCGCCCTTCCGTCGAAGATTTGCGGCAGTTCGCCGCGGTTCGGCTCGCTCGCCATAAACTACCCCATGCGGTGGAGTTCCGGGACGAACTTCCCCGAACCACCTCGGGGAAACTGCAAAGGCATAAATTGCGCTAGAGATTCAGCGGCGGGATCTCTTTCGCTTGACCCGGCTGATGCCGGATGGAAAACGAACGGAACGGCATGGACGCACGGGTCAAGATCCTTCAATCTGCCAATCGCCTTTTTGCACGGCAGGGCTACGAGAACACATCTCTGGCCAGCGTGGCGCGCGAGGCCAAGGTCTCCAAAGCCCTCATCTTCTGGCATTTCGAGAATAAGGAGTGTCTGTTTGATGAAGTGATTGCCGAGACGATCGCCCCCTACCATATCGAAGGCGGGGACATCGAACACGTGAACGCCCTGCCGCCGGACGACGCCCTGGAGATGATCGCCGAGCGATATACGGCATTTGTATTGGAACATATCGACTCGGTCCGATTTTTTCTGAGTCTGTTTTTGCGCGAAGAAAAAATGCCCGATGCTTTTTTTGCCCAAGTTCTCGAGCTCTACCGTCACTTCCAGCGGTTGATCTTCGAGAATATCGAGCGTGGGCAAAACGAAGGAATGTTCGCCAAGGATCTCGACGGGCATATGCGGGCAAGCCTCATTCTCTCGACCCTCAACGGCATTCTGGTCCAGGGTCTGGTGACCACCGATGGCTCGCTCTCGGCCACGGGCCTGGTAACTGCCTTGCGCGAGACCCTCATCGATCCGATGCGGACTTCCTGAAGTCGCCTCGGGCAGAGCGGCTGCTCAGGTAGAGGTGTCCCCGTTGTTCGCAGGCGGTGGCGCCGGGCTGCCCTTCCATTGGAGATAGAAGGATAGGCCCGTGTAGTAGATCGGGTAGAGCAGGGTGAGTGCGGCCAGGTCCATGCGGCGCTCGGGCAGGGCATTGATCACGACCAGGCCCACCAATCCCCAGACGATTCCCAGAAGGACGGACGTCGGCCGCATGAAAATCGTTCGCGACGGGTAGACGAATTTCAGCGGAGCAAAGACCAGAATGGCAAGCCCGAAGGTGATCGCAGCAGAGATCATCGGCGGAATGGCAAAGATGTAGAGGTAGAAGGTCAGAATGTTCCAGTAGGAAGGAAACCCGGTGAAGAAATGGTCTTCGGTTTTCGCGGCAACGTGACAAAAGCGGTAGGCCGAGGCGAGCACGGCGGCGCTCCCGGCGATGAGGCCGAAGGGGCCTTGCAGAATTCCGGTCGCCAGCATCAGTGATACCGGGACCATGACGAAGGTCATGTAATCGACGATGTCATCGAGCTTCGCGCCATCAAAGACCGGCAGGACTTCTTTGACGCGAACCAGGCGAGCCAGGGCGCCGTCCATGGCGTCGATGACCACGGCAAGCGAGAGCCAGAGAAACGCGACCCGAATATCGTTTTGATAAATCGCCGACAGAGCACCGAGGGTGCAGATCGTGCCGAAGGCCGTAAAGAAGTGGACCGACCAGGCAGCCAACCGGCGCTGCGGGGTTTCCTGTGTGGGTCGAGTCGACATCAGAGCGTCTCCGGGATGGCCATTTTGGACAACGTGGGTTCAAAGAGAATCTGGACCGAATTTCCGTCCGGATCCGCAACGTAGCAGGAAACACTATCGTCGCGGTGGGTGCGGGTGGCTTGCAGGATCTGAACCCCGGCAGCGCGCAAAGCTTCCTCGGCGGGGCCGACCTCGTCCGCTTGGGCCACCAGCACTCCTATATGGTCCAAAGCTCCGGGTCGGGCGAGGTCATCGGCGCGGTGAAGGGCCAGATTATCGCACCCGGACGAGAGGTAGATATTTTCGGCATCGGGCTGCCAGACAACGGAAAACCCCAGTAGATCGCGGTAAAAATGGAGTGAACCTTCCAGATCCATCACGTTCAAGGCGACGTGACGCAGACCTAGGTGCTTCACAGCTGGTTTCTGGTCGTTCATGCGCATCTGTCTTCTACACGATTGAGGCCTTTCCTGCGACGTTTGCCTCTCCTAAGGTTGAACGTGAAGGACGCGGCCATCCCCTGGCGCGACCAGCCAGAGACCGCCCTCGGTCGTGGCGACAATCGGCACCTCGCGGGGGTAGCGAGCCCGGGAACTTTCCAGGGGAAGATTGTCGATCAGCCGGATGAGTCCCCCGTCCGAACGCCTCTGTGTCAGGGAGGATCTTCCGAGTTCGACGACAAAAGTCCGGCCACCACGGCCCTGAGCGATCCCGACGGGCCGGGATAATTCGCTCGATAGCGACGACGGTGCCTCCTGCTCCCGCAGTGAGATGATCCGACCACCTTCGGGTTCGGTCACCAGAAGGCGTTCGCGGTCGCTGGTCAGCGCCAGAGGTGAAACCAGCGCGTAGGTCATCGGCCACCAGAGACCATCGCTGGTAATTCGCAGAATCTGCCCACTCCCGGTCTCGGCGACGGCGATCTCTCCGGTCCAGAGTCGGGTCAGGCTGGTCGGCCAATCCATCCCGCCGGAGAATTCCTCGACTGCCGGATTACGCAAAGGGAACTGGTAGACGCGGCCCTGAGCAGGGGCTGAGACATAGACGGTTTGATCGTTGCCGACGACAATCCCCGACGCCGTGGTGAACCCGGGTGTGATGCCGTGAGCGGCAACCAGCGAGAGCTCGTTGCCCTGCAGTCGTTTGACCGAGAGCCCGTCGGCGATGAGAAGCGAGTTACCCCAGAGAGTTGCTCCCTGAGGCAAGAGAAGGCCTCCGGGAATGAGCGTCACGGGTCGTCCGCCAAAGGGCCGGAGGCGCTCGACCGAACCCCAGATGGCATTGGTGATCAAGGTGGAGCTTCCGCAAATGGCCAGATCGTTGATGCCTGCCCGGAGTTGTTTGATCGGCCGCGGCGGTGCCTCAACTTGCAGGGAAGAAAAGCCGACGATCCGACCGTTACCGCTTTCGACGACACCGGGTTGTCCGTTGGGGAGGCGCCTCACCGCCAGCGGGGACCACAGACCTCTCATCAATCGTGTGCGTCGTCCCGTCGCGGGATCAATGCTCCAGACCTCGCCCTTCTCACCCAGGGGGACCAGCAGCATGCTTTCGAATAACCCGGGTGTTCCGGGACAACCAAGACCGGCGGCAATTTTTTCGGGAGGCCCACCGGACGCAGAGAGTCGCGATACAGAGCCTTCCCGGTCGCATTGGCTGAAATAAATTTCCCCCCCTTTTGCCAGCAAGCCCGAGAGATTCGGGAGGTTGGGGCCCGCCACCGTCCACGTGCCATCCTCGGTTCGCTTCCAGAGAGCCGCTCCGGTTGTATCCGTCACCCACAGGGTACCCTGATCATCGAAGGCAAGATGGGTGGGGGACTCGAGTTCCCCCGGAATGGCAAGCGTGGAAAGCGATCCATCCGGGGTCAGTCGCCGGATCCGGCTGACGGCGGCCTCGGAGATCAGAGCCTCCCCTTCGCGGCATGTGATTCCGTCGGCTCCCCGCAGGGCGGTGGGCTGGATTACCGTTTCAAATGTCGTTTGCCCCAGGGCACGGGGCTCGGTGGAGGCGCCGGCCGCTGGCCGAGGTTGTCCCTCGCGGAGGGCTTGCTCCAGAGCCGCACCCGGATCGACCGCCGAGCAGGAAATCACCATGCCGCACCAAAGAAGCGCTCCGATAAGCGACCCGAACCGAAGTCGTATGCTCATGGGTTCTCCACGCTGAGGAAAGGCCAGAGCCACCATTCTCCGGGTTGGCGGCGGAGGGTTTTCCGGATCCAGTGGCCGACGGCCTGGGCGAGTTCTTCTTCTGGCCCCGCCGGGATCGGGGTGTCCTGTTGCACATGAATCCGATGGCCCTTGCTGTGGCCAAGAACAGGCACGAGAGGAACCTGCGTGAGAGCCGCCAGTCGCAGCAGGCCGGAAGCAATAACGACTTGTTCCCCAAACAAGTCGATCACCCGTGAGCGTTGTCCGGTTGTCGCCGGGACATCGATCGAGGCAAAGATCGAGCGTCCTTCGAGAAGCTCGTGGCGTGCCTCGAGCGCGCCGCGGCCGTCATCCGGAATAAACGAACTCTCTGCCAGAGATTCCATCCACGCTACCTTCTGTCGGCCCCAGGCTTTCCGGGCGGGTGGAAGCGGGTTGTCCTCATCGAGAGGGCGACCGATCAGGCGAACGGGAAGCCCCAGAGACGATCGCAGGTAAAGAAAGGCGAGCATGGGGCTGCCCCAATGCATGCTGATGAAAATACAAGGTCCGGAAACCGAGGTGTTCTTTCGATCCGCGACCACCGATTCGGCGATCGGGAGGCCCGCAAGCCGCAACCGGGCCGAGTCGGCCTCTTCACGAGCTTCGGACGCCAGACAATTCCGGTAGATCGCCCGTGCTTCGTTTTCTTCGATTTGGAGGGCTTGCGCGATACGTGTGGTCGCCACGCGCCGTCGGTCCGGCTGCAAGACCTCTTCGATTCGCGCCACCAGATACGTGTAGGCGTCGCTGCCCCGGGCGCTGCGAGCCGCCAGGCGGTCCAGCAGCAGGTAGCGGCACTGCTCCCATGGGGCCAGGAGGTTCATTGCCTCGGCGCATGCTCGATCATGCGCATCACGTCGTTTACCGAGAGGGTTTCGATCAGAGCATCCCCGGGAAGTCGAACCTGAAAATCGCTGTCGATGGCAGTGGCGATCTCGACCAGAGAAAGAGAGTCGAGATCGGCGAGATCGGCAAGCCGGCTCTCCGGGCGCACCTCCGCGGCGGGAAGGTCAAGGGCGATGGCGATCGTGGCGCAGACTTTTTCGACTTCGATCATGGATGGCTCTGAATCGACGGGAACCCCGTTTGATGCAGGGTGCAGGATCCGAGCACCTCAAACTTCCAGATCCGTGCTGAGAAAGACCTCATGGATGATCAGCTTGTTGGGCCCGGCAAACATTCCCTCGGGGGCCTTGTTTCGATGGGCTTCGGCGAAAGACGGGCTTTTGGTCCACGCGGTAAAGTCCTCGAAGCTCCGCCACCAGGTCTTGACCTCATAGTAGCCGGGTTCGTCCGGATTGGCGGCCCATTCGCCGGTGGCATGGTCGAGTTTCATCGGCTTGGGCCGATGGACTTCGTTGCGAATGAAACCCGGAGATTGGTCCACCAGATGAACCCGTTTGCGAAAGCGATCTTCGAAATCAGCTTCGAAGCCTTCAGATACAGGGATACGATTGGTTACGAGAATCATGCCGGGATCCTAGCACCCCGCCCGCCTCTTTGCGCATGATCCGGAGTTGGTACCCGGGCCGACTCCATAATAAGGTTCCTCATGCCGCGGGCCCCTACGCTTTCCAAGAGTCGATTTACCTACGGCCTGCAATGTCACAAACAACTCTGGTGGCGCTGTTTTGACGGGCGTGCCCCCGAGCTTGTTCCCAGCCCCACACAAAAGGCGGTTTTCAACCGGGGTCATCGTGTGGGGGACCTCGCGCAGAGCTATGTTCCCGGTGGTTTCCGTGTGCCCTATGATGGGCGACAGAAAAAAAAGGCGATCGCGGCCACCGCCCAGGCTCTCGATGCCGGAGAAACGATCCTTTACGAGGCGGCTTTTGCGTTCGAGGAAGTGTTTGTGGCCGTCGACATCCTTGTGCGGGACGAGCACGGCTGGACCTTGATCGAAGTGAAATCGGCCACCAGCGTCAAAGAGCAATACATTCCCGACGCGGCAGTCCAGGCATGGGTGGTGCGGGCCTCGGGATTGCCCGTGGTCCGGATCGAGTTGATGCACCTTAATCGCGCTTGCCGCTACCCGGGCCTCGAGGATCTTTTCCGGCGCGCGGATATCACCGAACGCGTGGAGGAGTTCATTCCGCAGGTGCCCGCTGAACTTCGGGCACAAAAGGCCATGCTCGATTTGCCGATTCCCATCCTCGACCCGGGAGCGCATTGTTTCCGACCTTATGAGTGTCCATTTCTCCGACGCTGCCAGGAGCCAAACGCCCCGGGACATATTTCCGAGCTTCACGGCCTCGGGCGGTCAGGTGCTGCAGACTGGATCGATGCTGGACAAGAGACCATTCTCGACCTGCGCGCGGATCAAGTCGCCGGAAAGGCGATCTGGTCACGGCAATACGAGGCTGCTTCGGTCGGCGGCTTGGTCTGCTCATCCCGACTGCCGGAGGTAGCTCCCCCGGAAACGGGCCGGGTGGGATATCTCGATTTTGAAACTCTGGCGCCGGCGATCCCGATCTGGGAAGGGTGCGGGCCATTCCAGAACGTTCCGGCGCAATTCTCGCTGCATATTCGCGAGCAGGGCCAGCTGGAACATCATGAATTTCTCGCGACGCCCGGGGCCGACCCTCGGCCCGCGGTGGCTCGGGCTCTGGCTCGGGCCCTCGGCGGTTGCACGGTCTTGTTTGCCTATGATGCGGATTTTGAGCGTCGCTGTCTGCGCCAATTGGCGGCATGGGCAACTCTGGACATTTCGGGAAGCTCGGGAACCCAAGAACCCGATGGACTCGGGGCTTCGGAGGCCTCCGAGATTCTGCTCGCGATGGCCGATAAGGTAGAAGACTTTCAGCCGCTGGTGCGGAACCACGTCTACCACCCTGATTTCAAGGGCAGTTTCAGCCTCAAGGTGGTCCTGCCGGTCCTCGTTCCGGAAATGGATTACAAGGATCTGCGTATCGCTGACGGCCAGTTGGCGAGCGCGGACCTCGAGACGCTGCTTCTCCGGCCGGAAATCTGGCCGCAGTGGCGGCAGGATCGGACTCGCAAGGAACTCCTGGCGTATTGCGCGCGGGACACCTTGGCGCTGGTCGGTCTTCACGACTGGTTTCTGGGCCGAAAAAGGCCGGGTTGAGGTTCCGGGCTTCGGCGGCTTGCGAAACTCTCCGGGAGTGTTTGGGTGGAGGCAGGGAGCGGGTCGTCCGCCCCATAAACCGCAAGCGATGATCAGGAGTAGGACAAATGAGTGTTTTGGTAGGTAAGTCGGCCCCCGACTTTGAATGTGCAGCCGTTCTCGGTGATGGAACGATTCAGGATGATTTCCGCCTCTCCGAGGCGACCAAGGGTAAATACGCCCTGCTGGTCTTTTATCCGCTGGATTTCACCTTCGTCTGCCCCTCGGAGCTGGTGGCCCTTGATAATCGGATCGAGCAGTTCAAGGAGCGCAACGTCGAGGTGATCGGTATTTCGATTGATTCGCAGTTCACCCATCATGCATGGCGTGAGACGGCACCCGAGAACGGTGGTATCGGCCCCCTGAAGTATACGCTGGCCGCCGACACCAAACACGAGATCTGTCAGGCATATGATGTCGAGTCTGACGGTGGGGTGGCCTTTCGGGGCGCCTTCCTGATTGACACCGACGGTGTTGTCCAATCCCAGATTGTCAATAACCTGCCGCTGGGTCGCAACATGGATGAGCTCATCCGACTGGTCGACGCCCTGCAGTTCCACGAGGAACATGGTGAGGTTTGCCCCGCGGGTTGGCAGAAGGGGGACCAGGGAATGACCGCCGATGCTGACGGTGTTGCCTCGTATCTGAAGGATAACGCAGAAAAGCTCTGATCATTTCGCATCGGGTCCCGCAGGTAACGGGACCCGGTGCGATCTTGCTTTCGGCCGCTTTCCCGGGTCGTCGGGCAGGGGCTCTGGATGATGCCGCAAACCGATACATCTCCCCGGCCCAAAGAGCTTGGCCCCGAAACGACCTTTCGGGTTTTTGCCTACGGCTCTCTCTTGTTTGAGCCCGAGTGCCCAGCCCATCTTCGGGAGACCTTTCCCGCAGAGCTGCCCGGCTTTCGGCGTGCGTTCAACAAGATCAGCCTGCGCCGCGCGACTGCTTGCGCCGAGAGCTTCAATGCCTTTGCCTTGCCGGGGGATCCCTTCCAGCGAGAGGGCAAGAACCTGTCTCTGGCGCTCGGAACCGAATCCGCTGTTGGCGAAAGCATTGTCGGTGGATTGCAGGTCTATCCGACCGGGCATCGACCCGAGGTGCAACAGGCGCTGGACCAGCGGGAAGGTTTCTCGGCAGATCGGCCGTTGTTGCAAAATGGCTACCTCCGCTCCGAGGTGATCGTGCGTCGGGAAAAGCAATCTCTTCGGGCGATCACCTATCTGACCAATCCCGATGATGGGTGCGCGTGGACGATCGGCCCGCAAGTCGACGTGCTCCTGCGGGCGAAGGTCCTGATCAATGCTACGCCGATCGAGGTTTCTTCGGGGTTGGCCCGGGGTCTCGATTATCTCCAAAAGACGCGGAAGGAACTTGCCTCGATCGGGGAGCGTGACCCGGCCCTCGAGGAACTGGTCCGAGCCGTCCATCGCTTCGAAGGTCCCTGGCTTGCGAGAGTTGGCGCCTTATGAGGGCGCCCCGGGGCTGGCCGCCTCATTACCGGCAGTGGTCGCGGCCGCGGCGCCAGAAGGTTCGGGCAAGATCCAGATCGGTGACGACCAGGCTCGTTCCTGAATAAGGGCGGGGAGATCCGAACGCGGCGCCACGCCCGCACGCAGGGAATCCCAGGTCGACCAACGACAAGTCGGGTTCTCCAATGCGCGGACGTAATAGAAAGCTCGTTGGTTCGGATCGAAATCCGGATCACGCCAACTGGCCCGCAATTCGCCAGCGCCTTTATCCTGCGAGTAGGCGCAATCCTCCAGATCGACCCGCGCGCCGTTGTCCGGGCAACGGTGGGTGTTCGGGTCCGGGTTCGCGCCGTCGGAGCACGTGACGTCATAGACGAGCTCGGCGGTTTCTCCGTCCTCGACCCAGCCTTTGATGATCTGGAGTCGCTGCAGCGGCGCGCTCAGGGCATCGCGAACAGCCCAGGCCAGAAAGAGTGGTGAGCCACCGGGCTCGGCCTGAAGATCTGCCCCCATCGTGACTCCGGTTTTATAAGCGGTGGCCACGACCTGCGGGTCGTCGAGGATGGAGTCCTCCCAGCCGTATCCGGCAAAGAGACGGACACGGATGCGGGGCCCTGAAGTGGCAAAGGTCTCCTTGCGACGGAACGCATCGTAGATCGAGTCGCGGGTATTTTCTTCCGCCCAGACCGCAGCCAGTCCGGAAGCACCGAAGTTGGTTCCGGGCCCATCGAAATAGGTTTCTCCATCGATCTCGGCGACCAGATCGCTGGCGAACATTCTGGCGCCGATGCCGAGCCACCAGGGCAGCGGGATCGATCCGCGCAACTCGGGCGTGGAGTCCAGAAGGCCGATCTTTGCGAAGTAATCGGATTCATCATCCGAGGTGGCGCCTGTATGGGTATCGCTCGCGCCGACAAACCCGAATTTATAAGGATTGGCAATCCCGCTTTCCTCGAACGCCAGGCCGTTGCGCAAGGCTTCGCGCACATACCCGCCCTGAGCCTTGCTGAATAATGTGGTGCCCACACGTTGCTCCATCAATTCGAAGGCGGCCCATTCATCGGTTTCCGAAAGCGAGGGGTGGGTCTCGGAGGTTCCCTTGACCTGAGTGATTTCGACCAGCGGTTCGTTGCGCAGTCGCTTGGTCGTATAGTCGTCGTCCATCGGATCCTCGGCCCAATCGACCAATTTGAACATTTGGCCATTGGAGCCATTGGAATTGTGCGGGATCGCCAGACTCTCGATTCCCTGAGCGCGCAATCCATCCATCCAATCCCAGAGTTTCTCGGGGTCGCGCGAATGGAATCTTGAAAACGGCTCTGCCGGCAGGCGGTTGGTATCGCGAAAAATGACGTTGCGATGCAGGTTGCCACTATCGTCGCTCGACGAAGTGTACTCGTAGCCCGCAAAGGTCGTGAATGTTCCGGGGATGTAGAACTCGTCGGCTGACTCGACAATGTCGAGCCAGGCACTTTTGGCAACACGCACTGCTTCGTCGCGGTCGATGGATCCGTCGACCATGCCGATGAGTGCGGCAGGCACAAATCGACCGAAGATCTGCAGACGCTCCGGGGCGCTCAGCAAGCCCCGGTTTCCGTCGACATTGAGGTCATGGAGCGGCTCGGAGACCTCATATTGAGAGAATGCGCTTGTTGTATCGGCGGCCTCTGCGGCCAGGCCAAGAAAAAGAGCATGGTCGGTGACGGCGTAGAAATCCAGAGGTTCGCGTAGTTGCATTTCGAATCCCGCCGGGTGCTCGAGTGCCTCGCCCATGGCGTACCGATAGGCATCGCGCGGTGTCGCAAGAGTGCCGAAGGCGTATGCGTCAAAGGAGTATGTTGTGTGGACATGCAGATCCCCATAGTAGGCGTTGCGGTCGGGGTTGGGCATGGGGCGAATGTCAATGAAGTCTTCGCTGATCGTAAATTCCGAGTCGGCGAATCGGGCCCGGGTTGCGAGCGGACTCATTTCGTTCAGGTCGGTGGTTTGTTCACACCCGATTGAAACCAGAACCACCAAAGCGGCCAGAAGCGTCATCATTCTCTTTTGCATTTATTTTCTTTCTGCCTGTTCAAGGCAGCATCTTGCGCAAATTACGGGGGTTCCACGACAAGTTGTTCAGCCCGGTTCTATCGGGGAAACGGCCTGCGGGGAACTGCAGGCTGCAGGAGAATCCGCAAAATCGGGTTGATCGGCCCGCGGGCATGCCAAACGATCAGGTTTCCGAACCGACCGGGTCGCGATGGACGGTGTCGGGGGCGAAGGCGGGCAGGCAGATCGCGATATAATGAGCGCCGCCCGGCTCGGGCGTGCTGTAGCGAATCCATTCCCCGGCCTCGGTGACGATCGCCTGGCCAGCGCGCACTTCGATGGTTCCTGCTTCATGTTCGACGTACAAGGCACCTTGAAGAACGAGTGTGATCTCCTCGAACTCGGGTCTTTGGCCGGGTTCCAACCAGCCTTCAGGCGAAGTCATTCGCGCCAGACTGACGCTGGAATGTCCGGAGTTGATCCGGCCGGCGAACTCCTCGATCTTCTTCGGCTTCGTTCCGGCGGCCTCGATGATGGAGGGAGACGAAATTAATTTAGGCATGACCGGACTCTTAGCCTTTTCGCAGCCGGCGTCACAGTCGTTTCTGCGGCATGTGCCGGCTCAGTCCGATGAGGCGAGGTTTCGGGCGACAGCACAGGTCCGGTCAACAAGATCCTCGAGGCGTAATTCGCCGACACCCGCGATCGTGACGGCAACGCGCTCTTGCCATGGAGTTGTCCAATGGTTGGGGATCTCTCCCGAACCGAGACCCCAGAGGCCCCCGACGGTCGCACCGTTGCAATCCGTATCCCAACCGGCGCTGACGGTTTCGCCGATGGCGCGTGAGAAATCGTTCGCGCCCTGCAGCAATCCCAGCACCACCACCGCGAGATTGTTGACTGTGTGCACCGGGCTCAGATCCGCATAGCGCTCCCGAAGTTTCTGCATTCCATCGGAATCGGCCTGCAGGGAAATCGCGAAGTCGACGGCCTTGCGGCAATCCGAGTCGGCCGGAATCTGCTCGCAGGCCATGGCGATGGCTTCGAGAAAATCAGCTGTGGCAGGAATGGCCGCGCCGAGTGCGGCGATGAAAGCGGCCCCGTAGACGCCTTCGTCGCGATGTGAGAGTCGGGCGTCTCGCGAGGCGAGATCGGCGGCCAGCGCGGGGTCCCCGGGGCAGACCCATCCATAGACGTCCGCGCGGATCTGGGCACCGATCCAGTCGTTGTACTCATTGTCCGAGCATCGATCGAGTTCGAAGTTTGGCGGCGCCCCGAAGAGAAAGGCCGTTTCGGATTCCTGTGCCAGAATATTGTAGGCGGCACGTTCGGCGGTGAAGGTGCCGCCTGCCGGCAGATAGCGCAGCCAGGCTCTTGCGACCCATGCGGTATCGAGGAGCCTGCCATGTTCTTCGAGCATCATCAGGGCCAGAACCGAGTACATGATGTCGTCGTCGGGCTCACTGCGGCAGAGGTATTCACGGCAGGAGTTCCTGCCGACAACATCCACCATGGTTCCCGCGATATGGGGGACGTAGTCGCGCAGGGGCAGGGCTTCGGCGCGTTCGAGATAGGATTGCAGGGCATCGAACCCCTGCATCATGGACAGGACTTCGACGGGTTTTCCGAGCTGGCAGCCGGAGATCCGACCTTGCCAGGCCCGCCGAATGCGAGAGGGGTCGACAGCAATCATTTCTTTAGAAACTCCAACACGGCACTCCCAACGGCCGCTTGTACAATGTGGGAGGCCCGCACTTGCGAGACGACCACGGGGCTCTCGCGCCGCCTCTCCGGATACTTGAAATATGGCCGGAGAACCCCATGCCCCTCGACGTCATTTTCACCCCTCGGGTTCTCCTGTGCGTCGGTCACACTCGACACCCTGACAGCTCAGGCGCTGCTCGACGGGGATCCCCTGAGAGAGATCCCGGAACCAGTCGACGAGTCGGACGCCGTTTTGCTCCACGCTGTAGAAATTATCCGAGTTGATGATGCAGTGCTGATCGCCGCTTCCGGTGTAGGAATAGAAGTTCGCTGAATCGTTGTGGGCGGCTTCAATCATCTCGGTCATGCCCTCGCTCCAGGCCGCGGCGCCACCGATGCCGCCCATCGCCGCGAAGTAGAAGCTCTGGTTGTTATCGAATTTCGAGTTGTATTGACCGACGATATGCTCGGGAAAGAAGTTGGAGACTTCGGCATAGACATCCGACAGATCGAGGGTGGTCAGATCGCGATTGTCCGGATTCAGACCGGGAATGAAAGCCGGCGATTGCTCATAGGCATTCCAGTTGGGGAAGCTGTCCTGGAAAAAGGTTTCCGTAATGACCCCGGCGCCGCAGTCGCCGATCTGAACGATCTCGGAATTCTGATAGTGCTCCATCAGGTAAGGGGCCCAACCGATCGAGCCATACGCCCCGGCGCTGCAACCGGTGACAAAGATGTTCTCGGGTTTCTCGAAGTTCTCATACACCCAGTCCATCACTGCCTGAGAATTCACGCTTCCTTTGTGGTGGATGGTGAAGGCATCGTCGCCATCTCCATATTCGACAACATTGTTGCCCCAGTGAATATCGCCGGTGCAATACGGGATGAAGACGTGGTACCAATCCTTGAAAGGGTTTTCTTCATTGTCGCGGTCATAGATGCCGCGCCCCCGGATACCGGCCAGGCCGTCGACGTTCACCTCGGCGTTGAAAATCGCGTCGGCCACACTGCAGGTCAAATCATTCCAACAGGCACCACCGCCCATGAATTCGATCACGACCTTGTTCACAGTGCCGCCCCGGACCGCATAGGCGTACTCGGTTCCCCGCGAGCAGATGGTATCGCCTCCGGGTCGGATCACGGTCCACTCATCGGGCAGATCGGGAGTGGCGGGCGGTTTGTTGGAATCGCCGCATGCGGCGACAAGAAGAAGGGCGACTACGGCAAACAAGCGGAGGATTCGAATGTCTTTCATGGGGGATCCTTTTTTGGTGGGACGCTGCGAGGCTTTCACCGCACGCCCGGATGAAACTGCTGATACGTTCAGCTCTCCACGACCTCGCCGCCAAAATCGGAAGCATGCGCGGCGGCCATGATTTCAAGGAACCATGCCGGGAACTGACTCACAAATTTATTGACGTCCCAAATATCGCTCCAGCGGTAGATTTTGCCGGCGCGCATCTGATGGACGGTCGCGAATCGATTGGTGGCGGTTTCGCCGGTTTTGAAGGTCCACACCTCGGTATGGTCGAGCATGGCGAGATCCCCGTCGACGGCGAGGTGATGGATTGTATGTTCGTGATGGATCAGATGGTCGAAGGCAATCCGCAGCCGCCGGACTGTATTTTCCGGTCCCGCCGCCCCGGTATCCTCTGTCGGGACATCTTCGTACTGGACCTCGGGGTCGAGACAACCCTTCAGGGTTTCCCAATCCTGAGCACTAAGCGCGGCCCACATTCGTTCGATGGTCTGGAGGTTTTCTTCTCGGGACATGGTTTTCCCCTATCATGACAGGATCAAGTGTAAATTCCCGGGGCCAGAAACCCGCCAAAAAACGCAGCCGAGAACGTGCAGGCAGGCTATTGCTGGGCTAAAATCATGGCAGGTTCTGTGCCATGCCGAAGACCTCACTCCAGACCAGTCGCCCTTCTCCTCTCGAGGATCTGCTCGCGGTGGCCGAATGGCCCGAGGCGCAAGCCGAAGAAATCCGCGACCTCGAACGCGCGACAAGATCGCATTCCTTGTTTGCCAGTCTCAACACGCCGGCTCGGCTGGCCGTGTTTTCGGAAATCCATGTTTACGCCGTCTGGGATTTCATGGCTCTCCTGCATTCTGTGCGTCAGGGAATTTGCCCCGGGGATATCCTCTGGAAGCCGCCGGCACATCCAACAGCAGCGCGTCTTCTTCACGAGATTCTTCTCGAAGAAGAGTGCGGCCATTCGATCGACGGCGAGCCACTTTCGCATTTTGAATCCTACCTGCTTGCGATGCGCGGCCTGAAGGCCTCCCCTCGGAGTGTACTCGGCTTTCTCGAGGATCTGCGCGAGGGTGTCTCTGCCGGGGAAGCTCTCGAGAAATATGCGCCTTCGGCTGCTCGACCTTTTGTGGAAGGAACGCTTGCCGTCACCCAGGCAAGCCTCCCGGAGAGGATCGCGGTACTCGCGGTGGGGCGAGAGAGGCTGATCCCGGAGATGTTCCCGGTGCTCGAGGCTTCGGTGCTTGAGGCTTCGGTCTCGAGGCTGGCGGGTTCGGTAGATCTGAAACCCTTCCGGTTTTATCTGGAGCGCCACATCGAGGTCGATGGTGGGGAGCACGGCCCGGCTACAGCCGAACTGGTCGCTCTTTATGCGAAGGGAAATGCCGATGCCGCTCGCGCGGCAGTGCGGGCCTTGCGGGCTCGTGTGGCACTTTGGGACGGGATTTTGGAGGCCCTGCCCGAGGCCTAATCTTCTCGATCGGGCTGCGCGCCCGTCCCCGGCACCGGTTCCCGTGCGGGTTCCGCTTTACAACAGGCGCGAAAATCCGCAGGGTTTCTTCATGAGACGCTGTGCAAATCCCCATGGATCTCTCGCCATCATCTCTATACTTGTCGCCCTGCTTGTCGGCTGCCAGCAAAGTGCTCCTGCGGATTGGGAAAATCCTTCGCCGGGCGAATGGCTGACCTATGGTGGCAGTCTGGCGCGTAACTTCTCCCGCGCGGACGAGGACTTTCTGACGGCCGAGAATGCCGCCCGTCTGGTGCCTTTATGGCGGTTCACCACCGGGGCTGTGGTCACGGCATCTCCCATCGTCGCCCGGGTCGAATTTGCCGACGGTTCTGTCGAAAAGCTCGTCTATATCTCCTCCTGGGACGGCAACTTCTATGCCTTGCGCGCCAGCGATGGAGAGTTGGTTTGGAGTCATCGGTTCAAGCCTCATCCGGGCGCTTCTTTTCCGAACGCGGGATCGGCTGCGGTGGCTGACTTGGACGGGCGTCGCCGGGTGTTCGTCGCGGGCGGGATGTCGATGTACTCGCTGGATGCGGCTACCGGGGAGTTGCTTTGGGAATTTGACGCCGGCACCGGTTGCACGGATTGCGGTTTTCTCGAGGAGCGCAACGAGATCTTGTCATCGCCGGCGGTGTTTGGCGGTCTCGTCTACTTCGGCATGGACATCAATGACTTTGGCAACGGCAAAGGCGGTTTTTATGCAGTCGATGCGCGCCGCGGGACATTGCATTGGTATTTTGACGTGGTGACCGGGGCGCATTGCCGTCCGGACGCAAGCGACGAGGTGCGTCGTTTCGATGGCTATCACTCGGCCGGTGAACTCGGTTTGCCCGAGGACTTCTTTTCCACACGTGCCGGGTGCGGGTTCGATCGTCGCGGTGTCGCCTGCGGCAACGTCTGGTCATCGGCAGCCATCGACCCCGAGCGCAACCTCCTTTATGCGACATCGAGCAACTGCGACACCGACTACGACCCGGCGACGTCGGCGCCTGAACCCCCGATGCCGCCCTTTGACGAGGCATTATTCGCTCTGGATCTGGATACCGGAGAACCGCAGTGGAAGTGGCGTGCCTATGAAGTCGACAACGAGGATCTGGCGATCGGGGCTGTGCCCAATCTCTTCAAGACTGTCATTGACGGCGAGGAACGCGAAGTCGTGGGCTACGGTCAGAAAAACGGATTCTATTATCTTCTGGATCGCGACGGGGTGAACGAGATCACTGGAAAAGTGGAACCCTATTGGCAGACGCAGGTGGTTCCCGGAGGAGATATCGGGGGCATTATCGCAAGCTCTGCGGTTCTCGACAATCGTGTCCACCTCACCACGGCCATCGGTGAGGACCTGTCTTCCCCGCAGCTGCCTGCCGCCTTTACCCTCGATGCGTCCACAGGAGAGATTCTCTGGGCCAGCCTGGATTCCATGCCGAGCTATGCGCCGACCTCGGCTGTGCCCGGCGTCATGATGGGCGGC
Source organism: Binatia bacterium (assembly GCA_965658895.1). Classification (GTDB taxonomy): domain Bacteria; phylum Desulfobacterota; class Binatia; order UBA12015; family UBA12015; genus UBA12015. The sequence continues at coordinate 73,384 of CBFHUR010000002.1, forward strand.
TCTCTGGGGGGATCTGTGTTTCTCTATGACGCGCAAACCGGAGCGATCCTCAACCGTCTACCGGTCAGCGGTCCGGTATCGTCGCCTGCAGTTGTGGTCGATGGGGTTCTCTTTGTTGGCTCGGGTACCGGTGCCCGCGGAGGATCACCCGCGAGCATTGCCTTTCTGACCTCGTTGCTCCCGAACCCTGTCTCGGCATTTTGCATCAGCGGGACGGAAGGATGCCCGGAGGGCGGTACCTGCGACGATGGAAATACCTGCACGGACGACAGGGTCGAGGAGGATGGAGAGTGTGCGCATTCACAACGGCCCGATGGGACGATCTGTTCGGTCGGTGCGTTTGGGGGAGAATGCCAGGAGGGCTTCTGCCTGGTCGCCGAACGAATTTGCGAAGACGACAACCAATGCACGGTAGATCGGGTGACGGCATCGGGTTGTCGCTACGAGGTTCTTCCCGATGGAACGCCGTGCGTCGTTCGAGATGATGCGGGCGCATGCCGCCGCAGTCAATGTGAAAAACTGGAAGCGACACCGGAGGCCAGCAAAGGAGATCCGTCATGAGGCAAATAGAATCTCGAAGCTTATGGGTTACCGTTGCGACAGCCGTGCTGGCGTTCGGGTTTGGGTGTGGCGGTTCGGACAAGTTGCAGCCAATTGCTTTCGGTGCCGAAGGCAATCGCCTGCTGGCTTATGAGACCCAGGCACCCTGGGCGGTCCAGACGGTAATCGAACGGTTTTCGCAGGACCCGTCCGGTTGGGATATCAACGGTCAGATTTGTTTTGTCCCGGATGGTTCCGGGCGCTTTGTGGCGGGCGAAGATACTGGTCAGCCCAATCCACCGGCGGGCTATGGCTTCTTCCAACTTTCCGGCCGCCGCGTCGGGGAACTTGAAGCCGCGCGCATCGGCAAACTCACACCCACGTATCAGGAGGCGCGCAGTCAACCGGAGCCCTACGGTTGCGGGTTTCTGAGTGATGGTCGGCTCCTCACCACAGATGTCGGCAATCAGTCCTCCGGAGATCCCACAGGCCAGTTGATGATCTGGTTTCCACCTTTCGACCGCGACACCGTTCGGTATTGCAAGCTCGACGTGGCCATTGGCACTGCAGGCGGGATTTATGTTGATCCGCAGGATCGTGTTTACGTGGCGAGCGCCCGGGCAACCGCAGGCGTGCTTCTCTTTGAGCCACCCTATCCCACCTCGGATGATGCATCGGGAGGGTGTGGTCGCGTGGATGCCACCGGGGCCCCTTTGGCAGATCAAGTGCAGCAGGAGACCTTCATCGCGGCCAACTCGAACTCACCCACGCCGAATGCGGTAGCCGCGTCGGGTCGAGACACGATCTATGTTTCGAGCGTTTTCAATGGAGTGATCTCCGAATACGACCTGGACGGCGCATTTTTGCGACGCATTCTGGAGCCGCCTTCGGACGAATCCCTTGGACCCATTCCCTTCAGCACCGGTAGCCCCATGGGGATCGCGGTCGACCGCGCGGGCCGAGTCTTTTACGCGGATCTGGGGATTCGGGTGAGTGGTTCCGGGATTGGCCCGGGTCGATTGGCGGGCAGCTATCGGATGATCGAATTTCTGGATGGAGAGCCACAGCCGCCGCAGGCGTTGGCGTCCGGGTTGGCGTTTCCCGATGGCGCCGGAATTATGGAGTGAGTCGATCGAGCCAGGGTCGGGCATGGAACCAGGCCAGTCCGGTGGACACCACCAGAAGGATGCCCAGAGCCATCAGGGTGAAATGAAATCCGGTTTGGTCAATGCTCGCCCCGACCAGAGGGCCGAGGACGAAGAAGCTTAGCCGAAAGAGGAGACTGCGCAGGGACAGAAAGGCTGCGCGATCGCCCGAGGCAGGGATCAATCGCTGTTCGACATGATGCATGGCCGGGGCCACCAGCCCGCGGATTGCCGTCAGGAAGAAGTAGAAGACGAAGCCCCACCACGCATGCACAAGCGATAGCCCCAGGTAGCCGAGTCCGGCCAGAAGGACACCGACCAAAGCGAGTTTTCGGGTTCCGAGAAGGCTTTGTGCTCGGGTGCTGGCAATGGCGGTGAGGGCGACGGTGTAGTTGGCAACCGCCCATAGGGGTCCGATCCATTCCGGGGGGACGCCGGCGGCTTCCGCGTAGAGCGGGATGATCCATACAGGGATAAAGGAGCAGAGCCCGAGAACCGTGATCAGGAGGATCATGGCGCGCAGTCCGGGATTGTCGACCAGCGCCTCCCGGGTGATCTGTCGCATCCGTTGTAGATGCCCGGAGTGTGCCTGGGGCACTCGGTCCGGCTCGATCAAGGAGAAGGCGACCACAAAGGCCCCCGCCCAGACCGGGATCTGCAGAAGAAAGGGCAGTTGCGGAGACATCGTGTAGAGAAACCCCGCGCCGAGCGCTGCGGTTCCCTCAGCGCCCTGCCCGGTAAAGCGGATGCGTCCCATCCACCGGGTAAAGGCAGCCTCCTGCCTGATAGCGACCAGGGATTCATATAAAAGGGCGCTGTCCGAGCCGGAGATCAAGGCCATGGAAAGACCGAGAATCAACTCGGCAAGAAGGATTCCCATGAAATCGGTCGCGATCAGATAAGCCGACCATCCGATGACGCCGAGTCCCGCGGCGAACATCAATGTGCGCCGATAGCCGATGCGATCGGCCACATATCCGGACGGAAATTCGGCCAGCACCATGACCAGGCCGAAGATCCCTTGCAGAAGCATGATTTCGGTCATGTCCAGACCGAGTTCGCGGCTTTGATAGAGGGTGATGATGGCCACCGGGAAGAGGGTCATCTGCAAGGCATTGAACCCGGCGAGCCGCGGCAGGTTTTTCGAGAGCTTGTCGGGGGTGGCGGGCACGAATAAGAGCTTTGGCAATAAAGGTGGGCGCAATCCAATTGCGGATTGGCCCGATGTCCCCGAGCTTGTATAAAAAGACCTGTATATGACGATCGGTTACGGCATTATCGGCACGGGCATGATGGGCATCGAGCATGCGATGAATTTGAAAATTCTCGATGGCGCCGAGATTGTGGCGGTCTCTGATCCCAACCCCGAGCCCCGCGACTGGATCCGTCCCGTGCTCGCGCCATCAACGGCTGTCCTGACGGATACCGAGGAATTGCTCGCCCGTTCGGATGTCGACGTCGCGGTGATCGCCTCGCCGAATTTTACCCACCGTGAAGTTCTGGAAAAAGTGCTCGCCGCCGGCAAGCATGTGATGGTCGAGAAACCGATGTGCACGACGCTGGAGGATGCGCTTTGGGCCCATGAGGCGGCCAAACGCTATCGCGGGCTTTTTTGGGTCGGGTTGGAATACCGCTACATGGGGCCGATCAAACGATTGGTCTCGGAACTTCAGGGGGGCACCGCCGGCAACGCCCGCATGATTGCCATCCGCGAACATCGCTTTCCGTTTTTACCGAAGGTTGGCGACTGGAATCGTTTCAATCGCAATTCGGGGGGCACCTTTGTCGAGAAGTGTTGTCACTTCTTTGACCTGATGCGTCTTCTCGCGGGGAGTGAGCCGAGCCGCGTGTATTGCTCGGCGGGACAGGATGTAAATCATCTCGACGAATCCTACGACGGCGAAACGCCGGACATTCTCGATAACGGCTTTGTCGTTGTTGATTTTGCGAACGGGATTCGGGGCATGCTCGACCTATGCATGTTCGGGGAAGGCTCGCGGGAAGAGCAGGAGGTTTCGGTCATCGGGGATCGGGGCAAACTCGAGGCTTTGATCCCCAGTTCACGGTTCGTGTTGGGCAAGAGGTCTCCGGTGTCGGTGGCCGAGGAAGTCATCGAGGTCGACGAGACGATTCTCAAAGCAGGGTTCCACCATGGCTCGACCTATTATGAGCACCAGGCGTTTCTGCAGGCTCTCCATAACGATCAGCCGCCCGAAGTTTCGTCCTGGGACGGATTGATGTCCGTTGTGATGGGACTTGCCGCACAGGATTCCGCGGAGCAGGGCCGAGCGGTCGAGATCTCCGAGTACGATCTGCCCGACCGCGACTGATCACCCGGCGGCAAGCGCAGCGAGAACCCGACGTTTGCCGACAAAAGGCTTGCGTCCATGCATCACCCGATCGTTATTGACCAGACAGACGTCGCCGGGTTTCCACATCAGATCAAAGGTCAGCTCATTCGCGATCGCGTTGGCCGTCTCGACACCTTCGTCGGGCAAGGGTGAGCCATCGCCAAAGGTGATCGCGCGGGCGGGATCATTACGGGTATCTTTCCACCCCTGGGTTGCCGCGATCAGCTGGTTGAAAAAGCTTTGGCGGCCATCGGGCAATACTTTTACCGCGGGGAGCGTGGGGGTTGTGGCACGCAGGGCGTCGTCGGCCAGCCATTCCCATGAGTAGCCAAGCTCGCGAAGGCGCTTTTCGGCATCCTCTTTTGTTTCGGCCGCAAATGTACTTCGCCAGCTGCGGCCCATGCTCGACCCGGGGTCTGCCGCACCCGCCATGACGTTCGTGTAGCGGAGCCCCTTGTTCTCGCAGTCCCTCGCGAAAACGGCATCTCGCGCGCAAAGGGTCTCCCATAGAATATCGGATCGGCATAGAGGCGTGGCACCGCCCTCGCTTGCAGCGAATTCGCAGAAAAAGAACAAGGCACTCGGGGGGAGCGGTGTTTGTGCCATTTCATGATGGAGAAAGATCGACAGGTGGGCTGGCGCTTCGTTGGCAGAAAAGACTCGCTCGGTAAACGAGATACGGTGAGCATTCGAGAGCGAATCTGCGTAAGGAAACGCCGGCAGTCCCACAGCCTCGACAAAGCTGTCGAAGGTCTCGGCATCCACAACGGGGAGCCCGCGCACGACAACCGCACCATCGCTGGCCATATGCGCCAGCAAGACCTTGCGATGTCTAGCTACCCAGTCTCGAATTTCGGAGTCCTCTTGCGCTCGGATACCGGGAGGGAAGAGACGACCGCCGAAGTCTCTGGCGTGAGGGATTTCAATCGATTCCATAATCGCCTGTGAAAACGTTTTCCGGCCTCAAGGTCCGGAGAGGTTTTCTCTCGTCAGTCCTGCTTCGGATCTTTCGCCTTGTTGTGATCGGCGTCTTGCTCGGCCGCCACGGCGGCCGCGGCATCGGCGTCTTCGACGCCCCCGCCATCGCCCGGATTCTCGATGCTTTCGAGATACGCCGACGGGGCCTCGATTCCCTGCGAAGTGTCCTCCTTTTCGGCGTGAACCAGGGTCGGGGCGGCAAAGAAGCCGATCCCCAGAGCGAGCACGGAGAGTACAAAAGCACGGTTGTCCATAGGGCGAAGCCTAACATGCCCGGGCCGGAAACCGATACGGCAGACATGGACAACCGTTGTCCATACCTGCCGCTAGAATGTTTCCCAAAAGGAGAGAAATCTATCATGCGTATGGCAATTATTATCGGTTTGATCGGTGTGGCTTTGGTGGTCAGTGCAGGAGAACCTCAGGGTCGTGAAGAAGGCGGCCCGCAGCTCGAGGCCAAGATCTGTTCTCCGTCCTGGCGCATGTCGGTGGAGCGTCGACTGGTCTTCCTCGAGGATCAGGCCGATATGCTCGAGAGCGAGCTCGACGAGATCCGTTACTGAAAGGTCTTGCCCCTGTGGCCAGCTTCCGACAGGATCGCGTGCCATGCGCGGTATTGTTTATCATGGAGCAGGAGACATGCGGGTGGAGTCTGTTCCCGATCCCAAGCCACAGGACGCCCGCAGCGCGATCGTGCGCGTCGAGGCCACAGCGATCTGCGGGTCCGATCTGCACCTTTACCATGGCCTGATGATGACGGAGGGGCCGTTTACAGTCGGCCATGAGTTCATCGGTGAGGTGGTCGAGGTTGGCTCCGAGGTGAGGAACTTCAAGAGCGGAGACCGCGTCATTGTCGCCGGCGTCATTGGTTGCGGTGACTGTGACAGTTGCCGCCGGGGTGAAGTGGTCCGGTGCCTGAACCATATGAACCGCGTTTTTGGCGTCATGCCGGATCTGCCCGGCGGCCAGGCCGAAGCCGTCGCTGTGCCCGGGGCGGATTATTCCATGACGCTGATGCCCGATGGGATCTCCGAGGAGCAGGCTGTCCTTCTCACCGATATTTTGCCGACCGGATTTTTCGGGGCGAAATCGGCACGGATCAACCCCGGTGACACCGTGGCCATCCTGGGTGCCGGACCGGTTGGTATTCAGGCGCTTGTTTGTGCGCAACTCTACGGGCCGTCGCGCATTATCGTCGTGGACCCTGTGCCCGAGCGGCGAGCGCTGGCGGTATCGTTGGGTGCCGAGGCCGTGACGCCGGACAATGCACTGATGCATGTAATCGAAGCGACCGGTGGGCAAGGGGCGGATGCCGTGATCGAAGCGGTTGGCGCTCAGGAGACGATCCACTCCGGCATGATGCTCGCGCGCCCCGGTGCGGTTCTGGCGGTGATCGGTGTGAATCTGGAAATGGATTTTCCCTTGCCGATGCCATTGGCGGTGACCAAGGATCTGACCATGGCGTTCGGCGTGGTCCCGGTGCCGGAATTCTGGCCGGCGCTGATTCCGCTTCTGCAATCCGGGCGGATCCGCCCGGAAGCGGTCTTCAGCCATCGCCTCGGCCTGAGCGAGGGGGCCGAAGCCTATCGCCGCTTTGACAAGCGCGAAGATGGTTTCATGAAGGTGCTGCTGGACCCGACGAGCTGAGGCCACTCAGCTCCCCCAAGGTATCGACGTCCAGGTCTTCCAGAGAGGCCAGCCAACCCGTGGCGCCGGCACCCAGCAGGTCGTCTCGGGAGGCCGTCGCCTCGCCAATGGCGATACACTTCATGCCGGCGCGGGTGGCGCTTTGGACGCCCGCTACAGAATCCTCGATGGCGATGCATTGATCTGCCGCGTGGCCCAGGCGACGGGCACAGAGTTCATAGACAGCTGGATCCGGCTTGCCGCAGTCCACCTCGGATGCCGAGGCAATGGCAGAAAAAGCATCTTCCAGATCCAGCCGCTGCAGAACCGCTTCAATCAACGAGAAGTCCGATGAGGTCGCCAAGCCGAGCGGAATTCCCTGACGGCGCACGACCGCGATGGCCGTGGCCACACCGGGAAGAGGCGCCCCGGAAGAGCGCGCCCAGTCGGCCACCTTGCCGGTGATCTCGGCACTGATCTCGGCGGCGTCTCCTGCGAAGGGGTAGCGCTCGCGCCAATATTCCACGCACGCATCCATGCGCAGCCCCGTGGTCTGCTGCGTCATGGCTTCGGTCAGCGGCACGCCAAGTTCCCTGAAGATCTCGACCTCGGCGATTTTCCAGTTCGGCTCGGAGTCGATCAGCACGCCGTCCATATCGAAGATGATGGCGATTCCGGATTCGGCGTTTTTCGCGTCCTTCATCCGGGGAAAGTTACCCAAGTGCCAGAATGTACACAATCAGCACCGGCAGCCATGAGGGGATTAATGGTACCCCGAGGCCTGAAGTCGGAACATCCTTGCGTAGGTCGCATCTCGCGCGAGAAGTTCTTCATGGGTACCCAGTTCCGTAAGCTCGCCGTGTTCGAGAACCGCGATCCTGTCGGCAAAGCGCACGTTGGCAAACCGATGCGTGATCAGGATGGTGGTTCGGTTGGCCGTGAGAGTTTGGAAGCGCGAAAAGATCTCGGCCTCCGCTTCGGCATCCAGCGCGGCAGTCGGTTCATCGAGAATCAGCAAGGGCGCGGGTCGCATGAAGGCGCGTGCCAGGGCCAGACGTTGCCATTGGCCGGTGGAGAGCTCCTCCCCGCCGAACCACCGGCCGAGAATTTGCGCATACCCGTCCGGGAGTGCTTCGAGCGTCTGCGCAATCCCGCCCTCGAGAGCGGCCTTGCGGACCGCTTCAGGATCATTCATCGAGGGCAGCCAGCCGACCCCGATATTGTCCGAAGCGCTGAAGTGGAAGCGGACAAAATCCTGAAAGATGATTCCCATCCGCGCGCGCAGACCCGCCGGACCGAGTTCGTCGATGCGGGTGCCTCCGACCAGAATCTGTCCGGAATTAGGCTGGTAGAGTCCCGCCAGAAGTTTGACGAAAGTCGTCTTGCCCGCTCCATTGGGTCCAACGAGGGCAATCGTCTCTCCCGGCTTGATCTTCAGGTTCAGATTCTGGATGGAATCCCGTGCAATGCCCGGATAGCGAAAGCGGACCTGATCGAACTCGACCGCGATGCCCTCTGTTATTGATTCTGGGTCGTCTCGAGACGGAATCTCTTCGTGTGGTTCATCCTCGGGGGTATCGAGGTATTCAAAGAGATTGGTCATGAAGAGATTGTTTTCGTAAAGTCGTGCGAGGGAGAGAAGGCCGTCCTGAAAAGATTTCTGCCCCTGGCGAAAAGCCGTCAGATAAAGAGTCAGGGAGCCGACCGATACGATGCCGCGGGCAGCGTCGACCACCACCCAGGCGTAACAACCATAGACGGCACATGAGGCGACCACCCCGAGAACGATGGCTGCAAAACCGCGCCGTCGCTCGAGGCCCGCATCTTCGCGATGGAAGCGTTGGAAGGTTTCCCGATACCGTCGCAGCAACATCGAACTGAGCGAGAAGAGCTTCACTTCCTTGGCACTCTCGGTCCGCGAGATCAGGGACTCCAGATATTGCGCGCGCCGCTTCTCGAACATTCGCGAACGGTTCAGGCGAAAGGCTTCGCGCCCAAACCGAGCTTCGGCCACAAAGGGCGGGATGGCCGAGCCCAGAAGAACGAGCACGGCCCACGGACTCCAGGCGAGCAGAACAAACATATAGCCCGAGAGCGAGAGCGAGGTCCTTACAAAGCGCAGAACCTGACGCACGACATCGAGAGGCCGGGAACTGGCTTCGCGCCGCGCCTGGGAGAGTCGATCGTGGAAGTCCGGGTCCTCGAAGTTTTGGTAGCCCACATGGATGGCCTTCTCGAGAATCGCGGTATTGACCGCCAGCGAGAGGGCCGAGCGGAGCTGGACCTCGGCGACCTGATTGAGCTGCGTGATGCCTGAGCGGCCGATCACGAGCAGCGCCTCGACGCCCACCCAGAACAAGGCCGTCGATATATCCGGGGTATTCCCGGTGGCCGAGGCGACCACCGCGTCGATCAGCTCCTTTCCCACCCAGGCGATTCCGACCGGCAGCAATCCCTCGGCGAAGGCCAGAAAAATCAGGGAAATAGCGAGTCTTGCGTCAGCACGGAAAAGCAGCTGCAAGGCGCCGCGGGCATTTTTCAGCAAAAGCAGGAGCCCCTCACGCTTGCCCGGAGCAGCCTCGGGGCCCTCCTGCGGTGCGTCGGGATCAGCCATTTCTCTTTGAGAGCATGCCCATCAAGGACAGGCAATCCGGCCCGGAGAATCGGAGTTCGGAGCGATATGGCGTTTGGGGGCTGGTTTGGCGGGCGGTGGTGGGATATGAGAGGGAAAAGGAATCGAGGATTGCCATGAAAATGCTCCGAAAAATTGCTGCTGCCGGAATGGTTGTGATGTTGCTCGCTGCTCCAGCTCAAGCCGTGGATGATTACGACGATTCACAGTCCAACCCCTTTCGGATCATCGCCTATGTCCTGCACCCGGTAGGCTACGCGATCGAGTGGCTCTTCACCCGCCCGTTCTACCGCGTGGTCTCGCAGGAAGATCTGGCCCCGGTCTTTGGCCATGTCTCTCACGAGGGTTTTGATTACGAGAGCTATACCGAAGGTCTGGCGACCGGAGTGGCTATCGGCGGCAATAGCGATACCATCGCGGAGCGCTCGCAGCGCTGATCAGCCGTGCCAGGGGCCTTCTTGCCCCATGATCTGCAAGGGTGCGTAGCGAGCGATCAGCTTTTTTACGCCATAGCGCTCGAATTGGATGGTCAGCTTGGTGGCGCCACCGGAACCTTCCTTGCGACGCACCACGCCGGCGCCGAATTTCGGATGATTGACGACCGTCCCGACCTGCAACGGGACCGCTGAGGTTTCTTCCCCGAACTCCTGGCCGACGCTGTAGTCGATCCGGGGCTCGTCGGGGTCGAGATCTTCCTGGCTTTGCTCTCCGAGCTCGATCAGGCGATCGATCCCCTTCTGCAAACTTTCCTTGACCGGAGCCGGCTCGAGGTCGTCGAGGACGTCGCCGAAGAGTCCGACCGGCTCAAGGAGTTCGTTGGGAATCTCTTTGAGGAATCGCGAAGGCGGATTGTTCTGGCTGGTTCCGAACAGAATGCGGTGTCGTGCGCGGGTCAGAACCAGAGCCTCGCGCGCGCGGGTCATGCCGACGTAGCAGAGCCGACGCTCCTCCTCGATCGTGCCCTCATCCATGGAGCGTGCATGCGGGAAAACGCCTTCTTCCATGCCGACCAGAAAGACCAGCGGAAACTCAAGACCCTTGGAGTTGTGGAGAGTCATCAGGCTGACCGCGCCCTGTCCGTCGTCGTTCTCATCCATCGCCGTGACCAGAGCGGCACGCTCGAGAAAGGCCTCGATTGCCGTGGTCGTATCGGGATAGACCACGCTGGTTTCTGCTTCGTGTGCGGCGCCCACGAGTTCCTCGAGGTTTTCTGCGCGGGTTTCGGCTTCGTGGGTACCCTCGGCCTGCAATCGCTCGGAATAGCCGCTCTCGATCAGAATTCCCTCGAGCAATGTGCTGAGGCCCTCGGTGGACATTCTCTCCCGCAGGCTGGCCAGAAGGGCGTGGAATTCGAGCACGCGGGTCCGTGACGCCTTGCCCAGACTGACAAGGGTGGGGTCGACCTCGAGCTGGTCGATTACCCAGGCAATCGAGCGGCCCGTATCGCGCGCGGCCTGCAGGAGTTTCTGCTGGGTGGTCGCGCCGATCCCGCGGGTTGGGGTGTTGATGATTCGCAGCAGGCTGATGTCGTCGTGCGGGTTTACCAGACACCGCAGGTAGGCAAGGACGTCCTTGACCTCGCGCCGGTCATAAAAACGAGTGCCGCCGAGAAGTACGTAGCGGATCCGTTGCCGCACGAGTTCTTCCTCAAGGACACGGGATTGCGCATTCGTTCGGTAGAAGATGGCAATCTCACCGGCCCCCCGGCCGCGCGACACGGCATCGCCGGCTTCGGTCGCAACCCACCGGGCCTCGGCCCGGTCGTCGGGGAAGGTGCCCAGACGAATCTTTTCGCCGTCTTCATCTTCGGTCCACAGACGTTTCCCATGACGGCCCGCATTGCAGGAGATTACCGCTCCGGCGGCGTCCAGAATATTTCCCTTGGAGCGGTAATTTTGCTCCAGGCGGACGACATGCGCATCGGCATGGTCGCGTTCAAATTCAAGAATCGCGCGTACATTGGCGCCGCGAAATCCGTAGATCGATTGATCGTCGTCGCCGACGACACAAAGATTCCCGTTCGCGCCGGAGATCTTGTCGATCAGAAGATATTGCGCGTGATTGACGTCCTGATACTCGTCGACCAGAACGTGGCGGTAGCGCCTCTGGAACGATTGCCGTACTTCGCTGTTCTCGGTGAGCAGCTTCACCATACCGGTGATCAGGCTGCCAAAATCGACGGCACCCAGTTGATCGAGTAGTTGCTGGTAGCGTCGGGCGCCCTGGATCATTCCCTCCGACCAGGTGGGACCTTCCTGCAAGCGGCTCGGGTCGAGCGCCTGATTTTTCATGCGATCGATCATCGAGCGCAGCAAGCGCGGTGGCACCTCTTCTTCGCTCACCCCCGATTCCTCCAGCGCGCGTTTGCAGAGAGACAAGGCGTCCGCATCGTCGTAGATGGCGAAACTCGACGGTAATCCGAGCTGCGGCGCATAGCGCCTGAGCCACCGGGCACATGTCGAGTGGAAGGTTCCGACGGTCAGGTCCGAGATCTGGTCGCCGACCAGGTCGACCAGGCGCTCTCTCATCTCTTTCGCCGCCTTGTTGGTAAAGGTCACTGCCAGAATTTCGCGAGGTGAAACCCCGTGTTTCTCGATCAGATGGGCAATCCGGTAGGTCAGAACACGGGTTTTCCCGCTGCCGGCTCCCGCGAGCACCAGCAGGGGACCGGCCGGGTGTTGCACCGCTTCGGATTGTTGGGGGTTCAGCGAATCGAGATCAAGCACCGAGGACCGTCCTGGGTCGAACAAATGTCTTTCGTCTGGACCTCGGCTGCGAGATCGGCAATGTTGAGGTTCTGCCTGAGCACAAGAGGCTTCTACATAATTCGGTCCGGCCTGTGAAGGAAGCTGCACGGTGGACCGCAAGGAAGGGTTTATCCGATGAAAAAACCAAACCGATGGTTCCGGGGGATCTCCCTCTTCTCGTTCCTGCTGTTATTGGCCTCCTGCGGGGGTTCGTCGGGACCCGACAGCGTCGCGTTTACGCCACCGGATCAACTCGGGCCGTATATGGTCGGTCATACCCGGGATGTCGCGGTGGATGCTTCCCGCGGTGGGCGCGCGTTGCCGCTCGATATCTGGTACCCCGCCCAGGCGGGTGGAGAGCTGGAATTCACGGTTTATCCTCTGCAGGGTGATACCGGGATTGTCTCGGAGATCGCCTACAAGGATGCCCCACCCGATACCGCGCGCGAATGGCGCATGCTGGTTTTTTCGCACGGGTTTGGCGGTATCAATACCCAATCCCTGCCCTTGATGGAGTATCTTGCCAGCCGAGGCTTTGTGGTGGTCGCGCCCGAGCATACCGGGAACACCAACAGCGATCGCAGCGCCGCGGATCCGGCCGGAGATCGGGCGCCGGACGTCTCGACCGTCATCGACTTCATGCAGTCCAGATGCACGGATGCCGAAGATCCCTTCCATGGAGTGGTGAATACAAAAGAGGTTGGCGTCCTGGGTCATTCCTACGGAGGGTTCACCTCCACGTCGGTGGCGACCGGGTTTCGCGAACAGGCAGCTGATCCGCGCGTGGTCGCCATCATGCCGATTGCTGCGGCCAATCGAGAGATTTCGGACGAAGAGTTGGCCCGCCTGACAATTCCGGCGCTCTTCCTTTGCGGGACGCTTGATGGTCTCCTTGCGCAGCAGCAGCGTACTTTGGCCCTGGCGTCCAGTGACGCCCTGTTCGGAGTCGAAGTGCTCGGCGCAACGCATACTCACTTTGCCAATATCTGTCAGATTGGAAACTGGTTGATCAGCATCGGTCTCACCAAGGAGACCTGGGCGTCCATTGGCGCCTCGGCTCTGACGGGCCCCTATGAGCAAACTTGCGAGCCACCGGCGTTGGATATCGACGTCGCGCTTCGCATCCAGAACTTCTACGCCGGGGCATTCTTCGGCAGGTATCTGGTTGGCCAGAAGGCGTATGACGAGTACTTGACCGAGCAATTCGCAAGCGCGAACGAGCCGGGGGTTATTTTCTTCTCCAACCAGTAAGCTGGTTTTGTGGCGCCCAAATACGATCGCAAGGACCTTCATTACCGACAGGCCAAAAAAGACGGCCTGCGGTCTCGTGCGGGCTACAAGCTCGAGGAATTGCAGAAGCGACAGAAGCTCTTCCGACCAGGAATGCGCGTGGTGGATCTGGGTTGTTGGCCGGGCGCCTGGCTACAGATCGCTTCGCGCCTGGTGGGCTCCTCGGGGCGCGTCGTGGGGGTCGATCTGGCGGAGTCCGAGGCCCTGCCGGGCAATAACGTGGCCACGCTGCAGGGGGACGCGCGGGATCCCGCGGTCCGAGAGTCGTTGCGCGACCTTCTCGGAGGCCCCGCAGATGTTCTGCTTTCGGATATGGCGCCGAAGTTGGCTGGCATCAAGCACGCGGATGCGGCCCGCCATGCGGAGCTGGTGGAGGTGGCCATCGAGGCCGCACAAGAGGTACTGCGCCCCGAGGGAGCGTTTGTGGCCAAGTTGTTCATGGACGCCGAGTACGAGGGTTTGATTCGAGAGCTTCGTGGAGCGTTTCTGGGCGTAAAGACCGTGAAGCTCGAGACGACCCGTCAGCATTCTTCCGAGTTGTACGTCGTCGCCAAAAAGCTCCGGCCCTGAGGCGCGAGCCTCCCTCCACGGGCCCCGATCCGGGCGCTCGGGGTCATCCGGATCTCCAGATCTGCGGAGCAATCCGGTCCCGGCTACGACCGGTGCCGAAACCACTTTTTTTGCGACGGGTTTCGCGGTTCGGGTGGTTTACCCGAGAAAGGAGGCCTTTCTACCCGCGGACAAGGCAGAAGCATTGCGACCTGCGGGGAAAAAAATCCTCACCACGAGGTTCCGGATATGGGATACTCGGGGTTGGTTTGGTTCCGGAGTTAAGTGCGACGGTATGAAATTTTCCATACATAGGGGAGGGCGGAAGACTGGTTTGATCGTCCCGATTTTTTTGGGGCTCTGCTTGTCGGTCGCGTGGGCCTCGCCGGCCCGAGCCGAGCGTTTCGGGCATGTCCTGGTCGTCGAGGATGATGGCCGCATTCTGGATCCCGCCAACCCTTTGCCTCTGGATGATCGGCGGTTGGAATATCGCCCACGGATGGCCGGGGGCTATCTGCTCTCGCAGGGTCCTGCTCGACGCCGGAACCGAACGCTTGGCGATTCGCTGGCCTTTGCCACCGAATCGCCGGCGGCGACCCGCATTGATCTGGATCGACCGATTCGCTTTTTCGGAGAGAGCTATCAGTCGATCTGGGTGCACCCGCATGGCGCGATCGCTTTTGGCGAGAATTGGGAAGGCGGGGTGGCCGCACAGGCGACTGCACCGGGGAGTCTGCTTTCGGGATTACTGGCTGGGCCGCCGGTGGTCGCGGGACTCTGGAATGAACTCCTTCCGGCCCGGGCAAATACCAGCGGTGTTTTTGTCCACCAGGAACGCGGACGTGTCTCCATTACCTGGCTGGATGTGCCCTCGGTCAGGCCAGCGCGGGCACCGAACTCGTTTTTTGTCGAAATTCATCCCGATGGTCGGGTCCTGCTGGAATACTCGAATCTGGCTACGGAATGGGGACTTGTGGGGCTTTCGCCCGGCTCGGCTCGGCAGGAAACGCGGGTGGAAGATCTGCGCGGCGTTGAAGTGATCGGTGCGGATCAGGCAGTCGTGGGTTGGTATCGAGACCGCCCGCGACTCAATCCAGCGGCACTCTCCCGACGCGTTCAGGCCGAGCTTCCGGATCGCTTCGAGTTCCTGACGGTGTTTACCGACCAACCGGTGGATGCCCCTCACCTTGTGTACGCCGAGACGGTCTCCAATCAGATATCCGGACTGGGGCAACCGATCTTTGATCATGGAAGAGTGTTTGGCTCCGACAGCCTCGAGCATCTGGTGGTGATGAATGATGTCGGGTTCTGGGCAGATGATCCGACCAGACCTCCGCGGCACCCCGCCTATGATTACGCGCCTTCGACCTTGTCGGTTCTGGCGCATGAGACAGGCCACCGTTGGCTACCGCGATGGATGGATGCACCGTTTATGGAACATTCCGGTGCTGGCCATTGGAGTTCCGGGTTGTCCACGGCGGCTTCGCTGATGGGGGGCGCGGCGTTCGAGGATGCTGGCTCGGGGCGCTACCGGGTTGCCCGCAGCATGCAGCGTTTCGGCTACCTTGACCGCTACCTGATGGGTTTGATCGAGCCCGAAGAGGTGCCTCCATTTTTCGCGATCGAGACAGCCGAGCTGCCCGAGCGTCCATTTCCCGAAGGCCAGATTGTGACAGGGTCCCGGAGGGAATTGGTGATCGAGGACTTGATCGAGCAGCTGGGCGAGCGCGATCCAGGCGTTGACCAGTCTCCGAAGAAGTTCGGCATGGCTTTTGTTTTGGTGACTGGTTCCGGTGCCGCACCCGAAGCCCGCGATATTTACAAGATTCAGAGGCTGCGCCGCGCGTTCGTGCCCTACTTTCGAAAGGCCTCCGGAGGCCGGGCCCGCATGGCGACAGGATTGGGTCCAAGGCAGCCGATTCGACCACTGGTCGGTGATAGCGAGTTATTGGCCGGCCGCCCTGTTGTCCTGAGTGCAGATCTCTTCCGGGGAGAAGATCTGGAAGTGACCCTGGATCTGGAATGGGCCGACCTCGAGGGGAATTTGAGCGGTCTGGAAATCTTCATGGATCCGGGATCGCAACAGCCACCCCTGCGTGTGGATCTTTCCGCGGGTAGCTATGGGCGGCGTCGAGGAGCGGTCCAGTTGTCTCTGGCCGGTTTGTCCCCGGAGGCCTCCGCCCTCGAGGTGGTGGTCCTCGATAGTCGAGGGCAGACCTCCACCAGCGTTCGACTTGCGATACCGCTTTAGAAAGCTCGCGCTGATCCGGGTCCACCTTCAACCTCGAAGGTAGACAATGGTTGCTCCTGTGCCGCCCTGATTTTGCGGGGCTTCGGTGAAGTGATCCACGTGTGGTGAGATCGTGAGTTGCTCCTGCACGGCGCGCCGCAGTGCACCGGTGCCATGGCCGTGAACGACCCGCACGGTCTCGCGTGACTCAAGTGCCTGGCGGTCCAGAAAGTCCTCCAGTTTGGCGAGCGCCGGCTTGACCCGTTCGCCGATCAGATTGAGTTCGATCGATGAACTCATCTCATCTGAATCCGCCCGAGGTGTTGCCCGTTGCACGCGGAACCCGCCTTGCGAGGGTGCCGAGGATTTTCTGGCAGGCCCCCCGATCTTTTCGATCTGTTCGAGAGATACATCGAAGCGAATCTTCCCCCGGCCGATACGGGCGCGATCAGATTCGACCTCCAGAAGCTCGCCGACCAGCCCGTTGCTGCGAACCCGGACCTGATCGCCCACGCGTGGCAACTCTTCGCTTCCGGTTCTTGCAGGCGCAGAAGATGTTTGCCGGGCGGAGGCTTCGGCAATCGCCTTGCGCTGGGTACGTGCCAGGTCCATCAAGGGACGCGCAGACTCGCCAGGCCTTTGTTTTGCCTCGTCGAGAAGCTTGCGTCCCTCGCGGCGAAGCTCCTCGGCAAACCGCCGCGCCGCGCCAAGTTCGTCGGCCCATTTTCTTTGTTTCTTTTCTTTCAATTCCCGAACCAGGCGGCCCTGCTCGGCCTGCATCGCTCGCAACTCGACTCGTGTGGCGATCGTCTCGGCAGTTTCGCTCTCGAGCTGGCGACGTTGTTGTTCCAACTTCTCCAGAGCGGTCGACAAGTCTGCGGTCGCTTCGCTGCGCTCTTGTTCCGCTCGTCGGACCAGGGCATCGGAGAGTCCAAGTCGACGTGCCATGGGCAAACCCAGGCTCGGGCCCACGCTGTCGTAGACCAATCGATATTTCGGAGCAAAGCTCTCGGGGTGGAAATCAACCGCGGCAACACGGGTTCGAGGGTGAGCGAGAGCAGCAACCTTGACGGTCTGAAAATGGGTGGTCGCCAGAGTGCGCGCACCCCGGGAGGCCAGCTCGTCCAGGAGGATCCGGGCGAGAGCGGCGCCATCTTCGGGGTCGGTACCGGTTCCTGGTTCGTCGAGGAGAACCAGCGAAGCCGCGCTGGCGGCGGAGAGAATTTCACCGAGATTTTTCACATGCCCGGAGAATGTGGAGAGATCATCAGCCACGTTCTGGCGGTCGCCGATGTCGGTGAAGATTTGATCGAAAAGCGGAAGTCTGGCTTCGGCCGCCGCGAGAATCGGAATTCCGCATTGCACCATCAGGGCGGAGAGGCCGAGAGTTTTCAGAGCCACACTCTTGCCGCCGGTATTGGGCCCGGTGATGACCAGGAGATCCGTATCGGGGTCGAGTTGGATATCCACCGGCGTGACGGCTCGATCTGTCATGACCAGCAGTGGATGACGTGCTCCGGGAAGAAGGATCTCCCGGTCACTGATGGTGGGGCAGATCCCGTCGTAGGTTCGGCCAAAGGCGACTCGTGCAAACAGGCCGTCGAGGTCGACCAGCGTCTCGAGGTTCGTCCGCAGAGTCTCCGAGTGATCCCCGACCTCGGCGGTGATAGCGGCAAGGATCCGCACCTCTTCCTCGAGCTCTTCGCGCAGGGCCAGCAGGAGCTGATTGTTGTCCTCGACCGAGGAGAGTGGTTCGACGAAAAGAGTTTCCCCCGAAGAGGAGCGGTCCTGTACGATCCCCGGGAGACTGCTCGCCTGACCAGCCCGGACAGGGAGGACGAAGCGCCCGTTGCGGACCGTGACAAATTGATCGGCAAAGGTGGTCTCGTGAGAGGATTTTTGGAGGAGTCTGCCCAGGCGCGCCTCCAATCCGGAACGCAGGGCTCGGAGACGTTTTCGAATGGCACGAAGCTCCGGGCTGGCTTCGTCGCGCAGGCCGCCTTCCGGATCCAGACATCGATCGAGAAGCTCGGTGAGCGCCGGCAGGGGATGGAGCCCTTGTGCTGTCGCGAGTAATTTGGGCTTGCCAGCGGCGCGACTGCGCAGCCATGTTCTCATTTGGTCGGTCAGCGCGAGAGTCTGCAGAATTTCCAGACAACGCTCGGTCTCGAGGATGAACCCCTCGGTGGAGGCATTGGCCAGAAGAGGACGGATATCGGGAAACGAGCCCAGAGGTGAGGCGTCCTCGCGCAGGGCTTCGCGTGTTTCGATCACGCGAACAAGTTCGGACTCCACACCATGGCGTTCCGTGCGAGGTTTCCAGGCTCGGCACGCTGCCGCGCCGGCTTCCGAGGCAGCATGACGCGCGACAGCTGCCAGCAAGCCGGGGAGTTCCAGAGTATCGAGGTCGCTGGCGCGCATCACGGGCAGCTTCAGGACGGACCTTTGCCTTTTTTGCCGGAGTGATCATTCCCGTCCGGGGTCTCCCAGGTCCCCTCGACGCCGGCTTGATCGCCGATCCACACAGCGCCACCTTCGAAATGCTCTTTCTTCCAGATCGGGACAACCTCCTTGAGACGGTCGATGGTGAACCGAGCGGCTTCGAATGCAGGTCCGCGATGGGCTGCCGATACGGCGATGACCACGCTGGCACTCCCGATGGGAACGGTGCCGGTTCGGTGGATGATCGCGACCTTCGCGATCTCCCAGCGCTCGCGTGCCTGATCGGCAATCCCCGAGAGTTCCTTTTCGGCCATGCCGGCGTAAGCCTCGTACTCGAGTTCTTCGACTTGGCGTCCCTCATTATGGTTGCGGGTCGTCCCGAGAAAGACGCAAACCGCACCGGCTTGGGGGTCGGCGACAGCCGCGAGAAGTTCGTCAAGAATAATCGGTTTGTCGGTAAGGGCGATCATTGAGGCAAGCTCTTTCCGTCCATGCCGCCGGATACCGGCGGGATCAAGGCAACCTCGTCGCCATCAATCAGCTCATGATCGAGTTTCGCATATTCTGAATTGACGGCATAGGCGACGCGGCCGCAATCCCGGAGTGCCGGAAATCGTTCATGGAGTTCATCAAGAAGGTCGGCGACTGTCGCTCCCGGGTTCAGCGAGGATTCGGTTTTCGAGGTTCCCGTTCGCTCGCGCAACGAAGCAAAGAGGCGCACCTGAACTCTCATGAGCGCATCAGGCCGATCAGGTGGCCGAGTTCGGGAACCACAAGTTTTGACATGCCCAGATCAACGGCCTTGGTCGAGCCGGGCAGAGAAAAAACCAAAGTCTTGCCGGCAATACCGCCGATCGCCCGGGACAACATCGCGGCGGATCCGATCTCGGCGAACGAGAGCGAACGAAATAACTCGCCGAAGCCGTCGAGGGGCTGATCCAGAATTTCCGCGACCACGTCGGTCGTCAGATCGCGCGGGGCGATGCCGGTCCCTCCATTGGTCAGGACGGCATCAATTTCCGGGTTCTCGAGGCCGCCCGCAATGGCGCTGCGGATCTGATCGGGTTCGTCGGGGATGAGAAGCCTCTCGGCGACGAGGTGGCCTCCCCCGACGAGGAGTTCGGCCATTTTGTCTCCGCTTCGATCGGTCTCCGGCGTCCGAGAATCGCTGACCGTAATCACCAGACAACGGGCCTGTCGGCCCTGCCTGCGATGTTCGGCCACCGAATCTGCTCCTTTTTCGCTATGATGATGATTTCCCACAAACAAATCTCTAGCCGTCGCGACCGAATCAGGCCATATCGAGTCAGCAAGTTATGTTAGGAGAGTAGGGCGGATATGAGCGAGAGACCAAAAGATCTGGCAGACCCACTGGCGGCGGAGGATCTGGACCCCTTTGCCGACGATGGAACGGCGATCCTCCTGCAGGAGGATTCCGCGGCCGATGCCTTGTTGATCGCTTTCGGGGGCCTGTTTGGTTCGGTGGCGGTTCCGGTCTACGAATTTGCTCAGTTCGCCAGATCCTTGTCGGCCAAGGGCATGTTCCTGCGCGACCCGCATCGAGCCTGGTATTTTTGCGGGCTACCCGAGGCCGGAGAGGATCTCTTGTCGGTCGAGAAGGTCCTCGAGCAACATATCGAGCGGATTCAGCCGCGTCGCGTTGTTGCTGTGGGCGCTTCTGCGGGGGGCTTCGCGGCTCTGCATTTCGGTGCGCGACTTGGCTTTGACGAGGTGCATGCCTTCTCGCCCCAAACCACGGTGGCGAAATGGCAGCGGTTCCGGCTCGGGGATCGTCGCTGGAAGAAGGATATTCGGAATATCCATACTTCGCCGTCCGGGAATCGAGCTTTCGAGGACCTCGTGCCGACATTGGCGGCACGCCGGCCGGGCAGCATTTTCCATGTTCATTATTGCCACCAGGAGTCGCTCGACGTCGCCCACGCGATGCGAATTGCTTCTTGTGATGATGTTTTTCTTCACGCGTATGCGCAAGGCGATCATAAGGTGATTCGGTGGCTGAAAAAGCGTGGTGAACTGTCGAGAATCCTCGAAGCATCGCTTCGGGGCTGAAGTCGTGAGATTCGTCTGGATTACCGCTAATACAATGGGGTGATCGACGAACAACAGGTTGCGAGCGAGGCGCCCGCAAGGCGGGTGTTTCTGGAAACCTATGGTTGCCAGATGAACTTTGCCGATTCCGAGCTGGTGGGGGGGGTGCTTCGGCGCCACGGCTATGAAAAGACCGAAGACCCGGCCGATGCCGATGTTCTGCTGCTCAACACCTGCGCGATTCGTGAACATGCCGAGGATCGGGTGCTCGGCAGGCTGAGCGAATTATTGCGTTATAAATACGCCCGACCCAGTGTTCGTCTGGGGCTTCTGGGTTGCATGGCCTCGCATCAGCGGGACCGGCTTCTGGAGCGCGCGCCCTACCTGGATCTGGTCGTTGGCCCCGACGGTTACCGAAACCTGCCCCAATTGCTTGCAGACGCGGGAGATCCCCTCGTTGAAGTTCGACTTGATCGTGGTGAGACCTATGCGGATCTCGCGCCCGATCATGGCCCAGGTCCACGTGCCTGGCTTAGTGTGATGCGCGGCTGCGACAAGTTTTGTACGTTCTGCGTGGTCCCCTACACGCGTGGCCGAGAGCGCAGCCTGCCGGCCGACGCTGTTCTCGAGCAGGTCGGTACTGCGGTGGCGAGCGGAAAGCGGGAAGTCGTTTTTCTGGGACAGACCGTGAATGCGTATCAGGAAGGCGGCGTCGACTTCGGCGAATTGTTACGCAGGACCGCCGCTGTGGAAGGATTGGAAAGGATTCGTTTCACCTCACCGCACCCCTCGGATGTGGACGATTCGATGATTCAGGCCATGGCCTCCGAGCCCAAGGTCATGCCCTATATCCACCTCCCGCTTCAGTCGGCCTCGGACCCGGTGCTCAAGGCGATGCGTCGGGACTATGAAATCGACGAGTATCGGGAGCTTCTCGAGCGCATCCGCCGAGAGATCCCGGGCGTGGCGGTTTCGACGGATATCATCACCGGATTTCCGGGCGAGACAGAGCAGGATTTCCAGAAGACGGCCGATTTCCTGAAAGAGGCACGTTATGATTTTGCCTATCTTTTCAAATACTCGCGCCGCGAACGCACCCGCGCCTATGAACTCGGGGACACCATGTCCGAGGAAGAAAAAGGCAGGCGATTGCGTCAGCTGATCGATCAACAGGAAATCATCTCGGGAGAGCTTTATCGGGGCCAGATCGGTGAGGTCGTCGAGGTTCTTGTCGAGGGGCCAGCGAAGCGGCCCGAAGGCTGGGTGGTCGGCAAGACACGAGATTTCAAAACCACCGTGTTTGATGGCTCCGGACTGTCTGTCGGGCAAGTGGTCTCGGTGCGGGTGGTCTCGGCCACTTCGCATACTCTGAAGGCCGAGCGCGTCTGATCGCGATCTCCTTGGTTGACGAGACGGCCTGACCGGTGGTTTGAAGGCAATACTCTTGCATGACCGATGATCTGGACAAGAACAAGGAAGTCCGCCTTCAACACGACGGGATCTTCTGGCGAGATCTCGCCTACCGCGCTTCGGTCCGTGGTCCGGAGTGGTGGAAACGTCTGGCTCCGCCGCTGACGGGTCTCGCGATTTTTTCTCTGGTGGGAGAAAACCGACGTGGAGCTGTTGCGAACCTGAAGCAGATTCTCGGGGATCCCGGATTCGTGCGCAACCATGTTGCGGCGATGCGCATGTTCATGGAGTTTGCCCGGGTTTTTCGCGAAACCTGCGAGGTCCAGCACGAAGAGGAGCTCGGACTCGATCTGGAATCGAATCTTGCGATTGAAATGCCTCCGGAACTGGATCTGGAACAGGTCGTACCGGAAGACTCGGGATTGATTGTGCTGACCTCGCACTTCGGTTGCTGGGAGATCGGTGCTCGGGTGATGCGTCGCTTCGACCGTCCCGTGAATCTCGTCATGGCGCACGAAGGCAATCCCACCGTGCAAGCCTTTCAGGACAAGATGCGCGGGCAGATGGGGTTGAAGATCATCCACTCGGATAATTCCCCGTTCGCTTCGGTGGAGATATTGCGCGCCCTGCGCCGGCGCGAAGTGGTGGCGATTCAGCTGGATCGATCAGCTCCGGGGCAGGTCACTCGCCACCTGCCATTCTTTGGCAAGTTGGCGCCCTTCCAGGTTGGCCCATTTCATTTGGCGCGCGCTGCCGATGTGCCGGTGTGGCCGGTTTTTGCCGTGAGCGAATCACGCCGGCATTACAAATTTCTTCCCTCTCGAGTCTACCGGGTTTCGCGGGGGGCCTCGGATGAGACGCTTGAGGCTACCATGGCTGAAGTTGTCGGTTTCTTTGAGGAGAAGGTCCGCCAATACCCCCTGCAATGGTTTCAGTTTCGCGACTTCTGGGCTAACCAGAACGCATGACCATTGCGGAAAGGCCCGAGGGCGGCGAGCCAGCAGAACCGTCACGGTTCGGCGCACAGCCCGCCGGTGCCGGCCGGCTTTTTCTGAACCGGTTCATCTTCCGTGCCTGGGTTCTTGGGGGCGGTGCCCTGGTCGGTGGTCTGCATTTTGTCAATCCGCAATTCGGCTGGGAAACCGCGAAAGGGGTAGCCCGGAGCATTGGCGCAACGACTGGTGTCCAGATCGAAGTTCAGGGCGTCGAGAACCTTCCCGAGGAGCCCTCGATTGTTACGCCCAACCACGCCAGTCATTTCGATATTGTGGCGTTGCTTGGCGACCTTCCCGGCCACAATCGTTTTGCGGCCAAGAAAGAATTATTTCAGGAGCCAATCCTGGGTGCCGCCATGAAGACGCTCGGGATGGTGCCGATCGACCGGCAGGATCCCTCTCGATCGATCGAGAGGCTGAACCGGATTGCGGCCAAGGGCCAGGGCGCTTTTTCGTTGATCATGTTTCCCGAAGGAACGCGCTCACCTCAAGGCGGAGGACTTCAGGAATTCAAGAAAGGGGCCTTCACCCTGGCCATTCAAATGGGCCGGCCGGTGGTACCGATTGCCATTCATGGGAGTGATCGGGTGATGCCGCGCGGGAAATACCTCTCGATTTATCCGGGACGTGTGTTGGTGGAGATTCTTGCGCCCATTCCGACCAAAGGGCTCGCCTATGAGGATCGTATCGATCTGCGCGATCAGGTGCAGGCTCGGATCCTTGAGCGCGTGCAGGCATTTTCGGGGTGAGTCAGTTTCGCCCGGCAGCACTGGTGCCCTGCTTCGGGGCCGAGGCAACGGTGGCCTCCGTGGTCGAGGGAGCGCTGGGCCATATCGAGAAGGTTCTTGTGATCGATGACGGATCGCAGGATCAATGCGCGAACCGTGCACGAGAAGCTGGTGCCGAGGTGATTTCGCATCGCCGGAATCGAGGCAAGGGGGCGTCGTTGCGCGAGGGTTTCGGCGAACTCGCCGCACAAGGGTATACCCACGTCGTGACATTGGATGCCGACGGACAGCATCTGCCGGGCGAAATTCCTCGGCTGATCGAGCGATCAAAACTCCACCCGGAGCGAATCGTGATTGGCGCGCGGCGTCGCGATGGCGCTCATGAGATCGCGCCTCTGAAGCGATGGGCGAATGATTTTGCCGACGGTTGGGTGCGACGGGCCTCCGGGAAGGCAATTCTCGACACGCAATCCGGGTTCCGGGTCTATCCTCTGGAGCCGCTGAAAAGAATCCTCTCGCAAGAGGTGCGCGGGCGGCATTTTGAATTCGAAAGTGAAATTCTGATTCTCGCGGTTCGACGGAATTTGGGGATCGAAACCGTTGATGTGGATGTCTACTATCCACCTCCGGAAGAAAGACATAGTCATTATCATCCATGGATAGATACGATGCGGATCATTCGTGTCGTGGCGCCTTTTGCGACGGGATTTCGACGATGACCTCGACACTGCAGGGCCGGAGAACTGGATATGCTGGTCTCTGACGAACTTCTGGCGCAGCGGGTGGCAGAGGCCCGGCGTGGGCCTTTCTACGAACGCTTCCTTGCGGGAAAAACCTGCGAGACCAGAGCTGACCTCCAGAATTTGCCGATCAGTTCTCGCGACGACCTCGGGCCTGACGGTCTGGGCGGTCTATATTGTGCAAAACCCGAAGCCAGTGGCGAGGGTGCTATGCGAACTTTTCTGGAGGAGTTCTTGCCGGCAGAAAGCCTCGGGCTGTTGAGCGCGGTCCCGGGGGACCAGCCGCCGGAATTTTCTTCTCCGACAACGGTGGTCGGCGGAGGTCCCGGGCCTGACTTTTCGATCTCTTCGTGGTCCTCGGGGACACTTTCCGAAACGATCGCCGCATTGCACGCCCAGCCGTCAATCGTTGTGAAGGGTGATGCTCGGTTGTTGCTGCTGTTTGCCGAGGCGGCGCTCTCGGCGGGGGACTCCATGCCCCCGTCCGTCGAGATCGTTCTTGCCACCGGTTTGATGCCACCTTCCCTGCGCTCGAGACTTGCGGACCTTTGGGGGGCTCGCGTGGCCGAGATCTTTCAGAAGCCTGAAGCGCCGGTGCTGGGTGCCTCCTGTGCCGAGGGGTCTTTGCATCTGGCCAACGATCTCTATGCTTGTGAGATTCTCGACCCTGAGGATGGAAAACCGGTACCACCCGGGGGTCGTGGAGTTCTGGTTGTCACCAGCCTGCAGCCGATGTCGTATCCGCTGGTGCGCTGGTCTTCGGGAGAGCTGGTCGAGATGGCTGCTAGTGCGTGCAAATGCCAACGCCCGGATTTCCCGGTATCCCGACTGGGGGAGGCCGCAGCGGCGGTCGCGTTTGGTGGCCGCGAAGCGACCGAAAGCCAGATTCTGGACGCCGCACAAGGATTTGCGGCCGCGCTCGGAACCGAGATCTTCCATACCGCGATCCGAGCCGGCGATCTGCGCATCCTTGTCGAGGTTGCCGATCCAGGGATTTCGCTTCCCACCAAGGAACATCTCGATTTGCGGCGTCAGATCGGCTTGCCCATGGATGTGCGTCTGGTCCCGCGCGGTTCGATCTCCGGGTCCTTGTCTCTGGAGTTGGCTGCCGGTGAACCCGCCTGCCAACTCTGGCGATTGGCAGATTGGTCCGAGCATGTTCCGGATTCGGGCTCGGGCTCCGGGCTTTCCTTGCGCGGCCTTTTAGCGCCCGGAGGCTGGGATGCGTACCGAAAAGTTCGTCGGCAGCGCGCACACCACCGTTCGCTCCGGCGCGCCATCGAGAGCGCAGAAGCCAGCTGACGTTCTCAGAAAGGCCAGTTGTTCCACTCCAGTCCCCCGTCGACTTCGATCACTTTTCCGGTCACGTAGCTGCCGGCGTCGGAGGCGAGATAGATCGCGGCCATGGCGATGTCCTCCGGTTCGGCCAGGCGTTTCATCGGCGTGGACTCCTCCATCATCGATCGAGTCTTGTCGTCGAGAAAGTTGGTCAGAGCGGTAGTCGCCGTGGAGCCAACAGCAATGCTGTTGAACCGGATCTTGGGAGCAAACTCCTGTGCGAAATTTCGCATCATGAACGTCATCGCGGCCTTGGAGGTTCCATACGCCACAAAGCCCGAGGCCGGCACGCGTCCCGCGGCCGAGGAGATCGCTACCACCGATCCGCCGTCGCCCTCGAGCATATGGGGGATCACCAGGCGGCTGGTGATGAAAGCTGTCGTCGCGTTGAATTTGAAGGATTCGTTGAAGGCCTTCTCGCTGGTCTGCAGAGCCGGCATGGGTGGGTAGCCACCCACATTATTGATCAGGACGTCGATTCTGCCGAACTCTTCCATCGTTCGGGAAACCAGCGTCTCGATATCCTCCCGCTTGGTCATGTCGCAGCGGATCGCCATGGATTTCACGCCGAGAGCGCGGACCTCGGCGGCGACAGCATCGATATCGCTCTCGGTTCTTGCGGCGACCACAACGTTGCAGCCACACTCGGCCAGAGCGCGGGAGCAGGCCGCACCAATTCCCTTGCCGGCAGCAGTAACAATGGCGGTTTTTCCATCCATGCGAAAACGATCGAGAAGCATGTCTTCCTCCTGATTGAGCCTCGTGGCTGTTTTTCCCTGCGGGAGCAGGATATATCGAGCATACGGGCAAGTACGCCAGAACCATAGAGGGGAAACCGGCCCGATGTCGACAGAATCAGGGATCGAAGTTCAACGCAGCGAGTTGGAGAAAATGGACCGGGCTCTGGTTGAAGCGGGGCTTTTGCTGCCCGGCGTGCTCTCCCACGAGCAATATACCAAGATTCGCTACGCTCTCTCGTTGGCCCGCCTGTCCTCGTTTCAGCCCGGGGCAGCGGTCTCGGGGGCGCGGAATGATCGCCCGGATGTCGTGATCGATGAATCGTGGGCGGCAAGTCTGCGACAGGCGGTTCGAGAAACCCTGAAGCCAATCCTTCTCGACCGCGATGAGCCCGGAGGGCAGTTGGTGGCTGCCCGGGAATGGCTGGAACAATTTCGCGGCGAGATCGCGACGACCCGGACAAGAATCCTGCAGGCCCATAGCGAGGATTTCTCGGTTGCCGAACTCGATGCGGAGATTGGCCGAAAAACCCTTGTGGTCGTCGCCGGCGGTGGAGGGGGGTCCGGCTATATCTATCTGGGAGCTTTCGCGGCACTGGATCGTCTCGGGATCATTCCCGGCCTGATCGTCGGTTCGTCGATGGGCTCGGTGATCGGATTGTTTCGGGCTCGCTGGAGACATCCTGATTTTGCCAGCCATGTACGTCTGGCAACGAGTCTCGAGGCGGATCGCGTGTTTCGATTTGCCAGCATCCGACGTCGCTATGGTCTGCCCGGAATCATGCGTTTATTTCTGCAGGGTTCGATCGGGGAGGGCCTCAACCTTCCGGATGGTTCTCCCTGTCGGATTTCGGATCTCGAGATACCGTTTGTCTCGGTTGTTGCGGGTGTGCGCCCGGACGCTTTGCGATCTTCTCCTGATGAATGGGGCGAAGTGCGACGACTCGGCGCTGCCGAAAAACCGAGCCGGATCGCCCTGTCAGCGCAGGTCGGCAAGCAGTTGCTGCAGATGATGGCTTTACTCAATCCCGTCTCTGTTTCGGCAATCGGCTTTGGCGAAGATGATCGTACGATGCATGCCAACGCGGTCGACGCCGTCGGGTTTTCGGCGGCGATTCCCGGGATTCTGCATTACGATGTCACGCGGAACGATCCGGCGATGCACGAGGTTCTCGGCTCATTGATGGAGCGCGAGCAAGTGGTGGCCTTGATCGACGGCGGGGTCGCGGCCAACGTTCCGGCGCGTGAGGCCCGGCAGGCTGTTTCCGCAGGGCGGATCGGCACCCGGAATGCGTGCGTTCTGGCCATGGACTCGTTTCGTCCTCGCCTGGTTCCGTCCCATGCATGGTTATGGCCGGTGATGCGGATGGTGGAAATTCAGCTACGCGAGCAGCGGCCGTATGCGAACTTTGTCTTGCGTTTCACAGGCACGTTGTCGCCGGTCACATTATTGCCAGGAACCGAATCTATCGAACGCGTCATGCGGGAGGGGCAGAAACAAACCGAGAGGATCGCCCCGGCGTTGCAGGCCACCTTGCAGCCATTCTTGTGGGTGGAGCAGCAAGGCTAGCCTTGTTGCGTGTCGATTGGTGGTTCGACCACAACGTCCACCATCAAGTCGGCAGCGAGGGCCTCGAGTTCGCTGAAAAGCTGTGCCTGATCGATACCGGCCGGGACCCGCAGGGAGGCCCGCGCCTGAAACATCAACTCCCCCGACTGCGGGGCATTTTGTCGCGTGGTGTCGAGTTCTTCGACGTTCACGCCATGGGCCCGCAGAACGCGCGAGATCTCGAAGACAATTCCGGGGCGGTCCAATCCGATCAATTCGAGTTCGAGAGGATCTTCCAGTGGTTGATGTTGGGCGGTCGTCTCGACAACAACCCGCAGGCCGGAGGCATCGAGTTGCTCGAGAGCCGCGCGTAGTGCCCCTTCCTCTCGGGTCGGCACCTCGATCTGCAGGATGCCGGCGAACCGCCCCCCGAGCCGCGCCATGCGGCTTTCCTGCCAATTCCCCTCAAATTTCCGGACCACTTCGCTGAGAGCCTCGACAAGGCCCTCGCGGTCGGCGCCGATACACGTCAGGACCAGTGATGTCTTCTGCATGGACACTGGCATAGCCGTTTCTGTGCATGGGGTCGAAAAAGGCAAATTCGGCGTGCCTTCCGGGGCTGTTTTTTGGGGCTTGATTTCCGGGGAAACGCGCCTTATTCTTTTCTCACGCGGGGGAAACCCCGCCCCAAGTGCGGCCCGGAACGCAGAGGTTTTCCGGAACCGTTCGCTTTACCCCGGATTGTACCTTCCTCCGGCATCGTTGCCGGGGCAGTGCCTTCTGGGGCCTATTTTCAGGAGCTGTTGAATGGGCAGAGATTCTTGCCCG
This sequence comes from Binatia bacterium, assembly GCA_965658895.1. Lineage (GTDB taxonomy): Bacteria > Desulfobacterota > Binatia > UBA12015 > UBA12015 > UBA12015. The sequence continues at coordinate 102,288 of CBFHUR010000002.1, forward strand.
GAGACCTGCCGATGAGTGCAGAAGTCTCTGGAGAACAAACCCGCCGCCGCCGTCGCCGGTCAGGGCGTGGGCGTCGGCGTAACGATTCTGGCGGGACCAAAGCGTCCGAGCAGGAACCGATGGCGCCGTTACCCGAGGACGCAGAGCCGATGGATCATGCGGCTCGTCGGATTGGAATTCCCGCACTTCACGAAGAGCAGCGCAGCGGTATCGATGCCGCCCTGACCGGCGAAGATGTCCTTCTGGTCATGCCGACCGGGTTCGGAAAGTCGGCCTGCTACCAGGTTCCGTCCATGCTTCTTCCCAAGCCCACAGTGGTGATCTCTCCTCTGTTGGCCCTGTTGCGGGATCAACATGAGAAGTTGATCAAATACGAAGTTCCCTGTGTCCGGATCGATGGCACGGTGCGCGGCAAAAAGCGGGAAGCGGCTATCGAACAGATTCGTCAGGGAGGGTCGCTTCTTGTGATGACGACTCCGGAATCGCTGGCGAATGAAGAAATCTCCGGGGCCTTGCAGGAGTCCGGGATCGCGCTGGCGGCCATCGACGAGGCGCATTGTATCTCGGAGTGGGGTTATGATTTCCGCCCGGCCTATCAGCGTCTTGGGGAGCGCCTCCGCGCATTGGGTGCGCCTCCGCTGATGGCTCTGACGGCGACGGCCACGGAAAAAGTTCGCACCGACATCATGCGATTTCTCGGCATGCGCGAACCGCGGATTGTCGCAGGGTCGCCGCATCGTTCCAATTTGGCCTTCGAGGTTCTGGAGTCGCAACAGGCAGAACGCTTGCGTGGCCTTGCACGACTGGCCCAGCGACTACGTCGGCCCGGAATTATCTATTGTACCACGACCAAGGAAGTGGACATCGTCTATGGGATTCTTCTGAAGCTGGGAATCCCCGCTCACCGTTACCACGGGAAAATGAGCGCCGGCGACCGAAACAAAGAACAAGAGATGTTCATGAAGGTTGGTCGGCGTACAGTCATGGTCGCGACCAGTGCCTTTGGTCTCGGGATCGACAAGCCCGACATCCGTTATGTAGCGCATGCCCAGTCGCCGGCTTCTCTGGAGCAATACGTTCAGGAAGCAGGCCGGAGTGGTCGTGACGGGAACAAATCGAATTGCATTCTCCTGCATGATCCGCAGGAAGATCGAAAAACGCATGAAGCTCTTCTCGCCCGCAGTCGACTGCGCCCCGAGCAACTCTATCGGCTGGGCGAGGCCCTCGCCGCATGGGCGGGCGAAGGTCGTAAGCCTGACCTGAAGACTCTCGCCCTGTCGGCGGAACTCGGCGATCGGACCACCAATGCATTGTTGGTGCCGATCGAAGAAGCCGGCATCGTAAAGTTCGACAACGAGGGCGTCATCGAGGTCCTCGTCCCGAGCGACGAGGTGGATGAGCGCGTCCGCAGCCTGGCGGGTCAATTTGCGAACCTGCGCACGCAGGATTCTCGAAGACTGGATTCCCTGGCGGATTACGCCAAAAGCACGATCTGTCGCGCCGTCTATTTGCGATCTTATTTTGGTGAGGAGGATGGTGAAGAGTGCGGGCTTTGCGACATTTGCCGAGGTCGCCCGGAGCGCCCGGCCACATTCTTTCAGCCCGTTTCCGCACCTCCCCGACGAGGGCGAAAAAAGCGCAAGGGACGCGGTCGGAAGAAGGCGGGTGGCAATAGCGAGAATCGCCCGGCTGCCGAGGCCGGTGCCGCCGGCGCCGAGGGCGCACCGAAAAAACGACGACGCCGTCGTCGTCGGGGTCGTCGCGGAGGGGGCTCTTCGGCCCAGAGTGATGCTGCGGGGAAGTCGGAGCCCAAAAGCCCGCCTTCTTCCGATCAGGATTGATTGTCGGTTGGGGAAGGTTTCAGACTTTCGAGCAGAAGGGGTGCGACGATGCCCCCACGCGCTACACCGCTGATCAGGACCGTCGAGAGTGTCCCATCCTGGGTCGGACTGCCCGGGGCGCGGCCTTTTGCGCAAGCCAATGCACCGATCGCGGCGGCCAGCACGCCAGCCGAAGGCGATTGCCCGACCAGAGGTCCCAGATCAATGCGCGGGGGGTTTCCGATCGATTCTCCGATGGCTTGATCCACAACCGGACGAGCGGCACCGCAGGCGCCCGAGCTCACGAGCAGGTCCACACCTCGGTCTCCCAGCCACTGTCTTACCGCATGGGCGGCGTCGGATGGATGGGTAAAGGAGTGGGGCCGGCTGCCAGTTCCCATGCTGGCGGCGTCGGTAAGTCGCGCCAGCGGTTCCCGGTCTCGTGCGCGGGCATGTGAGAGTCGTTCGAGGACCAGCGCCGCGCCGCCTTCTCCCGGGATCAAGGTCCGCTGGCTCCCGGGCGCGGCTGCCGCTTTGCCCATGCAGCGGGGGTCGACAAGATGACGATCCTCGAAGGCGTGCAGGAGGACCTGGCTGAATTCGTCCATGCCGCATGCGATCACCCGATCCACGCAGCCGGCCATCAGAAGGTCGAAGGCGGTAACCAAGGCGGTTTCGCCCGAGGCTTCGTGCTCGGATACCGAAACGTTGGGCCCCTGAATGTCCAACTCGATCGCAGCCCATCCGGCAGCAGCATTCAGGACGAGATTCGGAAACAGGAAGGGCTGTCCGGCACCGAGACCGCGGCTCAGGAGGCGATCGATATATTCCTGCGTTTCGCGCTGCGCACCAAAGGCGGATCCCGCGACAATCGCGGTTCGCTCCGGGGCGGCCGCGATGGCCGGCGCTGCCTCGGCGTGCTCGATCGCGAGATGCGCCGACCCGAGCAGGAGGCGAGAGAGCCAGTCCATGCGGCGGAGTTGAGAGGATTGAATGATCTCGCGAGGGAGAAACCCCTGGACGAATCCGCCGAAACGGCAGGCGGGTGCCTTGTCGGGGTCGACGCCACGGGCAAAACGGGGGTCGTCATCGGCAAGTTGTCGGACGCCGGACTCGCCGCGATCAAGAGCCCCCCAAACTGGCTCCACGCCGGTACCCAGAGGCGTGATCAGGCCCGCGCCCGTGATGACAATGGGATCGTTCATGTGCGGCTCAGGGCGAGGCTGACGTTATTGCCGCCGAAGCCGTAGGAATTGGAGACAACGGTTTTGAGGTCGGCGGGGCGAGGCTCGCGGACAAAAGAAAGCGGACACTCCGGGTCCGGGTCGAGCAAGCCGACTTGAGGTGGGAGAAAGCCCTCGATCATGGCGCGCACCGAGAGGATTGCTTCGACCGACCCGGCCGCACCGAGAAGGTGGCCACAAACTCCCTTGGTTGAAGAAACCGGGCAATCCGATGTGCCGAGGACTCCACGAATGGCTCGGGCTTCCGCGGCATCGTTCTGTGGGGTCCCGGTGCCATGCGCATTGATATAATCGATATCCTCGGGACGGATTTCGCCATCCGAGAGCGCTCCGGAAAGGGCAGCAATTGCCCCTCGGCTCTCGGCGTGAGGTGCCGTGGGGTGAGCCGCATCACACGACATACCCGCGCCCGCGACTCGGGCGAGAGGTTGCGCGCCACGTTTTTCGGCGTGCTGTTCGGATTCGAGAATTACAATCCCCGCACCCTCGCCCAGAGAGAGGCCTTGGCGATTCACATCAAAAGGCCGGCAAGGCTCGGGGCTCATGGCTCGCAGGGATTGGAAGCCCGAAAAAGTCATTCGGCACAGAGCGTCCGTGCCTCCGGCAATCACAACGTCAGCGGCCCCGGACTGAATCCATATCTTGCCCATGGCGATCGCGAGAGCACTACTGGAGCAGGCCGTCGACGGGGCGAGTCGTCGCCCTTGAGCCTTAACCATGCTGGCGATCAGATCCGCGGTGGCGCCCACGGTGGCTGACAAGAGTGTCGGCCGAAAGGCCCCCAAGGGCTGCTTGGCGTGGAAAGCCGTGTAGTAGGATTCCGTCTCCAGCATCCCGCCGGTGGAACTACCGATGGCAACGCCAAAGCGAGCAGGGTCCGGCGGGTTCTGACCCAGGCCTGCCTCTCGCATGGCTTCCGCGGTGGCCACCGCTGCCAACAGATCGCTTCGGGAGGCGCGTCGGAGATCCTTGGGGCCGAGCGAGTCGGGCGAGGGGATTTCGCGAACCTGTCCCGCGATCTGGACGGGTGTGTCGCCGGTCGGAAATAGATCGAGGGGTCCGATGCAGGTGCGATTCTCGCGCAGAGCATCCATCAAGGAACCCACTGTCGGACCGGCTGCCGTGATGGCCCCCATCCCGGTGATCACGACGCGTTTCATCCGTGCATCGTCAATCCACCGTCGACAACCAACGTCGTTCCGGTGATGTAGTTGGCTCGTCGAGAAGCGAGGAACAAAACGGCATCGGCAATCTCTTCTGTTTCAGCAAAGCGCCCGAGCGGAATACGAGACTCTTCCAAAGAGCGGATCTCGGGTTCCATGCCGGCGATCAATTCGGTATCGACCCAACCCGGACAGATTGTGTTTGCGGTAATGCCATAACGCCCGACCTCTCCCGCGAGAGTCTTGGTCAAACCCAGCAGCCCGGCTTTCGCCGTCGCATAGTTCGCTGCACCCGGTTTGCCGAGAAACGCGGCCGGAGAGATGACCTGAATGATCCGGCCCCCTCTTGCAGCAATCATCGAGCGCAGGGCGGCTTTCGAACAAAGAAAAGCCCCGTCGAGAGACACGTCCAGAGTCTCACGCCAACTCGCATGGTTCATCATCATCAGCAGACCATCGCTGGTGCGCGCTGCATTGTGGACCAGAATATCGACGCCGCCGATGCTCTTCTTCAGGTCCTTGAACATGGCGGTGACGACCGCAGGGTCGGCGATATCACCAAAGGCAGCGACCGCATTGTCCACCGTTGCGACCGCTTCCTGCAGACGGGCTTCGTCGTGGCCAGCATTCATGGCGACGACGACGCCTTCGGCGGACAGCCGCTTTGCGATGGTCAGGCCGATGCCACGACTGGCGCCGGTGACCAGCGCTCTTTTTCCTTCCAATTCCAATTCCATATCGAATCTCTCTGCTCACTTTCGCGTTTCTTCCTGCTCCGGGCAAGGTGAGAGCCCCCGACATTTCCTGAATTTACGGCCGATCGAAATCGCTCGGCAGACCTCGCGGCCTCCGCGGAGTCCTGCGCGCCGGTGGTGGGGCCCTTTTTCATGGGGTGCGTGCCTTGTACGGCCGAGGATCTCGAAGTAAGCATCGATCAGGATGAATTCGCGAAGCGAGATAATCGAGCGATCCAAGGAATTGTTGGTAGAGGGTCTTCGTCTTGAGATCGAGCCAGCCGAGATCGTCGATACGGATGCGATTTTCGGGGAAGGACTGGGCCTCGATTCAATCGATGCCCTGGAATTTGTGGTCCTGATCGAGGAAGAGTTCGACGTCGTGATCGCCGACGAGGAGGCAGCCAAAGAGGCTTTTGCTTCCATTGCCGCCCTGGCGGACTTCATTCTCGCGGCACGGGAAGAGACCGCTTCCTGAAAAATGGTTCGACGAGCGCTCTCGGTCTGCCTTTTTCTTTATCTCTTTTTGTCGTCTCCGGTGTTTGCCGGGCAGGCACAAGACGATCTGCTGGAGTGGATGCGTCGCCAGCAAGACGTGCAACGGATCGACGGTCGGTTTTTGCAACATCGCAAAACGCCACTGCTGGCAGAGCCTTTGATCTCGGCGGGGACCTTTCGGCTGGAACGCCCGGATCGAATTCGCTGGATGGTGGAAAACCCCGAAGCGATGCTGCTCGAAATCGATGGCGATCAAATCCGCGGCGGTCGCCCCGGAAAACTCCGGGAGTTGCCCGCGCTGGAAGGGATGGCTGGCCTGCGCGAGATGACCGGATTGTTCTTCGGTGGCAGTCGGGTTGCCATGGATCGGTTTCGAATCAAGGCGGGTTCGACCGAGAACAGCTTTGTCCTGACCCCGCGTGAGAAAGAGGCGGGGCACGATCTGGCGCATCTGGAAATGGTCCTGGGCGGCCCCGAGGGTGGGTTGTCGGAGATTGTGCTTGCGAGTGGTTCCGGAGACCTGAGCCGGATCCGTTTTCTGGACGTCGTCGTCCAGCGGGTGGCTGCGGAGAAGCTTCGGTGAGCCAGAAAGACTCGCCCCGGATCCGATCCCTTTCGGACTGGATCGTTCGTCAGGCCGCGGGCATTCGCTGGGCTTCCTTTATTCTCCTGTTGCTTTCGGCGACCTCCTTGCTCTGGTTGCGGGTTGATGTCGGATTGGTCTCGATGCTGCCCTCCGGGCAGCCGGCTTTTGATTCCTACGCGGAATTCATCACACGCTTTGCCGAGCGTGACGCAGCCGTGGCCGTCTTGCGGGCGCCCGATGAAGCTGCGGCGAGCCAATTTGCCGAAGATTTTGTGGCAGCATTGGCCCAGGAAGAAGCTGTGGCCGGGGTGCGTGGTTCCATCGACATCGACGCATTCGTTGATTTCGCGATGCAGGGCGGGTTTGTCCGCTTTACGACCGAGGATTTTCAGCCCTCTCTCCGCCAGCGGCTCGACCCGCGCGCGGGCCCGGAGATCGCCTCGGCCATTCGTGGCGTTCTGGCGATGCCCGGGAGCGGGGCTGCGGCGACACGCATGGCGGCCGACCCGCTGGGCTTCACGGGAATTCTGGCAGAATCCCTCGAGGCCAATCGCCCCGATCGGGCCCTGTCTCCGGGCAGCCGCTACCTGACTTCTACCGATGGGCAGCGCCTGCTTCTCCTGATCCAACCGGCTGCATCGGGGTACTCCATGGAAGAGGTGGCCCGACTATCCGCAGCCCTGACGCGAGCGGAAGCAAGGGCACGGCAGGAATGGGCCGGCGTGGATGGTGAGGCTCTGAGCATCGGTTATACCGGGGCCTTTGCCTTTGCGCGGGAAGACGCCGCGATGATGCGTTCGGATTTGATGCGTTACACGGGGACGGCTTTTTTTGGCGTTCTGCTCATCTTTCTTGTCGCTGCGCGGAGCGGACGTTTTTTGCCGATTCTTGGCTACCATCTTTTATTGGGATCGTTGGTGACTCTGGCGGTGGGCCTCCTGGTCTTCCAGCGCCTGGATGTCATCTCGCTTGCCTTTGCAGCGATCTTCTACGGGCTGGCGATCGATGCGGCGATTCACTTTCATACCCGCTTCCGCGAAGAGGTGGCGCGTGGCGGCACGCCGCAGGATGCGGTGGCAGCGACGCTGGCCCATATTCTGTGGCCGACAACGATTGCATCCATGACCACAGGAATTGCGTTCGCGCTGCTGGGCTTCGCCTCTCTCGACGGGATCGCGCAGCTCGGTTTGCTGACCGCGATCGGCATTTTCTGGAATGCTGCCGCAACGCTGGTGCTCCTGCCGGCGCTTTTATTGGGTGCGCGCCCTAACTGGCAGGATCCGGGGCGGGCTATATGGCTCGGACGCCTGACGGGTTTTGTTGCAGACCATCGTCCTTTTTTCATGGTGGCTCTGGTTTTCTGGGTAGCGGCCGTCGCGGCTGGAGCTGTCCGCGCGCGGCTGGATACGGACCTTTTTGCGCTGCGGCCCGGCGATAGCGAGGCGGCTGCAGTGCAAGATGAGATCAGCGAGCAGTTCGGCTTCACCAATCCCCACGGATCGGTGATGTTGGCCGTGGGCGCCGGAGCTGGCGAGGCCGGAGAGGAAATCCTTCTTCAGGCGGTGGAAACGACCACGCGGCGCCTCGAGAGTTTTGTCGAGAGCGGGGCGGTGCTTTCCATTACGAGCCCATCGGTACTTTTGCCCTCGCTCGCGACCCAGAGGAATCGGATCGCCTGGTGGGCGGACCAGCCACGGGAACCAGCGGCGGTGGCCCTCGAGACGTCCCTGGTGGAGGCCGGCTTTCAACTCCAGGCGTTCCGCGAGGGATTGCAGTCCCTGCGTGCCATTCCGGAGCCGATCTCCCCACTGGAGGAACCGCCTCCCGGTATGGAGCCCATATACGAGCATCATGTTCGAGAGGATTCTCTCGGGACGGCAATTCTGGTCTCGTTTACGCCCGAGAGTCTCGCTGAATTGCGCGTGGTGGCGACCGATCTGGAAACCAATCTTTTGCTACCCGCGGGAGTTTCCTTGCAGGTGGCTGCAAGGCCCTTGATGGAAGCGGAATTGAGCCGGACGCTGCGTTCGGAAGTGCAGGCCTTTCTGGTCCTGGTTTTGGTCCTGACACTGGGGCTTTTGGCCTGGCGAGAGCGCCAGCCGCGAGTCCTGCTGGCTCTGGTGGCCCTGCCTGTCCTGAGCGTTCTGGGTACCGTGGGCGTGGCGGGATGGTTGGGTCTGGTCTTTACGCCCGTCAACATTATTATCCTGCCCCTGGTGGCCGGTATCGCGCTCGACGACGGACTCTTTCTGATGGCGCGTTACCGAGATGAGGAATCCATTGTCCCGGCGATGGAGCGCGGAGGACGTGCCTTGTCGATCACCACCGCGACAACCATGGTCGGCTTTGGGGCCCTTGCTCTTTCGCGTTACCCGGCGCTCGGCGGGTTGGGTGCTGTGGCCGCGATCGGTTTGCTCACGGCATTTTCCTTGATGATCTGGATTCTGCCGCTGGCATTGCCGGGCGCGCGTCGATGAACAGAGGGCGGCTGCGGATTGTCTTTTCGGCGCTCGGGGTCGTCTTGTTTTTCTGGTTGGTCCGGCAAGCAGGGCCGCAGAAGATTCTGGACACCCTGGATCGCCTCGAACCGGCCTGGGCAGCAGTCTATGTTCCGGTTTTCTTTCTCGTCGCCGCAGGGATCGCTCTGCGCTGGCGCATGGTCCTGCGTGCAATTGGCGTTTCCGTTCCCCTGTCTTCGCTGATGTCGATGTGGTTTGCCGGGGTGACGGTAAGCTCGGTGACGACAGGCGCCAAGCTTGGCGGGGATCCGCTGCGCGCTTTTCTTCTGGCAAAGCGTCCCGTGCCGACCGGCCTGGCGGTCGCCAGTGTGATTATGGATCGTGCGATCGAGTTGTTGGCGAATTTGAGCTTCGCGATTTTCTACTGCACCCTCTTTGCCACCAGAGATCAAAATCTTGGTCAGCAATTACTGCTGGGAGTGGTTCTGGGCGGGGCGGTTTTTCTGGGGACAGGCGCGTATCTCGCGCATCGATTGGCCCGCGGGGACTCGCTGGCACATGGGCGCTTTGCTCAGGTTCTGGAGCGTCTCGGAGCGTCTCCGGAAACGTTGCTGGATACAGAGCAAGCCTTGCGGACCTTGCTCTTTGAGCGGCGAGCAATGCTGCTGCGGATTGTTGCGTGGGCGATGTGCGTGAACGCCCTGATTTTTCTCGAGTTCACGATTGCTTTCCGCGTCTTTGCCGCCGCGCCCGGATTGCCTGAATTGGCCGGGGCGATCATGGGTGTGGGGCTGGCACACTCGTTGCCGATCCCGGGTTCTCTGGGTGCGCTTGAGGGTGCTCAGGTGGCCATATTCGGTTTGAGCGGAGGCGCGGCCGGAACCGCCGTGGTCGCGGCTGTCGTGGTGCGAAGCCGGGATCTCTTTCGGGCCTTGCCGGGGGCTGTGCTGATGGTGCTTGGCCGAATCGGCAAATCAGCGTCGTCCCGCGAGGGCGTCAGCTAGCCGTGTCGGATGCGCACGTCTTCGAACTCGCGACGTTCCTCGTTCCACTGATGTGCCGACATGCCATGCACGGCTTTCTCGTCGACACCCAGAACGATGTATACGGCGTCTGGGTATAGAGGTTCGTCCCAGAGCATCGCCCGGGCTTCGTCTTCACTCGAGAAATAGGCTCGCCCGTTAGGGTGAGAGTGGTAGATCGAGCGCAGCTCATAGGCGCCGGAGTCGAGATCCTGACTGACGGTCAAAAGCTCTTTTTCTTCCATCATGTACCCGTCGCTTCCGTCACGCGGAAAGTTTTTCGGATCCGCGGCATGGCGCTCGGTCGCTACATTGGAGATCGGTCGGACGACTTCCTTTTCTTCGGCAACGTCGTAAAGGATAAAGCCACAGCACTCCTCGGGGAATGCTTCGAGGGCATATGTCCTGATCTCTTCGTAGAGTTCCTTTTCGAGCTCAATCATGTCGAAACCCTAGCGCAGACCTGCTTGTGGGAGAAGCCGATTCAATCGTCGACAATTTCGCCGTTGGAAGCCGCGATAAATTCCCGACGCAGGTCGTCGTAGCTGCGAGCGACGGGATATTGGGGGAATTCGTCGATCACGTTCTGTGGCGGCTGGAACAGGATGCCGCCATCGGCCGCGCCAAGCATCGTGGTGTCGTTATAGGAGTCACCCGACGCAACGATATGAAAGTTCAACTCCTTGAGCGCTTCGACCGCGCGTCTTTTACCATCCTGCAAGCGGAGCTCGTAGCCGCTGATATGGCCGTTGGGCTCGACAAGCAAGCGATGGCAGAACAGGCAGGGGAACTCGAGTTGGCGCATCAGGGGATGGGCGAATTGGTAGAAAGTATCCGAGAGGATGATCACTTGCGCGCGACTTTTCAGCCAGAGAAGGAAATCCTTGGCGCCGGGCAGGGGTCCCATGCCGTCGATGACTTCCTGGATTTGTGGCAGGGTGATTCCGTGCTGGTCCAGAATGTCGAGCCGATATTGCATCAGCTTGTCGTAATCCGGTTCTTCTCGGGTGGTGCGGGTCAATGCTTCGATGCCGGTTCTTTCGGCAACATTGATCCAGATTTCCGGTATAAGAACCCCTTCGAGGTCAAGACATGCGATCATGGCTGAAGCCTAAGACAGTGCCGGCGTCGGCTCAACCGGTAAAATGCGCCCAAGCGATGGTTCTGTTGATTTTGTTCGTTCTCACGGGCTGCGCTCGGCCCGTTCGCGTGGGCATGAGTGGCGACTACCCGCCTTTTGCCTACCGCGATCCGGGGGGTTGCCTGCGGGGCTATGACGTGGCGATGGCGGGCGCGTGGGCTGTCGACCAGGACCGGATTCTTTCGGTGGTTCCCTTCCAATGGCCGGCACTGGCAGGTGATCTGGAAGCCGGTGCGTTCGATTTGGCGATGAGTGGCATCACGGTGCGAGGGGATCGATTGATTCAATCTCCGATGACTCGAGCCGTCGCCACGGCGGACGCGATTGTGGTGGCAAGGAGGGATGACAAGGCCCTGCGCCTTGATGTCCCGGGCGTTCGAGTGGCGGTGAATCGCGGTGGTCATCTCGAGCAGGTGGCTCGCCGAAAATTGCCCCGTGCGGAATTGGTGCTGGTGGATGACAATCGCTCGCTTCCCGATCTTCTCACGGGAGGACAGGTGGCGGCTGTGGTGACCGATACGTTGGAAATTCGAAGCTTCACACCTTCGCCGCGCGTTGTTCGGGTCCTGCAGTCGGACCGCAAGGCCTATTGGGTGCGACGTGGTGAAAGCACGCTTCTGGACTCCATGGACGCCTGGTTGGCTGGCCAGGAGGCAACCGGGGCCCTGGCAGCCCGGCGTGCGCGCTATATCGATGGCCCGGAATCTCGTCTTTCCCCTGCAGAGCAACGGTTGGCGGATCTGGTTGCCCGCCGATTGCAGGTGATGCCTTATGTGGCGGCGACGAAAGCGTCGCGAGCTCTTCCGGTCGAAGATCCCGGCCGGGAGCAGTTGATTCGCGACCGCGCCATGCGGGCCGCCAGGGATTCCGGCCTAGACGTCGACTCCTATGTGGCTTTGGTGGAGGCGCAATTCACCGCCGCAAAAGCAGTCCAGCGAGCCTATCTGGCGGGAGACAATCGGGGGCTGCGTATTTTCGCCTTGCGCGAAGAGATTCGTCCTGCAATCGACCGGATCGACCGGGCGCTGCGCGAGGAGTTGGCCTTGCATCCCGGAAATCTGCGCGCCGCAGCCTTGCTGGAGCGAATTGAACAATGGGCACCCTTGCCGGGTGTGACGCGGGAGACGCTCGCGCCAGTCGTGGATGCCTTGCTCAAGGTGTCCGTGGCCGCGCACTGAGCATCCGGCGAAAGATGGAACTCACTCGGCGGTCAAACCGGCGCAGAGGTCGACTCCGGTCCGGCTCTGCCAATCTGCCAGGAAGTCTGCACAGACGGTTGCGTCGCAGAGGGTATCACGCCCCAAAAACGGTTCGGCGCCAGGATCGGGACAGCCCTGCTCGGCATACGAGCGCATGAACGCTTCCTCGCAATCGGGGTAGCCAAAGCGCAACTCCGAGCAAATCCGCAGCCTCTCTCCGGTCGATACCTCCGACTCGCACTCGACCATGGCGCAGTAGCAGGTGAAATCCGAGTCACGGCATTCCCCGGCTACCGGAGCACATTCGCCGAAAACGCAACTCTCGTCCCCCGCGCAACCGCCACAAACTCCACCGCAACCATCATCGCCGCAAGTCCGCCCGGCGCACTGAGGTTCGCAATAACACTGGCAGAGGTCAGACACGCCGACGATCGATGAAAGGTCGAGGAATCGGTCACACTCGGGCATCTCGCAGAGCGCTTCGAGCCCCGGCACCGTGAGTCCCTTGCAGGTCTCTCCGCACCCTTGGCGGGCAAAGGAATCGGTCATCACGTCAGCGCAACTCGAAGGCAAAAGGCTCGACGGGCAAGAGGCTTGCCCGTCGAGAAGTTGCGACGGTATGGGCAGACAGGATTCCACCGCACAGCCGCAGCCCACCGGATCGGCTTCGCAGGCGGATAATGGCGCCGGTGTGCTCGTGGGGCTGGGAGCGATCGACAACGCCGGGGTTGGTAGCGGATCGCGGTCGGGGGTCGAACCCCCGCAGGCGACCAGCATGGTGGCCAGGCAGGACATCGCGACCACGGAAACCAATTTTGCCGATGCTCTGATCACCCGGTCGTTTTACAGCAAACTATATTTTCCTTCCAGAACTTTTGACGGTTTGCGACCAGCAACTTCGCGCCGGTTGCTTCCCTGCGACCGGGCGGGGTCATTCGGGGGGAATTGCTTCGGGTTTCGGCGGGGCCTCTTCCGTGGCCCGGCCGCTGGCAGCATAGAGCACACCACCGATCAATCCGCCGAGAGCCCCCACGGTCCACCACAGAAGGGAAAGGACGATCGCATCATCGGTCGGGATCCCGGCAAAGGGCAGGAGCAAGGCGTAGGTTGCTTCGCGCAGGCCGAAGCCGCCGATGGTAATCGGAATGGCTGTCGCCAGCACGATCAACGGATGATAGATCGCGATGAAGCCCCAGCTCACCTCGATGCCGAGGGCATCCGTGAGACATTTTTGCCCGGCGATATGCAGAACGTGGACCACAAGGGACAGGGTGAAGGCCTTGGCCAGAAGCCTGGGGTGGCGAAAGAGCGGCAGGAGATCCCCGCGAATCAATTCGCGCAGGCGATTGCCTTCGGGAAGTTGATTGGCGAGTGCGGGGGCGAGGATCCAGCCGAGCAAGCTGGCCGCGGACAAGAGCCCCAGGGCGGTGGCCAGAAATGGCGGCAAATCCCCGCGAGGGCCGAAGAGTAACGCCAATGCGGCGACCGTCATCAGCGTGACCAGACCGATGACCCGATCGCCAACGACCGTCGACAGGGCTCGTGTGGTCCCCGGAGGTGTTCGACCGAGGTAAAGCGCGCGGGTACCGTCGGTTCCCAGTGTACTGGGGATCGCGATCCCGAAGAACATGCCGATGAAATAGAATCGAATATAAGAAGTCGCCGGCGTGACAAAGCCGACAGCGTCACCGAGATTTTTCCACCGCAAGGCGCTGACAATCTGCCCCAGGTTGTACGCGAGGAACGCCCCGGCGAACCAGGCGGGTTGCACCTCGAGAAGAACTTGCGCCAACTTGGCAAAGCCGACGTTGGTAAAGAGGACGCCGAGTACAACCAGACTCACGAGGAGCCGGGCGGTCGTTTTTATCAAGACGTCACTTCCCGCACGGCCTCCACCTCTACCCAAGTTTCTGTTGCTTGCCTACGGGGCACCTGACATCTTTGACCGATGTCGGAGGGCGCCCGGAAAATTACAGGCATGTCCGGTAACGACGGTGTCGATGACAGGTGGCTGCTTCCGTTACTGATGTCCATGCTCGCTGTGGGGTACGCGTGGCTGCTGTTACCCGGGGACGAAGCCGGTCTGCGGCTGATGATCCGAACCAGCGGCCGGATCTCGTTGGTCGTTTTCTCGGTGGCGTTTGCGGCAGCGCCCGTGGCTCGATTGATTCACAAGCCGGCAACCATTTGGATCCGTCGAAATCGCCGCTTGCTGGGACTGCTTTTTGCCTGGTCGCAACTCCTGCATCTGGCGGGTTTGTTCGCGCTGGGTGTCTGGTATCCGCAGGATTTTCTCCCCTACCTGGATTGGCTGACGCTGCTCGGTGGCGGTTTGGCCTATTTCTTCACTTTTGCGATGGCCGCGACCTCCAGCGACCGAGCGCAGCAAGCCATGGGTTTCATCCGTTGGCGGCGCCTTCATCTGGTTGGCGGCTGGTGGATCTGGGTTGTTTTTCTGCAAACCATGAACCCGATCCTCGAGCCCTGGTATTGGAGCTTGCCTCTGCTTGCTGCGGCCTTGTTGCGCCTGCAGGCTGCGATGGCCCGCAGGCGGCTGTCCACCTGAGCATGGGTAGGGGTCGGGCTTCTGCACGATTGTGGTCACGTCGGACTAGCGCGCAGGGGGTCCGGACTGCGATGATATCGGTATGGGTGTAAAAGTCTTCATTGACGGGCACGTGGGAACCACGGGTCTGCGGATTCATGAAGCCCTGGCCGGGCGTTCCGATATCGATCTGATCGCCCCACAGGAAAATGAGCGAAAAATTCTGGACGTCCGGCGGGATTTCCTTCGCCAGGCCGATCTGGCGATCTTATGCCTGCCGGACGATGCGGCCCGGGAAGCGGTGGCGAGTATCGCCGCGGGAAGTACCCGGATTATCGACGCAAGCAGTGCCCACCGCGTCAGCCCGGACTTTGCTTATGGTTTGCCCGAGATTTCTCCCGGGCAGCGCGAAGCGGTTCAAGAAGCCCGCCTTGTAACCAATCCGGGCTGTTATCCCACCAGCGTGATTCTCGGTCTTGGCCCCCTGGTAGCGGAGGGCTTTTTAGCAAAGGAGACGCCGATAACGATCCATGCGCTATCGGGCTATTCCGGTGGCGGCCGGCAATTGATCGAAAAATGGGAAGACCCCTCAGGTGGTCTGGTCGGCCAGTCCTTCGAGGCGCCTTATGCTTTCGATCGCCAGCACAAACATATTCCCGAGATGGTTCATTTTTGTGGCCTCGAGGATCCCCCCTATTTTCTGCCTGCGGTCGGTCCCTTTGCCTGCGGGATGCGGGTGGAAGTCCCGTTGCACGCGTCGTGTCTGCAAGCCGGGGCTGATGCCGAGAAGATCCATGCACTTCTGGAGCAGAGGTACGCAAACGAAACCTTTGTGCGGGTCGAACCCTTTGCGGAAACTTTCTCTGGTAACGAGAAGACCTTCGACCCGCAGCGCCTCAACGGTACCAACTCGGTCGCGCTATCGGTCCTGCCCCATCCCGACGGTCACGCCCTTTTGGTGGGGATTCTCGACAACCTTGGCAAGGGAGCTGCCGGAGCTGCCATTCAGAACCTCAACCTGATGCTGGGCTTCCCGGAAGACACCGGGCTTGTCGCCTGAACCCTAGCCACGCAGCGGCCGAAAATGGTCGCGAATCGATTCGACCAGAGCTTCGGGCTGTTCCATGGCGGCGAAATGGCCGCCTTTTTCAAACCGTCGATAATGCTGGAGGTTGTAGGTGTCCTCAATCCAGGACTGCGGTGGTCGGATGATCTCGCGCGGGAAGATGGCAGCTCCGGTGGGCACCTCGACCCGAAAATCGCTGGGCGGGAATTTCCCGGCGCGCATCGATTCGCAATACAAATGGACCGAAGAACCGATGGACTCGGGGAGCCAATAGAGCATGATGTTCGTGAGCAGTTGGTCTTTGGTGTAGATGCTCTCGAGGTTTCCGTCGCAATCACTCCAGGTTCGGAACTTCTCGACGATCCAGCCGGCGAGGCCGGCTGGCGAGTCATTCAATCCATAAGCCAGCGTCTGAGGTTTGGTCCCCTGAATTTGCTGGTATCCCGTTTCCTGTTTTTGGAAGTGGTCGAGATCTCCGAGAGAGGCCATATCTTCGGGGCTCAGGCCCTCGAGTGCCTTGGCCGGATCTCCCGGAAAGGCGATCACCATGTTGAGGTGAATCCCGATGAGACTCTCGGCGTGTTTCGATCCCAGCATGCTGGTGACCATCGCGCCCCAATCTCCACCTTGCGCGCCGAAGCGATCGTAGCCGAGGCCCTGCATCAGCTTGACCCACATGTCGGCAATTTTCTCGCAATCCATTCCGGGCGTGGTTGCTGCTTCGGAAAACCCGTAGCCGGGCATTGATGGCAAGACGACATCAAAAGCGTCGCCGGGGTCACCGCCGTGGGCGGCGGGGTCCGTGAGGGGGCCGAGGATTTGTTCGAATTCAACAAAGGACCCCGGCCAACCGTGGGTGATGCATAGGGGCATGGGAGCAGGTCCCTTGCCCTTTTCGTGCACGAAATGAACCCATAGGTCATCAACTTTGGCCTGCGATTGGTTGAGCTGGTTCAATCGGCTCTCATGGGCACGCCAGTCGTAGCCCTCCTTCCAGTAGGCTACGAGATCGCGGAGATAGGCCAAGTCGGTCCCATATCCCCAATCCGCGTCGGCAATCTCGCCAGGGAAGCGCGTGCGACCCAGGCGATCGCGCAGGTCCTGCAATGCGGTTTCGGGAATATCGATGGTGAATTTACGTGTCTCCATAGCCATGAGAACCGAGTGCCATCTGCGGCGTTTGGCTGCAAGTATATTCGCATCCTCCTACTGGGGGCGAGCGCCATAAAATGGTATTCGTTGCACGTGGCCAGTCCAACAGAAAAGGCTGCTTTCGAAGCAGCGATTCGAAAGCAAGCTCACGCAACGACCGCGAGGTCGATGCTTTCTGTAGGCTGGATTTATCTGGGTCTGGCTCTGCTGAATTTTTTTGTTCCGCCGCGCGATTTTGCCGGAAGTTTCGTCATTCCCTCAATCGTCATGGGAGCTGTCTATCTGGGGCTTTGGCGTTGGGTCCGATGGACACCTGGTCTCCGGGAGGTTCAGGTCCTTTTTTTGGCAGGTCTGTTCGGGATCCTGTTCGCTCTATGGGTGATCCGGATCGCACCTGACGCGACCAGTTTTTACGTTCTTCTATCGACGATGGTCGGCATCGGTTGTATCTCCTTTGATCTTCGATCGATCAGTACGGCGTTGGCCATCGCCTGCACGCTTGGATGGTTGTCGATCCAGCTATGGATGCCGTCGGAAATTTCGGGCGCGTTGGTTCCTCAGCTTCTGGGGACTGCGGCCTTTGCTCTGGTCCTGACCGGGATTCGGCGCTCTACACTGGCTGACGCGGTTCAGTCGATTCATGAACTGGAATTGCGTGTCCGCCAGGAGCGCGTCGTGCTTGATGCAGCATTGGATGCGGTGATCATCTCGGATTATCTTGGCCATATCGTCGAGTGGAATGGGCAGGCCCGCAAGATCTTCGGTTGGTCCCGCGAAGAGGTCCTCGGGAAACGTCTGGCCGATACGATCATTCCCGAGCGCTACCGCGGTGCCCATGAAGCGGGAATGAAGCGTATGCGATCGGGCGGCGAACCCCGTGTGGTTGGATCGCGTATCGAGATCGAAGCCGTCGACAATACGGGCCGTGAGTTTCCCATCGAACTTGCGATTACGCGGTCCAGATTGCCGACAACAGTGCAGTTCACGGCATTCCTCCGCGATATTACCGAACGGCGCTCGGCCGAGAGGGCTCAGGTGCTTGCGCGGGAGACAGCCGAGGAAGCGGATCGGCTCAAAAGTGAATTTTTGGCGACCATCAGCCACGAGATCCGGACGCCACTGAACGGAATTTTCGGTATGACCGAAATGGCGCTCGAGGCCTCACAAGATGAAGAGCGCCGAGATTATCTGGAACGCTCACAGGCGTGCGCCGAGACGCTCATTTCCCTGGTGGGCGATGTCCTGGACTTTTCTCGCTTTGAGAGCGGGCAGATCGAGTTGGAGCAGATTTCTTTTGATCTTCGAAAATTATCCGAGGGTGTCATCGATATTTTTTCTGTGGAGGCGGCGGCCAAAGGGGTGGAGCTGATTGCCACGATCGATCCCCGGGTGCCATCGACCATCATGGGAGACCCGACGCGGGTTCGTCAGGTTTTGCTGAACCTGCTCGGGAATGCAGTCAAATTCACCAGCAAGGGATATGTGGCCCTTAAAATCAATTTGGCCGATACGAGCGACCCGGCGCTGCTGCCACATCTGAGTCTGGCGGTCGAAGATACCGGCATCGGGATGGCGCAAAAGGATCTGGGAATGATTTTCGACGTCTTTCGTCAGGCCGATGTTTCGACCACGCGGGAGTTTGGCGGGGTCGGTCTGGGTTTGGCGATCTCGCAGCGTCTGGTGGTGCTGATGGGGGGCGAGATTCAGGTACGCTCGACTCTTGGCGAGGGGAGCCGTTTCTTTTTCGAGCTTCCTCTCGAGGCCGGGCCGGCGGCACCAGTGGTTGCTGGTGCCTCATGTCCGGCGGCTCGGGTCCTGGTGTGGGAGACATCGACCCGTCTGGCCGCTCATTACGGGGCGCTTTTTGAGGCCTGGGGTTCTGCGGTCACTATCGTGGGCGGGTTTACCGAGGCTTGCGAGGCGATCGGTGACGCGCAGGCCCCGTATGATCTGATCATGATGCGGGTGGACGCCAGTGGGGATTCCGCCGAAATCAACCAGGTCCTCGCCACCGCGCAAGCAGCACAGAGTCCCGTTCTGGCCACATGTCCGATCGGTGAGTTGGCCGAGGCGCGCAAGAGTTTTCCGGGGATCGCACGGATATTGACCCGACCGGGCAGCGAGGCCGATTTTCGAGAAGCCGCGCAGAATGCAACGAGCGGCGCCTCCGGGGATTGATCGACCGCAGGAATCAGGAAACGTGCGGCCGACCAATCTCCGAGCGGTTTCAGATTTTCGAGAGAACGGCGTCGTGAAATGCGGAAAGCCCCTGCTCGAGTGTCGCTTTGTCGAACCCGGCAGGAGCGACACCGATGCGGTCGACGCCCATATCTTCCAGTCGCTTGACGCCATCAATATCGATGGCACCTGCACCGACCGAGAGTTCGATCTCGGAAGGGTCCCGGCCAAGCTTGTCGCACTCCGCGTTCAGAACCTGAATCAAATGACCGATCTTCTCGGGGTCGGCGATGGCGGGAAAGAATCCGTCACAATATCGTGCGGCCCGTTTTGCCGATATGTCGGTATGCCCACCCATGACAATCGGGAGATGCGCCTGAACGGGCTTGGGGTTCGAATGCATCGGACCCCAGTTGTAGAACTTCCCATCGAAGGCCTCGGGGTCCGCTTTCCACAGCGATCGTAATGCTGCGACCGATTCTCGTGTTCGTTTTGCGCGATCATTGAAGGGAATCCCGAGCCCGTCGAATTCCTCCTCGAGCCAGCCCACGCCGATGCCGAAGATGGCACGGCCCTTGGACAGGACGTCAAGAGTCGCCACTTCCTTGGCAACATAGAAGGGGTGGCGCTGCGGAAGGATCATGATGCCGGTGCCCAATTTGATTTTGGAAGTGAAGGCGGCTGCATAAACCAGAGGCAGGATAGGGTCCGGGATCGGAGAGTTCTCGGGTCCCGGCATGCGCCCGTCCCGACTATAGGGATATTGGGATTTGTAGCCTTCGGGAACAACCACGTGTTCTACCGTCCAGAGCGACTCCATGCCGGCCTCTTCGTTCATCCGGGCGAAATCGGGAAGAAAGTCGGGCCCACCCATGGGGCCGACGTTGCTGAACATGACTCCGAATTTCATTGAATTCTCCTGTGTTGAAACCGCCTTGAAATTTGCGGTTTCAGTGCATTAATCTTGCGGGTGATCAAAATTCAACCAAACCGTCAGGAGATAACGATTTGATTTCTTTTCAGCCCACCGAAGAGCAGGAGCTCATCCGGACCACGGCGCGTGAATTCGCGGCCGCCGCGATGCGCGATAGCGCCCGCGACGCCGACGAGCAGGCCGCATTACCGGAAGGTTTTCTCGATGCGTCCTGGGCGCTGGGATTGACAGTAGCCCAGATTCCCGAGGCCAACGGGGGCGCCGGAATGCCGCGTTCCCCGCTTTTGGGGGCGATGGCTCTCGAAGAACTCGCCTATGGTGATCCCGCTCTGGCGATGGCGGCGATGGCGCCTGCATTATTTGCCTTCTCGATTGTGGACCATGGGACGAGTGATCAGAAAGAGCGATTTCTGCCACTTTTCTGCGGCGAGAAATTTCACGCAGCATCACTCGCGTTGATCGAGCCTGGTCCTCTCTTTGACCCGCTCGAGTTGAAAACCACCGCGACACTCTCCGGAAGCGAGTGGACGTTGAGTGGGAAGAAGGCCTTCGTGCCTCTTGCGGATGCAGCGAGTCATTTTCTCGTTCTCGCGCGGGTGGGTGAGGCTCAAGGCGGGGAGGATGGCATTGCGGCCTTTATCGTCGAACGAGACGCTGCGGGTTTGACCATCGGCGACGCAGCCGAGTCGCTGGGCCTGCGCGCCTTGCCGACAGCTTCGTTGGAATTGGATCAGGTCCGGGTCCCCGCTGCCGATCGGTTGGGCGGCGATCAGGGCGCGGACATTCGTTCCATTCTGGATGCGGCCCGGATCGGAACAGCGGCCGTGCAGGTGGGCCTCTCCAAGGCTGTTCTGGACTACGCGACACCCTATGCGAAGGAGCGAGTTGCCTTCGGCGAGGCGATCGGGCGCAAACAGGCGGTGGCCTTCATGCTATCGGATATGGCGATCGAGATTGACTCGATGCGCTGGATGGTTTGGAAGGCGGCCTCCGAGTTGGAAAAAGGCGAGTCGGCGACCCGCTCGGCGCATCTGGCATTTCGCTATGCAGCGGAACAGTCCATGAAAATCGCCGACAACGGCCTTCAGGTTTTTGGGGGTCACGGTTTTATTCGCGAGTACCCGGTTGAAATGTGGTACCGTCACGCACGCACACTCGGGGTCCTTGAAGGCGCCGCAACGGTTTAAGCAGGAGTTCTCCATGATTGACTTTCAGGTTTCCGAGAGAGACGAGAAAATTTTCAGCATGATGCGCGAAGAGAGTCTGATCGCGCGAAAGTATGCGCGCTATTACGACGCGCAGGAAGAGCATGAAATGCCACCGGAGGTCCTGCCCGAGGGTGAGGATATGCCGGCGGCACGCCGTGCTCTGATTGGGCAGCGCGTGATCGCAGAAGACGGAGGGTTTGCGGTCCTCCATATGGGTCTGACGATCGAACGCACCTGGGGCGACTACGCTGTCGAGGTCCAGCGTTCCCCCGGTGGTTTGGGGAACTCGGCGCTGCAGGCGGCCGGTAGTCCCGAGCAGGTCGCACGATGGGGCTCGTTGACTCTGGCGATGGCGATCACCGAACCCGGATGTGGCTCGGACCCCTCCGCCCTTCGCACCACGGCAACGCTGGACGGGGATGAGTGGGTCATCAATGGTGAGAAGATCTTTGTGACCCTCGGCGTTCGGGCCGCTGGCGTGGTGGTTTGGGCGACGATCGATTCCTCGGCCGGTCGCGCGGGTATCAAATCGTTTTTGATCGAGAAGGGAACGCCCGGCTTCAATATCGTCAAGAAGGAAAAGAAGCTCGGTATTCGCGCGGAAGATACCGCGGCCTATCACTTCGAGAATTGTCGCATTCCCCGTGAAAACCTTCTCGGCGGTGACGAGACCGTCGCGAAAAAGGGATCGGGCGGTTTCAAGGGGGCGATGAAGACCTTCAACATGACGCGGCCTGCGGTTGCCGCGCTTGGGCTGGGGATTTCTCAGGCGGCTCTGGATTTCACAAAGGACGAATTGACCAAAGCCGGAGTCGAACTGACCTACGGGGGCGGTGCGGCGTCCGAGAACGCGATCGTCAAACGCTACCTCGAGCTCGAAGCTTTGCAGGAGGCGGCCTACTTGACGGTGATGCGTGCCGCATGGCTGGCTGACGAAGGTCAGCCCAATAATGTGGAGGCATCGATTGCCAAGGCCAAAGGTGGTCAGGCCGTGCGCATCGTGACACAGGGTTGTATCGAGATCCTGGGACCCATGGGCATCTCTCAGGAGCATTTACTCGAGAAATGGTTCCGGGATTGTCGAATCATCGACATCTACGAAGGCACCGGCCAGATCCAGCATCTGATTATCGCGCGCGCCTTGATGGACTATACGCGTGCTGATTTGAGCTGAGAGGCCTCTCGGTCGCTCTTCTGTCCGCCTCTCCTTCGGGGGAGGCGGACATTTTTTTGCGTACTCGTTTTGGCCGGGGATCGCCCTGGCGTGCGGGCGGTTTGCTCTGGTGTCCCCGAAGGCGTTAGGGGAGTTCCCGATGCTGAAGAAATTTCTGCTCGCAGGCGCGGGCCTGTTCGTGGTGGCGATTCTGCTCATCGCGTTCTTCCTCTGGCGGCATAGTCTGGCAGCTGGCGACCCGGCTTTTTATGAAAGCGAGATTCTTGCTTTCGAGCAGTCAGATACGATCGCCATGCCCGAACCCGGGGCGATTGTCTTTACGGGCAGCTCGAGCATTCGCCTGTGGGCGACTCTTGCAGCGGACATGGCTCCGTTGCGCGTGGTTCAGAGGGGCTTTGGCGGAGCCCATATGGAACATGTCGTGTACAATGTGCCGCGCGTTGTTACCAAGTACTCGCCACGGGCGGTCGTCGTCTTCGTGGGGGGAAACGATCTTGGCGCCGGCAAGACGGTGGCGGAGGTGGTTGCCGATTTTGAACAATTCCTGCAGGAAGTGCATACCCGGCTTCCCGCGACGGATGTCTGGTTTCTTTCCATGAAGCCCTCGCCGCTGCGTTGGGAGAAATGGGCCGAGATGAAGCAGGTGGATGCAGCGCTCGAGGCCATGGCGGCGGCAGATCCGCGCGTGTTCTTTGTGGCCACGGGCCGTCGCCTTCTTGGCGAGGACGGGAGCCCGGGGGACTTCTATATTTTCGATGGATTGCACCTCAACCAGTCCGGCTATGATCGTTGGACCGAGGTGCTCCGTCCAAGGCTGCTCGAGGCCTATCCGGTCGAGGGTTTGCGTCAGCCGCAGGCTAGGGGCGTCGCAGCAGATTGACCGATTGAGAGTTCTGGTCGAAGGCGATCCAGACCTCGCCGTGCTCGATCTGTCGCCGGACGTCACGCTTGCGGGAAGCAAGATCCTTTTCCTGCGCCCCGTAGTCTGTGCCATCGCGGGTCACGAACTCCTCGATCAGGCTGTCGAGAGCAGACGCGGATAGATCGCGCCATGAGATTTCCAGTGGTTGTTCTTCCTCATCCGCCATGATCGGGGTTCCACATGGACCATAGCACTTATCCGCCATCGATCATCCGGGGTTTCGCCGGAATGTCCGGAATGCCGTGGGCCGAAATGGGCGGTTGTGGCGATTGTACTTGACCCAGACGTGCGAAAGGGGCACGTCGCGGTCATGGGTTCCAAAAGCTCTGACGTACTCGTGGTCTTTGGTGCGACCGGCGATCTCGCGCGCAAGATGACATTTCCCTCGCTTTATCGTCTTGCGGAGAGGGGGTTGTTGAACATTCCGATTATCGGGGTGGCGTTCTCGGCCATGGATGATGCGGGGTTGGTTCGGTATGCCCGCGAGGCGATCGAGGCGGCCGGCATTCGGTGCAAGCCAGCGGTCTTTCGCAAGATGGCCGAGAAGATGCGCTATATCCGCGGCGACTACCTCGAGTCTGATACTTTCCTCCGTTTGAAGAAGGCGATCGGCAAGAAAAAGCGCCCGCTTTTTTATCTCGAGATCCCGCCGGCTCTTTTCGAAAAAGTTGTCCTTCAGCTGGAAGAAGCCGATCTCGTCTCGCAGGCGCGCGTGGTCATCGAGAAACCTTTTGGTCACGACCTGGCCTCGGCGCGCGCCCTCAATCGCTCCCTGCTCAGTGTTTTGCGGGAAGAGCAGATCTACCGGATTGATCATTATCTCGGGAAGCATCCCGTGCAGGACCTTCTGGTCTTTCGCTTCGGCAATACCTTGTTCGAGCCGATCTGGAATCGTCGCTATATCCAGTCGGTGCAAATCACCATGGCCGAGTCGTTTGCCGTTGAGGATCGCGGGGCTTTCTATGACGATGTCGGGGCGCTGAAGGATGTGGTGCAGAATCATCTGATGCAGGTCGTTGCCCTGCTGGCGATGGAACCTCCGGCCACGGCCGAGGCTTCCTGCCTGCATGAGGAACAAATCAAGGTCTTCCATTCCATGCGCCAGGTGGAGCCGCAGAATTATATCCGAGGCCAGTATCGTGGTTATCAGGAGGTGGACGGGGTTCGTCGGGGCTCGAAGACGGAGACTTTTTGCGCCCTGCGTCTGGATATCGAGAATTGGCGCTGGGGCGGGGTGCCGTTTTTCATTCGAACCGGCAAGGGCCTTGGCGTGACCGCTACCGAGGCGGTGATCCAGCTTCATGAACCGCCGAAACGATTCTTCGGCCATGGCAACAGGGCCCCGATGCCCAACCGGCTGCACTTTCGCCTGGGGCATAATCCGGGCGTGTCCATGGATGTGCAGGCCAAGCGTCCGGGCACCGGATTGGAGTCTGCGAGCGTAAATCTGAATGTGGATTTCTCCGAAGCGCTCGGCCATACAGCACTGCCCTACGAAAGGCTCATCGGAGATGCCCTGGCCGGGGATCCGACTCTTTTTGCGACCGAGCGCGCCGTCGAGGGAACTTGGGGGGTGATCGACAAGATCCTCGGCCCGGTCGGTCGAGCGCATCGTTACGATTGCGGTTCGATGGGGCCCAGGGCTGCTGATGGCCTGGTGCGGGAGTTTGGCGGCTGGGTGCAGCCAGCCGAAGAGGTTCCGTCTGCGCCGCGGAAAGTCCGCCGGCGTTAGTGCACGGCCAGACTGACCGCGGCGAAATGGAAGGATGCGCCTGCGAGCACGAAGACGTGCCAGATCACGTGTCCCCAGCGGAACCATGGCTCGCTGAGGTAGAAGAGCAAGCCACCCGTGTAGGCGATGCCGCCGCCGATAATCAGTGGTTTGGCCAGCGCAGGCGCTTCGGGCACAAAGAATTCCAGCGTGCCCGCACCACACCAGCCCATCGCCAGGCAAAGCAGGATCCCGATGCCGTCGAACCGCTGGGGAAAACAGATCCGTAGTGTGATGCCCACCGCACCGATACTCCAGACCGCCCAGATCATGGTTTCCGCGAACCCGGGAGGCAGGAGGGCGTGAAATAATGGCGTGGCCGTGCCGCCGATGAGCAAATAGATGCAAAGTTGGTCGAGCACCCGCATGGCTGCTTTTTGCCGCGGTCCGGTGGCGCTATGGTAGAGGCAGGAGGCCGCAAAGACGCTGATCAGCGCTGCGGCATAGAGGCCGCAGAAGAGGAAGGTTGTGGGGTCTTTCTGCGGGGATATCGAGCTGAGCAGGAAGCGTGCGCCCAAGAGAGCCGCGATCAGCCCGATGCCATGAGTCGCGGTGTTGGCGTCCTCGAGGTCGGTATTGAGCGAGGCCATGCCGAGCAACCCGGCAGGGGACTTCCGAGGCTCCGGCGCGGGATTGTAGGACTCCTGGTGCGACATCTGGGACCTTCCAAATGCAACCAATGTGCCGAAAAGACGTCGATTCTTCGGGGACAAGCCTGCAGAAAACCATGCAGGAATGCACGCTTTTCCGGGAATCTCGCCACCTTGCGCGGATTAGAGCCTTTGCCTTGCGGGGCGCTCCCCGACCCGTTGCCGGCGGCGCCGGCTAGCGCCATAACGCGATCCCGCCGGTGATTCCCGCAGAATTGGGACAAATGGCAACGTGTTTCGGCAGGTCCTCGGGTTTCAGAAGTTTCGCGTTTCCACCACCAAGGGAAATCCGCCGCGGGTTCCAGATGGGCTGGATCTGGCGGACCACCTTGAGGACCCTTTTACGCCAGCGTTTCTTTCCAATTTCTTCGAGGGCCGCCTTGCCGACGTAATCTTCATAGGTGCGGTGTCCGTCGAAGGGGTGGTGACCAAGCTCGAGGTTGGGCACCAGCGTCCCCTCGACAAACAAGGCCGAGCCGAGCCCGGTCCCGAGCGTCAGGACCATTTCCACACCATGGCCCTCGATATCGCCAAGACCCTGCACGTCAGCGTCGTTGGCCACGCGGGTTTCGCGTCCGGTTAGCTCGCAGAGCCTCGCGGCGAGCGGGAAACCCTCCCATTCGGAACCGAGATTCGGTGCGGTTCGGACAACGCCGTCGATGACGACCCCGGGAAAACCCACCGAAATTCGATCAAAAGGGGGTTGCCGTTCGATCTGCAGGGTCAGGGCCGCGAGGATGGCCTCAGGGGTGGCCTTGGCTGGCGTTTTCTCCCGATCGCGTTCGGTCAGAGGAGTTCCCGAGGCGTCGAGCACCATCATTTTCAGCCCCGTGCCCCCGATATCAATCGCCAGGGTTTTCGGGCTGCTTTTTTGTCCATGGCTGTCGGGATTCATTGGTCTGGTTTCCTTGGAATTGAAGACATTATCATACGGATTCGAATGCGAGGCGAGTCACGGCGATTGCCGGCCTGTCTGAAGGCAGCCTTGTCCGACAGCATCGGATTCGCTAATGATTCGTGGTCCCCATAGACTTTTCTTCCTTATATATAGACGGGTCCAATTGGCCCGGGAACCGGTGGTTCACGAATGATTTCCCCGACAACTCTAGGTGTACTCGCTCTGATTTTGGCCCTGATCGGCCTGATTACGGCCTTCCGTCTCTATCGGAAAGTGGATTCTGTGGAGGTGGATGATCCCACCGTCGCCGACATCGGCCAACAGATCCAGGATGGAGCCATGGCGTTTCTCCGGGCGGAATATCGCGTTCTGGCTGTCTTTGTCGGTGGTGTCGCCGTGCTTCTGCTGCTCGCTATCGATTGGCAGACGGCGGTCGCCTTCCTGATGGGCGCACTTTTGAGCATCTTTGCCGGATATTCCGGCATGCGCGCCGCGACTTCGGCCAACGTGCGGACAGCAATGGCCGCCAAGCAAAGCGGAGCCGGATCGGCTCTTCTGACGGCCTACAACGGAGGCGCCGTGATGGGCCTTTCGGTGGCTGGTCTCGGATTGCTCGGGGTCGCCGTGATGTATCTGGTATGGGGAAGCGACCCGGCCACGGTCAATTATATTTCCGGATTTGGCATGGGTGCTTCTTCGATCGCACTCTTTGCCCGTGTCGGCGGCGGTATCTACACCAAGGCCGCCGATGTCGGTGCCGATCTGGTGGGCAAGGTCGAGGCCGGCATTCCCGAGGATGACCCCCGCAACCCGGGCGTGATTGCCGATAACGTGGGCGACAATGTGGGCGATGTGGCGGGTATGGGCGCCGATATCTTCGAATCGTTCGTGGGCTCCATCATCGCGTCGATCGTGCTGGGTGCCACCGTGACCGCGGCGGCCTCTGGTGGCATGTTCGACATGGCCTATGAGATTACCCCGCAGGATCGGGTGGGTCTGATGGCGCTGCCGATCCTCTTGGGCATCATCGGTCTGGGATCGAGCCTGGTGGGCGTGTTCTCGATGAACTGGCTCAAGGACACCGAGCCTTCCGGCGCTTTGCGCAACACCACTTTCATCGCGGCCGGACTTTTCTGGGCGATCTCGCTCGTGGTCGTGACTGTTCTGGGCCTCCCGTTGGCACCGGTATTCGCCGTGATTTGCGGTTCAATTGTCGGCGTGGCGATCGGATTGGCAACCGAGTACTACACCTCGGTCGATGAGGTCATGGGGATCCAGCCCAAGTCGGTTGCCAAGATTGCCGAAGCTTCGAAAACCGGACCGGCGACCAATGCCATCACTGGTTTGGCGATCGGCATGGAGAGTGTGTTTCTCCCGCTGATTCTGATCGCCATCGGGATCTTTGTTTCGAATTATTTTGCGGGTCTCTACGGAATCGCGCTGGCGGCTGTGGGCATGTTGGCCACAGTGGGCGCCACGATGACCGTCGACGCCTACGGTCCGGTTGCAGACAATGCCGGTGGTATCTCTGAAATGGGTGGTCTTGGCGAGGATACGCGAAAGATTACCGATTCGCTCGATTCGATCGGTAATACCACGGCCGCCATCGGCAAGGGTTTTGCCATTGGTTCGGCCGCACTCACCGCCTTGGCCCTGTTTGCCGCGTTCTCGTCCGAGGTCGAGAGGTTCCTGCGAATCAGCGCTCTCGAGAACGGCACCGAATACATTCCCTTTTCGCTGGAGTTGACCGACCCTGTCGTGGTCATCGGCCTTCTCGTCGGAGGCTCGTTGCCCTTCCTGGTGGCCGCCATGACCATGACTTCGGTGGGCAAGGCCGCGGGCGAGATGGTCGAAGAAATTCGGCGACAATTCCGGGAGATTCCGGGCTTGCTGGAAGGCAAGGAAGGCGTAAAGCCCGACTCGGCGCGTTGTGTGGATATTTCCACCAAGGCAGCTCTGCGCGAGATGGTATTGCCGGGTCTGATCGCAGTCTCGAGCCCGGTGATCATGGGACTCCTGCTGGGCGCATCGGCTCTCGGCGGCTTGTTGGCGGGCGCGACGACTACGGGTGTCCTGATGGCCTTGTTCATGGCGACCGCCGGCGGTGCCTGGGACAATGCGAAGAAGGCGATCGAGCAGGGCAAGATCCCGGGCGAAGCCAAGGGCGGCGAGGCTCACTCGGCAGCCGTGATTGGCGACACCGTCGGGGATCCCTTCAAGGACACGTCGGGCCCTTCGCTGAACATCCTGATCAAGTTGATGTCCATTGTCTCTCTGGTCATCATCCCCTTCCTCTACACGATGGGCCGTCTCTAGGCCTCACGTCAGGTAGATTGAAAAAGGGCCGGGGCAGATGCTCCGGCCCTTTTTTTATGCCCGCCGGCCACCGTCGGTTTGGACTCGGTTTCGGCAGGTCTGGAGAAGTTTTCCAAAGAAGGTAGGAGAATAGGTATGGGACTTTTCTCGGGGAAGAATTTTCTGGTCGTAGGGGCATCGGTTGGCATTGGTGCCGGGATAGCGCAGCGATTGGCCGCCGAGGGCGCCACAGTGCATGCTGCCGCTCGTCGTGTCGAGGCGATCGAGGCTTACGGGGCGGATTGCGAGGGAAAGATTGTCGCCCACGCTTGTGATGTCAGCGATCCCGCCAGTGTGGCCGGGCTGTTTGCCAGCATTCGCGAAGTCGGTGAGCCGCTGGATGCTTTGGTGGGAGCGGCAGCTGTTCTCTGGTTCGCTCCCTTTGCAGAGCAACCCGAAAAAGAATGGGTCACCATGTTGGAGACGAATCTTCTCGGATCCATCCGGATCACCCAGGCGGCCTTGCAGGATATGTTGCCCCGGGACAGCGGTCATATCCTTCACATCACCTCGACGGCGGCAGGTCTCGCGATCCCTCATCTGGCGATCTATTCGACCGGCAAGGCCGGGCTATCCCACTTCCTTACGGCGCTGCGCGGCGAATACGGAACCACAGGCGTGCGGTTTACCGAAATGCATATCGGGAATGTGGGAGGCACCGAGGGCGGGGGTGCTGCGGTGCGAGAATTTGATCCGGGATTGATGGCTTCCGTCGAGGAAATCTCCCGCTGGACCGGAACCCCTGAAATGATGCGCGTGGAAGACGTTGTCGAGGCTGTGGTGTACGCGCTGAGCAGCTCACAGAGAGTGCGCCTCGACAAAATCGTTCTGCGGGAAAAGGCGAATATTCCAACCTGAGGGAGGCTGCGCTTGTTACGTCTGGTATTTTCACTCGCTGTGGCCGCGTGGTTCGGATCGGTCTTTTTCTTTTCGTTCGTCGTTGCGCCGGCAGCACACCGTAATTTCCCGGGAGAGGCGGGTCGATTCCTGCGCCCGATCTTCACGCGCTATTATCGCGTCGGCGTACTCTGTGGATTTGTCGCTCTGGGCGCGGTCCTTCTGGGTCGCGAGGGGCTGAGCGACGCGACGCTGGCACGTCTTGTCATCCCCGTCGCGCTGGCGCTGGTGGCCTCTCTTTTCGCGGGCGAAGTGCTGCGACCGCGACTTCGTGACAAAACGCCAGACGACCCCGATTACGCTCGTCTCCACCAGTTCTCCGCGATGTTGAATTCCGCGACCCTTGCCGCTCTCGGTCTGGCGCTTGCGGGAGCGGTGTTTCGCTGAGCCGGAGCGATCAGCGCGTCAGGCCGCCGTCCATCGAGTGGATCGTGCCGGTGATATAGCGGCCGTGCTCGGAGGCAACGAAGGCGATGAAGCGCGCGATCTCGATTGGTTGCGAATTGCCCAGAGGGGATGTGATGCGGATCAGCTTCTTGAAGTCAGACCCTTCGGGCATGGTTTCCTGAAATGATTTCTGGATCGCGGTTTCTATCCCACCGGGTGCAATGCAGGCGACCCGGACGTCGCGCTCGAGATACTCGTCGGCCAGAGCGCGGGTGAGGTTCACGACGCCACCTTTGGAGGCACAATAGGCGGCAGAGTAGGGCTGCCCCATCAATCCGGCGTTGGAGGCGATGTTGACAATATTACCGCCTCCTTCCAGCAGGTGGGGCAGGGTATGGCGGCACATGAAAAAGGTTCCGGTCAGATTCACGCCGATGATACGCTGCCAATCCTCCATCCCGACTTCATGGGAATGTTGAAAACGGCCGATTCCGGCACAATTGATGAGGACCTCCGGCCGACCCAGGGTATCGGCGATTGCTTCCACCCCGGTGGCGACCGAGTTGAAATCGCTGACATCAATCGTGAAGGCATTGGCTTCACCGCCAGCCTTGCGGATTCCGTCTGCGGTTTCCTCTGCTGCGGCCTCCGAAATATCGACACAGGCGACGCGTCCCCCCTCGGCAGCGATCACTTCTGCCGTCGCCTGCCCCAGTCCGGATGCGGCGCCGGTAATGATGCATACTTTTCCCTCAAAACGCTTTTCGCTCATATCGATCTCTCCCGAAGAATTCCTTGTCCCGTCTGGATAACGGCTCAAGTGGGTCGCTGTCCACTTGAGCGACAAAGGCAGGTTGTCCCGGCCGCGAATCAGGGGATTTCCAGTGGCCGGGACCAGTGCTAGAATCCGACGAGCAGGTTCTTTCTGCACCCGAATCGCATGGCCTCTACTTCAAAATCGAAATCGAAAAACCGACCGGCGGGCGAGTTTTCGAACCGCTGGGTCGATGTGATTCTCGACGCAACCAGCGAGGCTGTGCTGGTGGTAGATGAGCTGGGCGGCATCTCCGAGTTCAACCGGAGTTTCGTGGAGATGTGGGATATCGCGCCCGAGGCACTGCTGGAGGGCTCGGCTCTGGACGTATGCGACCGCATGGTGGAAATGTTGCCCGACCCTCTGGGGGCTCGGGATACCTTTCTTGGTTTGTTGGCACAGACCGAAGTCGCGCCTCCCGGCGAAGTCGAATTTCAGGATGGCCGCATCATCGAGTACAGGTGGTCGCCGCGCATCGAAGAGGGGTTGATTTCCGGTGGCGTCCTCACCTTTCGCGATGTCACCGAGGTTCGTCAGGCGCGGCTGCTTCTCAGCGATGAGGTCTGGGTAAATGCTGGCCTGGCCAGGGTGCGTCGACAGCTTGTCTGGTCTTCGGATACTTCGGTGATGCTGCACAGACTCTGTGAGGCCACCACGGAAATTCTCGAATGTGACGCCAGTCATACCTATCTCTGGAGCCCCGAGGAAAAATCATTCCTCGTCGTGGCCGGCGATGGGGACTCGGCGGAGCAGTGGCGATATCTGCAGACTGCCGAACCTTTGCGCGAGAGTTTCGGGCGGATTCTCGAGGGCTTTGATCGCGATGAGATCTTCGAGGTGCGCACCGGAGCGCAAGGTGGCCCTTCTCGAGGCAAGGAATCTTCCGAAAACGCCCCGGAGCGAACGTTGTTCATGGCGCTGCGCCGCGGTGAGGAGATCATCGGTTTTCATAGTGCCAGCCTTCGTGACGGTGAGCGGACCTTCGATGAGCGGCAACGAAGACTGGCGCGGGGCAGCGCACAGCTATGTTCTCTGGCTCTGGAGAATGCGCGTCTGGTTCAGGAACTCGGGCGTGCGAATCGTCGTAAGGAGGAATTTGTGTCGGCTCTTTCCCATGCGCTGCGCTCGCCGCTGCATGTGATCCTGGGTTACACCGAACTCCTTCTCGAAGAAGAACGAGATTTGAACAGCCCGGAGCCGCGCGAGTTGGTGCGTCGGATCGATCGGAGTGGACGACAGCTGGCTGAAGTTCTCGAGGGCTCTCTGGCGGCCGGTATCGACCCCAAGGTCGGCGATGTCAGTCTGTCCGAGGTCGTCCTTTCCGAAGTCCTGCGCGAGGTGGAGGTTGAAACGCGCGAGATCCGTCAGGAAGCGGGTCTGTCCTATGCCTGGGATATCGCGCCCGGTCTGCCCGTTCTCCAATCCGATCCGGACAAGATCAAGCTGATCGTCAAGAACCTGATTTCCAACGCGGTCAAATTTACCGACGAAGGCAGCATCTTTTTGCGTGCCAGCGCTCGCGATACCGGTGTGGAGATTGCGGTGGAAGATACCGGGATCGGGATTGGTCAGGAGGCGCAGAAAATCATCTTTGAGCCGTTTCGCCAGATCGACCAATTGGAGGGCCGCGTCTTGCGCGGAACCGGGCTCGGTTTGCACGTTGTCCGCCAGATGGTCGACGTCCTCGGCGGTACGATTGCCGTGGAGAGTGCACCGGGTGAAGGCGCGGTCTTTCGGGTCTGGCTACCTGCGCCAGGCGCGGTCGTCAGCTGAGATCGGCAGGCACGCGAGTGACCCCTACCCGCGCGCCCATCGCGCCCTGGAAGCGGTAGGGTCGGCCCAGTCGGTGATCCAGTGCAGGCACCCCAAAACGACGATGAGTTCTCGAATCTCGTATTGCATATTGGCGAATCGAAAGACGTCATGATGCAGAGCGAAGATGGTCGCGGAAAGTGCGACCCACGCAAAACCGAACCAGTCCGACCAGCGCGTGGTTGCTTGCCTGGCGAGCATCCAGACGATGAGGCCGAACGTCGCGATCAAGGCCACCGTATCGCTCCAGGTGGGAAAGAGAAAATACGCCTGGAGAGTCGACCCGAACGCGAAAATCATCATGGTGGAGAATCCCGGAACAAAGGCGGATAGTCCTCGTTCCCGGACGAACTTTTGCAGGCGTGAGGCGGGAGCCAGGCAGAGAAGGCAGGGGACCCAGAGGAAAAAAATATAGACCGTGGTGTTGATGATCGAAGAAGAGATCGATGCCGGCATGAGGTTGTGGAGGTTGGTTTCTCGCTGCAGGTTGTTTTCCAGAAAAAACTGGTTGGAGCGAAATCCGAGGACCTGCTGACCCCAGCTGATTTCTTCGAGTGCACCCAGCAAAGCGGTGAATCCCAGAACCACCAGAAGCGTTCGCGCGAGGCTTGGCAAGTACGGATGCTTGCGATGGCGCAAAAGAGAGCCGAGACAGACCAGAAGGATCAGGGTCAGTACCGCGACGCTGCTCCATTCGACGATCCCGTTTTCGCGGGTCATACGCCGCAGCAGATCCGACTGGCTCGGGTCATGGGCGGTGATCAGAACGACCATGACCGTGGCGAGCGACACCACGAAATAGGCAGCCTGAGTGGCGCCCCGAATCAGGACCATAGGCCCATATCCAGTCCGGCGGCCATTGTCTGACCCAGATCCCGGCAGCTGTCCAGGATTTCATCGGTGAGGTCGCCGCGAGCGATCAATGCGGGCGCAATGGCCTGCATGGGGTAGCCGCGAAGGATTCGTTCGACTTCGCGAACGGCCCCGGTGCCATCGTTCTGGCATTTGACGAAGAGGGCATAGGGGAGATGACGAACTTTCCCCTGAGCCGGGTAATAGGTTTCGTCGAAAAAGAATTTCAGAGCTCCGGACATCGTCCCGAAATTTTCCGGGGTGCCGAAAATCACACCATGGGCCCAAAGAAGGTCCTCGAGCGTGCCTTCGAGGGCGGCCCGTTCACGCACCTCGACGGTTTCTTCCCGACGGGCGCCCTCGAGAACAGCGTCTGTCATTTTCCCCGTACCGCCGGTTTGAGAATGATGAATGACCAGAAGGTGCTTCATGAGGGTTCGGCCTACCAGTCCGACGGGCATCGGACCAACGGGTCGAGCTTCGGGCTGAACATGGTATGGTCGGCCGCCAGGGAGGGGATTGATCCATGACGCGCCAGAAAACCGGCTCCTATCGATGGGCCCGATCCGGAGATTTTAGTGCCTTTCTCGGGCTGACTTTTGATAACGTGGCCCAGCTGATTGTCTTCAGTACGATCTTGATTCAGGTCTTTGATTACCCCGCGGATATCGTTCTGGGGAAAATGTTGCCGGGGACCGCCGCGGGCGTTCTGATCGGGGATTTGATCTATACCTGGCTTGCCTTTCGTCTGGCGAAAAAGACGGGCCGGGATGATGTGACCGCCATGCCGCTGGGGATCGATACCGTCTCCTTGTTCGGCTTGACGTTCGGTGCCCTCGGGCCGCTTTACCAGAGAACCGGCGATGCAGAACTTGCCTGGCAAGCGGGTATGGCGCTGATGGTCTTCATGGGCGTTTTCAAACTGCTCGTGACCTGGCCGGCGGCGCGATTGCGCCGTTGGATTCCGCAGGCGGCGATGTTGGGCACAATCGGTGCGATCGGGATCTGTCTGATTGCCTTTATGCCGATGCTCGAACTTTTCGAGAATCCGGTAGTGGGTCTCTTTTCGCTCTTCCTGCTCCTTCTGGTTTTATTGCGTCGGGTTGAAATGCCGCTCCGACTGCCACCGGTCCTCCTTGTCGTGGCTGTCTCGACAGCCTTGTTCTACAGTCTTGGCTCGCTGGGGTGGCTGCCCCACGCGCCGCTATTTCCCGAAAGTCCCGGCTTTGCAGTGACGATTCCCTGGCCCACAACAGGTTTCTGGCTGGGGATGTCTCTTGCCGTCGATTACCTACCACTGGCCCTTCCTCTGGCCTTCGCCACAATTATCGGGGGCATTGATAATGTGGAGTCCGCCGCATCGGCAGGGGATGTCTACGATACGCGCTCGATTCTTCTCACCGAGGGCTTCAGCACGCTGGTGGCCGGCCTGGTTGGCGGTGTCGTTCAGACAACTCCCTATATTGGCCATCCTGCCTACAAGCGGATGGGAGGGCGGGCGGCCTACACTCTGGCCACGGCATTATTTGTCGGGCTCGGCGGAATTTTCGGGTACCTTTCGTGGTTGGTGCATGTCCTCCCCGAGGCTGCGATCGTGCCGATTCTTGTCTTTATCGGGATCGAGATCGGAGCTCAGGCATTTCAGGCCGTTCCCCGAAGACACGGTCCCGCGGTGGCGGCCTGTTTTATCCCGGTCATGGCCAGCACCATTCTGATTCTTGTGGACCAGATGGTTGCGGGTGCGGGTAGCAGCGGGATGGCCCTCGCCGGTGAGGCCGGAGTCCGTTATCAGAGCCTGCTGATTCTCGGTGCCGGTTTTGTGTTTTCGGCCATGATCTTTGGTTCGGTGGTGGCGCATTTGATCGATGGCCGCTTTGTCGCCGCCGCAGGCGTGCTCTTTCTTGGCGCGGTCGCCGCCCTGTTCGGGATCATTCATTCCCCATTCCCTGGATCTCCCGCTTTTCTCCCCTGGAATCTCGAAAACTCGATACCCATGGCGATCGCTGGAGGTTATATACTTGCCGGGATAGTGGTTCTTTTGCTGGCCTCAAGGCCTCAGGTGGATGACGCCTGATGGATGAATCGGCGCCAGCGAACCGCGGAATTGCAACGAATTGAAAACCGGAAAGGCAGAGCATGGCTGAGGAGACAACAAAGGTCGACGTCGGGGGGCACGAGCTCCGCTACCGGTTGATCGGAGAGGGCGATCGCACGATCATTCTGCTCCATGGATTTGCCGAGACGATTGAGGTCTGGGACGAAATTCTTCCCGAACTCCGAACGATGGGCCGTGTTCTGCTCCTGGAGCTTCGCGCGCATGGGTGGTCAGGCGCGCCGAAACCGCCCTACCAATGGGAGGATCTCGCCACCGATGTCCTTCGTGCGATGGACGGCCTCGACATCGCGCAAGCTGATATTGTCGGCCATGGTCTCGGAGGGGTTATCGGGCTGCACGTTTCGCGGATCGACCGATCCCGAGTCTCCAACCTCATTCTGATCGGAGACGGGATGAATGTCACTCCGGAACAGCAGTATCTGTACAATGAGATCGTCAAATCCGGACGCATGAATGGACTGGAAGGGATAGCGCATGCGCTCTTCGGCCCCATCAGCCGGCAAAAAGTAGAGGGCCGCCCGATGGATCTGACCGAAGTGGCGGCTCTCGTACAGCGGCTTGCCGACGAAACGGTGGCGCCGACTCTGGCGGCAGTGGCAACACGCACCCTCTGCCTTGCCGGGGAAGACGACGTGGCCTGGCCCGAGCGGATGCAATCGATAAGCGCGGCCATCGAGGGCGCGGCGGCTCAGGGGATCCCCGGCGCGGGCGAGACGCCGCATCAGACAAAACCGGCCGAGACCGCGGGGGCGATCCGAACCTTCCTTGAGGGGCAGGCATGACCCACGCGATCGCGCTGGCTGTCGGCGTTCTGCTGCTCGGTATCTCGAGTGCGGCGGATGCCCGCACAAATGCAGGCTGTCTCCAGAAGCAACTCGCGACCACCATTCAGGGCTCCAAGATGATGGTCCGGTGCTACGGGCAGGCCGAGCGAATGGGCGAACCGATCGACAATAGCTGTCTGGAGAGGGCGGTGCGTCGGATGCGGGTAACCTTCGATCGAATGGCCGCAGCCGGTTGTCCTCCGGTTGAAGATTCCGAACAGATTATCTCCGAGACGATCGGGTTTATGGATACGGTGGTCGCGATGCTGTCGAAATCAGCCGAGTCGGTGCCGCCAAGCCCCGGGGTCAGTCCGGCGCTGCCGACACCGACACCGACAGCGGTGAGCCGCTGACGCATGGCGGAGACTCTCGTTCGGCGCGCGCGCCTGCGGCGGTTTTTGTTCCTCTGCATCGCGGTGCTCTACGTTATTTCCGTCCCTTGGTATCGCTCTTCGGATGCCGAGGTCGAGATTGTCTTCGGCCTGCCGGATTGGGTGGCTTTTGCGGTTCTCTGCTACGCGAGTGTTGCGGTTCTGAACTCTCTTGCCTGGATGTTGCAGGACCCCGAGGATGAAGAGCGATGAGTTTCGGCGAGGTCGGAGTTGCTGCGCTTGGCGGGTATTTGTTGGTGCTGATTGCCGTTGCGGAGATCGCGCGGCGCTCGAAGCAGGATGCGACCCCCAGCGACCATTTTCTGGCAGGCCGAGACCTCGGTGTTCTGGTTCTCTTCCTGACGCTCTACGCAACAGCCTATAGCGGGAACTCTCTGCTCGGATATCCCGGGCGAGCCTACCAGGCAGGTTTTTCGTTCATCATGTCGACCGGCTTCATGATGGCGATCATTGTTCTGTTTCACGCGATTGCGCCGCGGTTGCGGCCGATCGCAGCACATAACGGGTTTGTCACTCCGGGGGATTGGGTAAGACATCGCTTTCGCAATGATCCCGCCGGCCCGATTCTGGCAACAGCGATCGGTATCCTGATGGTGATTGCTCTGGCGAACTTCCTGCTCGCCCAACTTCAGGCGATGGGTACGATGACCAGTCGCGTTACCGAAGGGATCATTCCCCACGAATTCGGCGTCGTGGGCCTGGCGCTGATGATCCTGTTTTATGAAAGCCTCGGCGGAATGCGTGCGGTGGCCTGGACCGATGCCGGTCAGGGGATTCTGATGCTTTTCGGTCTGATGGCTTTGCTGTTCTGGTTGATGGGCGACGGCGGAGGTCTGGCCAATATTACCGCTCGGGTGGCGGCGGTGCGTCCGGGTGCTCTGGCGATCCCCGACGCCGAGACCTGTATTAATTGGTTCAGCACCGTGGCTCTTTTGGGGCTCGGGAGCGTTCTTTATCCGCAAGCGATTCAAAGAATCTTCGCGGCCCGGAGCGGCCGGGTCCTGCAACGCTCTTTTGCGATCATGACCTTCATGCCCCTGACCACAACGCTTGTGGTCACCTTGATCGGGTTTGCAGCGATCGCGCGGATTGATCCGGCAGCCGGCGTGGCCAGCGATGAAGTCATGCCCTATCTGCTTGGGGAGTGGGCGTCTTCGGGTGGTGTTCGGATGTTCGCTGCGGTTCTGGTCTTCGTCGGTGCTCTGGCCGCGATCATGTCGACAGCGGACTCTTGTCTATTGTCGCTGGGTTCTCTCGCCGTAGGGGACATTCTGGGTCGCGACCGCAGTGATCCGCGTACGACCAGAACAGGCAAATGGATTGCCGCATTGGTTTTATTTGCGATGGTCCCCTTTGCGATCCAGAAGGAACTTACCCTCTGGCGGCTGATCGAATTGAAAATGGAATTGTTGGTCCAATGCGTGCCGGCATTTCTGGTGGCCCTGCATTGGCAACGGTTGCGCGCCTGGCCCACGCTTCTGGGCTTGTTGCTCGGAACAGCGATTGCGGTTGGGGCAGCGATTGCCGGGGCGAAGACGGTTTTCGGTATTCATTCGGGCCTGCTCGGACTGGGCGCCAACCTTCTCGTGGCTATCCTCGGCTCGATCCGTTCTGCTCCTCGCGCATCCGTTTCTTCGTAGCCGCCCAGCTACAGATCGGGCAGTCGGCGAGAACGTGCCCACGGGCGGGGCAGTACTCGCGACCGAAATAAATGATCTGCAGGTGCAGCTTGTTCCAGGATTCTCTGGGGAAGACTTTTTTGAGATCTCGTTCCGTCTGCTCGACGTTGCGCCCATTAGAGAGCCCCCAACGCGCGGCGAGTCGATGAATATGGGTATCCACGGGGAAAGATGGCTCGCCGAAAGCCTGTGACATCACCACGCTGGCGGTTTTGTGGCCCACGCCGGGAAGCCTCTCGAGGGCGGCGAGGTCGGCGGGTACCTCTCCGCCGTGCTCGTCGAGGAGGATCGCTGCGAGGCGGTCGATATTTTTGGCCTTGCCCGGCGCCAACCCGCACGATCGGATATGATGGAGAATGCGAGCCGAGCCGAGCTTGGCCATCCGTGTGGGGTCCGGCCCCTCGGCAAAAAGGCTCGGGGTGACCAGGTTTACGCGAGCATCTGTGGTTTGCGCGGAGAGCAGGACGGCTACCAAAAGCGTGAAGGGGTCCTCATGGGCAAGCGGCACGGGCGGTTCGGGGTAATAGCCCTCGAGCATCTTCAGGATGCGATCTGCTTTCTCGCGACGAGTCATTCTGTTGGCGGCAGGCGATTCTTCAAAAAGTCATTGGCGACAGCGCGCGGCTGTTCTTGTCCCTCGTCGACCTGGAAGTTCATGGCGCGCATCTGGTCTGCGTTGATCGATCCGATCAGCGGCCGCAGGGCAGCCAGGACGTCAGGGTGTTCCCGGGCCACCCGGCCGCTGGCCAGAATGATGGCGTCATAGGGCGGGATGGCATGGCGATCGTCGTCGAGGACGACCAGATCGAGCGCCGAAATACGACCATCGGTCGTATAGGCGGTGATCAGGTCAACGCCCTCATGGGCCACGGCCTGATACATCAACGAGGGGTCCATGGGGCGCGTTTGTGCGAAGCGGATTCCGTACGTGTCCTTGAGGGATGGCCACTCCGCTCGGGAAAAGAATTCCAGATCGCCCCCGAGCTTCATCTTCGAGGCGTAGGGTACGAGATCGCTGATGGTCCTGATGCCGAGCCCCTCTGCTTCGGTACGACGCATGGCGAGGGCATAGTTGTTCTGGAATCCGATGGCGCCGACATAAACCGCACTGGTTTGCGTGGAGAGATAGTCGTCGATTGCGTCCAGAGCTTCTTCGCGCGATTGCGGCGAATCCTTGCGCTTTAGCAGCCCCAGCCAAAGCGTCCCGGAATAATCGACGTATACATCGATACTGCCGTCCAGCAGGGCTTCGTAGGCCACAGTCGACCCGATCGACTCCAGCGTCTCGGTCCGCAGGCCGGTCTCTGTCTGGATCGTTTCTGCCAAGATTCCGGCCAGAATATATTGCTCGGTAAATGGCTTGGCTGCCAATACGATCGGGCGCTCACCTCCGCGCAGCAGGGGCAGAACAAGGCTGCCTACAGCGAAGAGGTAGAGAGCTGCCATGATGCCAAGCGTGATCGCTCGTCGCAGACGATTTCCGGTGCGAATGCTTTTCTCGAGGCTGCTCACCAATCCGTCGAGCAAGAGCGCCAGACAGGCGGCCGCAACCGAGCCGAGAAGAACCGACGCGAAATCCCGGGTCTGCAGTCCTCCGAAAATATAATTACCGAGGCTGGTCGCACCCACGGGTGTGGAGAGCGTGGCGATCCCGACGGTCCACACGGTGGCCGTGCGAATTCCGCCGACGATCACTGGCATGGCCAGAGGCAAGTCGACCAGTCGAAGTTGTTGCCAGCTGGTCATGCCAACGCCACGCGCGGCTTCCTTGTAGGCCGGGTCGACTTCCTGAAGCCCGGTTACGGTATTGCGCAGGATCGGAAGCAGGCCATAGAGAGTCAGGCCGATGATGGCTGGGAGAAAGCCGATACTCGGCAGGTTCAGCATGGCCAGAAGAGGCACCATGGCGGCCAGCAATGCGAGACTGGGAATTGTTTGTACGACCCCGGCAAAGCCAAGCACCAGCGCCTGCAGGCGAGGAGTCCGGCTGGCGACGATTCCGAGTGGAACGCTCAAGAGAGTGGCTGCGAGAAGCGCCAGAAGCGTGAGCTGGAGATGTCCCGTCAGGTAGTCGGGGAGAAGTTCGAGAAGGTGCTCCATGGATTCACCGGCCCAGAAGGCTCTCCACGGCATCGGCCTGACGGCGCGGGGTATCCATCAGATTCTGGACGGTTGCATTGGCGGGGTTCCGGATGAGTTCCTGTGGCGTACCGATTTGGACCAGAGCCCCTTCGTCCATGACGGCAATCCTGTCGCCGAGAAGCAGAGCTTCGGTCATATCGTGGGTGACAAAGATCGCCGTCAGCCCGAGCTGTTGGTGGATGGATCGGAAAGACGATTGCATCCGGTCCCGGGTCATCGGATCCAGAGCACCAAAGGGCTCGTCGAGAAGCATCAATCGAGGGGACGCGGCCAGCGCCCGGGCCACGCCCACACGTTGCTGCTGGCCACCCGAGATTTCGCCGGGCAGGCGGTCGCGCACAGCCGCCGGATCGAGTTCGACAAGTTCCAGGAGTTCGTCAACCCGGGATTGCATCCGGGACTCTTCCCAGCCCAGCAACTTCGGTGTGATCGCAATGTTTTCCGCAAGCGTCATATGAGGAAAGAGGCCGATCCGCTGGAAGACGTAGCCGATGCCGCGCCGGATTTCGTAATCGGCCAGATGGCGGAGGTCCTCCCCGTCAATGCGAATGGTCCCGTTGGTCGGCTCAATCAGGCGGTTGATCATCTTGAGCGTGGTTGTTTTTCCACAGCCGGAGCTTCCGAGCAGCACGAGAAGTTCGCCGTCGGAAACTGTCAGGTCGAGTTCATTGACGACCTTTTTGCCATCA
Organism: Binatia bacterium; assembly: GCA_965658895.1. GTDB lineage: Bacteria > Desulfobacterota > Binatia > UBA12015 > UBA12015 > UBA12015. The sequence goes on from CBFHUR010000002.1 coordinate 143,611, forward strand.
TAGATCTTCGTAATATTCTGTAGTTCAATCAACATCGAGAGAATTTCAGACCCGGAGCCATAGTGCGAACGCCGGCGAAAACAGTTTATAGAAGTGCGTATCCGGCGACGAAACGGCTAGATGGAGCACTGGACAGATCGGAGCTCTTGTCTGGCCGCTTGGACCCCCGAATTCGCCCGTGTGAGCGATTCCGAGTGCGATCGGTCTCTGCTTGAGGCATGCTGTTCCCCAAGGAAGAAGGATCGTTAAATGGCATCTACAGAAAATACAGAAAACGCGACCCCTGAAGATCTCGGATTTGATCCGGAGGCTTTGCGCCGGAAATATCGGCAGGAGCGCGACAAGCGCATTCGCTCCGACGGCAACGAGCAATACGTGGAGGTCACTGGCGAGTTTTCTGCCTACGTTGACGACCCCTATATTTCGGGACCTGAAGAGCGTGCACCACTTTTCGACGAAGTCGACGTGGTGGTCGTGGGGGGTGGTTTCGGGGGCTTGCTGACGGCCGCGCACCTTCGCAAGGCCGGCGTTGAAGATATCCGATTGATCGAGAAGGGCGGGGATGTCGGGGGGACCTGGTACTGGAATCGTTATCCCGGTGCGGCCTGTGACGTGGAGTCCTATGTCTATCTGCCGCTGCTCGAAGAAGTCGGCTACGTTCCGAGCGAAAAGTACGCGCATGCCCCCGAGATCCTCAGTCATAGTCGCGCCATTGCCGAGAAGTATGATGTCTATCGCAATGCCTGCTTTCAGACCGAAGTGACCCAGATGGATTGGGATGAGGAATCCGCTCGCTGGATTGTGTCGACCAATCGTGGGGACCGCATGCGTGCGCGATTTGTCTGCATGGCAAACGGTCCGCTACATCGGCCCAAACTGCCCGGGATCCCGGGCGTCTCGTCCTTTCAGGGCCACACGTTTCACACCAGTCGCTGGGACTATGAGTATACCGGTGGCGATTCGACGGGTAATTTGAGTCGCCTGGCCGACAAGCGCGTCGGGATCATCGGCACCGGGGCCACCGCCGTGCAATGTGTTCCGCATGTCGGGGCGGCGGCCAAAGAGCTTTTTGTGTTCCAGAGAACGCCTTCGTCCGTTGATGTGCGCGATAATCGTCCCACGGATTCCGAGTGGTCCGACGAATTGAAGCCGGGTTGGCAGCAGGAGCGGATGGACAATTTCAACGTTCTCGTTTCGGGAGGCTGGCAACCTGAAGACCTCGTCAAGGACGGTTGGACCGATATCATCCGCAAGTTGCTGGTGATGGTGCAGAACGAAGAGAATGCAGACCTCTCTCCGGCGGGGATCGCCAAGAAAATGGAAATGGCGGACTTCCAGAAGATGGAACAGATCCGTGGCCGTGTGTCGTCGGTGGTCGCCAACGAGACTACCGCGGATGCGCTCAAGCCCTGGTACCGGCAATTCTGCAAGCGCCCCTGTTTTCATGACGATTATCTGGCCACCTTCAACCGGCCCTCGGTCCATTTGGTAGATACGGCCGGCAAGGGCGTCGAGCGGATTACCGAAAACGCAGTCATTGTCGATGGGCAGGCTTACGAGATCGATTGCCTGATCTATGCGACCGGATTTGAAGTCGGGACCTCCTACGTGCGCCGCTCCGGGTATGAGCTTTTCGGGCGAGAGGGATTGAGCCTGACACAGAAATGGGAATCGGGCGTGCGGACGCTTCACGGCATGCATAGCCGCGATTTTCCCAACTGCTTTATCTTGTCCAACACCCAATCGGCCTTCACGGTGAACTTCCCTCATGCCCTGGCCGAGCAGGCCAAACATCTTGCCTATATCGTGAACCACGCTCTCGAGAATGATCTGACGCGGGTTGAGACCACGCGCGCGGCAGAGGATGCCTGGGTGGAAGAGATCATCAGTCTGGCGCGAGACGGCCAGAAATTCCTCGAGGAGTGCACGCCCGGCTACTACAATAATGAAGGCAAGCCCGGGGAACGCAGTGGGCAGAATGGACCCTATGGCGGGGGCTCGATGAAGTTCTTCGAGTTACTCAAAGCCTGGCGCGATGAAGGCCGTCTGGAAGGACTGGAACTCAGCTGAAGCGCAGCGGATAAGGAACTCCGCGCCTAGGATCTGCCAGGTTCGCTTGTCTCGGTGTCGGCGAGTACGTCGCGTCGCGAGAAGAAGGCAGATTTGTCGAGCACATTTACCTGCACGGACTCCATCAACAAGAATGTGACCGGCGTGACATAGAGGGTGAGGAGCTGGGATAGAAGCAGCCCTCCTACCACGGTCAGGCCGAGGGGAATTCTCGAAGAAGCGTCGGCACCCAGGCCGAGAGCGATCGGCATCGCCCCCATGATCGCAGCCACCGTTGTCATCATGATGGGCCGGAAGCGATTCAGAGAGGCCTCGTGGATGGCCTGGCGCGCATCTGCGCCCTCTGCCTGGCGCTGGATGGCGAAGTCGACCATCATAATCCCGTTTTTCTTCACGATTCCGATCAGCATGAACATGCCGACAAAGACGTAGAAGGAAACCGTAGCGCCAAAGATCCAGAGCGTGAGTAATCCGCCGACCGTTGCCGTGGGTAGCGAGAGGAGGACCGTCAACGGATGAATATAGCTCTCGTAGAGGATGCCCATGATCACGTACATGACGAAGATGGCTACAAAGAGCAGAAGGACCAGTTCCTTGCCGACTTCTGCAAATTCCTGAGCGCTGCCGGTAAGACCGTGGGTGATATCCAGAGGGATAATCTCCGAAGCTTTTTTCTCCAACCAATCGGTTGCATTACCCAGCGGGACGCCCGGGGCGGGATCAAAAAAGATGGTTACCGAGGGGATGCCGCCGTAGTGAGAGATACTCAGAGGCCCGGTGGTCATGCTGCTCGAGGCGATCGCTTCAAATGGAACCAGATCGGGCAAGTCTTCAGCTTCAGCGCTCGCGCCTGCGGCTAGTGCCGAGGGCGGCGGTTGGAAGTAGAGGTTTTGGAGCGCCTCGGGCGAGGCACGCGAGGCGTCGTTCATCTCCACAATGACCTGATATTGTTCGTTGGGATCCTTGATCAGATACGAATAGTTTTGCGAGTAGGCATCGAATAGAACCTTCGCAAATTCGCCACTGCTGATCCCGAGCGTGGATGCATAATCGCGGTCGATGGCGAGATTCAATTGTGGGAGATCCAGAAAGAGGCTCGAGGAAACGTCGGCAAAGAGCGCGCCCTTTTGTTCCTTCATGGCGGCGACGAGCTTTTCGGAGACAGCGAAGAGCTTGTCCTCGTCGAGGCCTGACAGAAGGTAGGCGTATTGGCCCTGGTTGGTGCTTACCCCGGAACTGCCGCCGATATTCATCACGGGTTGCGGCCGTATCAATGCCTGGACTCCGGGAATATCGCCCATTTTCTCGAGAAGTTGCGCATTGACCTTCTCGATCGGCGGTCGGGTGCGCGTGATCCCGTCGGCCTCATACTTCTCGTCGAGGTCGCGGAGAAACGCGATGACCATTCCCTGAGATTCAGAAAGATATTGCGGAATCCCGGTCACGGTTACGACGCGCGATACAGCAGGGTTGTCCCGCAGAACATCATCGACCTTGCCCTGAAGCTTCTGGACTTCTTCGGGCGAGGTGCTGCTGCTTGTTACGAACACGCCCTGAATAAAGCCACTGTCGCCGATGGGCATGAATTCCGAGGGCAAGGCACGGAAGAGAAGGATGGTGCCGGCCATGCAGGCAATCCAGATGGCGACCGAGACCGGTTTGCGATCGAGAAACCAGTCCAGCGTTCTTCCGTAAAAACCGAGGATACGCTTCTCGAGTCGGTTGGCGGCGCCCTCGAGTCGCGTTTCGTTTTCCTTGCTACGTTCCGCCAGCATACGCGCACACATCATCGGCGTGACGGTCAGAGAAATCAGGCCACTGGCCAGAATGGCCACCATGATGGTGATCGAGAATTCTCGAAAGACGCGCCCGATCAGTCCGGGCATGAAGACAAGGGGGATAAACACCGCCGCCAGCGAGAGTGTCATCGAGAGAATGGTGAAGCTGATTTCCTTGGCGCCTCGAACCGAAGCCACCGGCGCGGTTTCGCCGAATTGCTGCATACGGCGAACAGCGTTTTCCAGAAACACCACAGCATCATCCACGAGAAAGCCGATCGCCAAAGTCAAAGCGAGAAGTGAGAGGTTGTCGAGGCTGAAGCCGAGAAGCGACATCGCGATCAGGGTGAAGACAAAAGATAGCGGGAGCGCGACGCTGGGGATGATCGTGTCTCGAAACCGCCCCAGGAAAAGGAAGATAACCAGAACCACCAGAATGAAGGCAATCAACAAGGTGGTTTGGACGTCATCGACTGAAGCAATGATACTGGTGGCCTTGTTGTAGATCGGGACAATTTCGATCGAGCCCGGAAGCAGATCTCGCAGAAGAGGCAGAAGGCCAACGACTTCCGAGACCACTTTGACGGAGTTGGCGCCGTCGGCCTTGCTCACGCCAAGGACCACCGCGGCGAACCCCTCCGAGCTGGCCCCCGCAGGCAAGCCTTCATCGGCCCAGAAATCCATATTGAAGTATTGCTGCTGGATCCCGTCGACAGCCTCCGCGATGTCCCGGATGCGGACGACCTCACCATCTTGTGTGGCAACGACCAGATTTCCGTAATCCTCTGCGGTTTCGAGTTGGGTCTCGGGCAGGAGCAGAAACGCCTCCTGTTTGCCGCGTAATTTTCCGGAGGCGGTTAGTGCGGTGCCTTTCTGCACGACATCGGCCACGGTGGTGATGTCGAGGCCCAGGGCCCAGAGTTTTTCGGGGTCGACCTGAATGCGCACCGCGCGCGGGGACCCATAGACGACGACATTGGCCACGCCGGGGAGAATATTGAGGCGCTGGGCTACCTGTGTGTAGGCGTAATCATAGAGCTGGGACTCGGTCAGCGTGGTGCTGGCGAGGCCGGCATAGAAAATCGGTAATTCGTTCGGATTGTACTTTCGGTAATTGGGAGGCGTCGGGAGGTCCGGGGGCAGCTGTGGTTGTGCCCGGCTGATCGCACCCTCGATATCGGCGGCAGCCCCGGCACTATCGCGGCCGAGGTCGAAGACCAGAACGATCTGCGTGTTGCCGAAGGTGTTGTTGGAGATCAGCTGGGCGAGGCCCTGAATCTCCATCATCTGGCGCTCGAGGGGCGTCGCCACGTTATTGGCCATGACCGAGGGTTCAGCCCCGGGGAATTGTGCGTTGACGACAAAAACCGGGTAGTCCACGTCCGGCATATCACTCACGGGAAGTGAGAAGTACGCATAGATGCCGAACAGGACGGCCGACAGGGACACCAGAACCGTGGTGACCGGACGACGGATGAAGGGTTCCGACAGGTTCACGAGCGTGGATTCTTTCCGGGTGTCGCCTCGGGCTGCTTCTCGATCCGGATCTCGGCGCCATCACTGAGCAGGATTCGTCCGGTCGTGACGACTTCCTCACCTGAGGACAAGCCTTTCAGGATGACGATCTCCGAGCCGTGCTTCTGGCCCAGAGTGACCTCCTGTTGATGAACCTTCTTGCCGTTTTTGACGACAAAGATGAAGGGGCCGGCCTGTCCGACACCGACACTTGATTGGGGTACCAGAACTGCCCCTGAGACTTCTTCCAGGCGAATGCGCGTCTGTACGGGCTGGCCCGGCCAGAATTTTCCGTCGGGATTGGCCAGGGTCGCTCGTAGCGTGATGGTTCCGGTCTTGTCCGAAATGCGGTTGTCGATGATCGATACAGAAGCAGGTGTGGTCGCGGCCTTGCCTCCAAGGGCCCGTATTTCAACCGGCAACGTTCCCGAGGCTTTGTCGAGGTGCGTCTTGAGCTCGTCGATCCGGGATCCGGGGATCCCAATGTCGACCCACATCGGATCGCGTGTCTGGATGGTGGTCAGGGTATTGGATCCACCCAGGCTTACAATATTGCCGACATCGATCTGATAGAGGCCCGCCATGCCGGTGATCGGGGCCCGGACCTCGGTAAAGGAAAGATCCAGTTTCGCAGTTGCCAGCGCCCCCTCAGCGCTCAGGACGCTGCCCTTGGACTCCGCGACTTCAGCGGCATAGCGATCATATTGCTGCTTGGAGACGAAGTCTTTCTTGGCAAGATTGGTGTTTCGTTCCAGCTCGAGTTCCCGAACCGCGAGCTCGGCGATGGCTTGTTCAAGTCTGCCTTCAGCTTCCTGAACCTTGGCGATATATTTACGGGGATCGATGCGGAAGAGGATCTGTCCCGCCTCCACGTATGTGCCTTGGGAAAACTCGGCGGCGATCAGTTCTCCACCGACCTGTGGCGTTACGGAAACGGCATCCGAAGCGGCCAGACGCCCGAGCGCATCAAGGTACAAGGGCACCTTGGCCGATCGGCTTTTTGCCACCTCAACCGGGGTTCCCGGTTTGGGCTGTGGTGCCGCGCTGCCGCCGCAGGCGGTAGCGACCGTCAATAGAACCAGCGCAGATAAAAATCTCATTCTTTTTTCTCCGGGAGAGGCTCACCGGGGAAAAGCGTTCCGGTGGCATGAGCCAGATCGATCAGGCTGGTGGCCACGTTGGCCTGTGCACGGATATTCTCCTCACGGGCGTTGGCAAGGTCGGACTGGGAGGTCAGCAAGTCCAGAATGTCGCTGAGGCCGGCGTCATAGCTGGCACGAGTCAGCTTCCAGGTTTCGTCGGCCGCCTCCAGACCGGCCTGCCGGGCGCGCGCCTGCTCGATCGAGGATCGGAATGCATACCAACTCGACCAGACAGAGGAGACGGTCTCCAATTCGGCGGCGCGTGCCGCCTCGGCAGCTTCCTGAGCCGCCATCTTGGCTTCCTCGACCTGATAATAATTGCGGAAGAGGTCGAAGACATTCCAGCTGACCTCGGCAAAGGCGCTTTGTTGTCGGCTGGGGTCGTTGGTGTATTTCCCCCAACTCCAATTGGCATTATATGCCGCCACGATCTGCGGAAAGAGCAGGCTCTCGGTGGCTCGGGTCATCTCCTCAGCGGCAGCAAATTCGGAGTAGGAAGCCAACAGCGAGGGTTTGACGCGCAGGGCATGTGCGGTGGCATCGTTGACGGTCTCGAGCAGAAAGATCTGGTCGTCGGGAAGAACCGGTGCACGAATCTCCAACTCTCCGATTCGTTCAAGGCCGATGCTCGCGGCCAGACTGGCGCGGGCCTCTTCGATCCGAGTGCGTGTTTGTGAGAGTTCAAAACGAGCGTCTTCTCGCTTTGCCCGGGCGCGGTAGACATCCTGAATCGGCGCAAGTCCGGCCTGATACTTTTCATCGGTCGCCTCAAGCGAAGCGTCGGCGTCTTCGAGACTTGCGGCAGCGGCGGCCGCCGACTCGGTCGCCGACCAGAGTTGGTAGTATTGGCGACTGACGTTCGCGACCGTGTCCTGCAGGTTTTGATTGAAGCTGAAATTGGCCGCATCCAGCGCTCGGGTGGCAGCGGCGACCGAGGCTTCTCGTCCAAAGAAATCAAAGAGAAGCATCCCGACCGAGGCCGAGGGGCCCCAGTTCACCACACTATAAGTGGGTTTCAACGCGATGGTCTTGTTGGCGTCGATATCAATCCAGCTTCCGCGAAAACCGATCGAGCCTTCGGGCAGATAGAGGGCAAAGGTCTCCATCCTGTTGGCTGCGGCACGTTTGGCGTTCAACCAGGATCGCGAAGTCGCGGGATCATTGGTCAGCCCGATATCGATAATTTGGGGCAGGTCGAGAGGCTCGTCCTCGGGAATGGCTTCAAGCGGATAGGCGGGAGCCTCCTGAGGGGCTTCGAGGACCGCGGCACTGGGAGGTACCCATGGCGTGCGGGGATTGGGCGAGACATGCCCGCGAGAATTGGGACCACATGCGGTCAGGACCAGACTGAGGAGAACGAATCGTGTGATGGTCGAGAATTTCATGTGTGGTCTGATGGTCGAATTCTCTTGCAGCAAAAGCCGGTTGAAGAATTACTTTTTCAACTCTCTGATTTCTTCCTCGAGTCGGCTCGCCTTACGGCCGAGGGTGATCAGGTAGACGAAAAACGCAATCCAGACAGCGCTGTAGGCGTAACCAAGAAAATCGAGACCATTCATCTACTTTCTCCTTCCAGATGCAGAGTTTCCAATTCATCGTCAATGGCGGCAAAACGAGCACGCAATGAAACCAGCCAGGTGAACAGGAGCGCCATGGCGATGCCTGCGATGATCAACGTCCAGATCATGGTCGGATCCTTGAGGCCCGCCTCGGGGTCCTCCGAGATGACGACGGCGGGATGTACGCCGCGCCAAAGCCGAATGGCCAAGACCAGAATCGGGATATTCAGAACCCCGACAATGCCCAGCACGGCGGCATAGCGCGTGATCATCTCGTCTCCCCGACCGAGTCGACGCAGCATGATGTAGGCGGCATAGACGGCCCAAAGCACAACAGACATCGTCAACCGGGGGTCCCACGTCCACCAGACGCCCCAGATCGGTCGTGCCCAGATTGCACCCGTGACCAGAACCAGGGTGGTGAACAGCAACCCGACTTCGGCATTGGCCAGAGCGAGTTGGTCTGCGCGCGGGCTGCCGGTCTTGAGGTACCACGCACTGGCGATGGCCACGAAGCCGAAACCGCCAAACGCCATCCAGGCCAGATGGACATGGAAGTAGAAGATCCTCTGGGTGACGCCCTGTACCTTTTCGTTCGGGACCACAAAGAAAATCATGATCAGGGCGGCCAGCATGAAGCCCCCCGTCAGCAAGGGCAGCGCGGCATCTCGCCAAGGGTGGGATACCCGATTTTCAGTCTTCGAGGACATAATCGAAAAACAACCAGCCAGCTACGACGAATACAAGGTCAAATGCTCCCAGCAGCATCAGCCACGACTGAACGGCTTCCAGCGGCTCTCCGGTCAACCCGGCCGTTGTGGTCCGAGATGCTGCAATCAATAAGGGGGCGAGAAAGGGAAATGTCAACAAGGGCATGAGAACTTCCCGGGCTCGCGTGCCGCTGGCCATGGCTGAAAACAGGGTACCGATAGCGGCAAAACCGACCATGCCCAGGATCAATGAGACCGGCAGCAGGGCGTCGGGTTGCAGGCCGCGGGTGCCGAGGAGCAAGACCATCAGGGGCAGGAGCACGCCGGCTCCCGCGAGCAGGACCACGAGGTTGGCGAGAAGTTTCCCCAGATAGATGGAGCCGGGCTCGATCGGGGCCAGTGCCAACGCACTCCAAGCCCCGGATTCTCGTTCGAGCAGGAAGGATCGGTTCAGAGCCAGCGTGCCCGAGAATAGCAGGGTGGCCCACAGGAGCCCGCCGAGAAATTCCGGGCCGCGTAGCCGGGAAGGTTCCAGGGTGAAGGCAAAAACCAGAATGATCAGAAGCGACAGCAGCAGCATCGAGGAGAGGATCTCGCCGGTGCGCCACTCGATACGCAGATCCTTGCGAAGAATCTGCCACATCAGTCCGACCTCGTCGCGAGGGTTTGGCGATAGATATCGCGGATCGCCTCGGCGTCGGAGACGTCGGCCAACTCGTGGGCAAATTTGCCCCGGTCGAGAATCAAGCCGCGGCTGCAGAGTTGCGCGACCTCGGGCAGGGCGTGGCTGATCAAAAGAGTGGCGCCCCCGCGCGCGAGGTGATCGTGCAGGATTTCGCGCAGCCGCCCCGCGCCGCTGTCATCCAGTCCGGTAAACGGCTCATCGAGCAGAAGAATGTCCGGGTTGTGCAGGGTCGCTCGAGCCAGAGCGAGCCTCTGGAGCATTCCGCGGGAAAGGGTGCGGGTTGGGCGGTTGGCGGCATGGGCCAGACCGACCCGTTGCAGGCTGGCCTCTGTATCAACTTCCTTCAGGCCATAGAGAGAGGCAAAGACCTCCAGGTTCTCGCGCGGGCTCAAGTCGCGGTAGACCATGCTTTCGTGGCCAACAAAACCGATTTTGGCGCGGGAATCGGATCCGCCGTCACCGTGCAATGGGACTCCGAAGACCTTGATTTCGCCAGAGGTAGGGCGTGTGGTGCCGCCAAGGATGCGCAGCAGCGTGCTTTTCCCCGCCCCATTGCCTCCCAGCAGGCCCAGACATTCCCCGGCCCGCAGATCCATCGACAAACCGTTCAGAATTTGGCGGCCGCCGAAGGATTTATGCAGCGCGTTCGCGCAGATCGCCGGTTCGATCTCAGTCACGTGGCCGAGTCTGACGGACCGGCCGCAAAAGGTCCACTCCCGACGTCCGCCGGCCATGGCGGGAAAGGCACGAGAAACTCACTCCGCAGATGGCTTGGGCGCCGCTTCGGCCGGGGCAGCCGTGGCCGGCTTTTCAACCTTGGCCTTGCGAGCCCCCGGGGCCATGACCAGATGCATGATGCGTCCTTCGGTCCGGGGCGCCAATTCCACAAAACCGCACTCGGCGAGATTCTCCGCGATATCGAGAAGCTTTTGCTTGCCCAGGGATTGGTGGGCCATCTCGCGACCACGAAAGCGCAAGGTGAACTTCACCCGCTGGCCGTCTTCCAGAAACTCTTGCGCCTTTTTGGTCTGGCGCGCGATATCGTGGACATCGGTGCCGGGCCGGACGCGTAATTCCTTGACCTGCGTCGTGTGCTGCTTTTTCTTGGCTTCGGCTTCCTTCTTCTGCTTGGCGTAGCGGAATTTGCCGTAGTCCATCATCCGACACACCGGAGGGCGTGCCTTGGCAGCAACTTCGACGAGATCGAGGCCTGCTTCCTGAGCCCGTTGCAACGCTTCCTGCGTCTCGACAACACCCAGCTGTTCGCCGTCTACTCCGACGAGGCGAACCTCGGGGACGCGGATCTGGCGATTGATACGATTGGATTCCTCGGGGCGTACCGGTACGAAGCGCCTACCGCGCGGTCTGTGCATGTTTCTCCTTCAATCAATACCTCGGATCTCTGGAGGATTAACACGCCGAGGGGAGCGCACAAACCGGGAAAATTGACGGTTTGTGCCGCCCGTACCTCGGCGGCGAAGATTCTTCGCGTTTGGTTCGAGCGGATCTCCACAAGTGTTTGTTTTTAATAGTTTTTCCCGGGCCTCCTCGCGGGTGGCCCGGCGCCGATTTGCGACCGGGCCGAGCATCGGCCAAATCAAGGACTGTGCGGGTACTGGTCATTGAGGACGATGCGGAGGCAGCGCAATTCATTGCCAAAGGATTGCGGGAAAGCGGATGGACGGTGGATTTGGCCGGCGATGGAACCCGCGGATTGACGCTGGCACTGAGCGGGCCATTCGATGCCTTGATCGTCGACCGCATGTTGCCCGAGATCGACGGACTGACGATTGTCGAGACCGTGCGTCGTACCGGCAGCGTGACGCCGGTGTTGATCTTGAGCGCCATGGATAGCGTGGACAACCGCGTCGAGGGCCTCCGCGCCGGGGGCGATGATTATCTCACCAAACCCTTTGCCTTCTCCGAGCTTCTGGCCCGTCTGGAAGCCTTGACCCGGCGCGGCCAGTCGCCGGTGGCCGATACCACACTAGTGGTGGCCGATCTGGAGATGGACCTTCTGGCACGTCGGGTCCGTCGCGGCGGCGAGCCTCTGGATCTGAAACCTCGCGAGTTCAAGATCCTCGAGGTTCTGATGCGTCATCCGGGGCAGGTGGTCACACGAACAATGTTGCTCGAGAGCGTATGGGATTACCAGTTCGATCCCCAGACCAATGTGATCGATGTTCATATGAGTCGCTTGCGCAAAAAACTTGGCGGTTCGGCCGACAAGCCGCTGCTTGAGACTGTCCGGGGTGCCGGATACCGGTTGGGCGAATGAAGTCCTCTCGCAAGCGCAGCCTGATCTTCCGATACGCACTGATCTATACCGCGCTGTTTTGTGCGACGAGCCTGGCGATTCTGGGCTTTTTGTATTGGTCCACTTTCGCTCTCGATCAGGGCCGAGTGGATGCCGAGATCTCGGCCGAAGCCGATTTGCTGCAGGAGAAGTTCTCGCGCAAGGGCGTTGCCGAGATCAAGACCATTCTGGCACGTCGCAGTAGCGATCGTCCCGGTGCGAGCACGATCTATATGCTGGCAACCCAGCGGCTGGAATGGGTTGCCGGGAATCTGCAAGTTTGGCCCGATGGTGAGCCGGCCGGCCAGGAAATGGTCGAATTCCCGCTGGGTAAGACCAGCGAGCGCGCCCGGGGGCGCACCGTGGAACTTCCTGACGGCTTACGTCTGCTCGTCGGCCGGAATCTGGGTGAGGGGGCTAAGTTTCGGGACTTGATCCTGCAGGCCATGCTGGGCGCATTCGGGCTGACCTTTGTTCTGGGGATCGCCGGAGGTCTTTTGGTCGGCCGTCGGGTTTCCTCGCGTCTCGAGGAGATCAATCAGAATAGTGCCGCAATTCTTGCCGGGGATTTCACGCGTCGCATGCCGGTCGGCTCCGGTGGAGATGAGTTTGATGACCTCTCCGAGAATCTGAATCGAATGCTGGATCGAATCGAGGGGTTGGTCGAAGGCATGCGATCGGTCTCGGACGAGATTGCCCACGATTTACGCAGTCCGATCTCGCGCTTGAAAAGCCGGATCGAGGTCGCGCTGCTGACCGAAGACGACACGGCTGCCTACCGGAGCGTATTGCAGGAGACTGTGGTCGAGGCGGATCGGATCCTGTCGATCTTCAATGCCTTGCTGGCGATCACGCTCGCGGAGTCCGGGGCCGAGCGCGAGCGGTTTCAGGATGTGGATCTCGACGATATGGCCGCCGACGTTGTCGATACCTACGAGCCGCTGGCCAGCGAGACCGGCCTGGCGTTGGTGCGAGAATCCAGCGGCCAGGCTGTGGTGCGCGGCGAGCCGCATCTTCTCGCCCAGGCGCTTGCGAACCTTCTCGATAACGCGATCAAATATGTGCCCGCGGGTGGACGTATCGTGATTCGTCTCGAACGCACCGAAGAGGCACAGAGCTTGGTGGTCGAGGATAACGGCCCCGGGATGCCGGAGGATTTCCGTGACCGGGCTTTTGAGCGCTTCAGTCGCGCCGACAGCAGCCGCACCGAGCCGGGAAGTGGGCTCGGTCTCTCCCTGGTTCGGGCCGTAGCTCACCTGCACGGGGGAGAAGTCCGCCTCGAGGATGCGGGCCCCGGATTGCGCGCCTCGTTGATTCTGCCGCTCGGAACTCCCTGAGCCGCGCGGCTTTGCTCGCCAATCGCCCGGAAGTCAGGCTCAGGTGCCAAAGGCTCGGTTGCGCCCGGAGGGGAATGCGGTTGGCGTGCGGGTTAGGCCCCCGGACAAATCACGCCGGTGCCCCCGAGTCCGCAATAGCCCGACGGGTTCTTGGCAAGGTATTGCTGGTGGTAGTCCTCGGCATAGAAGAAAGGGCCGGCATTCAGGATCTCGGTGGTGATCGATCCCATCCCGGCGCCGCTCAAGGCGCCTGCATAGCGGTCGCGTGAGGCGAGGGCCGCTGCGTTCTGCGCATCGGTCGAGGTATAGATGCCCGAGCGATATTGCGTACCCATATCATTGCCCTGTCGCATTCCCTGGGTCGGATCGTGGCCTTCCCAGAAGGTATGCAGAAGATGATCCAGAGAGGCCTTGGCGGGATCATAGACCACCAAAACGACTTCGTTGTGACCGGTGCGTCCCGAGCAAACTTCTTCGTAGGTCGGGTTCGGGGTATGCCCGGCCGCGTATCCCACGGCCGTGGTATGGACACCGTCGATCGTCCAGAAACACTTTTCCGCACCCCAGAAACAACCCAATCCGACCACGATCTGTTCGAGTCCTTCGGGGAAGGGCGGTTGGATGTCGGTGCCCAGCACGAAATGTTTACCGGCAACGGGCATGGCTTCGGCCCGCCCGGGAAGGGCTTCGCTTGCTCCGGGCAAGCTGATTTTCTCGCTCGGCATGGTCAGCCTGCCGAACAGGCGTGAAAGACGATCTTCCATCGAGGTTCTCCCCGCGATTCGCGACTATTTGGGTTGCAGGCTGTCGAGACGGTCCACAGCACCAAGGTATTCCTCGGAAAGGCGCTGCATTACCCGACGCACGGACTCGCTCTCGTTGATCATGCCGACGACCTGGCCGACCGGGTTGAAGGCGACGGGCTGGGCGACCTCGGCATATTGGTGCGAGCGCCTGATGGACTCCATGGTGACCATGCCCTGGAGGGGCATCCCGAGCGGGTCGGGATTCTCGGGGTTCTCCCATGCCTCGGTCCATTCGTTTTTCAGCATGCGGCATGGCTTGCCGGTAAACGAGCGCGATCGTACGGTGTCGCGACTCGAAGCACTGAAATAACTTTCCTTCTGCGCGGGGGGTGCTTCTGCTTCTTCCACGGCAAGCCAGAGCGAGCCGCTCCAGACGCCAGCGGCGCCGAGTGCCATGGCTGCTGCAATCTGGCGGCCGGTGCCGATCCCGCCGGCGGCCAATACGGGAGTGGGCGCTACGGCGTCGATGACCTGTGGCCAGAGAACAAGGCTTCCGACCTCGCCGGTATGTCCGCCACCCTCGGTGCCTTGCGCGATAATGATATCGATACCGGCTTCCTTATGCTTGAGCGCCTGCCGCGGGCTACCGCAGAGGGCGGCGACCAGCCGCCCGGCGTTCTGGCATTGCTCGATGACATCTTCGGGAGGGGTGCCAAGTGCGTTGGCGATAAGTTTGACGTTGGGGTGACGCAAGGCCTCGTCGACCTGAGGGGCTGCCGTCACAGCCGTCCATCCAAGGAGTTCGTGGTGCTTGTCTTCTGCGGGGAGCTCCGGCACGCCATGGTCGGCAAAAACCTTCTTGGCAAAGGTGCGGTGCTGATCAGGGATCATCGAGCGAAGTTGCTCTTCGAGTTTTTCAGGATCGACCTGGTCCATGCCCTCGTATTTGCCCGGGATCACGATATCGACGCCATAAGGCTTGTCGCCGATACGTTCGTCGATCCAATCGCATTCCACCTTCAGCTGTTCCGGGGTGAATCCGACGGCACCGAGAACGCCGATCCCGCCGGCCTTGCTCACCGCGACAACGACGTCACGGCAATGGGTGAAAGCGAAAATGGGGAGGTCGATACCGAGACGTTCACAAAGATCTGTATGCACAAATTTCTCCTTCGAAAGACGATTGTACTTACTGTATCTCTAACAGGGATTTCGCGGAATGGGAGCGGTTTCGATCGATGCCATTTTCCGACTCGATTGCAGAGATTCTGCTGATCTGGCTTGGCCTTGCGGGCTTGAAGTTTCTGGTAATTCGCGCGAGCCCCTCCGAAAATTCAGCGTTTCAGACGCCATTGGAGGGTATGCCGGACGCTGTCGATCAAGGAGGTGTAGGCGGGTGCCCAGTCGAGAGTCTTCCGGGCTCTCTCGGGGGCTGCCACGAGGCGAGGCGGATCGCCGGCTCGCCTGGGTCCGATGTTGTGGGGGACAGGTTGTCCGACGACCTCTTCCACCGCAGCCAGAACCTCACGGACGCTGGCGCCCGTTCCCGTACCCAGATTGCAGGCAAAACTCTCGGTATCGCCACAGAGCTTCTCGAGCGCCAGGCGATGCGCTTCAACCAGATCCCAGACGTGGATATAGTCGCGGATCGCTGTGCCGTCGGGTGTAGGATAGTCGTCGCCGAAGACTTCCAGCGGTGGCCGTTTGCCCAGCGCGGCGTCGATGGCGAGAGGGATCAGATGCGTTTCGGGGTCGTGCTCCTCGCCCAATTCCCCGTCGGGGTCGCAGCCGGCAACATTGAAATAGCGCAATGCGGCCCACCGCAGACCGTGGCAGGTGCCGTACCAGCGCAACATTTGCTCGACCATGAGCTTGGTCTCGCCGTAGGGGCTGACCGGATTCTGTGGGGTTGCCTCGAGGATCGGGACTTCTTCCGGGATGCCATAGGTCGCGCACGTTGAGGAAAATACAATCTTGTCGATGCCTTGATGGCGCATGGCTTCAAGCAGGTTCAGGGTGCCATGCACATTATTTTCAAAGTAGAGCTCCGGTGCCGCCATGGATTCCCCCACCGCTGCGAGTGCGGCGAAATGGATGACCGCGTCGACGGGGTGTTGCTCGAGGGCTGCCCGGACAGCATCGCTGTCGCGGAGATCCGCTTCGATCAAAGGGCCGAAAAGCACGGCTTCGCGATGGCCGCGGGCCAGGTTGTCGAGCACCACGACCTCATGGCCGGCCTTGGCCAGAAGCTTGGCACAATGGCTGCCGACGTACCCGGCACCGCCGGTAACGAGAATCCGCATATGGGTGATTACTGCCTTACGGAGAGGGTAGTCGGCAAGTCTGGTTGGGTGGTCGCTGGAGACTGGAGGTCGGGACGATTAGAAGAAGCCTGCATGCCATCTCTCGAAGAGCGAATCGCCAGTCTGGAAACCCGCCTGGATGTGGCGGAGAGTACGTTGGCGATCGAGCGCCTCAAGGCGGAGTACGCAGCCCGCGTGGATGCGCGCCATACGCATCTTTCGGGTGGGACTCCCGACCCCGCCCACGTATCCGCAATGGCTGCCCGAGTGGCCGAATTGTTTACCGAAGATGCGGTCTGGGATGGCGGACGCTCTCTGGGGGTGGCGCGCGGAAGGGCACAGATCCGCGATCGTCTGGCGAATCCGACGGTCCGATGGGCCTGGCATTTCTTTCTCAAGCCCCGGATCACGGTCCGAGGGGATTTTGCCGAGGGTACCTGGGACCTCTTTTCGCCGTGCACCTTGCAGGACGGCTCGCAGCGCTGGATGGTGGGCGTGGAAAGCGACACCTACCAGCGTGTCGATGGCGTTTGGTTGCATGCATCCATGCAGTTGGAAACAGTGATGCTGGCCCCGTTCGAAAAGGGTTGGTCGGGAGGAGTTTCGTAGTGAAGCTGGGAGTCACAATTCATGCAACGGACCTGACCATGGATATGTTGGAGTTGACGCGTGCGACCGAGGATCGCGGTTTCTACTCCATCTACATTCCCGAGCATACGCACATCCCGACAAGTCGTCGCACGCCGGCGCCCACAGGCGAGGCGGAACTGGCCGAGGAATACAAGCGCAGTCTGGATCCCTATATCGCGTTGGCCGCAGCGGCCGCGACGACGAACAAGATTCGCCTCGGTACCGGCATCGGTTTGCCTGCGCAACACGACCCGATCACCTTTGCCAAGCAACTCGCGACTCTCGATCAAATCTCCAAAGGGCGGTTTGTCTTCGGGATCGGCTTTGGCTGGAACCATGAGGAAATGGAGAACCACGGGATCGATGTGCGCCGCCGTCGCAAGCGAGTCCGGGAGGCGATGCTGGCGATGCAGGCCTTATGGGCGCAGGACCGCGCCTCGTTTTCGGGGGAGTTCCATTCATTTACCGAGAGCTGGCAATGGCCCAAGCCGGTGCAGACGCCGCGGCCAAGGGTTCTGGTCGGAGGCTCGCCTGGTCCGATTCTCTTTCGCCATATCGCCGAGTACGCTGACGGATGGATTCCCATCGGTGGCGCCGGGGTCAAGGATGCTCTTCCCGAATTGCATCGCGAAATGGAGGATCGAGGGCGGGATCCAAAAAGCCTCCATCTGGTCCCCATGGGGGTCTTTCCAACGCCGGCCAAGCTCGATTATTACCGAGAGATGGGATGTACCGAAGTGGTACTGCGCCTGCCCGGTGCGGGTCGCGACGAGGTCCTACCGGTTCTCGATGATTACGCGAAGCTCCTCTAGGGCTGCTTTTTCGTCTTCGACAGGACCGAGCGCCAGGGCCACGGCGTTTTCGCCATCGGCCTGCAGGGCTGCGTTCTCGGCGCGTGTGTCGCCATCGCGGAATACCGGATGCAGTCGAGTCTCGGCATTGATTTCCCCGATGCGGTAGACCTCGATCATTTCTTCAAGTGTCGGTTGGCCTGGTGCCGAGCCGGTGGCCGAACTCAGGGCGGCAAATGTCAGCAAGCCGCCCCAGCAACCGGCAAAGACCCGCGAGGCCAGCCCGGGCCCTCCCATGCACAAGGCGATGGTTTCGCGTTTGCGCTCGCGCAGCTTTCGGGCGCAGATCGCCAGATCCTCAATCCCAGCGGCACGCCAGGCGACCTTGGTCACATCACATCCCGCAGTGTTGTCGATGCTGTTGAAAATATCCTCGAGCTTCTCGGGGCGTCTCTGGAAATCGTGCGCTGAGAGAATGATTTTGGCACCGCGGCGTCGCAGTTCTGCGGTGGCATCCTGGAGGTCCGAGCTGGCGATCCAGCGTGCGTATTCCAGATCAATATAGGCCGGGATGGTGTCGCGTGCAGCCATCTGGTCGAGCAACCCGACACGTTCGGCCTCGGTCCCATCGAAGGCGCCGCCCTCGTCGGTCGACCGACAGGTCAGAATGCAGGGCAGCGGGCTTTTGCGGATCAGCGTTTCGACGGCATCCGGCCCGCGATCGTCGGCCGCGAGGCGATCGACGCGCCACTCGATCAGATCGGCCCCGCCATCGCGCGCCTGCGCGCCATCATCAAGTCCCCGATCGCTTTCGGAAGGGGACGCGATGTTGATGGGTACTGCCACAAGGCTCATGGCTCCAGTGTAGCGGGATCGGCGGGAATTGCAGGTGCTCCCGGGAATTTCTCCCGGGATTCTCGGAAGTTCGCGGGGTGAATTTCATTCTGCGCCGCATTTCTGGTTCAATGATGTCGGAGGGGTGTGCGATGGAGGCTGCGGCAGAAACAAAAGAGGCAAAAACCGAAGAAGGTGCCGTTCGCGAGATCGCCTGGATGGAGTGCGATGCCTGCGGCGGGCCTCTCAAGACGATGGGCCACTGCAAATATCTTTGCCAGCAATGCGGCTTCCTCCGCACCTGCATGGATACCGTCTAGGCAGCCGCATTTTTCGAGGTGGTTTCTCCTGATGTCGGGCTGTTGGTTTGGGGGCGGCTGCCAAGCTGGTTCGGTTGGTTGATTGCCGATCAACCTGCCGCGGCCGATCTGTAGCGAGGGTGGTCGTATGAAACGCGTCGGCAAGATCGTTCTGGGGGGCTTGGTCGTCCTCCTGCTTTTGGGTGCGGCGATCAGTTATTCCTGGACGTTCACACCGCTTGGCCGGTTGGATTACCCGGCCGCTGTCCTGGCGCGCATCCTGTCGTGGCAGGACCCACAGGAGTTCACGCCCGAGGACCGTGAGTTCATAAACCAACTGGGGGCTCGGGTGTCCTTCACCGACCCAATTTCGTTGCCGGGGATAGAAGATCGTGAAGTGGTCTCGGGTGAAGTGAGGATTCCTGTGCGGATCTACTGGCCGCGCATCGATGAGGTTCTTCCCTTTTACCTCTACATTCATGGCGGCGGTTGGCGAGTCGGCAACGGGTTTGTGTTCCATGATCGCACCACGCACTTTGCGACATATAGTGACGCGATTGTGGTGTCGGTAGATTATCGTTTGGCGCCGGAGGACCCCTATCCGGCCGCATTGGACGATGTCAGCGCGGTGCTTGACTGGATCCATGAACACGGAGCTTCGCTGGGCGGAGACCCCGAGCGTATTGCGATCGGGGGCAGCAGTGCCGGTGGTAATCTGGCAGCAGCTCTGGCTTTGCGGGCACGAGATGAGGGGGGGCCCAAAATCCTCTTCCAATATCTTCGGATCCCCGCGACCGATCTCAGCGGCACTCGCAGCTGGCCTTCCTTTGCGGAAACCGGTGATAATTACGCGCTGAAGGTTTCGGATATCGCATCGATGATTGAGCACTATGTGCCCGACCCCACGCTGCGAAGCGACCCCTATGTGAGCCCTCTATTGGCGGAGAGCCTGGCGGGCTTGCCGCCGACACTAGTGGTCACCAATCTCTTTGATCCCCTGCGCGATCAGGGGGAGGCCTATGCACAGGCACTGCAGGATGCCGGCGTACCGGCGCGCTTGCACCGAGAGCCGGGTTCCCTGCATGGTTTCGCGGGGTCTCCCGCACGGGCAGACAAAGTCCTGAAGATGGCCGCGCAATCAGTGCGCGAAGCGCTTCATCCCTGAGCCGGTACTCCAGCGCGTGAACCTGCCGTGGAGGCCCGACCTGTGCAGGTCGGTGCGATGCCGGCTGCGGCCGGGCTATCTGAGCCAGCTCAACGGCCGTAACGCCGCTGGAGCTGGCTTTGGCGCGCGGCAAGCTGGGCGCGCCTGGCTTCGGCGTCGACCTGCGGGGTGTCTGCGGGCAGGGCGCTCCGCACCTCCTTCAGCGCAACCAATTCTGCGGTTGGGGCTTCCTCATCGGTCAGTGGCGTCCGGACACCCTGAAAACGAATCAGAAAAAGGCCCTCGGGAAGCCCTGTGGTATCCAGCCAGTTGGGCACGCCAGGGTCGGTAGCCGAGATCACATAATGATAACGGCCATCGCTGCCGAGCCGAGATTGGCCTGCCGCCAGACTGGTCTGGCGGTTGGCCCATTCCAGCGCATCGAACCAATAATTGCCCAGTTGGAGCCCCTGATAGCGCGCATCCGCTTTCGGGATGCTGACGATCAACGCTTGGTCATCGGCCAGAGAAAACTTGCCCATGGCGGCGACTTGTCCGGCCAGCCCTTCGCTGCCGGTTATTCGTGGCTTCATGACCGCATTGTCCGAGGTAAAGAGGCGGACCTTGCCGATATAGTCCTGCCAGAACTCACCCGAGTCCGGGACGGCAGCCCCTGCATCCCGAATTCTCGCCGCCACGTCTCCGACCTCGGGGTTGGGTGCGGGGACCCCGAGCTTTCCAACCTGATGGATCCCGACGCGTCCAGCCTTCTCCCGGTCCCAGTCCGAGTATGTCCATCGCACCAGCAGAAGGCCGGCTTCATCATCGGTTTCAATCCAGTTCTGCGGATGCGCGGTCGGCCCGACAAAGACTTCGAAGTTTCCGTCGGCATCGATAACCAGATTGTCCAGAGAAAGCGTGCCCACGTCGCGCAACTTGCCATTTACGCCGGGCGTGCCCGCAAATACTTGAAACGTCACATCCGCGGTCGTCCCGCGTGTACCGCGGAGCACATAGTCGGCATCCGGACGGATGGGCACACTCTCGTAAAGGTTGTCGGGATTCACCAACCCGGTATGTGCCGATTCCGGATATTGCGCCCGAAAGGCCGGGTAGTCCGGGTCCTGGAAGACCCCGCGGTCGACTTGTTGGCGCAGGATCTCGGCAAGATACCGGCCCCCATCGGCGTTGTCGCGATCACCCCCGGCGGCCCGCGCATTTTCTCCGACGTCGGCGGCCGCATGCATGGCGTCGCCCAAGGAGCGTAGCGATGCCCACGGTTCGCCCTGATGTTCGGGGGAAGGCACCCGTTTCTCAGTACATCCCAGGGTCAGAAGGCTCAGCAGGGCAAAGCCCGGAAGGAGGGAACGCAGAATTTGCATCGCTCCCGGTTATCGAAATTCGCTTCGACCAACAAACCACGTGGCGTTCAAGGAATGGACCGTGAAGGGGTCCGATGCTCAGTCTTTTTTCCAGAACTCCTGCCAATGGCTTTCGGATTCGGGCAGTGTGCCGCGACCGGCTGAATTTTTCGGCCAATCCGCAGGTGGCAGACCGAGCGGGTTTTGTCCGGTCTCGGCTCCATAGAAGAGCTGGTGCTTGCGGCGCACAAAGAGCCAATCGTCGCCCTGCTTTTCATAGGTGTCGTCATAGCGAATCGCTTGCTGGATCCAGCGGTCGCCCTCCTGGATCTCTGCCCGACAATAGACATGCCCGGTCGCATGGGTCTCGTCGATAAAGTCGATCAGATGATTGCCGACAAAAAGGACCGTGATGCCGACGGCGCGCAGTTGGCGATCAAAATCCGCGCGCAACGCCTCGCGGCCGCGGCGATCGCGGCCAACCTGAACCTGCGGGATAAAGCATCCGACCAAGGTGTCGAGATCACGGGTATCGGTGGCGTGCGCATAGCGGTAGGCGAGTTGCCGGATCTCGTCGCGGCCCTGTGCCTTCTCGGCGCCATTCATCGCTTCATCTCGTGGGTCTCTCGGAGTCCTTGTAGGTTTCGCGCAGACCCTTTTTGTCGATTTTGCCGGTGGCATTGCGGGGAATGACGTCGAGGACTTCGAGTTGCTCGGGAATTTTCTGCAGCATCAGGCCGCGACCTTTGAGGTACTCGACCATCGTATCGAAGCCGATCGGGCTTTCGCCGGTTGCCGTTTGCACCACAGCGCATGCACGCTCGCCGGTGGCCGGGTCGGGGATTCCGATGACCGCCACGTCTTCGATGGCGGCGTGCTCGTAGAGAAGATCCTCGATCTCTTTCGCACTGATATTCTCGCCCTTGCGGATGATGACGTCCTTCAGCCGCCCCGTGATGGTCAGAAAGCCTTCGGCATCCAGATGGCCCAGGTCACCGGTATGAAAGAAGCCTTTTTCGTCGAATGCTTTGTCGTTGAGCGACTCGTCGAGGTAGCCGCGACAGAGTTGTGGCGCCTTGACGCGGATCTCGCCTTCCTCGCCGATCGCCGCTTCCTTTCCTTCGAGCGTGACCAGTCGGAACTCGACCTCGGGTGGCGATGCCTTGCCCTCGGTATGGGCCAAAGCCTCCTGAGAGTCTCCGACAGCGGCCATGGTCATGATGGGACATTCGGTCATGCCATAGCCCGAGACGATACCGACACCACCCATTTCGTCGCGGATCTCGGTGTGGAGCTGCGGTGGTTTGGGAGCACCGCCGCCGGGAAAGGTGCGCACCTGAGGAAAGAGCGGGCTGTTGTCTCCGGCGGCTACGCGGGCACGCTGGGCTGCCAGGTACGCCTGATGGAAGGCGGTGCCGGCGGTTGCCTGCGTGACGCCGTGGCGCGCGAGGACCTCGGGTGTGGTTTTCGCATCAAAGGCCGGCACCACGATAAAGGCTGCGCCGGAGGCAAGAACACTGCCGAGCCAACCGATACCGCCGACGTGAGTAAACGGAAAGACCAGGGCGATGCGATCGCTCTCGTCCAGATGCAGGCATGAGGCCATGCCGCGCGCGGACGCGTCGAGAGTCAGATCGGTGTGGCGCGCGCCTTTCGGATCCGAGGTGGTGCCCGAGCTGTAGAAGACCCAACGCACGGGAGCGTCTGCCGGCGTTGTATTCGCTGGAGCGGGCGGCAGAGTGGCCGGGTCGCCGTCGGGCAGGACCTGATCGCAGACCATGACCTCCATTCCTGGGCGGTCGGCTGCCAGATCCGCACCCATCTGCGGGTAGTCAAATTTCGGATTTGCCGGGGGCAGGATGAGTAACTTCGTGCCGAATTGTGTGGCGATGAAGCCGACTTCCTTGTGGCGGTAGATCGGGAGAATCGGATTTTGTACGGCGCCCAGCCGCGCGAGCGCGCCCACCAGAATCATCGACTCGAACCACGTCGGCAGCATCCACGAGACCGGGGTGCCTTCGCTGACACCGCGGGAGGCAAAGCCGGCGGCGGCCTTCAGGCATGCGTCGCGATATTCACGAAAGGTCAATTCTCGATCCTGATCATCGACGGCAAAGAGTGCATCGGGGGTGGCCTCAGTGCGGGCCTCGATCAGCCCCCAGAGGCTGCCGGCAGAAAGAAGGTTGTCTGTTTGCAAGCGCGACATCGTATTTACTCCTGCGTGCTGAGAATTTTTTCGGCCTGCTCGCGCAGGACGAATTTGGTGACTTTGCCCGAGGCGTTCACGGGAAGCTCGTCGACGATCTCGATGTATCGAGGCACTTTGTAGTTGGCCATATTCTCGCGGCTCCAATCGCGGACGATGTCGGCCGAGACCTCTTTGCCGGGCGCGGCCACAAGAAAGGCCATGCCGACCTCGCCCATCCGTTCGTCGGGCACGCCGATCACGGCGACCTGCGCGGCATAGCCGCTATCATAGAGGGCATTCTCGATCTCGGCCGGGTAGCAGTTAAACCCGCCCATGATGAACATATCCTTGATCCGGTCGGTGATGCGCAGGTTGAAGTCTGCATCCGCCACCGCGATATCACCCGTGTGGAGAAAGCCGTCCTCGTCGATGGTCTTCGCGGTTTCCTCGGGGTTGGCGAAATATCCCCGCATCACGTTGTAGCCGCGCACAATCACTTCGCCGGGCTCACCGGTGGGCACATCCCGGCCTTCGCTGTCGACCAGCCGGACTTCGACGCCATCGATGGCACGGCCCGAGGTGGTGGCGATGGTTTCGGCAGCATCCCCCTCGCGACACATGCTGACGATCCCGCAGGTCTCGGTCAGGCCGTATCCGGTGATCACGGTCTCGAAGCCGAGATCGTGGCGCATCTGGTTGATCAATTCGACCGGAATGGCGGCGGCGCCGGTGACCGCTAGTCGGAGCGAGGAAATATCGTGCTTCGCCAGATCCGGGTGACTGAGAATGCTTTGGTAGATCGTCGGCGGTCCGGGCAGCATGGTGATGCGATCGGGCTCGATTCGGCGCAGCACTTCTTCCACGTCGAATGTGATTTGCGGCAGGATCGTTGCCCCGCGCAGGATCGCCGATACCCAGCCGGCCTTGTAGCCAAAAGCGTGAAAGAACGGATTGATGATCAGGTAGCGATCGCCTTCACGCAGGCCGACACAGCCTGACCAGGCCTCAAAGGCGCGCAGGTTCTGGCCGTGAGCGGTCATCACGCCTTTGGGTTTTCCGGTCGTGCCCGAGGTGAAGAGAATGTCGGAGAGGTCGTCGGGGCCGATGGCGGCAATCTGTGCCTCGATGGTCTCGACAGGAACCTCGGAGCCGCTGGCGAGAAAATCTTCCCAGGTTTCGGCCCCGGCCGATTGGCCGCGGAAGGTAATGACCTTCTCCAGCGAGGGTATATCCTGCTTGCGAATCTCGGCAGCATAGTCGACGCCGAGGAAATCGCTGACCGTGCAGAGCATTTTCGCGCCGCTGTTTTGCAGCACATAGGCAGCTTCACCTGCTTTGAGTCGAGTGTTGAGCGGGACCAGGACGCCGCCGGCAGATTGCAGGCCGATGGCCGCAAGGATCCACTCCGAGAAGTTGGGTGCCCAGATCGCGGCGCGGTCGCCGGCCTGCAGGCCGGCGGCTCGAAAGGCTCGCCCGGCCATCAAGCCGGCTTCTGCCAACTCTCGAAAGCTCAGGCGAATCTCGCCATCTTCAATTGCCGAGGCGGCTTCGAATCGCCGGGCGGCGCCTTGTACCAATGCGGGGATACTTTGTTCCATGAAATTATGACCTGTCGGGGAAAGTGAGTTGGGTTTGGATCAATTCGCTCCCCAGACTTAGCGAAGGAGCGCGGAGGGGGCGAACTTCGCACCCTCCCTTTTATTCGCTCTCAGTCATTTCATGGTCGAATTGTCGGCGGCAAGTGCTGGGGTGGGCCAGGACTCGATTTCAGGGAGGGGCAAGGAGAAGGATCGGTTGCGGGCGGCCGACTCCAGATCCAGACCGGCATAAAAAACCTCGAGGGCCTCCATCCAGCGCTCGATTTCCAGCCCGGCAAACCGGGGTGGCACATCGATCAGGCGTCGTCGGGCTTTTTCCCATTGTCCTCGGCAGCCTCGGGGGTTTTTCCGACGCAGGTGCTCAAGCGAGACCAGAATATGGATCAAGCCCTGCAGATGCCGGCGTCGGATCCCCTCGGCTTCGCGCCAGAGGTCCTCGACGGCTTCGTGCGCCTCGAACCATTGTCGGGTGGTAATCAGCGACCGGGGATCATCCATTTCGTGAAGAGCTTACAGGAATTCGCATCTCTCGCAGACCGGATCGGCCCAAGGAGGCACGGCCGCGGTAGCCGGCGGTTTCTCCAGCCGGGGTCTCGCGGCCGGATTCAACAGATGGTGCGAAATAATGGAGCGAAATCCGGAGGGTGGTGTTTCTCCGGGCCGACCTGTATAAGGGAAGTGCAAACGCAGTTCAGGACCGCCGGTTCGGCTGCGTGACGGTGACAACAGCACCTCTCGATTTACGACCGAGGTCGCGCCGTTTCTCAACAATCTTTCCCGTTCCTGTTGTGTGGGTCAGAAATAGAGGTCGCACGATCGCCTGATGGCGCTCGTGTGGCGGAGATCCACAGTGTCAACGAATAAAAAGGAAAATGCGAAGCCCGAGCTGGGCTTCGAAGGGTTTGGTTTGCATGCGTCCCTCCATAAGGGACTTCGAGAGGCCGGCTTCGCCGAGCCGCGGGCCATTCAGGAAAAGACGATTCCGGCCGGGATGGAAGGGCGCGATGTGCTCGGCCTCGCGCAGACCGGAACCGGCAAGACGGCAGCCTTTGCCTTGCCGATTCTCGACCAGCGCATCCGCAATCAGAGCAAGGGCCCGTCGGCCCTGATTCTGGCGCCGACCCGCGAACTGGCCAACCAGATCGATGCCGAGATTCGCACGCTTGCGAAGTTCACCTCGATCCGCACGGTTACTGTTTTCGGCGGGAAGTCGATCAATGTGCAGGCGCAGGCGCTGCGGCGGCATCCGGAGATCATTGTCGGGTGTCCCGGCCGCGTTCTTGATCTGCTCAAGCAGGGGCAATTGGACCTGAGTCGTATCCAGACTCTGGTGCTCGACGAGGCCGACCATATGTTTGATATGGGATTTTTGCCTGATGTGAAGCGCATTCTCGCAGCGTGCCCCGATGAGCGCCAGAATCTTCTCTTCTCGGCCACCATGCCCAAGGAGATCCGCCATCTTGCAGATCGACTCCTGGTCGATCCGGAAGTGGTCGAGTTGGCCCATTCCGCGCCCGCCGAGCGCATCGAGCACGTTTTGGCGCCGGTCCCGCAAGATCAGAAACGCGACCTGCTGGATCTGATCCTTGGTGGCGACGATTGCCAGACGGCGATTGTCTTTACCCGAACCAAACATCGCGCACGCCAGATGGCGGTCAAGCTCGACAAGAAGGGCCACCGGGCTGTGGCACTGCAGGGGAATATGTCGCAGGTACAACGCGACCGCGCGATGAACGGATTTCGCAAAGGCAAATTCGATATTCTGGTCGCGACCGATATCGCTGCTCGCGGGCTGGATGTGGCCGGCGTCTCGTATGTGATCAATTTCGATCCGCCCAGCACGCCCGAGATCTACACCCACCGAATTGGTCGGACGGGCCGGGCAGAATTAAGCGGCAAGGCGGTTACGTTTGTGACCCGCGAGGATCGCGACTGGATCCGGGACACCGAGCGTTATCTCAAGGCGCCGATTGCGCGTCAGCAATTCGAGGGAATGGATCCCGAGAACGTCGACGCGCCAGCCTCGAGGCCACCGGCTGCGGCCAAGCCCAAGAACCCCAACCAGCGGAAATCTTCCGGGAAAAAGCCGACACTCCAAAAGTCGAGATCCCGCAACTCCCAGCCAGGCGGTAATCGCGGTCGGCGGGGTGGTCCGGGGCGCACCCGCAACAGTTCGGGTGCGAAGACCGGCGAGCGCAGCCGGGGGTAGTTCCGGTTATCCGCGGTGGCGCTGCGAGGGCGTCAGCCGCGGAAGATGGAGACCTCGGCCGCGTCGGGCCGGTCGGTATACTCGATGGTGGAGATGTGGTGGGTGGATTCGTACTTGCCGCTCTCGCGGACATAGTTCAGGTAGCTTTCGGGATTGAACAACGGTCCGACGTTATCCGCAAAGATGACCGATCCCGCTCGCAGCATTTGATGTGCTTCGAGAGACTTCAGATCTGGTTCGTACAAGTCCTTCCAATGATCCAGAAACACCAGATCAAAGGGGCCGTGCAGGGAGGGAATCGTATCCCCCGAGGACCCGAGGATGATCTCGACCCGGTGGTCGAGACCGGCAAAGGCGATAATCTCCCGAGCAGCGGTTACCGATTCCGGATCCACCTCGACACAGACGAGATCTGCGCCGTGGGCCAAGTCTCGGGCAATGAGGATGGCCGAGTACCCGCAATAGGTCCCGAACTCCAGTACGCGAGATCCGGTGGATAACTTTTCGATCTCGCGGGTGAGCAGTGGCCCTTTGGCCGGGCCGATATTCATCAGAAAGAAATGGTCTTCGGCATAGCGATCCAGCGTCCGCAGGATATCGTCGGGGTCGCCCCTCTGGCCGTGGCTCAGGACAAAGTCCCGAACCTCCAATGGTTTCCCGAATCCGTCTTCCATCTTTGCCATGACATCACTCCATTCCGGCTCTTACCTGTCTAGCCGCCGGTGAGGATCCTTCCAAGCCATTGCGTGCGCCATTTGCTTCGTTCGCCCATGGGCTGCGATATTCCCTGCGTGGAAGTCGGTGTCGTGATTCTCACCACTCTGGTGGCGGCGATGGTGCAGACGGTCGCCGGTTTCGGCTTCTCGCTTCTGGCGGTCCCGACCCTGGCCATCTTCATGGAACCGGCGCAGGCAGTTCCGTTGTCCGCGATGCTCTCTTTTCTGAACGCCAACCGCGTGGCGCAGCAAACTCGCGGAGAAACCCCGTGGCGGCTTGTGATGCTTCTGCTGGTCGGGAGCCTGGTGGGTTTACCGATTGGTTTGCAGGTGCTGCTTTATCTTTCTCCCGATCTCCTGCGCGTTCTTGTCGGGACGGTTTCAGCGCTCATGGCGGCTGCGATCGCGATCGGATTTCGATGGCCCCATTCCGACCGGGCCTCGTTGCTTACCGGATTTGTTTCCGGGCTTCTTTCCACCAGTACGGCCATCAATGGCCCCCCCATTGTCCTCTATCTTCAGGCCGCCGGTTTGCGCCCGGAGGTTTTCCGAGGCGCCCTCTCGAATCTCTTTGTTCTGAACGGGATCTTTGCCATTGGCGGATTTATTCTCGCAGGGCTGATCGGGTCCGAGTCGCTGCTGTTGCTGCTGGCAGGCATCCCGTTTCTCTTTCTGGGGCATTGGGTGGGCGATCGCTTGCTCGATCGCCTCGATGCGGATCGTTTTCGATCCTTCGTGTTGGTTCTGCTGGGAATGGCGAGCGCGTCGATTGCGATTGCGGCTCTGCTCCGCATGGCTTCCTTCTGGTAGGTTTGCGTTGTGAGTGCAGCACTTCAAGGCATGCGAGTTCTCGAACTCGCGGATGAACGCGGGGAATATGCAGGCAAGCTGCTTGCGGACCTCGGTGCCGAGGTCTGCAAGGTGGAGCCACCCGAGGGCGAGGGAAGTCGTCGGATCTCGTCCACAGGCAGTCCAGAGTCTGCTGGCCAGCATTGGTTTCGTTACGCGAATACCTCCAAGCGAAGCCTGATTCTGGATCTGGCTACGGACGCCGGAAAGCGTGAGTTCCACCGACTCGCTGAAGGCGTCGACCTGATTCTGGAAACGCGCGGCCCCGGCTATCTCGAGGGTCTCGGGCTCGGCTTCTCCGAATTACGAGCAAACAACCCGGCGTTGGTTCTTGCACGCATCAGTGGTTTTGGTCACGGAGGTCCTCGCGCCGGCTGGCGGTCATCGGATCTGGTAGCCAGCGCTCTTTCGGGCGCGGCTTATACGACCGGCTGGCCCGAGGAACCGCCGATGTCCCTTGCGGGATTTCCTGCCTATATGATGGCCGGCGCGGCTGCGGCCGTCGGGGCGCTGGTCGCCGTGCATGCGGCACGTCAATCCGGCCGAGGCGAATCTGTAGATATCTCCTTGCAGGAAGTGATGGCCTCGGTCTCGCATGTGGTCGGAGTGGGTCGTTATCTCGAAGACGGAGTGATTTCCTGCAGGGAAGGTTCGGGTCTGACCGCCTCGATCCCCTCGGGAGTTTGGGAAACCAGAGATGGGGCGATCTATCTGACAGTCAACCGCCCCGCGCATTGGGCCGCTCTGGCTCGATGGGTTGCCGAGACCACGGGCAACGAAGCGATTCTCGAGCCAATCTTCGAGGGGCCTTCGTCAAACCGGCAGGAATATCGCGATGTCATCGATGCGTGGCTGGCTGACCATTTCTCCCACCGTACCGTGGAGGAGAGTTATCGCGAGGGACAGCAGCGGCATATCGCGATTTCGCCACTGCAAAATGCCGCGCAGCTCCTGGCCGACCCGCATCTGCAGGATCGAGGATTTTTCGTCCGGCCGACGCCGACTTCTTCCTTGTACCCCGGGGCACCTTATCGCCATGCGGCGACGCCGTGGCGGATAGCGAATCTGGCCCCCGCGCTTGGCGAGGGAGGCGCGGCGCTGCAAAAGCATTGGGCTGCGCCGGCGTCCCCGGCGTCTCTGCCGGGCTTGGCGGATAGCGCTTCGGGGCCGCGCCCGGCGGGGCAGTCCGGGGAGGATTCTCCGCCCCCGGGTGCTTTGGCCGGCTTGCGAGTTCTGGAATTCACAGCCGGCATGGCCGGGCCATGGGCCGGGCGCTTGATGGCCTATCACGGAGCCGAGGTGGTGAAGATCGAGTCGAGATCGGCGGCAGACGTGACCCGTCTCTATGTTTCGCCCAAGAACCCGGAGGCCGGCATCAGCGAAATTCGTTCGCCGTGGTTTACCGATTGGAATGCCGGCAAGAGTTTCGTAGGCCTGAATCTGAAAACTCCGGAGGGCCGGGCGATCGCTCTCCAATTGGCGGCGCGGGCAGATGTGGTGATCGAGAATTTTGTTCCCGGAGCCATGCGGCGGCTGGATCTGGACTTCGCCACCCTGGCCCGGAAGAACCCCGGATTGATCTATCTGGCAACCTCGGGCTTTGGTCAAAGCGGACCATCGTCTTCCTATGTTTCCTGGGGGCCGAACATCGAAGCGGTCTCGGGCCTGGCCGCATTATCAGGGCTCACCAACCATGACGCGACCATTACGCAATATGCATACTCGGATCCGGTGGCGGCGTTGCATGGTCTGGTCGCGGTCATGGCGGCGTTGGCCCACCGCGACAGGACCGGAGAAGGGCAGTTTATTGATCTGGCGCAGGTCGAGACCTGCGCGGCCACGATCGGGGATCTTTTGCTTGCAGCTCTCGAGGGAGAGCAGCCTTCTCCGCAGGGCAATCGGCGCGCGGTCGGAGCGCCCTACGGGATGTACCCATGCGAGGGAGAGGACCGCTGGGTGGCCATCACGATCGAAACCGATAGCCAATGGGAGGCCTTTTGTCGGATCACCCAACGCCGGGAATGGCTGAAGGATGAGCGGTTTCGCGATATCGACAGCCGGCGCACCCACGCCGAAATTCTTGATCGCCTGGTGGCGGACTGGACCCGAAGCATGCCGGCCGAGGCGGTGATGGAGCAATTGCAGAACGCCGGGGTCCCGGCGGGAGTGGCCCAGCATGTCGAGGATCTGGTGCGGCGAGATCCGCAATTGGCCGCGCGGGATTTTTTTGAAGAGATCGAACATCGCGATGGCGGCCGCGTTCGCGCGAGCCGGCCGGGCTTTCGCCTGCAGGAAACCGGGGGCCGGACGACCGACACCGGCCGGTCGATTGGTGCCGATAATGAACGCGTCCTCGCGCAATGGCTGGGTTTTTCGGCAGACGATCTCGACCACCACCGCCGCGCCGGTATTCTGGAGCAATAGCGGGCGACGGGGGATCGAGGTCGGTTATTCTTTGTCGGTCTTTCCCATCGCCCCTGCGGCGCGCGCATCGGCGACCTTGCTGGCATCCCATCCCAGAATATCTTCCAGGACCTGGTCGGAATGTTGGCCGATTTGAGGTGCCTTGGTTGGCGTGGGCAGTTGTTCGTCGATGAATTTCAGCGGGGTGGGTAGCTGTTCGGCGTCGAGCTGCTCGACGGTGTAGAGGGGAAAGCGATGCTGGAATTGGGGGTCGTTGCGGAGGGTTTGGGGCGAGTTCACCGGTGCGATCGGGGTATTGACCTCATCGCCGAACGCGATCCACTCCTCGGAGGTCTTTGTTTTGAAGATATCCCGCAGTTCATGCTGTAGTTCGCGATTGCCGCGAGCGTGGTCGGCGTATTTGGAACCCGGCCATTTTTCGAACAACTCGATCCGGTCGACCCCCTCACAGAAGTTTTTCCAGAACGCCTGCTCGGAGGCCATGAACAGGACATGTTGGCCGTCGCTGGTCTCATAGAGCTGGTAGCGCACGCCTTCTTTCATCCCGGCTGTTCCGACCGCACGCCTCTCGTAATTGTCGGCCTTGTTGCCGGTGACGATATCCTCGGGGCGCTCATAGGCCATATAGGACTCGCTGCGATACCAATCCATGTAGGCCGCCGCATCACTCTGGGCGATCTCCAGATTGGATCCTTCTCCGGTTTCACGGGCACGAATTACACCAGCGAGAATGCCGAAGGCGCCAAACAGCGGGCCGGCGTGAATGCCCATCGACGGGTGGGAGGGCAGATAGCAGAATTCCTCTTCATCGTATTGCGGTTCGATCAGCCCGCTCCAGACGTCGTAGGCAACTCCATGGCTGGGCATATCCTTGTAGGGACCGGTCATGCCGTACCCGGAGATATTGCAGAAGACGATCTGCGGGTTCACCGCCTTGAGATCGTCGAAGCCCAGACCGCGACGCCCCAAGGCGCCCGGCCGCATGGCCTCGATCACAACATCGGCTTCGGCGACCAGGTCCTTGAAGATCTGGACCGCCTCCGGATTCTTCAAATCCAGGGTGATGCTTCGCTTCCCTCGGTTGACGTGCAAATGCATCAAAGAGGTCCCCTCGACGATCGGCCAGGTCATCTCCCGGATATAGTCTCCCGCAGGTGGCTCGACCTTGATGACGTCCGCGCCAAGATCGACGAGATGGGAGGTAATGGCAGCCGGGCCGAGCATGGAACACTCGATGACCCGCACGCCGGCGAGAGGGGCAGCTGTATGGCTCATGGTTCTTTTTTAACCGCGAGTTTCCGGGAACTCAATTTTCTCTTCCACGGCGCGATTGCAGCGTGGTTTCAAGGGCAGTACGGTGCGCCCATGCAGGCCAGAACGCGACGTCGGAAACCGGATTGGGGCACTCGGCGAGAATCCGCTGACAGGACGGCGCGAGACGCATTTGCGGCTCGCGCGGGGATGGAGGGGTAGAGATCCATGCTGCGCATCGGACTGGTAGGTTCAGGATTTCTCGCGAGCATTCGGACGCGCTGTTATCAGCAGGCCGCCGGAAACAAGGGCGGGATTGTGGCGGTGGTCTCGCGCGACAAGTCCCGAGCCGAGGCCTTTGCGGCCAAGGCAGGCATTGCGGAAGTCTTTTCGGATTATGAGACCATGCTTGCGTCACCCGAGGTGGATGTCGTGGACCTCTGTGTGCCCAATTCCTTGCACCGGACAATGATGGAGGCTGCGGCCGCAGCCGGCAAGCATGTCATCTGCACCAAGCCTCTGGCGGCCTATACCGGGCAGGACCTGGAAGACTCCGGCACGTCGGTCGGTTCGCAAAGTCGCGAGACCATGCTGGCGGTGGCAACCGAAGATGCCAGGGCCATGGTCGCGGCAGCCGCCCGCGCCGATGTGCGTCTTTGTTACGGCGAGAACTGGATTTACGCGCCAGCCTTTCAGAGAGCCGCGGCTCTGGCGCGAACCTCGGGTGGGCGGTTGTTGGAAATGCGCGGCTGGGAGGCTCATTCCGGTTCGCATTCCCCCTATGCCAAGCAATGGAGCCATACCGGCGGGGGCGCCTTGCTCCGACTCGGGGCTCATCCGATCGGGGCCATGTTGCGACTGAAATACGATGAGGGCATGGCTCTCGACGGGGAGCCCATTGTGCCCGTTTCCGTGGCGGCCGAGGTAGCCGACCTGACCCGGATCCAGGGTCTCAAGCCCGAGCAGACACGTGTGGCGACGGGCTGGGAGGATGTCGAGAATTGGGGCTGTTGCCTGATCGAGTTCTCGGATGGCTCGCGTGCCACGGCCTATGGAAGCGATAATTGTCTCGGCGGCATGCAGAGCCGTCTTGAGCTGAATGGCTCGAATTTCAACACGGCTGTCCAGATGAGCCCCAATGACCTGCTGCGAACCTACGCTCCGGATGGGGATGTGTACGGCGATGCCTATATCATGGAGAAAGTGGATACTTCGGCGGGTTGGAGCACGCCCATGCCTGACGAGATGTGGACCAGTGGGCAGGCCCCGATGGTGGAAGCCTTTCTCGACGATATTATCGCGGGTCGTGACTCGCTTGCAGACGGAGCGCTCGGGTTGTCGGTGACAGAGGTTGTATATGCCGCCTATCTTGCGGCAGAACGAGGGGAGCGGATCCGCCTGCCTCGTTAGGCTGTCCTGCGAACAAGGGGTATTTCCCCCTCGAAAATCTCGGAAATAGAAACATGGCACTGACAGAGAAAGAGAAAACCTTCATCAAGAAATCCGTTGAAACCGGCATTCCCTTTTGTGAGCGCGCCGGGATCGAGTTGGTCGAATGCGAGACCGGCTACGTGAAAATGCGGATGCCCTTCGAGCCGAATATCAATCATGTCTCGATGATGTATGCCGGTGCTCTCTTTACTCTGGCCGAGGTTCCGGGAGGTGCTCTTTTCATGACAGCCTTCGATGGCAAGAAGTACTATCCGATCGTCAAGGATATGAAGATTCGCTTCCGTCGGCCTGCCAGGACGGCGATCACGGTGGAAGTGCGTATGGGGCCCGAGGAAGTGGAAGCCATTCAGGCCGAAGCCGAGCGCGAAGGGAAGGCGGACTATTCCTGGAAGTGCGAACTGAAAGACGAGAGCGGCGAGGTCGTGGCCCTTACCGAGAATCTCTATCAGCTTCGTCTATTTGGCACCTGAACGCGCAGGCTCAGGAATCGTCGCGCAAGCCCAGATCCTTGATCATCCGCGTGAGGCTCGGGCGATGCAGTCCCAGAAGTTCGGCCGCCCGACGCTGATTTCCGTTGCTTTTTTTCAGCGCGGCTTCGATGAGAGATTTCTTGTAGTCGCGCAGTAAATCCTGAAGCGAGCTCTGGCCGAGTTCCGCGGCGAGATCCCGTGAGCTCTCGCCGCCGCCGAGAGGCTCGCCGGGGCTGCCGCCGCCGATTGGCCCATGGACGCGCAGGATGGGGCCATCCTCCATTACGATGGCCCTTTCCACGACATTGCGCAGCTCCCGAACATTGCCGGGCCAGTCGTATTCTTTCATCCGCGCGAGCGAATCGGCTTGGATTTCCTGAATTTCTCGACCCAGCCGTTTTCCCTGCTCGACAGCGATATGTTCCACCAGCAAGGGAAGGTCGTCGAGCCTTTCGCGCAAAGGCGGCAAGCGGACGGGTACCACAGCCAGCCGGTAGTAGAGATCCTCGCGGAAACGGCCGGCTCGGACCTCGCTCTGCAGATCCCGGTTGGTTGCGGCAACCACTCGGACATCGACTTTGCGCAGCTGATTGCTGCCGAGCCGCTGGATCTCGCCTTCTTGAATGGCGCGCAGAATCTTGGCCTGGACTGCGAGCGAGAGAGTGTCGACATCATCGAAAAAAATCGTGCCGCCGTCGGCGACCTCAAGCCGACCCTCGCGGGTCTTGTCGGCTCCCGTGAAGGCACCTTTTTCGTGGCCGAAGAGTTCGGATTCCAGCAACTGCTCCGGGAGGGCCGCGCATGGCAATTTGACCAGAACCCGCTCGGCCCGGTCACTTCTTGCATGCAGGAGCCGGACAGCCAATTCCTTGCCGGTACCCGTTTCGCCGATGATCAGAACGGAACTATCCGACCGTGCCGCTCGTTGCAGTTGGGTGAGCGACTCGCGCAGGGCCGGGCTTTCCCCGACAATCTCCGACTCCTCAAGCCCCTCGCTCGTGCGCTCGCGCAGATAGTGATTTTCTCGCTCGAGACGTTTCTGAAGAGCCTTGATCTCGTCGAGGCGCAGCGCATTCTCCAGGGCAACACCAATCGGGGCAGCCAGACTTTCCAGGAGAAGCGCATCGTCGGAGGAGAGCCTTTGGCCGCCCTTGGGGGCACTTGCAAGCAGCCCGCCGACGCGCGTTTTCGAAGTGGATAAGGGAATCAGAATATCAATCCCGGTCGCTGCTGCGCGATGGCGCGCATTCTTGTCGGCGCGCTTTTCTCCACGCAGATGAGGGACGATCTGTTGGCCCCGGGCCAGAGCTTCACGGATGGGATCGCCTAGCGGCAGGTCGATACAGACAGTTCCTGCAGGTGGGGCCACTTCTTCAAGGGGCTCGTCGACATTCCCGATCACCAGACGAAGCTGCGTTCCCGAAAGTGCGTCGGCAACCGCCCGCCTGCTGTATTGCGCGAGGCTTTTGGTGTCGCGGAGTCGACCGATTTCCCGAGAGATCCCCACCAGCGCCTCTCGGAGCTGGCGCTGCTGCGGGAAAAGCGCTCGCTCGGCGAAGCTCTCGATGCGGTTATAAAACGGGGGAATCAGGGGGAGGGCGCTGCTCAGGATCAGGGTGATGAAGGCGGCCGCGGTCCATGCCTCTCGCGGAGCGATGAAGATCTCGAGAATGCCGAGAAGAATGGAGAACAGACCGGCAGCTATCAGCAGGAGAGCGCTGCGGCCAATAAGTTTTCGCGCGAAACTGTCGAGTTCGAAAAGACCGGCGCTGATCATTCCCCAACCGAAGGTGATCGTCATGCCGGCCAAGGGCATGAGATAGAAGATGGGCGGAATGTAGAGATTCAGAAAGCCCCAAGTCGTCGCGATCAGAACCCCGGTAGTGATCGCGACCAGAAGTAATGCGGGCAGGGTGACCTGAGCCTGTTTTCGCTCGTACTCGGCGGCGCCCTCCCGCAGGGACATTCCCTGATTCATCAGCAGCAGGCCAAGGCCTGAGCCAAGCAAGGCAGCTTGCAGGTGCTCGATGGTGCGGAGCGCGATAATCTGGCTACTCGGGAGCAGGGCGAAAACCAGATAAAAGATCGCTGCGACACCATAGGTGATCCCCAGCGTGACTCGCGGTGACTTTCGCATCGGCGCCAGCGTCCCCGGGAAGATCAGGGCGAAATGCCAAAGACCGGCCATGCTGAGGAAGCCGAAAATAAATCCCCACGGAGTGATGTGATAGCCCAGTAGATAGTCGGGAAGCAGGAAGAGATAGTTTCCCACCAAGCCGATTAACAAGACCGCCAGTGCCCGGCCCTGAGCCAATTGTGGTTGCACGATGACAGGCGCCACTCCGGCCAGAAGAAAAACCATTCCGATGAAAATGGCTGGCAGGAAGGTTCTCAGGGCATCGTCCAAAGAGAACGACTCCAGTGGAATGGTGATCTCGGAGCGTGTGCCATCAGGCTTCTCGATCGTATAGAGGATGGGTGCACGCGGCAGGCGCCGCTCGAGGAGTTGATCGATCTCCGAGGCATCGGATACGGGAACCCCATCGAGGGCGATGACTCGACTGTGGGGAGGGATATCCTGCAACAGGGGGTAGGCGGCGCGCGATGAGGCAAACCGTGGTGCGACCCAACCCGAGCTGAAGGTAGGGACCCCGGATCGCGGTTCCCCGAGGGCCGCCAGAAGGCTGCCAGCGCCGCCGAGCAGGGCGAGCAGAGCGAGTCCGAGGCCGAGCCCGGCGAGAACGCGCACACGGCGAGCCTGCGCGATAGCTCCCCGCTCGCTCGAATTATGAGATTTTTCAGGTAACGCCATGTTCCCGTACGCAGATGGTACCAAGGGCGGCCAGCGCCCCGAAACCATCGAATTCCTCAAACTTTATCGCACAGAGACCGAGGAGACCGCCACCCGGGTCGGTTTCTTTTTGATCGGCCGAATTTCAAGCTAAAAGGGTGACGTGTCGAAGCCAGGAACAGGAATTCGCGGTCTGATGAGCCTGCGGGCGTGGGAGCGTCCGGAAGTGCAGGAAGTCGGGCGTCTCCCCATGCATCCGGAATGGGTATCCTTTGCCGACCCCGAGGCGGCCCGCGGTCGTTCGTCGGCAGAATCGGATTCCTTTTTGTCGCTGAATGGTCATTGGAAGTTCGGCCTTTACGAAAATCCCGACGAGGTCCCCGAAGCCGCCTGGCAAAAAGGAAAGATCGACCGCGATTGGGAAGAAATCGAATTACCCGGAGCCTGGAGTCTTCAGGGTTGGGATCGACCGCACTATACCAACGTGCAAATGCCCTTTGCCGAGGAACCCGGCAAGACGCCCGCGGCAAACCCGACCGGCGTGCATCGCTTGCGGTTTGCTCTGCCGCCCGAGATGCGCGGCCGTCGTGTGCTCCTGCACGTGGGTGCCGCGGAAAGTGTTCTGCACGTTCATCTCAACGGGCATGGGGTGGGCTTGTCGAAGGACTCCAAGCTCGCTGCCGAGTTCGATCTCACGGAGTTTCTCGAAAGCGGGGAGAACCTTCTGGTTCTGACTGT
This sequence comes from Binatia bacterium, assembly GCA_965658895.1. GTDB lineage: Bacteria > Desulfobacterota > Binatia > UBA12015 > UBA12015 > UBA12015. The sequence continues at coordinate 181,497 of CBFHUR010000002.1, forward strand.
CGTTCGTTTTTCTGACGCCAGTTTTCTGGAAGATCAGGATCACTGGAATTTCGGAGGGGTTCATCGCGATATCAGCCTTCGGGCGACGGCTCTCGACGGATGGATCAACGATATTTGCGCGGTCGCGGATTTCGAGCCCGAAACCGGCAAGGGAAATCTGGACCTGTCTGTCGCTGTCGGGTTCCCCGGCGCGGCCGAGGCCGGATGGCGAGTGGAGAGTTCATTGCGCGATCCTCGGGGTCGGGAGGTGCGCAATTCTCCTTGGGAAGCTGAGGTGCCGGGAGCGCCAACGGATTGGCTGACTGCCGCATATGGGTGGAAGGGGTCGATCGCGCGATCGACTCGGGAGCTGTCTCGCGTGCGGCCGTGGTCTGCGGAATTCCCCAATCTCTACGAGTTGGTGGTCTCCCTGATTGATCCCGACGGGGAAGTCGTCGAATCGGTCCGCCAGAGGGTGGGCTTCAGGCGGGTGGAAGTTCGCGAACGCACCCTGCGGGTAAATGGTGCGCCGGTCATGATCGCCGGCGTGAACCGACACGACCATGATGAACGAACCGGCAAGACGATTGATCGGGAAAGTCTCCGCCGTGATCTCGTCTTGATGAAACAGCATAACATCAACGCGGTGCGGACGGCGCACTACCCGAATGACCCGTTCTTCCTCGATCTTTGTGACGAACTGGGGCTCTACGTTGTGGATGAAGCAAACTGCGAGTCCCATGCCCGCTTGCTGAGCCTGAGCCGAGATGCGCGTTTTGATACCGCCTATCTCCAGCGGATGACACGGGTGGCCGCTCGCGACCGCAATCACACCTCGGTGATTGCCTGGTCTTTGGGAAACGAATCGGGTGCGGGACCGATTCATCATGCCGGCGCCTCCTATTTGCGTGCCTATGATCCGACCCGACCCGTGATGTACGAAGGCGGCTTGGGGGACGCCACGTTTGGTGGGCGCGGCCACGGGCTTTCGCCGGCCGAGGTCTTGTCTCTGGAAGATCCGACAACCGACATCGTAGCCCCGATGTATGCCGCGCCCGCGGATCTTGTGGCCTGGGCCAAAAGCGACAAGGGCGAGAAGCCCCTGATCCTCTGCGAGTACTCACATGCGATGGGGAACTCGAACGGGGGGCTTGCCGGTTATTGGGAAGCCTTTCGCCGCTATGCCGCCCTGCAAGGTGGATTCATCTGGGATTGGGCGGATCAGGGTCTTTTGCAGCAAACGGAAGACGGTCGACCTTATTGGGCTTATGGCGGCGATTTTGGAGAGACGCCTCATGACAAGACTTTCTGCCTGAACGGATTGGTCGGCCCGGATCGATCGGTGCGGCCCGGATTGCTTGAATTGAAGAAATTGGCGCAGCCGGCGGCGGCCAGCTGGGAGGGTGGACGGCTGGTTGTCGAGAACCTCGACAGTTTCCGCAATCTCGATTGGCTCGAGGCGCGCTGGGAACTTCTCGTCGGTGGTGAAGTCCACCAACGCGGGAAGCTTCCCAAACTCGATGTGGCGCCGGGCCGCCGCAAGAAATTCCCGATCTCCTGGAAGACGGAACCCGCGGACAACCAGGCAGGGGTATCTCTTCTGGTGCGGATGATGACACGCAAGGACGCGGCGTGGGCTGATCGGGGGCATGTCGTGGCGTGGGAGCAGTTTGATCTCCGACAGCCGCGCAAGCCGAGCCAGCGTGTTTCCGGTCGCGTCGTCACGATGTTGTCCTCGCGGGGCACACAGATTCGGGCAGGGAACGTCCTGGCTGTGGTAGATGAAAAAAAGGGTACCCTCCTGGGTGTCGAGGAGCGCGGTCGGGCGCTGGTTCTCGGAGGGCCGACGGCCTCTTTCTGGCGAGCGCCGGTGGACAACGAGCAAGGCCAGGTCGGTCGTTGGCGATCACTGGGGCTCGATCGGCTCGAACGTCAGCTCAAGAGCTCGAAGCTGCGCGAGTCTGCCGGCGGGACGATCACCTGGGAGCTCGAGGAGTTCTGGCGCGGTACCGGCCAGCGCGATCGGATCCGCCACCTGCAGGTCGTGCGCTTTGCCGAGTCGGGTATTTCCTTTCGCCACGAGTTCCTCCTGCCCGAAGCCTTCGCCGATCTCCCGCGGGTCGGCGTGTCGTTTGTGGTGGCGCCGGGGCTGGAGCGCTTTCGTTGGTACGGGCGTGGCCCCCATGAGTCGTATCGGGATCGAGTCGCGGGCACCCGGATGGGTTTATTCGAGGCCTCGGTAGCGGAGTTGGGGGTTCCCTACGTTCATCCGCAGTCCACGGGGAATCGGACCGGTGTGCTTTTCTGCGCTCTCGAGGACAGGCGCGGGCGGGGACTGCGCTTTGCCCCGACGACCGCGCTGGAAGTCACGGCGAGCCACTCCACGGAAGAGGACCTCGATCGGGCTCGGCATACCAGCGATCTGATCCACCGGGATGAAGTCTTTGTGAATCTGGATGTCGCTTCGCGCGGCGTGGGTACCGGCGCTTGCGGTCCGGACACCGAACCCGAATACCGCTTGTCTGCGGGAACCTATCGACTTGCCTATCTCCTGCAGATTCAGGGAAATCCTGATGAGTCGTGACCTCCATGGCGGGAGAGGATAAGGGAAGGGCCGTGTCGGAGGGGTTTGAGGACAGAGGTGGACGCCGCGATCAAGGCTATGGCATCGCGGCTCTGCTGATTGTTGTCGGGGCGGCGATTCTACGATTCTGGGGCCTCGACGGCGGCCTGCCCCATCTCATGACTCGCCCCGATGAGGAGATCATTGTTCTGCAGACGCGTCTGCCGGCGATGGGAAACTTCTATCTGGAATGGCCGGGCCAACATCCCGGAATCCCGAGTGCCTACATCTATCTGCTCTGGGCCTGGGGTGAGATGGGTTTACGCGTCCTGCAGTTTCTGGGGGAGGCGCCGGCGGGAGACTATATCGCGATCCTCAATACCGCTCCCGATCGATTGCTGCTGACCGAAAGGTTTTTCTCGGCCTGCGTCGGTACGGCGACCGTCGGGGTTTTGATGTGGGCGACGCGACGTGAGTTTGGTCCGCGCGCGGCCCTCTTCGCGGGCTTGATTCTTGCGACATCGGTGTTCCATGTTCGCGATTCGCATTCCGCCAAGCCGGATATCGCGCTGGGGTTTTTTACGATCCTTTCCCTTGGTCTTCTGGCGCCTCTGGCGCGTGACCTGACTCGGCGCGGCGTCTGCCTGGCGGGGCTGTCGATCGGCATGGCGATGGCGATGAAGCCTCCGGGCATCCTCCTTTTTCTTCCTGCATGGCTTGTCTGCATGCAGGGCAGCGCATTGCGTGGCTGGAGGCGAATCCTTCCGCCCGAGATCTTCCTTCTCGGCACGATCGCGGGACTGTTTTTCATTGCGACTTCGCCCGATTTTATTTTCAATCCGGAAACACTCGAGCAGCTGCTTGCCATCCCGGGTTTCGTGCTTCCCAAACTCTCGGGCACGGCGCCCCCGGGGGTGGTCGAGGCTTCCGACAAGGTCTTGATGTGGCCCGGCCTTCTCTATCATTATAATTTTTCGTTCCGGTACGCATTCGGTTGGCCTTTGATGGCTCTGCTGCCGGCAGCCTTGGTCTGGGGCATCTTCTCGCGTCACAAGATGGCGCAAATCAGCGCCTGGTTCTTCTTGTTGGCGTATTTGGTGTTCGGAACGTCGCCCGTCTTGCTGTCGCGCTACATGACACCACTTCTTCCCGTTGCGGCCCTTTTGCTGGGAGCAGCCGTGGTGCTCGGAGTGGAGCGCTTCGTCCGAGCTGGTGCCTCGCGAGTCCTGCTGCTCTCCATGCTGGCGATCGGGATGCTCTGGGAGCCACTAGTCGCTTCGGTCCGCTTCGACCAGTTGATGTCGGTCCCCGATACACGCGTTCAGGCGACGCAATGGCTTGCGGACAACACGCAGAAGGGGGACCGTGTGGCTTTGCAGGGCTCGGTTTTCTGGACCTGGGGAGATCCGCAGATCCCCAAGGGGCGTCGTATCGTGCATTGGGATCGCTCCACCAAGCCTGCGCAGCCGCTCCTTGCCGATTATCTGGTGGTTCATGACTTTCCGCTTTTTTCCTCGCAGGCGGATTGGGAGGCCGTGGCATCACTGGGGGATTCGGCCCGACTCATTGCCACCTTCGACCCTTTCGTCGGGGATACAAGCCGTGTGAGCTTCGAAAACGATGATGCTTTCTATGTGCCGATCCGCGGGTTTGATGGTGTGGAGGCGCCGGGGCCCGTGATCCATGTATACGAGGTTATCGCGGATCCTGCGCCGCGGCGGGGTCCTGCGGGATGACCAGTGATTCGCAGCGCCTTTCTGCGGGCAGCGGGATCTATCCGATCACCGCGTTCGCGATCGTTTTCGGCGCGGCTGTTCTGCGCTTCTGGGGGCTCGACGGTGGGCTACCGCACCTGATGACGCGTCCGGATGAGGAATTGATCGTTCTGCAAACGCGCCTGCCGGCCATGGGCAACTTTTTTCTGGAATGGCCGGGGCAACACCCGGGGATTCCGAGTGCCTATATCTATCTTCTCTGGGCTTGGGGCGAGGTCGGTCTGCGCGTGCTGCAGATTTTTGGCGCCGCACCCGCGGGAGATTATCTGACGGTTCTGAATCAGGCCCCTGACCGATTGCTTCTGACCGAGAGGTTTTTCTCGGCGAGTGCCGGGACCGCGACCGTTGCCGTCTTGATGTGGGTGGTGCGGCGCGAGTTCGGCACGCGGGCCGCGCTTATTGCGGGGCTGATTCTGGCAACGTCGGTCTTTCATGTCCGCGACTCCCACTCGGCCAAGTCGGACGTGGCCTTGGGTTTGTTCTCGATTCTCTCGCTCGGGCTTCTTGCCCCTCTGGCGCGTGATCTGAGTCGGCGCGGTGCTTGTGGTGCCGGTCTTGCGATCGGCATGGCCATGGCGATGAAGCTTCCCGGAGTCCTGCTTCTATTGCCCGCGTGGCTTGCCTGTATGCAGGGCAGCGGGAAGCGCGGATGGCGACGGATTTTTCCGGCCGAGATCTTCTGGATCACGGGCATTGCGGGCCTATTTTTCGCTCTCACGTCGCCGGACTTCCTCCTGAACGAAGAAACCCTGAACAAGATTCTGCAGATTCCCGTTCTGGCCTTCTCTCAATTGGCATCCCCCGCGGACGTGCCTCTCGGGGATGCAGGCCTTCCCGAGGTGGCACGCCCCTCGATCTGGGGCGGGGTCCTCTACCATTATCAATTTTCTTTGCGCTACGGGCTGGGCTGGGCGCTTATGGTCTTGTTTCCCGCAGCGCTGATCTGGGGGGTCGCCTCGCAGCAACCGCTGGCACGCTTGGGGGCACTTTTGTTTTTCGTCTTCTACATTGCCTTCGCTCCTTCTCATGTGATGCTTTCCCGTTACATGACGCCCGTGCTGCCGGTTGCCGCATTGCTGATCGCGGGCGCGCTGGTTGCCCTGGTAGATCGATTGCGATTCTTCTCTTCGCCTGCACGGCAGGCGGTGCTCGCAATTGTCGCCGTGGTTCTTGTTTATGAGCCACTTCAGGCTTCCGTGCGGTTTGATCGATTGATGTCGACCACCGACACGCGGGTGAGCGCCGAGCAGTGGTTGGCGGAGAACACCGAGGTTGGGGATCGTGTGGCCCTGGCTGGCGCGAGCGGTTGGTTCTGGGGGGACCCGCAGGTGCCGGCTGGACGTGCGATCGCAAGGCCTGCCTTTGAGAGCGGTGGCTTACCCGCGCTATCGGCTGATTTCCTCGTTGTTCATGATCATCCGTTGTTTTCGTCCACCGCAGATTGGGCAGCGGTGGATTCTCTCGGGGCGCGTCTGCAACTGGTTGCCGAGATCGATCCTTTTCGTCCCGGCGACGAACCGCCCGTCTTCGAGCGTCAGGATGCTTTCTACTTCCCGACCCGTGGCTACGCGGCCGTCAGCGCTCCCGGCCCCATGATTCGTATCTACAAGGTTCTTTCCCCCGGTCCGAGATGATGTGGGTTCGCCGGATTCTTGTCGCGCTCCTTGCCGTTGCGGTCGCCGGGCTGATTCTGGGGCTTGTCTTCGGGCCCGCGGAGGTCGAGCGCGAGCTGAACGTCGTTGCTCCTCATGAGTCCTGGCCCGTGGGCCGGGAAGCAGTCGGGCTGCATCAGGAGATGCTGATTGCCGATCTCCACGCCGACACATTTTTATGGGATCGGGATCTGCGGAAGCGGGCCGATCGAGGCCATGTGGATTTGGTGCGCCTGCGCGAGGGCAATGTTGCGGTTCAAGTTTTCGCGGTAGTGACCAAATCACCCTCAGGACAAAACTACGATGCCAATACGGCGGGTAGTGACAACATCACACCCTTGGTGATGCTGCAGGGGTGGCCGGTGGCTACCTGGGACAGTCTGGGCGAGCGGGCCTTGTATCAGGCAACCCGCCTACGCGAGCTTGCTCGCTCGGATCCGGATTTAATCCGGCTTCTTCTCACCGGACCGGATGTGGAGTCGTTGCTGGGGGCGCGTGCGCAAGGCTCGGAGATCATCGGCGGCCTCCTGGCTCTGGAGGGAGCGCATGCCCTCGATGGTGATCTGGCCATGATTGCCGTACTGCGCGAGGCGGGCTTTCGCATGATGGGCCTGCACCATTTCTTTGACAACAAGCTCGGCGGCTCGCTGCACGGGATCTCGGGGGGCGGGCTGAGTGAGTTTGGCCGCGAGGCGGTGCGCGAGATGCAGCGACAAGGAATCCTGATTGACCTGGCACATTCCTCCGAGGCGGTCGTGCGCGAGGTGCTGGCTATGACAACGCGACCTCCGGTGGTCTCGCATACCGGTGTCTACAGCCAGTGCCCGACAGCACGGAATATCGATGATGCTCTCCTGGCGAGGATTGCGGCGCGCGGCGGATTGATCGGGATCGGATTCTGGGAAGGGGCGGTTTGCGATATTACGCCCGCGGGCGTGGCGCGCTCGATTGCGCGCGCGATCGAAATCGTGGGGGAAGATCACGTGGCTCTGGGTTCGGATTGGGATGGTTCCACCACGGTCCTTTTTGATGCCTCGGAATTGTCGGCGCTCACCCAGGCGCTGCTCGATGAGGGTTTGTCCGAGGTCGCGATCCGCAAGGTCATGGGCGAGAACCTGATCGAATTTCTGGCCACGCATTTGCCCGCGGGGGAGACGAAGCCGCCGTCTGCGGGCGAGCGATCGGAGCCATCATGACCAAATCATGGGATAGCCGATTGGCCCGCGCTCTCGTGCGGCCGCTGGTGCACACTGCCGTGCACCCAAACCATCTCACCACCTTGTCGCTGCTGGTGGGACTTTCGGGCGCGGTATCGTTTGGCCTCGGCTCATCTGTCTCGATTGCACTCGGCGCAGGACTCTACATGCTCTCGATGTTTCTCGATCACACCGATGGCGAACTCGCGCGGCTTTCGGGCAAGACCTCGGAGTTCGGCCATCGCTATGACCGGGCTGTCGATTTGGTGGTGAAGTCCGCTGTCTTTGCCGGCATGGGTGTCGGCGTGGCACGCGCCACGGGCACATCCGAGCCGATCTGGATGGGCCTTGTTTGCGGGGCTGCCTTTGTGGCGATCTTCGTCGGCCATGATCAGATCAATGCGCGGACGCGCATGGGCATTCCCGAGCAGCCAGCCTCAGGCGGCTTCGAGATCGAGGACATCCTCTATCTGATCGGCCCGATCACCTGGCTGGGGGGGTTGGCCGGATTTTTATGGATCGCGAGTCTCGGGGCTCCGGTCTACGCCAGTATCGTCTGGATCCGATTCTGGCGTCTACCGGTGCCCGGTCGTTGATCTAGAACCGGTAGGAAAGCTCGGCGCCGAAGGTTCGCGGCGGCGAATACAGAATGCTGTTGAAACCGAGCACGCCCACCGGAATCGAGGCCGTGCCGTAGATCTGGTCGGTTAGATTGCGGCCCCACAGGGCGATCTGTGCCTGATCATTCCAGAAGTCATAGGAGAGTCGACCGTTCAGGACGCCGACACCGGGCTGGTTCCCCGATTTGATCTCGGGTGCGGTGAGATGAATGGCACTGCGGTAATACCATTCGATCCGCGGGGTCAGCCACCCGGAGAGCATGTCGTTGCTCGCGATATCAATGGGCATGGAGTATTGCGCCGCGATAAATGTGTTGAAGCGCGGCACGTTGTTGAAGGTCTGGCCGGCGCGGTTCAGTTCTATTGTGGAATCAATCTGGTTGGTGGTCTTGTAGTCGTTGTAGGCGTTGTTCAGAATTCCGAAGTTCCAGGTCAGCTGCAGTCCGTCGATAGGTAGCGCCATGAATTCGAATTCCGCACCCGTCACGCTTGAATCGGCCGCATTATCATTGATCGCGAGCACGTTGATGCATCCGGGATCTTCCTCGGTTGCACAATCATAAGATACCAGGGTCAGCACCTGCATGTTCCGGTAATCCACAAAGAACAGCGACAGATTTGCGGTCAGCCTTCGATCCAACCAGGCAGTTTTCAGACCGATCTCGAAAGAGTTCACATACTCCGGATCGAAGGTGGGCAGGGGCTCGTCCACAGGAAAACCGCTACCTGCTCGTGCGTTGAATCCGCCGCCTTTGAACCCGCTTGCGAAGGTGAAGTAGCCCATCAGGTGATCGAGAACGTCCGGCCGGAGGTCTTCGGGAAGTGTCGCGGCAACGCTGGCCATGGGTGTCCATTCGCTGAAGTCCTCGGAGGCGTCGCTGTCCGCGGTGATTTGGTCTGCGGGCGTGGGCCTGGATTGGGTCTCCGCCTTGGACTGTTCGGGGTCGGCCAGATTCCAGTTCAGCAGCTTGTAGCCTTGATGATCGAGCGTCCAGCGAATACCGGCGGTGGCGCTGAGCCAGTCGGTTATATCCCAGGTGCCCTGCCCGAAAGCCGCGACCGTGTAGTTGTCCAGCACCCGGTCGGCCACGCTGGCCGAGCCGGGCAGGAAGAACTGGGCGCCATAAATGGCGTTGGTGCCGCTGAGTTCATCGGCCTGATCCAGAAGGTAGTAGAATCCGCCCACCCAGGACAGGCGGCCATCGAAACTCGAGCCGATCGCCTGAAGCTCCTGGCTGATTTGTCGGGAGCGAAAGGGCTTCCCATCGATGACCAAGGACCCGCCGGTCATCGAGATCTCGATCATGCCGCTATCGGTCAGGTCGAAATCGCGTTGGGTACGGTCCTGCTGCTGGCGCCAGGCGGTAATGGATTTCAGAGACAATTCTTCCGTCCAGCCCAGATCCGAGAGATCCCATTCGATGGTTGCCCAGACCCCGTAGCTTTCCAGGTCCGCCAGTCCGGGCAGGTCCGAGTAGAACGTCTGCAGGTCGGACTCCTCGGATTTGCGGCAGTTGTCGATGAATCCGTCCACAAGTCCCGCGGTAGGGTTGTTCTCATCGATCAAGAAGCAATGGCCGCCGAGAGGCTTGGCATGACTGCGGGAATAATTGCCGGAAATGTCAACGACAATATCGTCTGTGGGCAAAAAGCGCACAGCGCCCTGGAACGCCAGGGTGTTCTGATCGGACCAATAAACATCGCGCGCGGCATTGTATTGGTAGCCATCATTGTAGAGCGAGGCGAAGGAAAATCGCGTAAAGAGTTTGTCTTCAAACCAGCCGATGTCGATCGGTACATCGAGTATCAGGCGCGTATCGATGCGGCCGTAGTTGCCCGGGCGCACCTGCACCCAGCCACCGAACTCCTGCTGCGGCTTTACTGTAGTGATGTTGATCGCGCCGCCGGCGGTATTTTTGCCAAAGAGGGTTCCCTGTGGTCCGCGCAGGACTTCGATTTGGGCCACGTCCACGACGTCCAGAACGCTGCCTTGCGACCGCGCCATATAGACACCATCGACGTAGATGCCCACGCCGGGTTGGTTGGTCATGATGGTGTCATCGATTCCGACGCCGCGAATGAAGACGCGCGCGGTGTTGGAGGTGCCTCCGTCGGAATCAAATTGCAGGTTGGGCACCAGCTCGGTGATCTGGTTCAGCCGCGTGATGTTGGATTCCCGCAGGGCGTTCTCCCCGATTGCGGTCACCGAGATCGGTGTTTCTTCCAGAAGCTCGGCGCGCTTTCTTGCCGTGACGACAATCTGCTCGATGCGCTGGCGCTCTTCGTCGTCGAGTCCCGCCACCGAGTCCTCTTGCGGCACGTCTGCTTGCGCAACGGCGGCGTCCGCTTCGTCGGCGGCTCCGCCGGTATCGGTCTCGGTTTCGATCGACTCGATATATTCCGCAGGAGATTCCTGTTGTGCCAGCGCTGTGGTGCCGGCAAATAGAAATACAAGGATAAAACCACTCACGCCCCAAAGGAAAGTTTTCATCATTGCCTCCTGCCATTTTCCTTCGCACGGAAGGCATACGCCGTTCAAACAGGGGTCGGGTGATTGGGGAGAGGGGTTTCAACTGGCACAGCGCGTCAATGCGCCTGCCGAATTGCCTCAACGTCTCGATGGCGTTAGAGAATCCAAGCCGCATTTCGAGGATCGCCGCCGTCGCGCGGTTCTTGTTTGCCGATTGTATTCATGGACGCATTGCATGATCTCCGAGTCCTCGACTTTGGTGAGGACGTATCCAACGCCTATGCCACCCGGCTGCTGGCCGATCTGGGTGCCGACGTCGTCAAGGTCGAGTTGCCGGGCCGCGGCGATTCCCTGCGCGCCTGGGGGCCGTTCCCGCCCGGACGGGACGGCGATCCGGAGGCCGGCGGCCTTTTTCGCTACCTCAATGCCGGCAAGAAAAGCGTGGCTTTGGATCTGGAAGAGCCCGCTGACTATCGCGCCTTCCTTGATCTCGTGCGGGGGGCCGATCTGATCGTGGCCTCCGGGGCTCGTGGGACGCTCGAGCCGCTTGGTTGCGATTTCACAACGCTGCGAGCCGAGAACCCGCGTCTGGCGATGGTCCGGGTATCGGGCTTTGGCGAAACCGGCCCCTGGTCGGGCCGACCCGAAACCGAATTTGTCGCGCAGGCAGCCGGCGGCTGGGTTTCCGCCCACGGACGCCCGGCGGAAGATCCCGTGCAATGTGGGGGGCGGCTCGCCGAGTATCATATGGCGTCCTACGCCGCGGCCACAGCACTCACTGCGGTCCGAGCGAGTCGCGATACCGGCCAACCGACGCTGGTGGATGTCTGCGGCATGGAGGCCTTTGTCGGCACCTTGCCCTATCCGATGCTCTTCGCCCAGAATCTCGCTGCCGTGGGCATGCCTCCGCCGCAGCAACGCTTCACACCGGTGCCCGGTGCGCTGAAGGTTCAGGACGGTTGGGTCGGCATGAACGCTCTGACGGCCCAATCCTGGTCAGATATCTGTGTCCTTCTCGAGGCGCCGGAGTTTGCGGATCGGCAAAAGGATATCCAGACAAAGCCCGAGGTGCAGCAGGCATTTTCTGCGCAGATCCAGGGCTGGTTGGCCGAGCATACGGTCGATGAGGTCGTGGCGCTGGCGCAGGCCTTCCGGATCCCCTCCGGTCCGATGGGTAACGGGGCCTCGATCCCGGCCTACGAGCAGCACCGCGAGCGCCCGTTTTTCGTGGAGGACCCGTCAGGGGAATTCGAAAGGCCTGGATTTCCCTTTCGTATGAGCGCCTCAGGGCCGAAGTTGCGCGGTCCGGCACCGAGGCTCGGAGCGGATACCGATCCATTACGCGGCGCTCCCTGGCCGGTGCGCGATCTGGCGCCACCGACGCGGCCGACCGAGACGAGCCAGCCCTACCTGCCGTTTGCGGGAATGCGGGTGCTCGACCTGGGGACTTTCTGGGCGGGTCCCTATCTGGGGATGTACCTGGCCACGCTGGGGGCCGACGTTGTGAAGATCGAGTCGGTGCAGCGTCCCGACGGGTATCGTTTTATCCAGACCTTCAGCCAATTGGGCGAGAAATGGTACGAGATGGGGGGCAGCTTTCAGGCCACGAATCTCGGCAAGCGCGAACTCACACTTGATCTTCGGCAGACCGAGGGCCGCGAGATCTTCTGCGAGATGGTCAAGGAAGCCGACGTTGTCCTCGAGAACTTCTCACCGAGGGTGATGGACAACTTCGGTCTGGGGTGGGAGCAGTTGCAGGCCATTCGCCCCGAGCTTCTGATGGTGCGCATGCCGGGCTTCGGGCTCGAGGGGCCGTGGCGCGATTGGGTGGCCTACGCGCTGGTCCTCGAACAGGTGGCCGGCATGAATTGGGTGACCGGACACGCGGGCGGTGACCCGCTCAATCCGGGTGGATTTCTGGATTGCGTGGTCTCCATGCATGCCGCCACCGCCCTGCAGGCAGCCCTTTGGCATCGGGAGCGAACCGGGGAGGGCCAGCTGATCGAAATGCCGCAGCTCGAGACCGCGCTTTGTCTGACAGCCGAGCAGACGATCGCTCATTCCATGCGCGACGAAGTGTTGGTGCGTCAGGGCAACCGACATCGGGTCTTTGCGCCGCAGGGGACGTATCGGGCGTCTGATGACCGTTGGGTGTCGCTCAGTGTGCGCGACGATCAGGACTGGGAGCGACTGGTGGTGGCCATGGGGGCGCCGGCGTGGGCCACCGCGTCGGGATTGGCTTCGGCGCCGGGGCGCCAGGAAGCTCATGACGCCTTGGATGCCGGTCTTGCTGGATGGATGAGCAAACGCAACGCGGACGAGGCTGTCGAGAAAATTCTTGCCGCCGGCGTGCCGGTGGCAAAAAATCTCATCCCTGGCAGCGAGAGCTACGGACACGAGCATTTCGAGGCTCGCGAGTGGTTCGAGACGCTCCAGCATCCTCATTCCGGCGAGAAGAGATACCCGAAATTCCCGTTCCGTTTCTCCTTCGGCCCCGAGCGGCATTATACCGGAAATGCGCCACTTTTGGGGGAGCATAATGAGGAGATTTTGCGCGAAGACCTTGATCTTTCACCCGAAAGAATTGCGCAACTCGAAAAATCGAAGATCATAGGATCGAAACCTCTGAGGTGAGTAGCGCCCAATGACGCATCGCGTCCATCTTTGGGGATTGAACAATGGTCGAGTTAGGTTAAAAACTTCACTGAACACGCGATCAGTGAAAAGGAAGAATTTAAATGTACATTGATTTCACGCCCAAGCAGGAGAATCTCCGCACCGAGATCCGGGAATACTTCGAAACTCTGATGACCCCAGAGCGCAAACAAAGCCTGGTCGGGGTGTATCAGGGCAAGGAGTACAAGGAGACCATCCGACAAATTGGCAAGGATGGCTGGCTGGGGGTCGGTTGGCCCTCGGAATATGGAGGCCACGGCTTCACGGCTCTCGAGCAATTGATTTTCGTGGACGAGGCTCGCCGCACCGGCGCCCCTCTCCCGTTTGTGACGCTCAATACGGTTGGCCCCGCATTGATGGTGCATGGCACCGAGGAGCAAAAAGAAGAATTTTTGCCCCAGATCCTGGCCGGCGATGTTCACTTTGCGATCGGCTATTCCGAGCCCAATGCGGGCACCGATCTCGCGGCACTCGAGACCAAGGCCGAACGCAACGGCGACGAGTACGTGGTCAACGGCACCAAGATGTTTACCTCGGGTGCTGGAGATGCCGATTATATATGGCTGGCCGCGCGTACGGATCCGAACGTCAAGAAACACAAAGGCATCACGATGCTGATGGCGTCCACCGAGGATCCCGGATTCAGTGCGGCTCCGATCCACACCGTCGGTGGCGGTCGTACCCATATGAGCTACTACGAGGACGTTCGCGTTCCGGTCAATATGCGCGTGGGTGATGAAAATGCCGGTTGGGGCATTGTGACCCTGCAGCTCAACCATGAGCGTATCGGTCTGGGGGCGTGGGGTTGCGTGGCCGCGCGTATCGTGGACGACGTGACCGCCTGGGCTCGCGAGACCGACACGGATGATGGCGGCAAGGTGGCCGATCAAGGTTGGGTCCAGAATGCTCTGGGCGAAGCCTATGTCCGCGTCGAGGCGGCCAAGGTCATGAACTGGCGGATGGCGTGGATGGTGGAGCAGGGACGATTGCCTCCTGCCAATGCCTCCGGGGTGAAGGTCTATGGGACCGAGACTCTGATCGAGATCTACAGCCGATTGATGGATGTTCTCGGAGCCCAGGGCATGGTGAAGAGCGATTCACCCGGCGCCGTCTTGCTCGGTGCTGTCGAGCGCGAGTACCGCGCCTGTCAGATCAACACCTTTGGCGGTGGCGTCAACGAGATCCAGAGGACCATTCTTGCGACGATGGGCCTCGGCATGCCGCGAAAGTAGGGGCTGCCCATGGCTGATGAGGAGATCACACCGGAGCAGGCCGACCGCCTCGCTCGCTTGAAGGAATTCGAGGGGCAAGTCGTCGGAGACCCGTTCCGGGCTCATGATCCCGTCAACCAGCCGATGATCCGCCACTGGTGTGATGCCATGGAGGATGACAATCCCGTCTACACGGATCCGGACCGGGCGGAGGCCAGCGCGCACGGGGGGATTGTCGCTCCGCCGGGAATGATTCAGGCGTGGACGATGGCTGGTCTGCGCGGGATCTCCAAGGATCCCGATGCTGGTCCGACTGTCCAGGAAAAGATTTGGGAGATCCTCGACGATGGCGGTTTTACTTCGGTCGTTGCCGTGAGCGCCGACCAGGAGTACGAGCGCTACGTTCGCCCTGGAGACCATCTCTCCTGCACCATCACGATCGAGAATATTTCGCCCGAAAAAAAGACCGGCCTGGGCGTCGGGCATTTTATCACGCAGCTCTATTCCTGGGCGACCGACGATGGCGAAGTGGTCGCGACCATGCGGTGGCGTCTGCTGAAATTTCAGCCGCGGCCCAAAAAAGCGGCCAAGGCAGCTCCCAAGCGCCAGCGACCGCGACCGGGGATCACCCTCGATAACCAATTCTTCTGGGATGGCTTGAAGGACGAAAAACTCCTGATCCAGAAATGCTCGAACTGCGGCTATATGCAGGCCCCGCCAGATCCCATGTGTCCCAAATGCCAGAGTCTGGAGTGGGAATACGTGGAAGCCAGCGGCAAGGGTTCGCTCTACAGCTTTGTTGTGATGCATTACCCCCCGGTGCCGCCTTTTGAATACCCCAACCCGATCGGGTTGGTGGAGTTGGAAGAAGGCGTTCGCATGGTGACCAATCTGATCGATGTTGAAAAAGACGATATCCGCATCGGCATGCCATTGGAGGTGACGTTCAAGAAGATCGATGACGATCTGACGTTGCATCAATGGCGTCCCGCTCGAGCCTGAGAGGCAGAATCGGCCATTATGGACTTTGAATATTCCGAAAATCAGACCGCAATCGAAGACCTCGCCAAGCAGATTCTCGAGGATTGCGTACCGACCGATCAAATCCTGAAGCTGGTGCAGGCCGACGGTTGGTATGATCAGAAAACCTGGAAGGCCTTGGCCGATTCCAGTCTTCTTGGCGTCGCACTTCCCGAGCAATTCGGTGGGGCGGGCATGGGAATGGAAGAACTGGTGCTGGTGCTGGAACAAGCGGGACGTCGAGCGGCACCGCTACCGCTTTTGTCGACGCTGGTTCTCGGTGCGATGCCGATCGCTGAATTTGGCACCGAGGAGCAGAAGCAACAGAACCTCCCGGCGGTTGTGGCTGGAGAGCGTTTTCTGACCGCCGCGCTGGTGGAAGAAGGTCGCCGTTCCGCGGCAAAATGCCGTTCCACGGCAACGCCAGTCGACGGTGGCTATGTCCTTGCCGGGGTGAAGCAATGTGTCCCGGGTGCCTCGACGGCCTCCTTGATCCTGGTGCCCGCCCAGACGGAAACCGGCAAGGTGGCGATTTTTCTGGTCGACCCCGCCAGCGAGGGCGTTACGCTGCGCTCGCAGGAGGTCTCCAGTGGCGAGCCTCACTCCGAGATGGTGCTCGAGAACGTACGGGTGCGAGAGAGCGATCTCCTCGGATCGATCGAAACTGGAGCGGAAATCATTGAGTGGATCGAAGCCCGCGGGATGATCGCCGCCTGCGGCATGCAGTTGGGAATTGCCGATTCCGCGCTCGCGCAGACGGTTGAATACCAAACCAGCCGCCGCCAATTCGGTGTCCCGATCGGTTCGTTCCAGGGACCGCAGCTCCGCGCGGCGGATGCATGGATCGATATCGAGGCGATGCGCTCGACTCTGCAGCAGGCCGTTTGGCGACTCGCGACCGGCCGCGAGGCCCGTCGGGCCATTCTCGTTGCCAAATGGTGGGCTTGTCGCGGAGGGCATCGTGTGGCGCATACCTGCCAGCACTTGCATGGTGGCATGGGGGCGGACGTCGAGTATCCGATTCACCGATGGTTTCTCGCAGCCAAACAGAACGAGGTCTTTCTCGGCGGTGCCAGTCTTCATCAGGCTCGGCTGGGTGAGATGCTGGTGACGGGAGAGGCTGCGTGAGCGGATTTGAAAAAACGCTGGGCTTTGACGAGGTGAATGTCGGCGATTGCCTGCCCGAGTTGTCCATTCCTCTGTCGGCCACGCGCATCATCGCCACGGCGATTGCCTCTCGCGATTATCAGGACGTGCACCACGATCTGGAGTTGGCGCAAGAACGCGGCACGAAAAGCATCTTCATGAACATTCTGACCACCAATGGCTTTGTCGACCGGTATATTACGGATTGGGCCGGGCCGGATGCATTTTTGAAGCGTGTGAATATCCGATTGGGCGCTCCAAATTACGCGGGCGATACGATGGTGCTTTCGGGAACGGTGAAAGAGAAGTCCCTGGTCGGAGACCAGGGTGTTGTCGATATCGATGTGGTTGGGAAAAACAGCATCGGCAATCATGTCACCGGCACCGTGCGTCTCGCACTTCCTCAGGGGAATTAAGCGGATGGGAAACCAGCTCAAGGACAAGGCCGCAATTGTCGGTATTGGTGCCACCGAGTTCTCCAAGGAGTCCGGGCGCAGTACCCATCGTCTTGCCGCCGAATGCGTGAAGACTGCTCTGGATGATGCCGGATTGAATGCGTCAGACGTTGATGGCGTGGCTCTCTTTTCTGCCGAACACAACCCCGAGATCGATGTGATGCGAACTCTCGGAGGCGGCGACCTGCGTTTTTTCAGTCGCGTGCATTATGGCGGAGGGGCCGCCTGTGCGGTTGTACACCAGGCGGCGATGGCTGTGGCGACCGGAGTTGCCGATGTCGTGGTTTGCTGGCGCGCTTTCAATGAACGTTCCGGGCATCGCTTCGGAACCGGCGTGCAGAACAAGGATGCCGCGGCCACGACCGAGATGGCGCATTACTCGAGCTATACGCCTTTCGGTCTGCTGACGCCGGCGTCCTGGGTGGCGATGTTCGGGCAGCGCTACCTCCACGCGACGGGCGCGACAACGGACGATTTTGGCCGCGTATCGGTGGCCGGGCGCGATTTTGCCGCGACCAACCCGAACGCGTTTTTCTACGAGAAGCCAATTACGTTGGACGATCATCGGAACTCTCGCTGGATTGTCGAACCGCTCCGTTTGCTGGATTGCTGTCAGGAGTCCGATGGCGGGCAGGCGCTGATCATCACCAGCCCCGAGCGCGCACGCGATCTGAGGCAGAAGCCGGCAATGATTCGAGCGGCGGCACAAGGGTCTGGCGCCGGCCAGCATCAGATGACCAGCTATTATCGGGACGATATGACGCGCCTCCCCGAGATGGGCGTCGTTGCGCGCGAGCTCTACGAAACCAGTGGCCTCGGACCCGACGATTTCCAGACCGCAATTCTCTACGATCATTTCACGCCCTTTGTCCTCTCCCAGCTCGAAGAATTCGGTTTCTGCGAATTCGGCGAAGCCAAGGAATTCGTGCGCGAGGGGCATCATGCGCGCGGTGGCCGCCTGCCGATCAACACCCATGGTGGGCAGCTCGGAGAGGCCTATATTCATGGCACCAACGGCATTGCCGAGGGGGTCCGACAGATTCGGGGGACCTCGGTCAATCAAGTCGATGATGTCGAGAATGTATTGGTCACAGCCGGCACCGGTGTGCCCACCAGCGGCTTGATCCTCGGAGCCGACTAAGCATCCGAGGACTCCGCCTGCCGCTCCGGTTTGGCGGAGCCGACCGGGGCGTCATGCCACCGATGCTGTCTGGTGACCGTCAGAACCGGTAGGAGAGGAAGGCCCCGAGGTTCGGGATGGAATCCGTGCCGACCGAGCGCAGGACTTTTCCATTGGCATCTGCCAGTCGCAGGCGATTGGCGACCGACGCGCCTCCGAGAACGTCCACTCGCAAATGATCCCCCATCCTCCAGGTGAGTCGAACCCAGAGAGGTACACCTTCGTCTTCGCCGACACCACCGCGTTGGATTTCGGGACCAGCCTGATTCAAGCGAAACCGTCGGTACTCCCAGCGGCCACCGAAGGCCAGAGACCACGCCGGATCGGGTCGCCAGGCGATTTCCAAACCGGGTCCCCGCGGATAGGCGTCGGGCGCAATCGAGTTGGACAGGACCAGGTTGTCCAGGATCTCCCAATACACAAACGGGATCGGGATGATCAGCGGTTCTTCTTCCATTCTGGCGTTCACCAGAACGCCGCCGCCAAGCTTCAGGCGTGGCGAGAAAGTGTATTGCGCGGCAAGGATGCCGCCGGGGTTGAAGCTGTCACCCAGCGACGCCCCGTCTTCGTAAGAGAACCTTGTGGTAAACGCCGCGTTCATCCACCAATTCCCGAACCGGCGCCCCAGACTGGCCGACACGGCAAAGCTCTGGACGGTTCCCCACGGTCTGGTCTGGTCCGGAAGAGTCACCCCATTGCGGCCGAAAAACGAGTACCAATCACCCTGCCAGGCCAACTGACCGCCGAGAATGTATCCGTCACCGACCGGGTAGCCGATCTGTCCGGCGGCGAAGCCGGTCGAGGTGGCAAACGAGCCGCCCCCATCGATGCCGGTGCGGAATCCGTGTTGATAGCCAGCGGCCGCCAGGGGCCCCTTGCCGGGAGGCGGCCCTGAAGAGGGCTCCTCCGACGTCGGGTCGACCTGCGAGGCTATCGCCGTTCCCGCAGCATCGGTGGGCTCGGCTGCTGCCCGGGGAATCACCAGCGCCGAGAGAATAACGACCAGAAACGAGGATCGCAGCAAATGCATGTCCCCAATCTATCTGTGGGGGAGCCGAAGCGCCCGCGTCCGAACAAAACTTCTGCAGAAAATTGCGTTCGAGCCGAACGAGGCTACCCGTTTGTTTCGGTGGCGGGCGGATCCGCTGGCGTAGGTGGGCTGTCGCCCGGCCCGGGCGCCGGATCGAGCCAGATGGGCGAGGACCAGGCGCGTTCCTGCAGTGTCGCGTGCAGGTCGGGGCGCGGCTCGACACCTCGGCGCAAGGCATCCCACGTCGACCAGCGGCAGGTAGGGTTCTCCAGAACGCGGGCATAATAGAACGCGCGCTGCTGCGGATCGAAGTCCGGGTCTCGCCAAACGGCCGCGAGCTCGCCGGCACCAACGTCCGGCGTAATCGAGCAGGTGCGTAGATCGACACGCGCGAGATTATCCGGACAACGGTGCGTCCGAAGATCCACCTTGCCGCCATCCGAGCACGCCACATCATAGACCTTCTCGAAAGTCTCACGGCCCTCGACCCAGCCCTTCACGATCTGGAGGCGCTGGAGCGGCGCACTCAAGGAATCTCGTGTGGTATGGGCAAAGAATCGCGGTGCACGCACGCGATCTGCCTGCAGATCGCCTCCCATGGCGACGCCATCCGCGTACGCGCGGCGCACCGCATGGGGGTCGTCGAGAAGGGTTTCGTCCAGATCGTTGCCGGCGAAGAACCGAATACGGATGCGGGGACCGGAGGTAGCGAAAGTCTCGCGGCGGCGAAACGCATCATAGATGGACTCGCGGGTGTTCTCTTCGGCCCAGACGCCGGCAAGCCCTGATGCCCCGAAGGTACGGGTCGCTGCATTGACGTATGTCTGGCCGCCGACCTCGGCTACGAGGTTCGGTGCGAGCCACTGCAAGAGAGGAGCCTGCCACCACGGGAGTGGCGCTGAGCCGCGGAGTTCGGGCGTGGCATCGATCAGGCCGATTTTGGAATAGAAATTCTCTTCATCGTCGGTCGTGGCGCCCACGTGCGTGTCGGTCGCTGCGACAAAGCCGAGTTTGAAGGGGTTGCCGATTCCCGACTCTTGCAGTGCGATCCCGTCGCGCAATGCCTTGCGGACGTAGCTGCCATCGGGGTCGCCGATTCGACTCGAGCTCCCCACAAAGGGTTTGATCTCGAAGTCGGCCCACTCGTCGTTATCCGAAAGTGCCGGATGGGTTTCGGAGGTTCCCTTCACCTGCGTGATTTCGACCAACGGCTCGTTTCTCGCGCGACGCGCCACGTACTCGTCATCGAAGGGATCTCCGGCCCAGTCGACCAATGCGAACTGCTGGCCGTTCGAGGCATTCGAGTTGTGCGGGATGGCGAGAGCCTCGATCCCCTGATCGCGCAGGCCGTCCATCCAGGCCCACATTCCCTCGGGATTACGTGAAGCATAGCGAGAGAACGGCTCGGCCGGCAGGCGGTCACTGCCGCGAAAAATTACATTGCGATGCAGACTTCCACCGGAGGGAAAGCTTGGCGTGTATTCGAAGCCGACGAAGGTCGTGAAGACTCCGGGCTCGTAGAACTCATCGGCAGCTTCGATCGTATCGAGCCACGCGGTCTTGTTGATCTCCAGCGCCTGGCTGCGCGACAGGGTGCCGTCCTGAACGGCAGCCATCATCTTGGGGATCAGGTCGCGGAAGAGCATCAAACGCTGGAGCGTTGAGAAGATGCTCGTATTGCCATCAGCGTTGAGGTCGTGCACAGGTTGCGCGAATTCGAGCTTCGAGACCTCGGTCGAGGTGTCGGCGAGTGCCGCCACCATGCCCAGGAAAAGCGCATGGTCGGTGATCGCATAGAAGTCGAGGGGTTGGCGCAGTTGCATCTCGAAGCCGGCGGGGTGCGCGAGTGGCTGGCCCCGGGCGTAGCGATAGGCGTCGCGTGGCCGCGCTGTGGTCCCAAAGGCGAAGGCGTCTGCTGACCATGTGGTATGCACGTGGAGATCGCCGAAATAGGCGTTGCGATCCGGTTCTGGCGCCACCTGGCTTGCCTTTATCGGAACGTTACGCTCGAGAATCGCGGTGTCGACGGGGAAGGGTTTTTCTGGATAGGGGCGAGTTGCCGCGACGCGATTCTGATCGGGTTCCTCGGAGTTACAGGCGAGAAGCAGAAGAAGGGGTAGCAGCAGAGAACGAGTCCTCGTGCGCGTCATCCTTCGCCCCTGTCGGACTCAATAGGAGTCGGAGCGAAGCATGGCATCATGACCCCCGTCGGCAAAGAGCACCGACCCGCAGACAAAACTTGCTTCATCGCTCAGCAGCCATGCGACGGCATGAGCGATATCTTCGGGAACCCCGGGGCGTCCCACCGGGATGGATTCCACAAAGGCGGCCATGGCAGGACCAAAGACGGGATCTTCGCCACCGGCGTCGGTCAACGCGGTCGTGACATAGCCCGGCGCCACCGCATTGATCCGCACCCCATCGGCGACGAACCGGGCGGCGTTGCGCCGCATCCAGACACTGAGGGCAAACTTTCCATGGCCGTAGGCCGTCTGGCCATCCTTGTCGGCGATATAGGCCTTGGCCCCAGCTTCGTCGCCCTCAAGGAGTTTTTCGACAAATACCGGATCGGCATCTCCCATGCGCGAGGAGTTCGACGAGATCATCACGACGCTGCCCTTCCGTTTCGCCAGGTCCGGCAAGAGAGCTTCGGTCAACGAAACGGCGCCAAAAAAATTGATGCTGGGAATCAGCGAGATTGGTTGGACATGAGGGCCGATACCGGCACAGGGCACGAAACCATCCAATCCAGCGGGCGCTGCCTCCCGGATGCCTGCAATCGCGTTCGCACGTCCTTCGTCGGTGGCCAGATCCGCTTTGATATCGGCATCGCGGAGATCCATCGTCAGGACGTCATGATCGTTTTCACGGAGTCTTGCGACAATCCCGGCGCCGATGCCGGACGCTCCACCTGTTACGCAATAGATTCCCATAAATTCTCCTCAGGTGTTGTCGCGGCTGACCATGTAGTCGGCCAGATTGACGCGCCGCGTTTGCAGCCAATATCGAATGGTGGTGGTGGACCAATTATTGGTGATTTTTCCTGCTGCGGTTTTGTACCAACTTCTCTCGGCCTGCGCGAAGACCGTATGCTCCAGTTCCTTCTGAATCTTTGCATTGAAGCGCTGCATGACGTCCTGCTTGAGATCCAGGCTGCACAGCTTCCCTTCATCCATTTGGCGCAGGCAGTCCATGATGTAGGCGGTCTGGCACTCGATCATGAAGATGATCGAATTATGACCCAGATTCGTGTTGGGGCCGTACATCATGAAGAAATTCGGAAAGTTGGAAACCGTCAAGCCGAGATAGGCCTCGGCGCCATGGCTCCATGCGTCCTGCAGCGTTTTGCCGTTGCGTCCAACGATTTCCATGGGCGCGAGAAACTCGGTCGAGCGAAACCCGGTTGCCAATACCAGAACGTCGGCCGGAATCTTGCGTCCGCTGGCGGTGACGACCCCCCCGGCCTCGATGTGATCGATCCTGTCGGTGACCAGATCGACATTTTCCCTGTTGAGAGCAGGCAGAAAATGGTCGCTCGTCAGCAGGCGCCGACTTCCCAGCGGATAGTCCGGCGTGAGGGCATCGCGAAGCATCGGGTCCCGAATCGTCTCTTCGAGGTGGCGCAGGACAAACTTCTCGGCCGATTTCTGCAGGAAGCGGTTTCCTTTGAACAACGGCCAACGAGCCTCGAAGCTCAGATAGGTCAACCACCGATAGAACCGAGTCAGCCAGGGGTGGTCCTTGCGGCGTTGAATCTCGGTTTCCGAATAGTTGCGATTCCCCATCGGCATGATCCAATTCGCGGTCCGTTGCAGGACGCTGACCCGGGCGGCTTCGCGGGCCACCTCGGGGACCAACTGCACGGCACTCGCTGCGCTCCCGATTACGGCAATTCGCTTTTTTGCCAGCTCGACCGAATGGTCCCAGCGCGCCGAGTGGAATTTCGGGCCCTCGAAGCTCTCCAGTCCCGGAATATCCGGAATCAAGGGGCGATTGAGTTGGCCCGTGCCCGTGATCAGGATGTCGGCTTCGTGAACGGCACCGTGGGCGGTGGTGAGCACCCAGACGGATCTTTCGTTGTCGAATTCGGCATGTTGGATTTCGGTGCTGAAATGGATTTGTCGATAGACGTCGTATTTATGCGCGCAGTCCTCGATGTAGGCCAGAATTTCCGATTGTGGCGACCATTTCCGGGACCAGTCGAGTTTCATCGCAAACGAGTATGAGTACGAGATCGAGGGAACATCGCAGACCGCGCCGGGGTAGGCGTTATCGCGCCAGGTGCCGCCGATCGATTCTGCCTTCTCGAAGAGCGTAAAATCATAGAGGGCACTTTTGCGCAGATGGATTGCCACACAAATGCCCGAGAATCCGGCACCGATAATTGCGACCCGGCGGCGGGGTCGCGAATTGGTTTGAGGTTCGGCCATCAGCATCTCCATAACGAAACTCCTGCCGAGAGAAAATCGGCCATTTGTCCGAGGGAACGCCGCGCGGATTTTTCTCTCGCGTATGGTAGATTTCCCCCATGAATCACCCTAGCCAAAAGCCGGAACGCCCTCTATTTTCCTCGGGCCCCTGTGCCAAGCGCCCTGGGTGGACGCCCGAAGCCCTGGCCGGAGCACTGACGGGTCGCTCCCATCGCTCGAGCGAAGGGAAGAGTCGGCTGGCCGAGGTCATCGAGCGCACTCGTTCGGTGCTGTCGATTCCCGACGACTATCGGATCGGCATTGTGCCCGCCTCGGATACGGGAGCCGTGGAGATGGCGCTGTGGTCGCTGCTGGGGGCACGACCGGTGGATGTTCTGGTCTGGGAGAGTTTCTCCAAGGGTTGGGCCTCGGATGTCACCGGCCAATTGGGCCTCGATGCGCGGATTCTGGAAGCCGCCTACGGAGAGCTTCCGGATCTGGGTCAGGTCGATTTCGCAAGCGATGTTGTCTTTGCCTGGAATGGGACCACCTCCGGTGTGCGCGTCCCGGATGCTGACTGGATCCCCGAGGGTCGCGAAGGTCTTGCAATTTGCGACGCGACGTCAGCTGTCTTTGCGATGGACGTCGACTTTACCAAGCTCGATGTGGTGACCTGGTCCTGGCAAAAAGTACTCGGGGGAGAAGCCGCGCACGGCATGCTGGTGCTCTCGCCGCGGGCCGTCGAGCGGCTGGAATCCTACACACCGCCCTGGCCGCTGCCCAAGATCTTTCGCATGACCAAAGGCGGTAAATTGATTGAAGGCATCTTCCGCGGTGCGACGATCAACACGCCTTCGATGCTTTGTGTGGAAGATGTTCTGGATGCCCTGCGGTGGGCCGAATCCCTTGGCGGTCTCCCGGCATTGGTTGAGCGATCGCAGGCGAATCTTCAAGCGGTAGATGGGTGGGTGGGACAGTCCGATGATTTCGATTTCCTCGCCAGCGACCCTGGGCTTCGTTCGTCCACCTCAATCTGTCTGAGATTCTCCGACACCTTTGCCGCGCGCCGGGGTACGGACCATCTGGCTGCGGACGCCAAAGCCATCGTCAAGCAGCTGGAAGAGCAGCAGGTGGGTTATGATCTGGGGGCCTACCGGGATGCGCCTCCAGGCTTGCGTCTTTGGGGTGGGGCCACCGTCCGCGCCGAGGATACCGAAGCCCTGCTGCCCTGGATTGATTGGGCCGTTCGCGAATTGGGCTGAAGATCCTCGACAGGATCGAGCTTCTTTCGTGACCATTGCCTTTTCTGCGGGATTGCTTACAACTACGACAGACCCTCAATCAAGGAGACCCTCGATGACCACTCATCTTCTTCGCACTTCCAGCCTCGCCCTTTCCTTGCTTTTCCTTTTGGCCGCACCAGTGGCCACACTCGCGCAGTGGGAAATGGATCTGGGAACAATCCACGAAGGCAACGACTTTCCGATTGTGAAATTCCATGGTCAGGCAGGCCGCGTCGGAACTCTGGAAGGTCGCTCGGATGTACGCATCCGGCAAGCGTTCGAGGCCAGTGCTCTGCGCGAACTTGATCTGGATAATCCCGACGCAACCGTCACGATCCAGGCGATCATGGTCGACGAAGATGGCATGGAATTGGTGACCATCGGTGGGGCGGACCCGGCCGAGGTACCTCTGTCGTTGGGACGCGGTGGCAAGTCCTGGAAGGGGACGTTCAAGCGCGAGGGGCGCGATCGCCAGAATCTTCGCGTGGATGTCGAGCAGCGGGCCAGCCAGATCCGGACGGTGATTCGTTTTGCGCGCTCGCTTGTCGATGTTCCGCTGGGTTGTCTGCGTGGTGACGAGCGCGCCTTTCTGACCACCATCCTGACGGTCGACGATGGTACCGGCGCGGATCCGGTGCAATTTGTTGCCACGCAACCTTGGCGCTGCAAGCCGCGGCGTGGCGGGGACTGGGAGCTGCGCGGCCAAAACGCGCAGGACCATGCGGGGCACCATGGGCATAATGTGGGCCCGGAGAATCGCCGCCCGCAGGTGAAATTCGCGATCGAGAACGAGACTCGTGAAAATGGTGTTCCCAACTTCATCGAGGTCGATGCAAGCCGTTCAGAGGATCACGATGGGACGATTGTAAGTTATTCGTTCCGCGTGTTGGATCGAGATACCGAAGCCATGGTGTACCAGGCAGGACCGCAGGCTTCGCCGAAGACGACCTTTTGGTTGGAACCGGGCGAGTATCTGGTCTGGGTTACCGTGGTCGACAATGATGGATCGTCGCATTCCGAGACCCGGCGCGCGAACGTCCGCGATTAAGCCTGCTTCGGTGGTCGGCTCTGCGAGGGCCCTTTTCTCAGGCCCTCGGTAAGCGCGAACGGACGCGTGGACCGTACATGGATAGAACTGATGCTTCCATGGCATCGATTTGCTGTTCCCGGGGGAGGGTTCCCAATGCAGCAAGTCCGTCGCGATATTCCTTGCCGGCAACCCAGGAAGAGCTTTTGCCGAGTTGCTCCAGCGCCTCGGCGGCGACTGTCGCGCTGGGAAGCGGAGGCCCGAGCATCTTCTCGACGTTGGGATCTTCCTGCCAGAAGTTCGGGGTATCGATCGCCGGGCCGATCAGGGAAAGCACGTCAATGCCGTCGGGTTTGAGCTCGCGCGACAAGCCCTCGCCCAGAATCAGTTCAAAAGATTTCCCTGCTGCATAAAGTGCATTGCCGGGCCCACCGGCCAGAGCCGCCCCGGAACTCATCAGGACGATGCCTCCCGAATGACGGTCTTGCATGCGACGCGCGAAATGATGGGCGATCACAGCGGCCCCGCGGCAGTTGACGTCGACCATTTTCTGGATCTCCGCGAGATCCTGCTCGACAAAGGGGCCAATGTAGCCGGCGGCCGCGTTGTAGATGACCAGACCGATATCGAGATCTGCCGTCGCTCCCTGCAAGCTGTCCAGCATCTCGGGGGAGCCCAGGTCGATCGGGATCGTTCTTGTCGACACTTCGTTTTTGGTGGCCAGTTGCTGCGCCGATGCTTCCAGAACCTCGGGGCGCCTTGCCGCCATCGCAACGTGCAGTCCGCGTTGGGCGGCCGCATCTGCGAACGATGCACCCAGCCCCTCGGAAGCCCCCAGGACCAAGGCCCAAGGTCCATATTTTTTCTTGAAGTGATCCATTGTTCCCGGCCCCTTTTCCTTCCCGGCCTCTTTTGCCAATTGTCGGAATCGCCACCGAGGCTTTTCGGAACGAAGGCTCACCCCTGAGCGACGCAGTGCATCATGCCGAATGCCTTTGCAGATAGCCTCCAAACTGGCAGGAAGTTGTTGACGCCTCGGCAGCGAACTCATACTCCCTAAAAGGTCGCTCTTCCATCCGGAAGACCAACCAGATTTTGAGGAGTCCAGAATATGCAACCCGCTGACCTTTCCAAATTGCCACCGATGCAGAGACGTTCTTTTCTGAAAGCTGCCTTGATGGGAGCCGGTGCCATCAGCATGCCTGCGGGCCTTCTGAGCGCCTGTGGCGGTTCGAGCAATGGGGAAGCCCCGTTGGTGGTCGATCCCGATCTGGGGTGGTGGTTGCAGAACAACTTTGCCCCGACGTTTGAGGAAGTCACGCAATATGACCTTCCTGTAAGGGGCAGTATTCCTCCGGAGCTCAATGGTTCCTACATCCGCAACGGCTCGAATCCGCAGAATACCAACTCTCCGCATTGGTTTCTCGGTGATGGCATGGTCCATGGCGTGCACCTGGAGAATGGGCGCGCGCTCTCCTACAAGAATCGCTACGTACAGACAGAGCTCTACAAAGGCGGGATCGCCTTTGATGAGACGATCGATAGCGGTCTGGCACCCGGGGGTGCCAACGGCACCAGTAATGTCAGCACCTATTTCCATGGCGGCAAACTCCTGAGTCTGGGCGAGATCGGTGCCGCTTTCGAAATTGATCCCAAAACGCTTGAAACCATCGGCCTGGAAACCTTTGGCGGCGCGATCCCGAACTCCATGACGGCTCACCCGAAGATCGATCCGGAGACCGGCAACCTGCATTGCTTCGGCTATTGGTTTGTCGCGCCACACATTACCTATTGGGAAATTTCTCCGAGTGGTGAAATTCTCAACGAGGCGGTGATCGAGACGGAGAAGCCGACGATGGTGCACTCGTTCGCGATCACCGACCGCGAGGTGGTGTTCTGGGAATGCCCGGTGGTCTTCGATATTCAGAATGCCATCGAGAACCCGATCGATGCCTTCATGTGGACGCCGGAATACGGCGCGCGCATCGGCGTGCTCAGCTTTGGTGATTCAGGAGACAAGATTCGCTGGGTCGACCTGCCCGAGCCATGTTTTGTGTTCCACGAAACCAATGCGCATCGCGACGGAGATGACATCCATATCGATGTGCATTGGCTCCAGGAGGTCTTCAATAAATCGGACCTGGCCACTGGCGAGGACACGATTCGTCGCTGGACGGTGAATACCGCAGGCGAGGAGTTGACGTTCCGGGATCAGATCATCAGCGAAAATAACTGGGACTTGCCCAAGATCGACCCGCGCTACGTGGGCCGCCCCTACCAGCACAGTTGGCACGCCGAATTCCGTGACCATCCCGATTCGGTTCAACTCGGCGGAATCGCTTATATGAATAATCGGACGGGTGAGGGCAAGCTGTGGACACCGCCAGCCCATATCCATGCGGCCGAGGCGATTTTTGTGCCGACCGGATCCGGGGAAGGTGATGGCTACCTTCTCTCCTATCTTTACAATAGCCGCACAAACACCAGCACTCTCGGGATCTTTGAAGCGCTGAATCATACACGCGGACCAATTGCCGAGGTCGTCCTCGACGTCCGAGTGCCTTACGGCTTCCACGGCACCTGGGTGCCGAGCGACTATCTCTGAGCGCAAAAGGCGGATGCCGGCTCGGCCCGGTATCCGCTGATGCTCAGCTTTCGTTCGGGTCGTAGGGAGGATCTGGCCAGGCCGAGAAGATCGCCGGGAGATCCGTCGATACTTTTCCGGGAAATTTCGGAGGACGTTTTTCCAGAAAGCTCTGGACGCCCTCCCGGGAATCGGCACTGCCGCCGGTGGCGAACATGCCTGCCGAGTCCAGTCGGTGGGCGTCCATCGGATGACTGGCGCCCAGCATGCGCCACATCATCTGGCGTGAGAGCGCGACCGAGATCGCGCTTGTATTCTCTGCAATCTCTCGGGCCAACTCGCGAGCCCGCGGAAGCAGGTCATCCGGGGCGAGAACTTCGCTGACCAGACCCCGCTGGTGGGCCTCCTGAGCGTCAAAGACGCGGCCCGTGGCCACCCACTCCATGGCGGTATTGATGCCGACCACGCGCGGCAGGAAGTAGCTGCTGCAGGCCTCCGGCACGACACCGCGCCGGGCAAAGACAAATCCCATGCGTGCCTTTTCACTCGCGAGTCGAATATCCATCGGGAGCGTCATTGTGGCCCCGACACCCACGGCCGGGCCGTTGATCGCCGCGATCACCGGCTTGAGGGATTGGAAAATCCGCAGAGTGTTGCGCCCGCCAGTATCTCGTGGGGCCATATTTGCCGACTCACGCCCAGCCTTGCTGCCATCGAAGGTCTTGGCGCCGCCGCCGAGATCGGCTCCGGCACAAAAACCGCGTCCAGCGCCGGTGATGATAATGGCCCGTACGTCATCGTCGGCGTCCGAGCGATCAAAACAGGCCATGAAGTCGAGAAACATTTGGTGGTTATAGGCATTGAGTCGATCCGGCCGGTTCAGTGTGATGGTCAGAATACCGTCCTGGAGTTGCGTCAGTAGAGTTTCAAATTCCATGAGAGATATATTCTTCAAGTTGAGCCGGGCTGTAAACCGGTTCTCGCCGTTTTCGATCGGACGAAGTATGATCAGGGGATGGATGAAACGACTGAATTACCGATTCCCGAGATTGTGGGAATCGATCATATCGTTCTGAGGACCACACGCCTGCCCGAGCTTCTCGACTTCTACGAGAATAAACTGGGATTGAAGCTCGAGCGTCATTTGAAGAAATTCGGGCTCTACCAGCTTCGCGCCGGTTTTGCGCTGATTGATATTCTGGACCGTTCGGCGACGGATCCGGCTGAAGAATCGAAGGACTCGTCCGGGGGGGATCCCCGATACGATCACTTCTGCCTGGCGATTACCGACCTGAACGCCGATGAACTGATCGCCTGGCTTGATGCGGAAGAGATCCCGCACGGAAAAATCGAGCGACGGTATGGCGCCACCGGCGAGGGAACATCGGTTTATGCAAAAGACCCCGATGGGCGCCGGGTCGAATTGAAATTGGTCGACGAAGATTGAGGCAGGCCTCAGCGCCCGCGCAAGCGCCGCAGGGCCCGGCGGTCTTCCTTGGTCGGTCGCCCGGCACCTCTGGCACGCGCGACTTCGGGATTTCCGGCGCGGAATTCCGCAGGAGGCGGTGGCGGTGAGTGATCTTCGTAGAGTTCTGCGGCCAAGGGGGCTGAAAGTCGCTTCTCTGCCAGAGCCAGCACCACGGCGACCACTGGCCCGCGAGGCGCGATGGCTTGGACCTCATCGCCGATCCGCAGCGGATGCGCCGGCTTGGCATTACGCCCACCCACTTTGACGTGGCCACCGGCGCAAGCCTTTTGCGCGAGCGCCCGGGTTTTGAAAAACCGTGCGGCCCAGAGCCATTTGTCGATGCGTACAGTGTCCATGTTGGATCGGATTCCTCGATTGGATTGATTGTCTAATCCATCCGGATCGCCACGCGCAATGCGCGCGGCGATCGGGCCAAACCGGCAAGGCCGGGATCCACTGCCGCTGGGGAAGAACCGTCGGGTTGGCCTATGGTCGAAAATCGGGTATCCGGCGAGGTGGAAGAGAGCCTCGGGGCTCTCGTGTGGAGGTGAGGATGGGATTCTGGGCAAGATTATTCGGGCGTGTATCCGCCAACGACCGCAAGACGCAGGAAGTAGGTCGAGTGGATACATATTTTCGCAAAGCTGGGGTTGTGGCGTTGAAGCTCAATCGCAAGCTTGAGGTGGGCGAGGAGATTCTGGTCCGCGGTGCGACGACAGATTTCGCGCAACGCATCAAATCAATGCAGATCCGCCACGAGTCGGTGGACGCGGCAAAGCGCGGTGCGGAGGTCGGGATCAAGGTTCGCTATCGATGCCGGCCCGGTGACCGGGTTTTCCGAATCTTGCCGGCCTGAGGAGCCAGGCGCCGGCCAGTCCTCGGACACGCCGGCCCTCAGGCAAGCAGGTCCGAATGCTCGTCGATCGTGCCGAAGGCATTCTCGAGCACCCAGGCTCTTTTGAGAAAGAAGTGTGCGGGCACCTCCCAGGTAAAGCCCATGCCGCCGTGCACCTGGATACAGGTGCGGGCATTTTTCATGGCTGCTTCGCCCGCATTGATCTTGGCACCGGAAGCGGCACGGCTCTCATCACCCACTTCCGGATGTTCCAGAGTGGCGGCCGCACCGTAGACGGCTCCGCGGGCCAGTTCCTGGCGGACGAAATTGTCGGCACAGAGATGTTTGACGGCCTGGAATTTTCCGATCGGCCGGTCAAATTGTTCTCGTGTGTTGGCGTAGGCGACCGACATTTCGGTTGTGGCCTCGGCAACGCCTAATTGCATGGCGGCGCAGAGCACGGCACCTTCACGGGCCAGGCGCGCTGCCTCCGAGGCATCGCCGATGCGTTCTCCGCTCGGCATACTCGTGACCAGATGCGTCGGGGTCAGTGGGTCGAGCGATTCGCGCACCGGCTCGGCCGACATTTCGGCCTGTGGAATCTTCCAGAGGCCATCTTCGCGCAAGACGAGAACCACATCGAGACTGTCGAAGTATTCCAGCAGAAGGGGTTCGTCCTGACCTTTGGTCAGATCGATGCCGCCCACCACGGTCTCGCCGGTTGCGGCGCCCTCGATATGGCCGGCGGCTATATGCGTCCAGACCAGTGGCCCGGGGATCAGGGCTCGTCCGAATTCGACAAAGACCAGAGCTGCATCGGTCATGCCGAGGCCGAGGCCGCCGTCGGCCTCGGGGACTTGCAGGGCGAAGACGCCCATTTCTCTCAGATCGCTCCAGAGCCCTCGATCAAAGGACCAGGCATCGATGGCGCCCAGCTGATCTCGAGGGAACCGGCTGGTGCAGAAATCCTGAATGCCCTGCTGGAGAGCCTTTTGGTCGTCGCGAAGTGTAAAACTCATCAGATTCTCCTCAGCGGTCTTTCGGAAGACCGAGGATGCGTTCGCCGACGATGTTGCGCTGGATCTGTGAGGAGCCGGCAGCAATGGTCATGGAGAGCGACTGGAAGGTTTCAAAAGTGAATTCATCAGCGGGTAAACCGCCGACATCCTGACGCGAAAGAGCGGCTCTGCCGATCGCCTGCATCGAGAGGTCGCCCATACTTTGTTTCAGCTCGGACATGAATAATTTGATCGCCGAAGCGCCTACGCCGGGGACACCCGTTTCGCCGGCCTGCGCGATCGTGTAGCGCAGCAAATAGCCCAAGCCATCGACCTCGGCACGCATTCTGCCGATGCGACGCCGCATCGGACCATCAAGTGTGCCGGCGGCTTCGGCTGCCTTGGCAATCTCTTCGATCCAAACCTTGAGCTCGTAGATCTCGCCTGAAAATGCTGTGCCACGTTCGAATCGAAGCGTCACATTGGTCACGCGCCAGCCGTCATTCTCGTCGCCGACGCGATTGGCGACCGGGATGCGAACATTGTCGAGAAACATTTCGCTGAATTCGCTTTCGCCGAGCAGAGTGGGGAGGGGGCGGATGTCGATGCCCGGTAGATCCATCGGCATGATCAGCCAGCTGATCCCCCGATGCTTGGGTGCTTCTACGTCGGTCCGAACCAATAGCTCACAATAGTCAGCGACCTGGGCAAAGCTGGTCCAGATTTTGGATCCGTTTACCACGTAGTGGTCGCCATCTCTTTCGGCACGACACGACAAGCTCGCGAGGTCGGATCCGGAGTTGGGCTCGGAGAACCCCTGACACCAGACTTGCTCGCCTCGCAGGATGGGGCCCAGATGGCGTTCTTTTTGTTCAGCACTTCCCTCGACCATGACGGTGGGACCGCCATGCAGGAGGCCGACGAAGTTGGTTCCCACATAGGGTGCCTTCGCCCGCGTGGTTTCTTCGTAATAGATCAACTGCTGGTTGAGCGAGAGGCCGCGACCGCCAAACTCTGCCGGCCAGGTGATGCCGGCATAGCCAGCTTCGAAGAGCTTTCGTTGCCACCCGGTATCGTAGTCCCGGCGCGCCTGATAATCCTTCCGGTCGGGAGAGCTCCCGTAGCTTTCGACAGATGAGGCGAGCCATTCGCGCAGCTCTCCACGAAAGTTCTCATCTTCTTGAGAGATTTTAAGGTCCATGTCGTGCTTCCTTCCCGGGCAGGTCCCCAATGCGGGGCGATCCTCGGCCTGTCCATGACGGGCCGATACTACAGAAAGTAACGCATGATACGTGGCGCTCAAGCGGGCGGCGCCCAGTTTTCTATGCTTTGGATTTTGCATGGAAATCCGCCAAGCTGCAGGCACGAAAACCTCTCGGGCGGCCCTTTTCCGGTAAGGCGCGGGGACAAGGGTCTTCCATTTTGAGGGGCAATTCCGCCGAGATGGCGGATTGGCGGTTCTCTCGGCACCGAAAGGATGCACCAATTCATGGCCTTCAAACTATATGCAACGACCAGCCAGCGCCTCGCTCCGGCGGAGATTGCCGCTCATGCACAACGGGCAGAAGCACTGGGCTACGATGGTTTGAATATTCCGGAAGCAGTCCATGACGGATTCGTGGGGGCGACACTCGCGCTGGGGGCCACCAGGCGGATTCGAGTGGCCACAAGTGTAGCACTGGCCTTTCCGCGCAGCCCGATGGTCACTGCGATTGCGGCATGGGATCTTGCTGCGCTCTCCGGCGGTCGATTCGAGTTGGGACTTGGTTCGCAAATCAAGGCAAATATCGAAGGTCGCTATGCGACCGCCTGGGCTCCTCCGGTGGCGCGGATGCGCGAGTATGTCGAAGCCCTGCGATCCATTTTTCGATCATTCCAATTCGGTGACCCGCTGGCATTTTCCGGTGAACATTACCGGTTCGAGAGGTTGCAGCCTTTTTTTCGTCCCGAGCCTCTGGAGGAGTTCTCTCTGCCGATTCACCTCGGCGGTGTGGCGACGCGGATGACAGCGCTGGCCGGAGAGGTTGCCGATGGGTTGGTGACGCATCCGACCAATACGGCGCCTCGTTATTTGCGAGAGGTTCTTCGGCCTCGTCTGGAAAAGGGAGCGGAGCGCCGTAAAAGCGACCTTGCACCTTTCCGGCTCCTGGTAGGCTGTCGCATCGCCACGGGGCGCACGGACGCCGATGTCGAACGCGAGCGAGAAAATGCCCGTCGTAGTTTGGCATTCCTCTATTCGACCCCGGCATATTGGCCGAGTCTGGAAATTTTTGGCTGGGCGGACCGCGGCCCGGAACTTCGGGAACTGACCCGCAAGCAACAGTGGGATCGGATGCATGAACTCGTGGACGATGAAATGCTCGACGCATTTGTCCCGAGTGCGACCTATGAGAATGTAGGCGGCCTGTTGGAGCAATGGTACGGGGATCTCACCGATACAATCACTTTCCCGATGCCCGAGGATGCCCGCGACGACGAAGATTTTCGTCAGGTGGTAGCGGCTCTTCGGGGAGGAAGCCCTCACAATGCATGACGGGTAGGGGAGGGTATTTCAGATACCGCTTGTTGGTTTCCGAGAGGCTGCAGCGCAGAAAACGGCTGCCCTTTCCCGTGACAACCGATCGCATATGCTGGCATTTTTCGCAGAGTCCTCCCATGCCCCCTCAGGATGACAGAAGAGGTGCTGTCGTGGTAGTGAGAGAGCATTGCCGCTGATTCTGGTTCGGCAGCTACGACTCTGATGCAACCCTCGAATCCACAGCTCTCTGATGCAGGTCGCCCAGCCACGTCCTCGGTTCCGAAAAGCGCTTCGGGAAGTTCCCGGCCGTTCGTCCTGAATTCGGTCAGTCGCGCGGTGCGCAGTTTCTTTCGCAAACGTGCCGGTCGAGCCGCTGTGCAGATCCTGGTGAGTGAAGAGCGCGAGTCCCTTCGACGCGGGGCGTCCTGGGAACGCTGTCTCGCAAGCAGTGGGGTGCGCACAACCGTGGCGCCTCTCGGCAAGGAAAGTCTCCGCGCGATTCTCGAGCGCCATGGGGCATTTGTCGTCGCAGGATCTCCGAGTGGTCCGCGATTGAATCGGCTTCTTGCGAACGCTCGCGAGAATGGCCGTCCGGTTGTGCTGGATTCGGCACCCCTGGCTGTGCCTCCCGAATCGATGCTTGAGCTTCTGGGGCAGTCCGGCCCGCCACTTCCATGGAACCGTTCGTTGGCGATCAATTGGGTGGTGCGTGCTCCGATCGCCGAGCGCAGCGGACGATCTCAGGTAGTCTTTCGGATTGCCAATGAGCTCGGCCGACGCGGGCATCGCGTTCGTGTCTATATTGATCCGGTGGAGCATTTATCACGTTTGTCACCGGGCGAGATCGTGGACTACACGGAACGTTATTTTGGCCCGCTTTCTCTCGAGCCGATCATTGGATTGCGCCAAATGAGCGACGCCGACGTCTCGATCAGCACTTGCTGGAAGTCGTCGGAGTTCGTTGCGCGAGACGAGCACTCGCTTTTTCAATTTCGTTTGATTCAGGAGTTGGAAGAAAGTCTCGCGCCCGAGAATCATAGATACTTTCAGCGGGCCCGGGCCGCCTATCATCTGCCACTGCAAGCAGTGGCCTTCGGGAGAACGCTTGCACCGAGGATCGCGGACCGATCTCCTGGTTCGGTGGAGGCCATCGATCTCGCCGTGGATCAATCACGGTTCTTCGCGGCACGGTCCGCCGAGCTGCCCGAGCACCCGCATCGAATCTTGTTCTATGCGAGACCCGACCGCAGGGAACGGGGCTTTGCGCTTGGTATCGAGGCCTTGCGTCTGCTGTCTCAGCGCTACCCGGAACTGGAAATCACTCTTTTCGGTGCTCACGAAGAAGATATCGGACCGCTGGGCTTTGTGGCTCGCCACGTGGGCATTCCCTCACCTACGACTCTCGCGAGCGAGATGAACCGGGCTCAGGTCGTCCTTTCGCTCTCGTTGTCGGGAACGGTTTCCTCGGTCGCCATGGAATCGATGGCGTGCGGGGCCGTGGTGGTGGAGTCGGAACTCTCGGGCCTCGAGGACGTTCTTTCGCCTGGCGAAGGTTTTCGTCTGGCCGCGGCTGAACCCGCGGCGATCGCGGATAAGATCGGCGATCTTTTCGAGGATGCCGAGCTGCGGGCCCGTATGGCACAGGCCGGTATTCAGGCCATGCAAAGAAGAGATTGGTCGTCCTCGTTCAACCAATTTGAGCGAATCCTTCTCGAGAGCTGTTTTGCCACTACGAATCTGGTGGATCGACCCGCTCACCTCGCTGTTTCTGCAGCAGGTTAATTTTCCCTTTCCGCTGAATCTTCTTCGGTCACAAAGTTTACCGACAGGAGTGCCAGAAGAGCGCCGCTATTCTCTTCGGTGGGGTCGAGTGGCTGGAAGACGAAAAAGAGGTCTTCAACTTCGTTGAATTCCACAAGACTGGCCGAAAATTTTTGTTCGCTCGGCAGCAGCCGACTCTCGACCTCGAGGGAGTCGATCAGAGCACCGTCGACGGCACCCTGCCGCACCTCGATACGACCACCTTCCATGAAGGCGGAAAGAGCGGTGGCGATCATGTCCACCCGGGTGACCCCGCGCAGATCAATTCCTTCGAAACTGATGAAGCTGTCGGGTGCGATGGCGATGACCAAAGGCACTCCGATCAAATCCGCCGGGACCAGGGATGACTCGGGAGCGACAACCGTCATGGTGCCGGCCGTCTCGTCGAAGAGCGCCGCGCGGACATTCGGGTGGGCGAAAACAATTTCGGTTTCTGCCGAAAGCGGGCCCACCCGATCTCCCCCGCGGTCGGTGTAGGAGACGCGAAGGCGATATTGTGCGGGCGTGCTGCTATCCATCCACTGGTTGGGTTGGAGGGTCGCGCCGTGGTCTTCGAAAGCGAGGCGGCCCTCAAGCGGTAGTCCTGATTTGCGCGGTCGATCGGGCGAAAGATCGAGGATTTGCTCGACGAGTTCTCGGGCTCGGTCCGTGCTCAGATGTTCGTGGGCCGGCATGGCACGATCACCCCATTGACCGGTTCCGCCATTGCGGACGCGGTCGGCCAGTTGCTCGACTGCGTTGGGGTCGGCCGCATAGCGATCGGCGATGGCGCGGAGTGACGGGCCTGCCGAGGTGATCTCCTGAGCATGGCAAGACCCGCACCCTTCGACCTCATGGTTGACTGCCAGGGTATTTTCGTGGGTGTTCCCTTCGGAGCCAGCGGTAAATCCATCGGCCGAGAAATCAAACTCGATGAGAATATCTTCAGGCTTGATGGCACCTGTGCGGGTGCTGCCGTCCTCGAGGTCTTCCACGCTCACGCTGTAGCCGACCGAATCCTTGCCGAAGAAGGATCGGTTCCCGTCAAGGTCGACGCGGATCTGCGGCGGAGCGTTGCCGATTTTCACGGTTCGCTTGTCTCGAGAACTGCTCCCGCCTTCGTCGGTGACGACAAGTTCGATGGCATAGATGCCGGGTTCGGAAATTTGATGGGTGGCGGTCTCCTCGGAGGCGACGCGCTTGCGCTCTCCTGTTTCATCGGTAATCCACCACTCCCATTGCATCGAATCGTCAGGGTTGCGGTCCCAGGACTCGGTGGCATCGAGCACGATGGTGGCCGGAGCGGCGCTGTTGAGCGGGGAGACCTCCGCTACGGCGACCGGGGGCGGGTTGTCCTTGGCGAAATAGGAAATACGCGAGACTTGAGAGTCTTCATTGTCCGTAAACCAATTCGAACCATATTCGAGAACCCAGATACTGCCATCGGGTCCGATGGTGAGATCGATGGGTGAGTTCAGGTCGAGCTCTGAAAGTGGCTCGATCTTGGCAAGATTGCCGTCGGCATCCATTTCCGCCAACAGCACCCAATCCCGCATGAAGTCATAGAGAATCAGTTTGCCATCATAGTAATCCGGAAAGGCCGTTTCCGCGGGGTATTGATCAGCGTAGTAGACGGGTCCGGACATTGCGCTTCTACCTGCGCGGCGGCTGACGCCCATCGCATCGCCGCCACCGAGTTCGAAAAACTGGTCGTCGAGAGCATAGGGGTAGGCGATCCAGGAGGGTTGGGGTGCCGGCAGTTCTCGCAGTCCGTCGTTGGCGGGTGAGTCGTTACGAGGGTTTGCCGGGTCGAAAAAGGGTCCGGTGGCCGCCCCCTTGCTCATATCCCAGGGCCGGTAAGCAAGGTTGTTCTGGATAAAAAGTGGCCAGCCAAAAAAGCCGGGTGTCTTTGTCCGATTGAATTCGTCGTAGCCGCGCGGTCCTCGCTCGGGGTGGTCGTCGTTGGCGTCCGGGCCGATCTCGCCCCAGTAGAGAGTTTGGGTTCGGTCGTCGAAATGGAAACGAAAAGGGTTACGCAACCCCATCACATAGATTTCGGGTCGTCCTTGCTCGGGATCGGCAAAGAGGTTTCCGTTCGGGATGGTGTAGCTGCCGTCAGGTTGCGGGCGGATGCGCAAAATCTTGCCGCGAAGGTCCTGAGAGTTGGCCGATGTGCCCAATGCGTTCTGGGTTGGCAGCGATTCATTCATGGGCGCGTAGCCATCGATGGCTTGCGGGTAGGAGTCGTCCCCGGTCGAGATCCAGAGATTCCCCTCGACGTCGAATTGCAGGTCGCCGCCCTCATGCCCGGTTTCGCCGGGATCAATGCCGACCTCCATCATGACCTTTTCGGTTTCGGGCAGAAGCTTGCCGTCGCGGAATTCAAAGCGCGAGAGGCGATAGCGATGCCGGCCGCCCTCGTCGGTCGCATAGTAGAGGTAGCCATGGGCGGTCTCCCGGAAATCCGGAGCGAAGGTGATTCCCATCAGGCCGTTTTCTGCTTCGGAATAGACCTCGAGTTCGCCGGCCGCGCTGACCTCGCGGGTCAGAGGGTCCAGATAGCGAATCCGTCCACGGCGTTCGATGATATACAGCCCGCCATCGGGGCTGAACTCAAACGCAATGGGTTCTCCGATGCTTCTGGCAATGGTCTCCTGTGTGATTCGCCACGGCAGAGGAGAGCTCTTTTCGTAGTCGAGATCCGGAGGTCCCTGCCCGTCGCCCATCGCCCATCGTGTTCCGCCAAAAAGATGGTCGAGGAAGATTTCTTCGGAAAAACTATCTTCGGTGTGTCCCAAGCCGGTGTAGAAACTTCGGCCTCCATCGAAGGGTCTTTTCCAGGAGATCGGGTGAAACTCACCGGTTTGGCCACCCTGATAGGTTTCTTCGTCGACGCGCAACAGAACGTCGACGCCGTCGCTGAACCGTTGGTAGTCATACCATTCGTCCTCATGCTCCCAGGACTCGGGGATGGCTGCGGTCGCGGGGTCGTTGGAGTCGACGCGCCTGACCGTGGCTCTCTGCACGTTGGAAGGCTCGTTGGGGTGGCTCAAAAATGCGGCGCCTACCAATCGCGTGTACCAGGGCCATGCATTGTTTTTCCATTCCGTATCGGCCGCCGCATGAATACCGACGAAGCCGCCCCCGGCCTGAATATAGCGCTCGAAGGCGACTTGCTCTTCGCGGTTCAGGACATCTCCCGTGGTGTTGAAAAAGACCACGGCGCGATAGGGCGCGAGAGCTTCGCGAGAGAATAATTTCGAGTCTTCGGTCGTATCGACAGCGATGCCTCTTCGTTTTGCCTCGGTTTCGAGGATCTCGAGGCCCGGTTCAATATTTTCGTGCCGGTATTCGGTGGTCCGGGTAAAGACGAGAATGCGGGGTGCATCGGCCGGAAGCTCGGGAATGGGACTGCTGCAGGAAATCCACAAGAAGCTCGCGAGGAGAAGCCGGACGATTATTCCCATCTGCCTACTGTTGCGAACTCGGGCCTTGAAATAAAGCCGGCCGAAAGGCCGTGGGGCGCGATTTTGGTGCTGATTGATGTCGCATGGACCTTTTGCCGTCTTCCGGTAGAAAAGAACTATGACTTCGAGCACTCAAAGCCCCCTGCATACCCGAGTTTGTGACCTTCTGGAGATCGATATTCCGGTATTGCAGACCGGGATGGGATGGGTGGCGACCCCGCCTCTGGTCGCCGGTGCCTGCAACGCGGGGGTGTTCGGATTTCTGGCGGCAGCAGGTCTTCCGCTCGCCGAAGTTGAGGCGGCCATTCGAGAGACCAAGGAATTGACCGACCGACCTTTCGGCGTCAATTTCCTGATGGACGCCCCCGGTGCCGAGGAAATTGTCGAGATGATTCTGCGCTACGAGGTCCGCGCCGCTGGTTACAACCGGGCGCCGAGTGCGGATCTGATCCAGCGATTGAAGAAATCCGGTGTCCTCTGCATTCCTACCTGCGGGGCACCAAGGCATGTGGAGAAGGCCGAGAAGCTGGGTGCGGACATGGTGATTGTCCAAGGCGGGGAAGGCGGCGGTCATACCGGCTCGATCCCGACGTCCTTGCAAATTTCGGCATGCGCTGACGCCGTCGACATCCCGGTTCTTGCTGCCGGTGGTTTCAAGGACGGGCGCGGCCTGGTCGCTGCCCTGGCGTATGGGGCGGCAGGCATTGCCATGGGCACGCGCTTTTTGCTCACCCGGGAAAGCCCGGTCCCGGCGCAGACCATGCGTCGTTATATTGATGCAGGGGTAGGGGATGTGATCGTTACCTCCGAGATCGATGGAATGCCGCAGCGGGTTGTGGTCAACGAGTTGGTGCGCCAACTCGAAGGCCGCAGCGGCGTCTCTCGGCTGCTGTTCGCGTTCCGGAATGCGCTGGAGTTTCGCCGGGTATCGGGCGCGTCAATTCTCGAACTGCTCCAATCAGGACTGGCGATGAAGAAAAACGAAGGCCTGACGCGCAGCCAGTTGCTGCTCGCTGCGAATGCACCGATGTTGGCGCGCCGCGCGATGACGGAAGGTGATCCGATCGGCGGCTACCTGCCCAGTGGTTCGGTGGCAGGATTGATCGACGATGAGCCGACTTGTCAGGAATTGGTCGATCGGATTCGGACCGAAGCACTCGAGACTATTTCGCGCCTCCAGTGCTGAAAGGTTTCAGGAGTTAATCGACCAGTCTTCGTCCGAGCGGGTCACAATGTTCTCACGCAATAATTTTCCCAGATGGGATCGAACGGAGGTTCCTGCTGCAGGCCAGAGAAACTCCGGAACATCGGCGTAGATCAGTTTGACCATCTCGGGGACTTTGGACACGCCTTGTCCGAGGACATCGAGGATCTGTTCTTCGCGCAGGTTGCGGTGGGCAATATATTGGCGGATTTTTTCATCGGCATTGCGGATCACCGGGCCGTGGGCTGGATAGAGAACCTCGGGTTCCCATTCCAGAAGTCTCTCGAGCGACTTCATATAGTCAAAGAGGTCGCCACCGTGTTCGGGAATTACCGTCGTGCCGGCGCCAAGAACGACGTCGCCAGTGAAGATGGCTCGTTCTTCCTCAAGCCAGTAGCAGAGATGGTCGCATGCATGACCCGGTGTGAAGATTGCGCGCAGGGTCGCTCCTTCGGTTTCGATAACCGCGTCTCCGTCAATTGCTTCAACAGGTCCGTCGATCGGGCCATCCATCCCTTTCCAGGGGCGCTTGTGGGTGATCAGATCCCCGAAATGTTCCCGCACGTTGGCGATCCCGCCAATATGGTCGGGGTGGGCATGGGTTGCGACGATTCCCTGAAGTTCTTCGCTGCTGCGGTGGTCTCTCAGGCCCTGAATCAAAAACGGCATATAGGCCGGGTTTCCATCCCCGGTATCAAGCAGCAGTGGTCTGCTCGAGGTTCCCACCAGATAGGTGTTGGTCCCCGGCCCGGTGAAGGCTCCCGGATTTTGTCCCAGAACAGTAACGACTCGGTCGCTCCAGACGTCGACATCGGCCATGGTGAGCCCGATCATATTGCCCTGCACGACCCGTCCGGGAGAGTCACTCATGGGAAGCGCTACTCCTTGGGGGTGCGTGCATCGACCCACGCACGATAGCCATCGTAGCCGATGGATTGGTGCCTCTCGGCGGTTCTTTGCACAATTTTCTCGGTGTTCGAGCCACTCATCGAGGCCAATTGGTCGACGAGATAGCTGGCAACCGAAGCACTATGTTTACGCGATGCGACCAGATTTCCTTTGCCGGTCACGACATTGCCGCAGCCGAAGACGTTCTGAAAGGTCACAACCTTGCCATTCTCGAGGTCTTCCAGGCGCAGGAGCTCTCCATCCATCGGCAACCCTTCAATGGGCTCGGGGATCGACCCGATGGACGAGATGACCAGGGAAGCATCGGCGTTGCGCACTTCGCCGGGCACGATGGTTGCCTTTCCGTTCTCGTCGAGCTTGGTGCGGGCAAAGCGAAGACCGGCCAATCGTTGGCCTTCGGTCAGCAGGCCGATGGGCGACCAGAGGGGCTCCACATTGAAAAGAAATTTGCTGCGAGCTTTTTCCAGCATCCGCACGCGGACACTTTCAATCTTGGCAATCTTCTCCGGAGTCGCGTTCGGCGGCAGATCGGCCAGGGGCATGTCCTCGATGCGGCGACGATAATAAATGGTACATCCGTCGATGCCCAGATCGTCCCAGCTCAGGTTATGTTTTTCCAAAGTCTTTGGAATACCCTGAGTTTCCAATTCGATCGTATCCTGTTGGATGCCGCGCTCCGCGAGGGCCTTGAGAGTGAGCTCAATCTGCAGAACTTTGGCCACATCGATCGAGGCGAGGCCTCCTCCCACGACAATGGTGCCATCCTCGACGACGTAGGTCGGGCCGTTGTAGTCGGGCTCCCGGTAATGGTTGAACCAGTAGATAAACGGGTTCTGATAGACCAGGCCACGGTTGATGTAGGTATCGGCACTCGAAACGGGAAGCGGTCGGTCCCGCCAGGCGCCATTGGCGAGCAGGATCAGGTCAAAGCCCCAGTCTTCCAGAAGCTCGGTGAAGGTTACATCGCGTCCGATCCCGGTCGTCGGGACAAACGAGATCCCCGGCTGGTCGAGTTTTTCATCGATGGTACGGTATTCCTTGTTGCGCAGGGCGTGATGCCACATCGGCAAGCCGTCTTCGACCTTGCCATAGGGGCGATCGTTCTGCTCGAAAACCACGCACAGGGCGCCGGCCTCTCGGAGTCGGGCTGCTGCCTCGGCCCCGGCCGTCGCGCCACCAATGATGGCAATATTTGCTGTGAATTGAAGATTTTCAGACATGGTTCCTACCGCTTGCTCGTGTCGCGCCGATCAACCTCCACGGCTCTCCATCGGGTAGCGCGATGACAATTGGCGCGCAAGATGTCGATTCCGGGCCTGATTTCAGGGGCTTTCAGGGCCGCAAGCCGGCAGCGAAGATCTCTCTGAATTGCTCGATCGCGTTTCGCCGGCCCCGTCGTGGCGCGGCGGGGCCGATCAGGAATCCGAAAACGCCGGCAACAAAGAGGGCGCCGATGACATTCGGTGCGAGATCCTGTCGAATGCTGCCTTCTTTTTGAAAGGCGGCGATCCATCGCGAGATTGGTTCGATTTGGGGGCTTTCTTTCCAGTCGTGCGTCGCGGGGCTCCGAAAGGCCAGGCCAACCAGATCGCGAACCGTTTCGGGTTCCTCGCGGGTCTCGAGAAGGGCCTGCGTTACCCGTAGTAAAAGGTCGTCGATGGAAACGGGAGCCTCAATCGCCTCCAGACGTTTTTTCAGACCTTCTTCGACGTTCTGTCGGAAGGCCTGAAGGACCTCTTCCTTGCCCTGATAGTGCAGATAGAATGTCCCGCGAGCGACCCCGGCCACCTTGACGATTTCATCGACCTGCACCTGATCGAAGCCCTTTTTCTGAAACAGGCCGAGCGAGGCGTCGTAGAGCCGCTGACGGGTCTCGATTTTCTGCCGTTCGCGGGCACTCAGATGCGGGTTGCTCGGAGCCATTCCCGAAGGTTGTCAGACGCGGAGCGCCGCTTCAATCGGTGGCCGGGACTCGCAGTCCGGAGGACGGTCCATGGGGCGATTCCCCATCTTTGCTGGCGGATCTGCTTCAGGACGCCGGTCGTAATTTCCCGGGAACTTCAGGGTTTTCTTGTTTTGGGGGGCTCTCGGGTCGAATTTCCCGCAGTCTGCGAATTTCGTCGGGGGGCAGGAGCAGATCGGCGCCCAGATCGCGCGCCACGACCTCGGCGTCCTCATCGCCCAATGAGATCCGGCGCTCGGCGACCTCCCGAATGATCTGGAGGGGGATGGTGCTTCTTCCCTCGGCGAATCCGG
The DNA here is from genome assembly GCA_965658895.1 of Binatia bacterium. Classification (GTDB taxonomy): domain Bacteria; phylum Desulfobacterota; class Binatia; order UBA12015; family UBA12015; genus UBA12015. Next base: position 225,228 of record CBFHUR010000002.1, read on the forward strand.
CGCGAAACGCAAAACGCCACGCCAGAGCCGCACCACTCAGGAAAGCCAAAAAAACTGAGAAAAGGATCAACATCATCAATATGGACGCACGGAGTCCCGAAAGTCTTTCGCCGGCCAAGGCCCTTCGGTGTCGCGGTCCTTTTACTCCTACTTGCTGCGTTGCGTTGTTTCCATGAAGACGACAGGATTTTCACGAGAAATTAATCCGGTGTTGTCAGTTTGGGGCCGGAATTCTTTGGGGTAGTGTCGTGGCAAGGATGTCTCGCCAAAGCCGAAAGGTCTCCCGCGCGACGGCCCCTTCTGTTGCGGGGGTGGATGCGGAACTGCTGTCGAGATGCTTGGCCGGAAATCCCGCGGCAAGAGAAGAATTTGTCGAGAAAACCCGGGGATTGATTCATTGGGCTCTGGTGGTCACATTTCAACGCTACGAACGTCCCTTGGGAGAAGAGGATCTGGATGATTTTCGCCAGGATCTGCTTTTGGCTCTATTTTCCGACGATGGGCGAAAACTGCGACAATATGAGGGTCGAAATGGCGCGAGTCTGGCGACCTGGTTGCGTGTGGTGGTAACGCGCTTTGCCATTGACCGAATCCGGCGGTCGGCCACGGCGCCGGCGGTGGATAGTCTCGAGAGCGCCGTGCCCGAAAGAAAGCTCGCCGTGGTCGAAGATGAGAAAAAAACGCCCGAGGGGGCAGTCCTTCAGGCGGAGCGAAGGAGCCAGGTGCTGGCGTTGCTCCGAGAACTTTCGCCCGGGGACCAATTGTTCGTTCGCCTGTTCTATTATCAGGATGCCACGATCGAGGAAGTCTCCGAGGCGATGGGAATCAGTCGGAATGCGGCCTACGTTCGCAAAATGCGACTGCACCGCCGTCTGCGCAGCCTCCTGGAGCAGAGCTCATGAGGGATGGCCGGAGCAAAAAGGATCGAGAGATTCGCGGGCTGATTCAGGAGGCCCTCGGTGGCGGCCCGCAGGAGGTTCCCGAGCACCCCTCCGAGCAAGCATTGACCTCCTTTCTCGACGGAACGCTGGCCGAACCCGAGCGATCCGATGTCGAGAGGCACCTGGCCTCGTGCGCCTCTTGTGCCGAGACCTTGTTGCTTGCGGTAAGGGCTGGCGTCTCGCGGCCTCCCGCGGCGCCTTCCTTTCGTGGCTGGCGGCAGGCCGCCAGTTGGCTTCTTGTGGCAGGGACCTTGTTTGCCGCCGTTTCCATGGGGCGCGTCGCCGGGAATCAGGTGGAGTCCCTCGCGCTGGACCGAATGGATGGGATGCTGGGGGGCCGGGTCTCGGCAGGCTCGGTCCGTCTGGCATTCGAAGATGGACCCGTACTCAAGATCACCGACCTTCGTCTCGAATTGTTCGAGGGACAACCGCCGACCGTAATCGCACCTTCGGCGGTCCTGCGGCCGGTTCTTTCGAGTTTGACGAACGGACAATTTCAGGCCTCGCTGGCGCTTGCCTCGGCGACCATCACGGTCGCCGAGGTGGCTCCCGGCCGCTACACCATCGATCCTGTATTGCCGGGTGCACGATCGCCAAAGGCCCTCCGCGATGCTGCCTGGTACAATGGGGTTTCATCGGTCTCTCTCGAGGGTGTGACGATTCGCTACCTCGGGGGCCACGATGGCATGAGCTTCGTACTCGACAACGTCGAAGGCCGGATCGAGGCCCTGAAGGGTCCCGGACCTGTCCGTTTGCAGGCACAAGGATCCTCGGCCCGCGGGGGATTCCCCTTCCGGGTGGAAGCCGAGGTGAATTTCCCGCCGGCGGGACCACCGGCTTATTCTTTTGGTGCGGTGGAGATCGGCGGACTCCCGATCGAGTTGCTCGGATTTGCCGGCGAGATGGTGACCGGGCGGATGAGCTTTGTCGGCAAGCTCTCGGCGACGGGGTTGAATTTTCGGAGCCTGACGGAAAGTCTGGCTGGCGCCGGGCGCGTCGAAGTCGGCCGCGGATCCTTTCCCGATTTCTCGGTCGCCAAGCGCCTGGTGGCCTCGATGCGTACCCGGCCCGCTGTCGCTCCGAACCGCGAGGGGGACTCGGAGCTGGCTCGTTCGGAAACGCGCTTCCGAAGTCTGGGTGTGGACCTTCGGCTCGCCGGGAAGGAACTCCGAGGTGCAAATCTTCGCATCGAGGGAGAGAATTTTGAACTGCGCGGTGCTGGCAAGGTAACCGGTGGCCGGAAATTGGATGCGGCGGGTCGAGTGCTATTCAATCCGGGCGCTTCAAGGTATCTGGCGAAATCGATCCGCGGGACACGGTCGTGGTTGAAGTCGCCCGACCAAATGGAGGTGCCCTTCATCGGTTCGGGTACACTTCCGGACGTGCGGCTGGAAGCGCGCAAGGTTCTCGCAACGCCTGAACCGCCAACGCCTGGGCCCGCTGCACCTGAATCGGCCGAGTCCGAACCGGTCGCGGCCGAGCCCGCAGCGGCTCCGCCCGCTTTCATCCCGGCTGAAAATGGCCTGGGGAAGGCGTCCGACGAGGCGAGTCGTGGCTTTGCGCAGCAGAGCACCATGCCTCCGGGCTTGCAGCAATTGTCTCTCCATCTTGCGGCGGGGGGGCTTGCCGATCCACAATCGGTTCATGCGGCGCTTGGGACATTCAGCAAAAGTGAAGTTCTGCTGACGGGCTATTACGAACCCACTCTCGAGGGCCGGCGCCGCCGGTCCGACAGGTTCCGCTATCCAATCTATGGTGTGCCCGGAGACCCCACTCTGCGCAGAAAAAGTCGTCGAGAAATCGATGCCGGGGCGTTGCAGGGCCTCGGCCTGGAGCTTTTTTGGAGCGATGATCTCGTGGAGATCTTTTTCCTGCAGATTCAGGGATCCGGCCGACTCCGTCTGGCCGATGGAACCATCGTGCGGCTTGGATATGCCGCGCACAATGACGAGGATTATCGATCGATCGGACGTATCCTGGTCGGCCGCGGCGATCTGACGGTCGAGGAGGCAACCGCCCCGGGTATTCGGAGTTGGCTGGCAGCGCATCCTGATGATGTGCGTTCGATTCTTCACGAAAATCCTCGCTACATCTATTTTCGCCAGACCGGAGTGGATCCGACTATGGGGCCGACGGGCAGTCTGGGCGTACCGCTTGTCCCCTGGCACTCGGTTGCGGTGGATCCCTCGATCTACCCGCCCGGTAGTGTTGGTCGGCTCCGGGGCGTCTTGCCCGATGGTCGCGTTCTGGACACCGTGGTGATCGCCATGGATTCGGGAGCAGCCATTGCGGGCCCCGGGCGGATGGATCTTTTCGTGGGGGAGGGCGCCGAGGCTGGCGCCCTCGCCGGCCGGATGCGTTCGCGCGCGACCGTCGATTGGTTGGGCCCCTCATCCGGGCCGGTCGACAAGACCGCGCCTTGATTTCGAGACCAGGAGAACAATAGGCGTGCGCGCTCTGCTTGCTGCCGCGCACCTGAACGTGCGATTTGAGGAGTCGAGATGAAATTAATGAGGCCGGAAAGAATCCTTGGAAGAAAACGACTTGCGGTAACGAATTCGTCTCGGAGCGGATCGAGGCTGGTGGTTCTTGCCGCAGGCATCTTGCTTCTCGGGATCGGGTGCACCTCGGGGATTCAGGATCGCCTGATCGACCGGGTCATCACCACGCGCATGGCCAATCAAGTCGATCCCCTCGCAAATGACGGTTTGCAGGTCCTGATTTGTGGATCGAGTTCGCCATTGCCTTCCCGTGAAGCGGCCGGCCCTTGCGTGATCGTCGCCGCCGGGGGGCGTATCTGGATTGTCGATGCCGGTGATGGCAGCGCCGAGAATCTCCAGCTTTGGGGAATCAATGGCGGTTCGATTGCGGGCGTTTTGCTGACGCATTTTCACTCGGATCATATCGAGGATCTGCAGGCGATGAATCTGCAAAGCTGGGTGGCCGGTCGAGACGCGCCGCTACCGGTGTATGGCCCCGATGGAGTCGCTGATGTGGTCGATGGCTTCCAGTTGGCCTACAAGCATTCGCATGAATATCGGACCGCACACCATGGCGCGGATCTCTTGCCGGCCGCCGCAGGTGATTTACGTGCGATGCCCTTGGCGATTCAGAAAGGTGATCCTGCCGGAACCGCGGTGGAGGTCTTTTCGGAAGATGGCCTGCGGGTTCGCGCGATCAAGGTGGAACACGCGCCTGTCGACCCGGCGGTCGCCTACCGATTTGATTATCGTGGCCGATCGGTTGTGATCAGTGGGGACACGACAGCGTCAGAGGCTGTGGTTACGCTCAGTCGCGATGTCGATGTCCTGGTGCACGAAGCTCTGGCGGCCCATATCGTGCGGCGCATGACTTCAGCTGCCGAGAAGGCCGACAATCCGAGGATGGCCAAGATTACTCACGACATTCTGGATTATCATGCAACGCCCCTGGAGGTAGCCGAGATCGCCAATCGCGCTAACGTCCAACTGCTCGTGTATTACCATATGGTGCCTTATCCGGAGAATGCGCTTGTCGGTGACGTGTGGACGCGCGGCGTGTCCGATGTGCGAGCCGAAGGCGTGGAGCTGAGCTTTGACGGAATGTTGATCGTCCTTCCCCCCGACTCGAACGAAATCAAACTCGAGGATGTGAACTAGGGGGAGTCTTCTACCTTCGGCCGGGGGGCCTTGTCCGGAGGTTCAGTCCAGAAGCTCGAGTGCACGATCTCCCGGCCGTGCAATGAGGGCTCGGGCGCCGCGGACGATGACCGGGCGTTGCATTAATTCCGGGTGCTCTTGGAGCACCGCGACGACCGATTCGGCTGTGGCATAGTCCTCGGCGTTCAGTCCCAGCTCGGCAAATCGCTTATCCTTGCGTACAAGCGCCTCTGGGCCCTCGGCGATCTTGTCCAGAAAATCGGACAGCGTCTCGCGCGACAACGAGGTTTGGAGGTATTCGACAATCTCCAGGTCGACGCCCTTGTCCTGAAGCAGGCTCAGAGCCTCGCGTGATTTTGAACATTTGGGATTATGGTAAATTGTGAATTCGGCCATCGGGTTGGGCTACCGCCCTTGGCCGGCGTCTGCAAACCCACCCAAGGCTACCCGACTATTTTGCCGGAAGCTCCCAGATGCGGATTCGCGGCCCGGGTCGTTTGATACTCGAACCATGCCGCAGGGGCACGTAGAACGCATCGGCCTGATCAAAAATGGGCGTTGGGGTGTTCGGTTTTCGCGGGTCGACCTCGAATCGCAGAATGGCCTCGCTCGCCAACCATGATTCCTGGGCCGGGGTAGGCCCTTTGGAATAGAAAGGCAGAATGTCGGAGTCCGAAAGGATCCATCGGATGCCGGCGCGTCGCATCTGGTCGGGCGATCCGACGCCGCGCAACCGTGCTCTCCCGCGCAATTGAGGTTTGCCATACGGCGTCCCGTGGTCGGTGGCCGCGATCGCCTCGGAGCGATCGATATTCTCCTCGATCCAGGCAAGTGCCATCGCGCGGGAATCCCTCCGCCCCAGCAGGCGATTGAGCTTGTAATCCCGGATAATGCAAGGCGCGAGCATGAGAACCACGACCATGCCGGTGGCGATCGACGGCAGCGGACCGGGGCGCCACCGCGGCAGAAGGCGCGCGGTGACGCGCGGAATCCCGTCTCGTAGATCGGAGGCCAGAATGCCGAAGAACACGAGCAGGACGGGCAGGGGCACCATCACGTAGCGGTAGAAGGTGTAGCGACTTTGGGTGATCCCGAGGAGCGCTATCGTCAGAAAAGCGAGGAGCGACCAGGTTCCGAGTCGAGGGCGAAACACCACCCACACCACGGCGAACAGGAGCACCGAGGCCAGTTCCGGCCCGAAACTGTCGGGCATCACTTGCGTGAGAAACCACGCCCAACCCCAGTTGCTGTAGGGATTGCCGACCCCGTTGGCGACGAAGCCGCGCTGGTACTCGAAGCCGCGGACGGTTTCCTGCCAATCGATAAAGGTGTAGGGCGTAGCCAGAAAAGTCACCAGACACGTCGCGTAGAGCGCCAGCCATGGTCGAATGTCACGAAATGTCCGCCACAAGGATCGGCCTTCGCGCCAGCGTGCACCGACATGGGCAACCGCGATCCCGGCAAGCAAGGCACCGCTGGGGTATTTGGTGGCGATCGCAAGTCCGGTTAGACCGCCCGCGAGCAGCGAGTAACGCAGTCGGCCGTCGGAGAGAATCCGCAACATCGCCCCGATGGCCAACGTGAGCCAGAAGGTCGCGGCCGCATCGGTCGTGGCATATTTGGATTCACGGACGTGAATGGTGCTGACAGCCATGGCGGCCGCACTCGCGTGTGCGGCGACGGGCCCATAGGTTAGCGAGGTCGCCCAATACATTGCGGGAACGGTAAGCGTGCCGAACCCGGCCGAAAGCTCGCGCCCCGACAAATGAGCCGATGCGATGCCTTCCTCGGCGAGCTTTTGCGACAGGGTTCGCGGGTCGTCCTCCCACCATAACCGTGTGTGCAGGGCCGCTGCCTGCACGTACATTTGCAGGGCTGGATACACAGCGAAGTTCGGGTTGAGGTCCTCTTCGAAGGCGACCGCCCGTGAAACCAGATATTCTTCGTCCGGCCTGTAGAGACCGGGGAGTCCGAAATCGAGACTCTGGAAGCGCAGCCATCCGCCCGCGAGCGTGAGCAGCAAAAGCAGGCCGAGCCGTAGCTTCATCGCGGCAGGCGATTCTCGGTTCCGGCGACATAACGCCAGATCAGAAGTCCGATGCCGACGACAATCAGCAGCCCCGCGATCTCTACCCATAGAGGGTTATTCTCGGGGACCTCACCGGCGGTACCGCCGTAGACGTGAGCTGTGCCAGGGGCCGGGTAGCCCGCTTCTTCTACCGAGATGGCCGCAAAAAAAGCACGCCCGGTATTCTCGGAACTATACCCGCCGAGGCGCGCGCCGAGCTTCAGCTGGGTATCGAGCGAGCCAGTGCGCACCCACATGGATACCGATCGCCATGGTTGGCTTCCGCGCAGGTCCTGCGTGTTATGAAAGGTGCCCATCACGGAGAGATAGGCTCCCATCTTCCCCGCGCCGACGTCTTCGGTGCGCACCCAGCTGGAAACCCGGTACCACGTGTCGGGAGAAACAGGCACCGTCTGAAGCCAGCGTGCGTCGTTGGGGCGGCGGCTGTCGATGCCCAGCGCTCCGAGACCGTCGGGCCCCGTGGACCATGTGAACCTTGTGGTGTCCGGATCTTTTGCATAGCCCGCGGTCGTCCAATGCGCCGGTTTGTCGGATACGCCCTCGGTCAGGAGTCCGTTGCGCACCAATTGTTCGGAGGCCCCTGCCGGAGACGCAATGGCCAGGGCGAGGAGGATCGATATGAGCGAAATGGACCGCACTAGAACCACACCATATTTCCGACCTTTGAAATCCACATACGTGCTTCCCACGCACTTTTACTTATCGGGGTGCCCAACCAGATGGGCAGGAAGTAGACACTAACCCCAATCGCGGCCACGAGAAAACCGAGTCCGAGAACTTGCCCCAAACGCTCCGGATTCGCTCGCCGGGAGAAAATGCTGGCCTGATGTGCGAGCAGCAGGCCAAGGATCCCCAACAAGCCCCATTGCCCGGCGGCTTCTCCGGCAAACGGAAGAAGCGTCAGAATCAAAACCCCTCCGGCAACGCTTCGCTCGGTGCGGCTTCCCACGCCCGAGGCCAGCCGATCGATCATCCAGGCAAGTGACAGAAAGGCAAAAAGCAGACACGGCAGATAGTGGTAGAGAAAGAGCGTCCGGCCGATGCCGACCCACGGAAGGAGGTGCAGCAGCCAACCAACCACGATGAAGCCCGTCACAAAACTCCGGAACTTCCAGGTATGGACGAGTGCGAGGAGCAGCGCGGGGACCGAGGCCCACCAGAGCAGGGGGTTCCCCAGTCCCCAAATTCCGACGACGTGGGTCTGGTCCTGCGAAGCATCTCGCCAGAAGTACCAGATCGGCTTGAGCTGCAGCGGCCAGGTGTACCATGGCGAGCTATAGGGGTGGGTCGCATCCGCCACAGCCGATTGATAGCCGGGGACATCGACCAGGATGTAGCGCACCAGATCGATCGGCGAGTGCCACCACCCCCAGAAGTAATCACCTGCAAACGTCAGCGTATAAAATCCGAACGCCGTCCATCCCACGACATTGATGGGCAACATCAGAAAACCGACGGGATGCCGTCCGAGTCGCCGTGCATCCTGCCACCCGACCCAGGCGATGGTCCCCAGCACCAGAAGAAAGCTGAAGAACGGGATATAGAGCTTGGCGCCGACAGAAATTCCGAGCACCGCGCCGATGATCCATAGTCTCCGAAGCTGATGCAGGTCGTGATCGGCAACCAGTCGCAGGGTCAGGATATAGGCTCCCACAGCCCAGGTGATGTAGTGGATGTCGATCACCGCAATCCGGGAGTCGACGAGAAGCAACCCGTCGAAAGTGACGCAAAAAGCGGCGACGAAGGCGGCGATTCGGTGACGGAATAGTTCGCGGCCCAGAAGATACATCAGGCCGATCAGGACGGTGCCGGTGACGGCATTCATGAAGCGCCAGCCGAAAGGGTTGTCGCCGAAGATCGCGATTCCGGTAGCGATCATCCATTTGGCAAATGGCGGGTGGGGGTCCATGAAATCAATTCCGCTGAGGTATTGCCGTCCTTGTTCGACGAAGTAGGTTTCATCAAAGACGATTTCGGCGGGCTCGCCCAGATTCCAGAAACGCAGACCGGCGCCAACGATCACCAGAAGGGCTAACGACAGAATCTCGATTGGAGTCCAGGGTGGTCGTGGGTCGGCCGGCGGTGCCGAGGAGCGAGTGGATGGCTCCGGGACGATTGCCTCCGGGTTCGGGGCAAGCGCTTCGGCTTCTGTTTGCTGGTTCTCCTCCCATTCCTGGTCATCGGTCCGCAGGGCGCTTGCCCCGGGGGAGTCCCCGCCTCCCGGAGTGTGTCGCAGGGCTAATGCGAGCCACCCCAGCATCCCTAGCGTGGTGAGAATCCCCACGGATTGCCATAGCCAGACCGGGCCGGCGGTCGCCTGTGCCTGCTCGAGAAAAACCACCAACTCATTGGTGAGAAAGAGTGCCGAGAGAGCCCAGTAGAGCAGGCCATGTCGCCCCTGGACTCCCAGCAGGCCCGCAAATACGAAAAAGGGATAGAGATAGCGTTCGTGCATCCGCGTCAGGCAGACGAACGCCACCAGCGTCGCGGCGGCCAGAAGCTGGGTATAGGCGACGCGGTCGCGCGAGCGCAGGTACGCGATCAGAAATCCGAGCCCGATGCTCAAACCGATGATGAAGCCCCATGCCTGTGCGGGAAGCCCCCAATAGAGTACGGAATCCTGCCCTCGCATGCCGAAGAGAACCGCTGCCAGGTTCATCGCGTTGACCGATGTTTCGGCATAATTCCCGGCGGTGCCACTATAGAGTTCGATCAACCACGACCACGGTCGACCCGAGCGAAACGGGTCGACGATGAAAAAAGTTGTCGCCAACGCGGCGAGCGCACTGGTGGCGGGTCGCCCCGCACGCCACCAACCCCAAGGCCAGAAAATGAACAACGGAGCGACAAGCAGGGCCTGTGGTTTGGTCAGAATGGCGAGACTCAGCAGGGCCCAGGAAAGCTCGAATTGACGCTTTCCCTGTGCGAGGAACGCCAGCAGAAGCAGCAGCGAGAGGATGGAATCCGTTTGGCCCCATACTGCGGAATTCAGGATGAGCGCCGGGTTCAGAGCGAAGGCGAGTGCTGCGCCCCAGGCGAGCGCTTTCCCGCCCGGGCGCAGGCGGACAAAGGTCAGCCATGCGATGGCGAGGTCCGCGAGGATAGCGGGGAATTTCAGAAGCGTGGTTGCCGCCGCACTTCCCCAGGCGATGCCCAGGGCCTTGATGGCCGAGCCCACTCCCCAGAGCACGTACATATAACCGGGCGGATAATCGGCGAAATACCCGGAAGCATAAAAGTTGGCCGGACCAAGCTGCGCGAGACGCGAAGCCCAGGCAGCATAAGTGCCCAGATCGACCTTGTAGGAATATAGAGGAGCGATGAGGACCTTGGCTCCCAAAACCAGAAGGAGAATCACGCCGAGGGTCCACCCCTCACGATGGGGCATCTCGGCCGTTGGTCGCCCGAACCTCGCGATGGCAAAGACCACCAGCAGCAGGGCCGCGATTCCGGCGGGCGTCCCGGACGCCTCGCGAGTCGGCTGGCGCTCGCCATAGATGTGGGCTGCGTGCGCTGGCGGAGCTGCGATCTCGACCAACTCCAGACCGGTACATTGCACCTCGCCGCTGGATTCCTGCCCGTAGCCACCTAGCCGGCAGGCGACGGTGATCGTTTCTTCGCCGGGGTTGGTCCGAAAGTACATGGAGACGCTTCGCCAGCCGGTGTCCTCCCCGTGCAGGCCACCGGCGTTTTCGAAGCCGCGCATCGTCGAGAGGTTGGCGCCGAGTCCTGTGGCCGAGACATTCCTGCCGCGGACCCAGCCGGAGAGATGATACCAGGTGCGTGCCTTGACGCGGGCTGTTTGGGTCCATCGGGCATCGTTCGGCCTGTCGCTCCGAATGACCGCGATTCCCAACCCTTCCTCGGGCTGCGCCCAGCTGAATTCCGTGCCCACATTGCGTGACCAGAGATCCGGGGCCCAACTGGCCGGTTTGTCGGCCATGCCCACCGCGAAGTTCCCGTTGCGCAAAAGGTTTTTCGCTTGTGCGTCGCTACTGGATCCCACCAGCAGCGCGAGCAGGCAGGCGACCACAAGCCCGAAGAATCGCGGTTGAAGTACAGAGATGGCAGCGATAGGATTTCGAGGAGCCATGGGGAAAAAGCAGCCGAATATCGAAGCGTCCGATGCGACGTCCTCAATGGGGACACTTTCCGTTGTTGCAATCGTTCTTTCCATTCTGGGCATCACTCTGGGTGCCGTCGCTCTCTACCTGCATCAGGAGATTTCGTCGAGTCAGGGCGAATATTCCAGTTTTTGCGATGTGAGTCAGGAAATGTCGTGTGACGCGGTTCTGGGAAGCACCCATGCGACATTCCTTGGCACCCCGGTGGCGACCTGGGGCATTGTGGGATGGCTGTTCGCTTTGGGCCTGTCTTTTTGGACATTTCAGGCCAAGGGACGGGAGCAGATCACTCGTGCGACGTATTTATTGGCGCTCTCGGGGATCATTCTCGCGGTATCGCTCTACTATCTGGCTGTTTCGATTTTCGTGATCGGGGTCTTCTGTCCCATATGCTTGTCGCTTGATGCCACCGCGCTCGCACTTTTTGGCGTGGCTCTGGGGCAGGTGCGAACGCTTCAGGCAGATGCGCCCAAGAGCTGGCAGCCCAAGCCGATTCTGGGCGGGGCCGCTCTGGCGGCGCTGGCGACTATCGCGATCCTTTTCGCGGCTCAGGAAGAACCGGCCCCGCAGCTCAGCGCTGCTGCAACGGGCGTCGAAATCCGTCGCGAGGATCCACGTTTCTACGTCTACTATACCTCGCAGGACGTGGTCGAGCAGCCGCTTCCGGCCGATGCTTCGCCCGATGATGCCGCGATCTCGATTGTCGAGTTCTCCGATTTTCAATGCCCGCATTGCCGCCGAGCTTTCTTTGATCTGGAGAGAGCGATCGCCGCCAGCGGGATGGATGTCGAGCTCTATCATCGTAATTTCCCGCTTCACCCGGATTGTAACCCGGCTGTGAAGGGAACGGCTCACGATATGGCATGCGATGCGGCATATGCATCCTGGTGTGCTCATGAGGCCGGGCAAGGGCATGCCTTCGATCGAGCTCTCTTTGCCAACCAAAGCAGTCTTTCCGCCTCCACGATCGCGTCGATCGGAAATAGTTTGGGCATGAACGTCGCGGACCTCAAGAGTTGCATCGCTTCGCCCGCGGCCCGTGCCGCCATCGATCAGGATCTGGCAGCGGGGCGGGCCCTCGGGATTTCTTCGACCCCGACGATCTTCATCAACGGCCGGATGCTGAAAGGTGGGGTTACACCGCAGCAATTCCTCTACGCCTTTGCGATCGAGCGAGACCTGCAGGCGAGTGGGCAGAGCGTCAACTGAAGACCAGACCTCCGGATTCGTTCGGACGTCTCCGGGGCAGGTCGGCCGTTGGTTGCCGGTAGTTCTCTGGGCGTCGGTGATCTGGACGTTCTCGACCGGTTGGTTTGATGGCGCCGGCACCGGGGGATTTCTGCTTCCGTTGCTCGGGGCGCTGCTGCCCTTTCTGGATCCGGGCGGGCTGGAGTGGATTCACCAGGCTCTGCGGAAAACAGCGCACCTTGTAGAGTTTGCGATCCTGGCACTGCTGTTGGCGCGTGCTTTGGATCGTCCCGAGCGAACCTGGCTCTGGTTGGGAGCCGCAACGGTGGGCGGATGCCTTTTATGGGCAGCCGTGGACGAAGTGCATCAGAGCTTCGTGCCGACGCGCGTCGGTGCTTTGCAGGACGTCATCCTCGACACGGCAGGAGCCGGGGTGGGGTTTCTGCTCTACCGTTGGCGTGGGATCAGTTCGGATCGACGATCGCCAGCTTGATGGCGCGAAGCTGCTCGAGCTGTGTGGCGACTTCGGTCAGCGTCTCGATCAGACGGTCGACTTCGGTCTTGGCCCAATCGAGTTCGCGTTGGCTCAGCCTGTCGAGAGCCTGACGCAATTGGACGTACCGCTCAATCACGCCCTCGACACCGCCGAGGCCGCTTTCGGACATTCTGTTTTCGACCTCTCCTGAAAAGCGCAGGAGCGCTTCTGCCTGTCGCAGGATATCATCCATCTCTTGATTCCTCGGAGGTGTAGGCTGCTCCGGTGTCGGTGCAGAGTCGGGATTTATGGGGGATGATGACAATCGTTCTTCCTCGGTCACGCCAGATTCCTGGGTCGAAAGGTAGTATAACATTTTACCTGATCGAAAGTGTCCCGCAGGGCGCGTTGCCGATCAAGACCCGGGTTTCGCCTGGTGAGACGAAATCTCCAAATTCGATAATTTCTTTTGTTCGTTGCTCTTTTTCGGGGTGCGCCCGGGCGACAGCTTGAGATCGGAGAGTTCTTGAGCAATTTCGGGGATTGTGAGCCCGGCGCGAAGCGCGATTCTCTCCAGATCGCCGTCCTCTTCGTCCAGAAGGGCTTGATAGTAGGCGCGAAGAAGCTCGCGCCGCGTCCATGCCGTGGGCAGTGCATGGGCCCGCGTGCCGGCCCCTGCAGAGCTCTCGTCCTCGCCGTCGGAGTCCCCTGTCGTGCTGCCCGGGCCGAAATCTTCCAGCCAGAGGCGGACCTGACGGGCCGCAGAACGGAAGCTGCCTTGTTCAGGCGCTTCAACTTCGGGGAGCGATGCCAGGACCGAACGGGCAGCGGAGGCCTTCTCCCGCCAGAGCACATAGCTCAGAGACTCACTGACGAAATCGTAATCCTGCGGGGCCGGGATCCCGCGATCGGATTGCCAATCGGTCGCCAGCTGGTTTGCCTCGAGCCTGAGCGTCGCTACCCGAGGTCCCTCAACGCGAACGGTGTCATAGGCTACATCTTCTGCCAGACGCGCCAGATCCTGGCGACGGTTCGCAATTCCGGGCAGCCGGATTTCGGTTTGGCTCACGCGAATGAGCAATTCCCGGCGCACTCCGTGAACCGCCGAGAGGTTCCAGGGAAGAGCTTGGGTCGAGGCAAAGAAAAGCAGGTCGCGTCGACGGGCTTCTCCGTTGAGAAACGCGAGAAGATCTTCCTGCGCGGCGGGAGCCATATCTTCGATATCCCGGAGAAAGACAGATCCTCTTTCCGGCAAAAGTTGCTTGGCGCTTGCCTTTGGATTGCGCCCGAGTTCACCGGCCTGAATACGAACCAGGGTTCCCGGCCGCCCGGAGAGAGCATGGAGAAGGCAGGCAAGTTGTTCTTTCCCCGAGCCATCTTCACCGGTGATCAACATCGAGCGCGACCGGCGAATTTGATGCAGGCCTCCAGTCAGGCTTTCCAGAACTGTTTGCGGTGCCGGCCGCAAGTCGGGAATCGAACGTCGCGCAAATCCATACAGGTCAGAGAGAAGAAGCCAACGCAGACTGCGAGCCAATTCGGCGGTCGCCGATTCCGACAAGCCTCCGATATGAAAGCGCTTGGAAGCCAAATCAAATTCACCGCGCCAGAGGTCAAAAAAGCGGCTCGGGTTGGGGCGGCCGGCCAGTTGACGCAGGTAGGTCCTGCGTTTGGCGATACAGTACTTTTCAAATCTTTCCGAGTCGTGAAAGCGCATGCAGATAGGCAAATCGACCGTAAGGCCGTTACTTGGATCATGGAAACGTAAAATGCAGGAAACCACCAGACGTTCGAGAAACGTCCGACCCCGTTTTTGCTAGCGGAGGCCGATGGCTCTGGTCAAATTACCGGGACCTCTTAGCTGACACCAGTTTCCGTAGTTCATTGATTTGGTTAAGAATCTCAGGATGAAACGGATCTCTCTACAATTGATGGGGCAACGATTTTTGCTTGCCACAGCCATTCTCTTTGCCGGCTGCGAGGTTTCCGGCCCCGGAAGTCCCGGAGCGGTGCCCGCCGGTGGGCCTGTGGTGATCGAGAATGCCGATGCGAATCTGGCTTTTGGCTCGCAGCAGTTGGCGCGGGCCCTGGCGCGCATTCCGCCCGCTGCCCGCAATCGCGTTCCCGTGGAAGCCCGAGCCGACCTTTTCGAGAGGTTTTTGTTGCAGGAACTGGTTTTCGCCGAGGGGATGCGTGCGGGTCTGGGCCAGGATCCGGTGATTCAGGAAAAACTGGCCAACTATTTACGGCAACTGATTGAGGAGCGGGTGCTGGCAGATCTGGCTCTGGAAGTGGAGGTGTCGGACGAAGCCGTGGGCGACTACTACCGGGAGAACCGCGGTGAGTTTTCAACACGGAAAGTTCGTGCTCGCCACATTCTGTTGGAGGATCGGTCGATCGCAGAGGATGTCCGTCGAGAAGTTCTTGCAACGCCGGATCGCTTTCCGGAGATGGCCCGCGAGTATTCGAAGGACCGGTCTTCGGCAGCCAGTGGCGGCGACCTTGGTTTCTTTGGCTACGGGAAAATGTCCCCCGAGTTTGAAGTCGCCGCCTTCGGATTGGAGGGGCCTCTGGCCATCTCCGCGGTGGTGGAATCTCCTTCGGGCTTTCACGTCATTCAGCTGACGGATTCTCGGCCGGGCCGAGAGCGCTCGCTCGAAGAGGTGCAGGCGAAGGTCCGAAAAATTCTCGAACGTCGAGCCGTGGACGCGGCTCGCGAGGAATTTTTTGCGCAGCTGCGCGAATCCACCGATGTCTCCATGGACCCCGATGCGATGGCCGAAGCCTTCCGGATCGCGAAGTCCAGAGAGGTCCCCGAACAGAGCGGCATGGGGGCGCACTGATTTCCGGGTTTCGTGGTCAGCGCAACCGGCGTGAATCGCCGACCCGAACGGTCAAAGATTCCTTGTCGAAGTGATCCATCAGCGCCAACGCGTATTTTCGACTGGCACCAATAGCGGTGCGATACTCGGCCACCGTGATTTCAGGATTTTGCTCAAGTCGTGCACGCAGAAGTGATGTGGCCCTCTCGAGTGAAGACGTCGTATAGTGAATTTCAGGAGCGACCCGAATGAGCTTGCCTTGATCAACCAGCACTCGGATCAATGTCTGGGCACGCTCGGGTGCAAGGTCCAGACTGGCGCATAATTGCTTGGTATCCGGTGGCGCCAATGCGCCTCGGGCAATTTCCTCTTCCAGGCGGGCCAGAACCGCTTCGTCATCTCGCGGAACCTCGATCGCGTGCCGGGGAAGTCGAATCGTGGACTCCTCGCGGACCAGGGCCCCCGATGTTTCGAGAAGTTCGACGACGGCCCGAAAAAGTTTCTGTGGAACCGAGATGCGAAGACGCGAGCGCAAGGACTCAAGGTCCATGCCGGGACTCATGGGATGGGATCGGTGATAGTGGGCAAGCGCGTCGCCCACCTGTCGCGACAGGGCTGACCATTTCGACTGGGTCGTGACGGTCTCGGGTTGCTCGCGATCCGGAAGCGCTACGAGATCCTTTTCCGTGGCCAGAGCGGCCATCAATTCGCTGGCTGGAAGAAGCAGGCCTTGGGTAATCAGAGAGACCGGTGCGGCAAATGCTGGCAACAGCTCGATAAACGGCCTGATCTGTTCTCGTGGACTCAGGTCGCGTAGTGCACCGAGCAACTGTGGAACGGTCTCCTGCCCGGGTTTATGTCGTGAGGTCGAGGGGTGGAGAACCATGCCGCCGCCGACAGTGCGGTTGGCGGACTCGAGTCGGATGACAAATCGATCTCCGCGAGCGGCCAGAATGGGGGTGTCGAGAGCAATTTGGCAGAAGGCTTTCTGCTTGGCGGCGACTTCCGTCACGTCGCCCAGAAAAATGATCTTTCCATGCGCTTCACACGTCCCGATATGGAGGCGAACGCGATCAAAGCTCGACAATGGCCGTGGCGCGCCCGGGCGGACCTCGAGTTCGCAATCAAAACGATCGGTGACGGCCCAGACCGCGGGGTCTGTGATCCAGGCGCCTCGTGGGGCATCGGCTTTGTCGATCCCAGCCAGATTCAAGGCGATTCGTTGCCCGGCTCCGGCCTCGGAGACTCTCTCGCCGTGGACCTGGACGGTGCGGGCGCGCGTCTCGGCGCCGGCCGGCCGAATCGTCAAGCTGTCCCCTTCCGTGACCTGGCCGGAATTTGCTGTTCCGGTGACCACCACGCCATGCCCGTGCAGCACGAAGGAGCGGTCAATCGGCATGCGAAACGGTCCTTTTTGCTCGCGTGGGGCCAATCCGAGAAGCGTTTCGCGAATCTTGGCCTGCAGGGCGACAACGCCGTCGCCGTTTTCCGAGGAGACGGAAACCGTGGGGGAGGATTCGAAGCTGGTACCTGCTGCGAGAATCTCGATCTCCTCGGCGACCTCGGCCACGCGCTGGTCGGATACCAGATCGACTTTGGTGATCACGAAGATCAGGTTTTCGACCCCGAGAAGGTGGATAATATCGAAATGCTCCTCGGTCTGGGGCATCACGCCATCGTCGGCCGCGACAACCATGAGAACCACATCGATCCCCTGCGCGCCGGCGAGCATATGCTTGAGAAAACGCTCGTGGCCGGGGACGTCGACGATGCCGAATTGGAGCCCCTCGATCTCATGGTGCGCAAACCCCAATTCGATCGAGATGCCACGCTCCTGCTCTTCCTTGAGGCGGTCGGTCTCTTTCCCGGAAATTGCCCGGACGAGTCGAGTCTTGCCGTGGTCGATGTGGCCGGCCGTACCGAGAATTCGTCTTGCTTGCGATATCATTGTGAAGGCTCCGCATGCATGGGTAGCAGATCTTCCGGCATTTCCACGGCGTGGAGTTCAAGGCGAAATTCTTCTTGCCGAATGCGGCCGAGAATCGGCGGTTCAGCACTGCGGAAAAAGGCTGCGGTGGTCTCGGCCGACCAGCTCCGATGGACAACCGTCAGGGCTCGGCTGGTGATGGGCAGGGTTGGTTGCGCGCCACTGCCGACTTCCGCGGTCGAATCGACAATCGTGCAGGTGAAATCCTCCCCGAGGTGTTCCTGCAGCAGGCGGCGGCTCTCCTGTGCCAGAGTTTCCATTGTCTCCGGCGTTCGCATGAGGAATTGCATCATGGGCATCTTCGACAAGGCCTCGGGATCAGACTCGAGGCCGACGAGGGTGGCGCGCAGCGCGGCCAGAGTGATCTTGTCCAGGCGCAGGGCGCGTTTGAGCGGGTTCTGATTCATCGCTTTGATCAAATCCGCTCGCCCGGCGATCAGACCGGCCTGGGGTCCGCCCATCAGCTTGTCGCCGCTGAAGGAGACAAGGTCGACGCCCGCTTCAATCGATGTGCGCACCAGAGGTTCGTCGGGGAGCCCGGCAGGGGTCAGGTCGAGCAGGGCGCCACTGCCCAGATCCTCCATCAGGGGGACGTTCGCCTTTTTCGCGAGAGCAACCAATTCCCTGCGATGGGGCATTTCAGTAAATCCGGTGATTCGGTAGTTGCTCGGGTGGGCCCGCAGGATCAAGGCGGTCCGCCGCGTGATGGCCTCGGCAATATCCCGAACATGAGTTCGGTTGGTTGTGCCCACTTCGCGAAGAATCGCTCCCGAACGCCGCAGAATATCAGGTAGCCGGAAGCTCCCGCCGATCTCGATCAACTCGCCACGCGAGACGATGACTTCACGCCGGTTGGCGAGTGTATCTACCGCAAGCATCAGAGCCGCAGCGTTGTTGTTGACGGCCAATGCATCTTCGGCTCCGGTCAGAGCGCGCAGGCTCTCTCGGATGTGATTGTCGCGTTGCCCACGGCGGCCGGTCTTCAGGTTGAACTCCAGAGCGACGGGGTTGGTCGCGACAGAAATAATAGCTTCCTGCGCTGCTCGGGAGAGGAGGGAACGTCCGAGGTTTGTGTGCAGAATGATACCGGTAGCGTTGATCACGCGCGGCATCGTGGCGCGCGAGGATTGTTTCAGCCGCGCACGAACTCTTGCGATGAGCAAGCTGTCCGAGAGAGCCTCCAGTTTTGTTTGGCCGGAGAGGATCTCATGGCGGACTTCCTCGAGTACGCCCCGGACAACACGGGTCACCATGCTTCGAGAGAATTTCTCGGACAGCGCGACGCTTTCCGGAAGATCCAGAAGAGCGGCGACACTGGGCAGGGCGCGGAGGTCCATTCTGAGGGGATATCAGGTCGGGAGCCGACTGACGAATCTCGCTGAGCCGGGCTAGCGGATCTTTCTCGGCGTAAACGTGCAGGGCATATGCTTGATCCCGTGGATAAAGGAAGAAGCCAGCCTCTCGGGCTCGCCACTGATTTCCAGATCAGGCAGATGCCGGAAAAGAGCACGATAGAACACCCCGATCTCGCGTCGCGCCAAATTGGCCCCCAAACAGAAGTGCGGCCCCGGCCCCCCAAAACCGACGTGTTCATTGGGGGAACGCATCAGATCAAATCGATAGGGATCCTCGAAGACCTCCTCGTCGCGGTTCCCGGAGTTGTAGAAGAGAACGACCTTTTCACCCTTCTTCAATTCCTGGCCACCAAGCACGCAAGCCTCTTTGGTGGTGCGCCGCATGAAGATCACCGGGGACGCCCAGCGGACGATTTCTTCGACCGCCGAAGGCAGAAGGGATTCGAAATCATCCATCAAGAGCCGTCTTTGATCAGGATAGTCACAGAGGGCTTTCATGCCGTGACTGATGGAGTTCCGGGTGGTCTCGTTGCCCGCGACTACAAGAAGTATAAAAAAACTTCCCAAATCCGACTCGGTCAACCGATCTCCGTCGACTTCGGCGTTGACCATCGCAGAGGTGAGGTCGTCTGTCGGGTTGGCCATTCGACTTGTACGGAGGTCTTTCATCAGCTCGACCAGGTCGGCACCGGCACCCAGAAGTGCCGGGATGATCTCCATGGGGTCCGAGACGTACTCCGGGTCGCCCGCTCCCAGAATGATATTGGTTCTTTCGAAGACAAAATCATGCTGGCTCTTGGGGATGCCCATCATGTCGCAAATGATGCGGATCGGAAATGGTGCGGAGAGGTCCGTGACAAAGTCACAGCTGCCTTGCTCGGAGACTTCGCCGATGATTTCGCGCGCGGCCCG
The DNA here is from genome assembly GCA_965658895.1 of Binatia bacterium. Lineage (GTDB taxonomy): Bacteria > Desulfobacterota > Binatia > UBA12015 > UBA12015 > UBA12015. The sequence goes on from CBFHUR010000002.1 coordinate 244,759, forward strand.
GTCGACGTCTTCATTGATTTTGGCCAATTGGCGAGGCGTAAACCCGGCGGAGACGAGTTTTCGGAGACGATGGTGGCCAGGATCATCCATGTTGATCATGCCCCCGAAGAATTCCAGAAACTCGGGTGGCAGATCAGGGATGCTGGTGGCCCCTTGGGCCGAAGAGAATAGCTTGGCGTTATGGCTTGCCTCGCGGATATCCGCGTATTTGGTGACGGCCCAGTATCCCTCACCCTTCGGGACATCCAACCCAAAATCGTTCTCGGCAAAAAACGCCATGGGACGTTCGCGACGCAATGTCCGGAAAGCGGCTTCGCGTTCGGACCATCCGCGCTTCCAGAATTCTGGATCCGACAAATCAATACTATCGAGACTTACAGTTTCCTTGGGCTCCATCCGTACCTCCAGCTTTTACAATCCTAGCCACCGGAGTAGAGGGATGAAAGGGGCGGGGTCTTCAGAACATGAATCGCGTTTTGGCTACCGGAAAACGCCAAGCGTGAGCGATTTGCTTAGTTGACCTGCAAGCGCTGTCGGATCTTGGGGCCAATCGCGTCACCGCACGCGGCCGCCAGATAGAAGGCACCTATGCTCCCGGGGCTTACCGGTGCGGGTTTGGGCGCATTGTACACCTGCGAGGTTAGCGTCTCGCCGCGCGCGCTCAGGACAGAATAAGATTGGATCTGCATCTGGAGCGTTTTGCAATTGAAGCGATAGATCGCGCGCGTGTTTACGGCTTCTGCCGCGCGTCTGAAGCCGTCGGTCATGGCTTCGCCACGCGTCTCGTCGTTCCATTTCACATCAACGACCGCCTCGCGGATCGGATTTTTGGTCACCAGAAGCAGAATCCGGTCCTCGGTCCCCGGGATCGCCTCCCACGTTGGGCCGGCGGCTGTTCCGGCGTTTTCGTTCTCCGGCAGTTCCTGAGGGCTACATCCAGCGGAAACGAGAGTGATTGCGACAAAGACCCATCCGAATCTCTTCATCCCGCGTAAATAGCATATTCAGCGGGGGCAAATCGACCTCTGGAGGCATCATGCCTTTTGCAGGCGACTGCGCACCTCTCCGAGGTCGCCGCTGAACAGAGGTACGCCAGCCTTGTAGGCGATAACCGTTGTACTTTGGGCAGATACACGCGATCCGGGCGTAATGATTCCGGAGAGATTCAGTGGGTCTGCGGCGGCAATCAGGATGGTTTCGTCCGATTCCGGAGAATTTCGGACCGCGCGAATTCCGGCGATCGCCTCGGTGGTTGCGAATTGTTCTCCCAGAAATCCGGAAACAAATCGTCCCCCCCGAATCTCTCCACGGGCCTCCAATCTTCGCAGTGCCTGATGTAACTCGCGCCAGGTTGGCAGCAGGCTTTCGCGGGAGAGGATCTCTCGAAACACCACACCCCAGCGCTGCAGTGCCAACCGCGCCAGATCTTCCACGCGACGTTCTTCTGCTGCGGCAGAATGCATGCCTACCGAAGAGGCCTTTTTCAAACAGGCCCAGCGTCCGATGGGCAGACCGCGCATCCGCCCGCGTCCTCCCGGCATCCCGCGCAACCGCCGGTCTGGTCTTTTGCGGTCTTCGCGATGGAGCAACATCCGCAGACCAGCGAACCCATCGCCGGCTACCAGTCCGCGGGCCACCAACTCCCACAGAGCGTCCTCGGCAGCGGACGGCAGCAGTCCGGTGGCGCGAGCGATATCCGCCAGAAAGGAGGCGCCCTCCTGTTGGAGAAAGTTCAGCGCATCTCGGGCAGCCGGCGTGAGTTGCGGCGCAGGAGAGCTCTCTTCCGGGGGGAGCATCATGGGCAGGTCTTCTCGCAGCATCAATCCCAGAGGAGCGCTCCGCGAGGGAGCAGCGCGGCGCTGCGGAAATCGAGTCTCCTTCACCGGCGGTGAGAATCGTCCCCACGCGATCACGCCGCCGAGACAGAGTTCGTCGAGGAATTTGGCTTGATAGTTCTCGACCCGCAATGGCAGAACCGATTGTTCCCAGGCAGGCGCGGGGATCTCGAGGCCTTGTAATTGGCGAACCACGGCCGCCGTCCCTTCGCTGCCATGCAAACGCTTTTGATCGCCAATATGTTGCCAACGAAAGAGGAAGCGCATGAAATCTGCCTGCGAAACCGGCTCGATTTCTCGCCGAAGCTTTCCCAAAGTGTGTCGGTGAATCCGGGCCAGAAGACGGCGCTCGCACCACTCTTCGGTCTCCATGCCTGGCGTGAAGCTGCCGCGCAGGCATACGCCCTCGGCCTCGAGTCGCGCGAGGGATACTTCGACGTCGGTTTGCGAAAGTCCCAGGAGTTCACTGAGCCCCGCGGCGGTCGTTGGTCCCAGACATTCCATCCAGCCTCGGAGGGCCACTACCAATGCGTCCTCACGTTCGGCAGGCTCGGTCTTTGCCGCGATCGCGGGGAGTTGTTTGTCCAACTGGAGATCCGGCAGAGCCTTGCGGGCCAGTTCCACTCGTTCGGCGGCGACCAGCGATCGCCTTTGTTGGGCGCCTGCATTCACCGAGGTGGCGAAGCTGGCGCGGTTCGAGGCAATGAGTTCGTCGATCCAGTCGCGGTACCTTTCGGCAAAGGACATCGGCAACCAGATGAAATCGAGAAGGGCATCGTGAAGTTCCTCGGCGTCACGAATGTCGGGCCATGCCTGATCCTGAACCGCCTTGATGGCATCTGCGTCCAGCGCACCCATGCCTCGGGCGAGAGAGTCGTCGGTCCGGCGCAGGCTGACGGCCCGGGCACGACGTTCTTCCAGAGGCGCATCGTCGAGAAAGGCATAAGGGTTTGCATTGAGGATCTCATGGGCCATCGGCGAAGGTGCTGGCGTATCGATCGCATTGGTAATCACCTTGCCTGCGCGAATATTGCGAAGGAGTGATTCAAGGCCGCGGGTGTTCATCGCTTCGTGCAGGCAGTCGCCGATGGTTTCGTTGACCAGAGGGTGGTCAACCAGGGGAATCGGGCCGGCCCGATTATCGCCACAACCCAATTGCGCGGGGAACACGGCGGCAAGAAGATCCTCTGCGCGCATTCGCTGCAGGTGGATCGGGACCTTCTTTCCTCCGGAGGATCGCGAGAGCGCGAGGGCGCGGGTCGCGTTCCAGCGCCATCGATTGGTGAACAAGGGGGCTTGCAACGCGGCTTGGACAAGATCCTTCTCGACGCGGTCGGGATGAATCATCTCGAAGATGGAGGGAAGGGGAAAGCTGTGCTGCTCGCCGAGGGAAAGGACAATGCCGTCATCGGTTGCGGCCGCCTGCAATTCGAAATCGAAACCGACACAAAATCGCTTGCGCAGAGCGAGACCGAAAGCACGGTTGATATCGCCGCCCAGAGGACAGTGGATCACCAACTGCATGCCCCCGCTTTCATCAAAGAAACGTTCGGCGATCAGGCGATCACAGGTAGGAACAGCACCAAGCGCCTGAACGGTTTCCCCGATATAGGTGACGATCTGTTGCGCTCCCCGCGAATCGATCCCGCAGGCAGCGACCACCCATTCACATGCCTTGGCGGGGTCCTCGAACCGATCAGCGACTTCCTGGCGCAGATCGGCGACAGCCTGCGAGAGTTCCGGGGTGCGCGCGGGTGCCTCGCCAAACCAGAAGGGGATCGTGGGCGGACTTTGGCCGGCATCTTCGACGCGGACTTTCCCCATTTCGACACGTCGCACTCTCCAGGAGTGGTTGCCGAGAAGAAAGATGTCGCCCCGAGTGCTGTCGATGGCAAAATCTTCGTTGACCGTCCCCACACGCGCTTCGGTAGGTTCTTCGATGACGTCGTAGTCGCCGGTGTCGGGAATCGCTCCCCCTCCGGTGATGGCCCGCAATCGAGCACCTCGTCGCGCTCGCAGGATCTGGTGCACGCGATCGAAATGGAGCATCGCCGACCGGCGACCTCGACGCGTCGAGAAACCTTCGGCGAGCATTTCGATGGTGTCGTTAAAATCCTTCTCGTCGAGGTTGCGGTAGGGCGTGGCTCTGGTCATCAAATCCCGCAGGGTGGGGACTGAAATATCTTCGTTGGCGACGGTGGCGACAATCTGTTGGGCCAAAATATCGAGACAGGATTCGGGAATTTGAATCCGATCGAGTTCGCCCTGACGTATCGCGCGGACGGCGGCCGCGGTCTGGACCATTTCGTCTCGGGTCAAAGGGAAGAAAACTCCCTTGGGAATTTGTCCGAGCCAATGGCCCGATCGGCCGACTCGTTGCAGAAGGGTGGCGATCGCCCTTGGTGCACCGAGATGACAGACGAGGTCGACGTGGCCAACATCGATGCCCAGCTCGAGGGAGGCTGTCGCGACGACCACGGGTACCTGACCGCTTTTCAGCTTGTCTTCAGCCTCGAGCCGAATTTTTTTGGAAAGACTTCCGTGGTGAGCGACAACACGTTCGGTGCCCAGTCTTTCGCCGAGAGCGTGGGCGACTCGTTCGACAAGGCGTCTTGTGTTGACGAAGACGATCGTGGTTTGGTGCTGCTGGACCAATTCGGTGATGCGATCATAGATCGCATCGCGCATTTCATGGCTGGCCACCGAGGAAAGTTCGAGATCTACCGTTTCCACGGAAAGCTCCATGGCGCGCTTGTGACCCGTATCGACAATCGTACAGCGAGCGCGATCTTCGGAATCGATGGCGTCGGTGCCGACAAACCAGCGAGCGATTTGATCGATGGGCTTCTGGGTTGCGGACAACCCGATCCGTTGCGGCCGCGGTCGTATGGCGGCGTCCGTTTCGTCGGGGGCCGTGATCAGTCGGTCGAGCCGCGCCAGACTCAAGGCCAGGTGGGCCCCCCTCTTGTCATGACAGATCGCGTGAACTTCATCGACGATCACCGATTCCACGTGGCGAAGAATTTGGCGGCTTTTGACAGCGGTCAGGAGAATGTAGAGAGACTCGGGCGTTGTGATGAGAATATGAGGCGGTTTGCGCAGCATGGCTTGACGCTTGCTGGCCGGAGTATCGCCGCTGCGCACGGCCACCCGGATATCGCCCATGGAAATGCCGGCTGATTCGGCGCGCTCCCGGATGCCGGCGAGAGGGACTTCGAGGTTTTTCTCGATGTCGTTTCCGAGAGCTTTAAGTGGCGACACGTAGAGAATACAGGTGCCGTCGGGGAGCTGGTCGTTCTGTGCGCGTCGGACCAATCCGTCGATCGCGGACAGAAAGGCGGCCAGCGTTTTTCCCGAGCCGGTGGGGGCGGCGATCAGAGTATCTTCTCCCCGACCGATCGAGGCCCAACCCGTCTGCTGCGCGGGGGTGGGTCCGGCGAAAGTCTCGCCAAACCAACCGGCTACCAGAGGGTCGAAGGGGAGAGCGTCCATCCCCTGATCGTCTATCGGCCCACCCCTCAGGTCAATGGGGTGAGCCGTTATCTATTCAACGAATCGAAATTAATGATCCAGAACGTCGGCCGCGACCAGCTCTTCGAGGTAGGGCGTATCCCACCACGAGAGTTGCAGGGCTTTGGCACGGCGGAAATACATCTGGATGTCGTACTCGATGGTGAATCCGACACCGCCCCAGATTTGCTCACATTGGCGGGTGGTTTCCCGGTAGGTTTCGGCGCAGAAGAGTTTGGCCATCGGCGCGAACCGTTCGATCGAACGTCCCATGGCACGGTTCCATGCGGCTTCCTGGGCCAGGACCCGACCTCCTTCGATGGTGGTGGAGCAGTCGGCCATATAATGCGCCAGAGATTGGAAGGCGCCAAGAGGTTTGTCGAATTGTTCGCGGATCTTGGCGTACTCAACGGTGATCTCGAGCGCCTTGCTGGCGCCGCCAATGGCCTGTGCGGCGAGAAGCGTGATTCCGTCGAGCATCACCCTGTGCCAGACCTGCCAGCCGGATCCTGCTGTACCGATCCGCGCCTCGGCGGGAACACGGACGTTGGTGAATTCGAGAAAGTACTGCGGATCGCGCCCCTGTGAGAGGACCTGCTTCATGGCGATCCCTTCTGCGCGTGCATCGACGAGGAAGAGATCCACGCCGGCATCGGTTCGGGCAAGTACGATGATCTTGTCAGCGGAACTGGCGTAGGCCACATGCCTTTTTTCGCCATTCAGGATGAAGTCCGAGCCGTCGGCGACCGCCGGCATTTGCACCCCGACCTCCCCATAACCCCGATCGGGTTCAATCCACGCCACCGAGACGATGGAATCGCCAGAGGCGATCGCTGGCAGTAAATCCGATTTTTGTGCCTCGGTCCCTGCATCAGCCACGACGCCGGCGGCAATGATGGAGCTCACAAAATGCGGGGAGGGAGTGAGATGGTATCCGAGTTCCTCATAGAGGATCCCTGCCTCGATCAGGCTCTGCCCACCGCCGCCATAGGCCTCGGGAATGGTCAGGCCGACCAGGCCAAGTTCCGACATCTTCTGCCAGAGAGAGTCGGTATAGCCTTTGGGATCGTCTTCAAGCTTGCGGACAGTTTCGGTCGAGGATTCATCGTTCAGCAGACTCCTCGTCATGTCTTTCAGCAGTATTTGTTCTTCGGTCAGTTCCAGTTCCATCGAAATTTCCCTCGTGAGAAAGTAGGTTCGCGAGCCGCGACGTACGTGCGCTTCAGGGCTTCCAGTCAGCGCCGGAGCGCTCCCAGGGGTTGTCCGACTCATCGGTCGGAATGGCGATGCTCGCCTCGCAGGTTGTGGTAATCTTGTCTCCGACCTTCAGTGCGACCACAACATCTGCCCAGCCACAGCCGGCATCGTCAGTGCGGACTTCTTCCACCTGACCAATGAAGGACATTTGATCTCCGGGGAAGACGGAATCCTTCATCCGAAATTTGATCCGCCCCAGTCGGCCTCGGGGGCCTGTCCAGTCCGTAAGGTAGCGTTCGAAGTAGGCGGCATTGTGGGGCGTATTTACAAAGACATGACGGGTTCCATTGCGTTCGACAGCAAAATCCTTGTCGTGGTGCATGGGGCGCCAGTCTCGGGTTGCCAGCGCTCCGAGAACGACGTTGGTCACCGACACATCAATGTCGAGTTGGGGCAGTGGCTGCCCCTTTTTCAGATCCTTCAGTTGAATGTCGGCTGACATTTCTCAGCTCCTCTTGTAGCCAAAGCCCGTGTAGAGCTCTTTGCCCACGTGCTCGCCGTTCTGGTTTTCGTAGACGATCTCGATTTCCCAGAAACGGCCGGTTCCGAGCTTGGTCGTCTTGAAGTCGCTGACCGAATTGACGACCTGATAGGTTTTGAGTCGGTCTCCTACGCGGACGGGGACTCCAAAGATAATCGTGTTGTCGGTCATCACGGCTTCGGGGAGGTCCAATTTTTCCTTGAGATCAAAGTGAGACTGCATCGGCTTGCCCTCTTCCTTGCGGTAGGGCGCCCAGAAGTGAGGGCGGAACCACACCGAGATCATGCTCGGCGGTGCAATAAAGCCGCCGGTAAGTTTCTCGGCGGTCTCTTCATCCCAGAAAAGAGGGTTGCCATTCTCCACTGACGCGCAACTCGAGAAGATGTAGCCTCGCTCGACATCGAATTCGCCCACTTCGGGGTAGAGCTTCTTGCCTATCATCTCCTGTACTTCTGCGGGTAGTTCCGACATGGGAATCCTTTCGGTGCGCCTCAGCCAATAATGCCACGTGCGCGCAGATCCTTGATCTTGCTTTCGGCAAATCCGACTTCGGCAAGCAAAGCATCCGTGTTGGTGAGGCTCCAGTCCGGCACGGGAATCGGCCCCTCGGGACGATCCATTCCGGCCAGAACGGGTGCGAGTTGGCGAAAAGCGCCCTCGGTGGGGTGCTGTGCTTCGACAAAGGCTTCACGGGCCTGAAATTGAGGATCTTCAATGATTTCGTCGATTTCATGGACGGGTGCTGTGCAGGTGTCGGCGGCCGGTAGTTCCGCGCACCAGGCATCTCGGTCTCGGGTTCGGAAAACGCGGGCGAAATCCAGACGCATTTCGTCCTGGGAAGCGTCCTTGTACTGATGCTCGGCCCACTTTTGCAGATCGAGTCTTTCGAGAAGATTCCGAAAAAAATGTCCTTCGATCGCGCCGACGGAAATCCACTTCCCGTCCGCGCAGGCGTAGGTATCGTAGCAGGCGTAGCGACCCGTCAGCACATCATGGCCGGGCCCCGGTTTTTCCCCGGTGGCGAGATGTTGGTCGACGTAAAGTGAGGTCAGCCAGAGAACGCCATCGGCCACGGCGACGTCGAGAAACTCGCCTTCTCCCGTTTGTGCTCTCCTGAGCAAGGCGGCCATGATGGCCATTGCCGCATGCATTCCACCAGCGGCGCTATCGGCGACGGTGGCGCCCGGGATCGGCGGTCCCCCGTCTCCACGCCGGTTGCTGGTATGCAGATAACCCCCACTGGCGAGATAGTTCAGATCGTGGCCTGCCTGCCGGGCCGCGGGGCCGGTTTGACCGAATCCGCTGGTTGCACAGAGGATTACCCTCGGGTTGATCTTTTGCAGATCTTCGAAGGCCAGCCCCAGTTTCTTCATGACCCCGGGGCGGTAGCTCTCGAGCACGACGTCCGCCTCGGCGACCAGAGCCATAAAGGCAGCCTTGCCGTCGGCATCCTTTAGATCAATCCGGATTTGTTCCATCCCGCGGTTGGCCGAGTAGCTCCAAAACGCAGGCTGGGTCTGCAGAGCCATTTTCGAGGGCGGCACGCCTACTTTCACCACCCGAGCCCCGTAATCCGAAAGAACGCGCGCGCAGCGCGTCGCCGGACCCACCGTGGAGAGGTCGAGGATGGTGACTCCGTGCAGCGCTGCGGGGCGTTCGGGCAACGGGCTAGAAGTTCTTCGGAAGACCGAGTTCGCGACGCGCGATAATGTTTTTCTGGATCTCCGACGAACCGCCGCCCACGGTTTCATTCACGGTAGCGCGGTAGGCGCCCTCGAAGCGTCCCCGCAGGGGTGCCTCGTCCTGGCCCTCCATGATGGTGCCGTCGGCTCCCGTAATATCAAGGGCTTCGCGGCACACTCGCTGGGAGAGCGAGGTCGTGAACAATTTGTACTGAGACGAGGGGATTGTTGGCGGTTTGCCACCGGATTTCGCCGCACAGACAAAGCGCGTGCTCAATCCCTTGGCAACGGCTGTATCGGTGACGATATTCGCGATTCGGCGACGGATATTCGGGTCGTTCTTGAGGGGGAGGTCATCGCGCTTGGCCTCCTTGACCCAGTCCACGAGAACGCGGGTACGGTCGGCGATCGGCGAGAGCGTGAACATCGTGAAGCGCTCGAGATCGAGGGCCTCCGAGATCATCTGGAAACCGCGGCCACGTTCGCCCACCAGATACGCGTCGGGAACAAAGACATCGGTGAAGAAGACCTGATTGGTCGTGTCCTTGCCAATGGTCGGAAGGCTTTGGATTTCCAATCCGGGGTTGTCCATCGGGATCATGAACAAGCTGATGCCCTGATGCTTGGGTTTGTCGGGGTCGGTGCGGGCGCCCACCCAGTACCAATCGGCAAAATGAGCCGAGGTGGTCCACATTTTCTGGCCGTTCAAGATCCAGCCGTCACCGACCTTTTCTGCCTTGAGTTGCATATTGCCGGCATCCGAACCCGCCTGAGGCTCCGAATAGCCCACGGCAAATTCGACATCCGCCGAGAGGATTTTCGGCAAGAACTCCTCTTTGAGAAACTCGCTTCCGTGCCGGATCAGAGTTTTCCCGATGATGCCGACGCCCTTGCCGATCTGGGGTGCCGCGTGGCGCGAGAGAGCCTCGTTGAGAATGAATTCGTAGACTCCTTCGATCTCCTGCCCGCCATATTCCTTCGGCCAGGACATCCCCAACCACCCCTTGGTGGCGAGTTTCTTCATGAAGGCCCGTCGCTCGGGCGAATCGGCGAGTTGCGAGAAATTCTCCCGATGGGGATCCATGACAACCGGATCATGGTTCTCGACCAGCCATTTTTCGACTTCAGTTGCGAAATCTTGCTCTTGGGGGGAAAAATCAAAGTCCACGGCAAATTCCTTTCAGGAGATGCATGCAGCCCGGAACGCACCGGAACAGCACCCCGAATCCTACCGAGTGAACACGTGTCTTGCAAGTGACTGCCGTGCGAGAATCCTCGGGAAGCAGAGCCTTAAAGGTAGTTTTTCGTAGATAAATCTTGCGTTTGGCGCCGGGTGTTGCGAATTTACCGGATCATGCCGTCGCGGGAGGAACAGAGAACTCCGGCTTCCTCGAGCGAGCTTCGCCAGGAAGCCGAGGAAGTATGCCGCCGATTGCATGAGGCTGGATATGAGGCGCTTTTTGCCGGCGGATGCGTTCGGGACCTGACACTGGGGGTGGATCCGATCGATTTCGATATCGCGACATCCGCCCGCCCCGACGATGTCGCCGCGTTATTTCCGCGCACGGTGCCGGTGGGCGCTCACTTTGGCGTCACGCTGGTGGTCATGGAAAAGGCCTCTTTCGAGGTGACAACCTTCCGGAGTGATGGCGATTACCTCGACCATCGGCGCCCCAGTCAGGTGACTTTCTCCGATGCCCGTGGGGATGCAGCGCGGCGAGACTTTACGATCAACGGGATGTTTCTCGATCCCCGATCCGGGGATTTGATTGACTATGTCGATGGCCAGAAAGATCTGGCGGCCGGTGTGGTTCGTGCCATCGGGGATCCGGAGGAGCGATTTCGTGAAGACCGATTGCGCATGATGCGCGCGGTTCGGTTTTCCGCCAGATTTCGGGCGACCATCGAGCCGGCAACCTTTGCGGCAGTGCAGGCCAGCGCGCCGCAGATTCTGGATATTGCCTGGGAGCGGATCGGGGATGAGCTACGCAAGATTCTTGCTGACGGAGAAGCGGCCCGAGCCCTGACCTTGCTGGACCAGACCGGCTTGCTCGAGAGAATTCTTCCCGAAGTCCATGCCATGAAAGGTGTGGAACAGTCACCAGAGCACCATCCTGAAGGGGATGTCTTCACCCATACCCGACTCGCGTTGGCGAGCCTTGAGGCGGACCATGATGATGCCTTGTGCCTGGCGGTTCTACTGCATGATATCGCCAAGCCGCTCTGTGCCGAGAGCGGCAAGGATGGTCGCATTCGCTTTCATGGCCATTGTGAGCGCGGAGGCGTGATGGCCCGCGAAATTTGCGAAAGGCTTCGATACAGCAACGCGATACGCGACAAGGTGGGTTGGTTGGTGACGAATCATTTGCGCCATCTGGATGCGCGACAGATGCGCGTCTCGACCCTGAAACGTTTTCTCGCCGAGCCCTTTTTCGACGATCTACTGGAGTTGATTCGGATCGATGCATTGGCTGGTTCCGGCGATCTCGAGCTCTGGCATTTCCTGCGGAATTGTCGAGAGGAGTTTTCGCAGGCCGGGGTAGCTCCGCCGCCAATTCTTCGCGGACGGGATCTTCTTGCCCTGGGCTATACGGCCGGGCCGGGGATGCGCGAGATTCTCGATGCAATCTATGATGCGCAGCTGGAACAAATTTTCCAGGATGAAGAGGGCGCGCGCCACTGGGTTCTTCAGGCATTCCCGCCCCCGCCAAGCTCGCCTCCGAGCTAGAACCGGGAGTTCTCTCAGGCGGAAGCTCTGTTCTCCGGGAATTCCGGCCATCACTTCCGGTCTGGCGCGGGTTTCCACTGTTCCCTGAGGCTGTCTGCTGCTAGGGGTGTACCCGTGGGACCCGCGGAAAAATCCATCGCAACCGGCAATATAGGGTCGGTAGTACCCGGAGGTGAAGAGCAATTTCAGCGGGTTTTTGCCGAGGCACCCATCGGGATGGCTCTGTTCGATCCCGATTATCGTTTCGTTCGCGTGAATCGCGCGCTCGCGCAGATGTTGGATACAACCGAGGAGGCCCTGGTCGGCGCCTCCTGTGACTCGGTGATCCAACCAGATGAAGCCGCAGGCCAGCGCCTGCTGGCGGAACGTCTGCTTGATCGTGAGATTCAGGGCTACAAGGTGCAACGGCGGTATCCTGCGGCCGACCGGCCCGAGAGGTTTGCTGATGTGACCGTGACCCGAATCGATACTGAATCGGGCGGCGTCCTCGGGCTCGAGATGATCGAGGATATTACCGAAGCGAGAACCGCAAAGGAGCAGACCCGGATTCATGAGGCCGAATTGGCGCACGCCACAAGGTTGGCGATGCTCGGCGAAATGGTCGCGGGAATCGCGCATGAGGTGAACCAACCGCTGGCCGCCATTGTGAATTACGCCAACGGCTCCACGCGCCGCCTCCAGTCGGGGGATGCTCAGGACACTCGCGTCATTCAAGGGGCCTTGTCCCGCATCGCTACGGAAGCCATGCGCGCCAGTGAAATTGTGCGACGGCTGAAAAGTCTTGCGCGCAAGGAGTCCGTCCAGCGAGAACGGCAGCCTCTCGAAGAGATCGCCCAACGGAGTCTGCGATTGGTCGAGTCCGAAGCGGGTGCCAAGGACGTGACGATCACTCTGGATCTCGCACGCGAGATTCCCCCGGTGCTTGTCGACCCGATCCAGATCGAGCAGATCGTCGTGAATCTGGTTCGCAATGCATGCGAAGCAATGTCGGAGCAATCCGAACCCAAGCGCGTCACGATCCGAACCTTTCGGGAAGGTGACGAGAGTGTAGCGATCTCGGTCGCCGATACCGGCCCGGGGCTTGGTCCGGCGCTTCTGAACCGCGTGTTTGACGCGTTTTTCACCACGAAGCGCAGTGGTCTGGGGATGGGCTTGTCGATCAGCCGATCGATTGCAGAATCCCATCATGGACGGTTATGGGCTGAGGAGAACCATCCTCAAGGTACGGTGTTTACTCTGGCCTTGCCGATCTTTGGAGGTAATGAAAATTGAGCGAAACTTCGACTGTTTACGTTGTGGACGATGATCCGGCGATGCGCGATTCCCTGCGCTGGCTTTTGGAGTCTGTCGATTTTCAGGTGCATATTTTCGAGAGCGCGACGGCTTTTCTCGATCAATACAAGGGACATCGTCCGGCCTGTCTCGTGCTCGATGTACGGATGCCCGGCATGAGTGGCCTTGACCTGCAGGATGAGCTGGTCAGGCGTGGCGTGAATATTCCCATGATCATGATCAGTGCCCATGGTGACGTCCCCGTGGCTGTGCGGGCATTGAAGACCGGCGCGATTGATTTCATCGAGAAACCATTCAGCGATCAGCTTCTTCTGGATCGCGTTCGCCAGGCGCTGGAGAAAGATCAGCAGGCCAGTCAGACCGACGAGGTCAAGGAGGCCATCCGCGCACGTACGGCAACACTCACCCCGCGTGAGAAAGAGGTCATGGAGTTGGTCGTCGCAGGCAACCCGAACAAGGCTGTCGCCTCGCAGTTGGGGTTGAGTCAGAAGACCGTCGAGATCCACCGTGCCCGAGTCATGTCGAAGATGTCGGCGGGGTCTTTGGCGGAGTTGGTGCGCGATTCCCTGATGCTCAAATAAGCCGCGTTTCGCGGCGTGCGGGCCTAGTCGTCCTCGGGGTCTGCTTCGCGCAGAGTCTCGCTCCAGAAGGTCCCTTTGGCGAGGTACCAGACGAGTGCGCCGGCGGCGGCATACATCAAAACGCCTTCGAAGACGCCAAGCCCGCCTCCGAGGATCATCACGGTGACAACGAGAATCGTTGACACAACAGCGACGACCTTCTCGATTTTTTCCTCACGGTCGCGTTCGGCAACCACGAACTCGGCAACTTTGGCTCCGCAATGAGGACATTTCCCCGCGGGCTTGCGGATCAGCTTCTCGCCGCATTCAGGGCAGGGGGGGTAGGAATGGACCGGCATCGGAGTCCATCATCCTTAGGAGGTTCCCCCCGATCAGGCAAGTCTTGTCTGGTCGCTTGCCGATGCATGATCGGATCAGGCGGCGCGTTGAATCCGGCGCCTGGGATCATCGAGATGTCTGGCCTGAATCCGGACCCTGGTGTGGCGGTTTTGTTCAAACCAGGTCAGGAGTCCCTTTTTGAGATGGTCGGAGTCGATATCCAGAGCGTCACAGATAGTGCCGTAGCAAAAGAGGTCGTCGCGAGAGGGATCACTGATCCACCGCAGAGCCTCACTGAACAGCGCCCGTCCATTGGCATCTGTGGCAAAGGCAAATTTCTGGAAGGTCTCGAGACCATCCTGCAGAACAGCTGCCAGCAGGCGATGCTCTCCTGAGAGTCCGGCAGCACCTGCGAAAAGGCCCGAAAACTGGGCCGGAGTTACAATATCGGGCTCGAGCAGGCCCGAGTCCGTGTCTTCCCGAGTGAGAACCGAATATTCCATGCAGCCATAGACGGGCCCGGCTTCGTGGTATTCAGAGATTTACGAGCGATTGCCCAATTTCACCGTGGATGAACGGGAACGTTCAAATCAGCCAGAGTTGTCGCGGAAAAAAGATCATCCAGACGGCGTTGACCTTCGGCCCAGACGCGCCGCATTCCGCAGCCGGAACTCACGGCACATTGATCGGTTTCCCCGACGCAAACATTCAAGGCGAGAGGGCCCTCGACTGCCTCCATGACATCTCGAAACGAAACGTCGCCGGGCTCGCGGGCGAGAAGATAACCTCCGCGCGCGCCACGACGCGAAACCACAAGTCCCTGCTGAATAAGATCCTGGAGAATCTTTTCCAGAAACTTTTTCGGAATTCCCTCGAGTTGCGAGATCTCCGAGACGGACGATGGCCGATCCGATTCCTGACGGGAAAGATAGATCGCAGCACGAAGGGCGTAGTCGACACGCCTGCTAACCTGCATCAGGGACATGGGTTTGCCTCCAGGAGAGTCTTCATCAGATTTCCGGAATCTCGATCTCGACATCGCCCTCGACAACGGCCTGACAACCGAGTCTGGAGTAGGGCGTAAGTCCCGGCGCCTCGTCGAGCTTATCTTCCTCATCCTCGGCCATCTCGGAGAGATTTTCCTCGCCTTTGCGGATGATCACATGACAAGTCACGCACGCACAATTGCCGCCGCAATTATGCTCGAGATCGATGCCGGCTTGCAGGGCAATGTCCAGGATCGATCCCGGCTTCCCATCGTGGCCATAGGGGTATTGCTCGTCGTCGACGACAACGGTCATGTTTTGTTTCAGAAAGGTGACTTTATGTTTCATGAATTCCCCGCCAGTTCGTCAACGTTTCGGGTCGATACAGCGACCTTGATCGACGCATCCATGATGCGTTGTGCGAAAGGCCCGCTCGCTTCATTCAATTTCTCGGTGAGATCCCGAATGTGATTGTAGTCAGTCCCTTCGCAGGCCGCGCGAAGATCGGAGGCCGCAGCGTCAATTGCCTCGGTCTCATCCGGATCCAGAAGTTCGCCATGCGATTCCCGAGCACTATCGCTCCCATGAAGAAGCGTTTCCGCTTCCACGCGCGATTCGATCAACTGGCGTGCGGCGAAATCTTCCTCGGCGAGATCAAAGGACTCCTCGAGCATATTCTCGATTGCATCATCGTCGAGCCCATAGCTCGGCTTCACCTCTACCGATTGTTCCGTGTTGGTCCTCTCATCTCGCGCCGATACCGAAAGAATTCCGTTGGCATCGATGATGAAGGTAATCTCCACCCGCGGAAGGCCGGCGATTTGCGGCGGGATCGGCACTCGGAATTTGGCCAGACTGCGACAATCGCTGGCCAGTTCGCGTTCGCCCTGCAGTACATGCACATCCACATGCGTCTGGTTGTCGATCGCCGTGGTAAATTGCTCGCGCGCGGCCGCTGGAATGGTGGTGTTCCGGTCGATGAGTCGAGAGAGAACCCCGCCCATGGTTTCGATGCCAAGAGACAGGGGGACGACATCGAGCAGCAGCATGTCGGCATTCCCGCCGGAAAGAATTCCTGCCTGAATGGAAGCGCCCATGGCCACGACCCCGTCGGGGTCCACCTCGTCGAGAGGTTCTCTCCCGAATAGGGCGGCGACGGCCTGCTTGACCATCGGGACTCTCGTAGAACCGCCGACCAGAATGACCTCGTCAATTTCCTCGGGGCTCATATTCGCGTCGTCGAGCGCTCTGCGACAATGATCGGTTGCTTTTTGGACAAGTGTGGCAATCGCATCCTCGAACTCCTGGCGGCCGAGTTCGATGACGCGCGTCCCGCCGGGAAGAGCCAGATCGATTGCCGTTGATGCAGCTTCTGTCAGAGCATGTTTGGCACGAATTGCGCCTGCCAGAAGCAGGGCCCGGGTCCGTGGGTCGGCCCTTTCCTCGTCCGAGAGTGAGCAGCGTTGCTCGAGGAGTGCTGCGAGCTTCTGATCGAAATCGTCGCCGCCCAATCGCGTATCGCCACCTGTGGAGAGAACTTCCGAGAGGCCTTCTCGCATGTGCAGGATGGAGACGTCGAAAGTTCCTCCGCCCAAATCAAAGACCGCAATTCTCGCTTCGTCCCGCGAGTCCAGCCCATAAGCAAGCGCGGCGGCGGTCGGTTCGTTGACCAACCGCAGCACTTCGAGCCCGGCCAGGCGGCCTGCGTCCCGTGTGGCCTGGCGTTGGCTGTCATCAAAGTATGCCGGCACGGTAATGACCGCACGCGTGACGGGTTCGTCATAATGAGCTTCGGCACGCCGTTTTAGTTCGCGCAGAATCAAGGAGGAAGCTTCCGGGGGGCTGACGGTCTCGGAGATATCCCCGGCCCGAACTTCCATCTGCAGGGTGCCTTCGGTTTCCTGGAAACGGTAGCGCTCCCGATCCGCATCATCGAGATGTTCCCGACCGATACCCATAAACCGTTTCAGCGAAAGCAGGGAGGCTTCGGGATGCAGGGGCGCGCGCTCGCGCGCACTGTCGCCGACCAGAAAACTTCCGTTCGCGAGAAGGGAGATTGCGGAAGGCACGATCAGACGACCGGTTTCAGGGTCCGCCAATAACTGCGGTTTTCCCTCGTGGAGTCTTCCCACGAGAGAGTTGGTCGTACCGAGGTCAATTCCGATAATGGGTGGCATGTCTATGCTTCCTTGAGCGCTCGTCGGATATCGCGCGTCAGAGTCGCGAGATAGGAAAGCTCCGAGAGCGTGTTTTTAAGAGATTGTAGTTGCCCCGCCTGGCTGGACTTCTCGGCGGGCCATTTTTGCAGCAGATCTTCGATGTTGATGCGGTCGGACTCTCGCCGGGACTCGAGGTCCTCCAGTCTCTGCTCGAGTCGTCGTCGAACTTCGATCGGACCTTCAGCGACTTCCAGCAATTCCTCCTGAACCTCGAAGACCAGAGCTGCGAGCGCCGGTGGCACCTGATTATTATTTTTTCCCAGAGGTTCCGCGCTGCGCTCCAGCCACCAGCGCCCTCGTTTCTCGGGATCGCGAAGGGTTTGCCAGGCGGAATTCAGCAAGGCGGTGCTGGCGACGCTGGCGCGCTGTTCCTCGGGAGTTGCATTGGGAAACCTGTCCGGGTGGAGGCGTTTGGTGAGGTCGAACCAGAGCTCCTTGAGAGCGGCCACATCAATGCCCGGATGGTCGGGGAGGCCGAGGACCTCGAGATAATCCGTATTCGCCGGTAGCATCTGCACTGCGTCGCATTCGGTACAAAAAAAAGCCGGGGCCTGCTCGCTCGAGCAGCGCCAGCATCGAATCCGGCCCATGAGAGATCTGCTAGATCCCGAAAGATTGACCGCACCCGCAAGTGCGCGAGACGTTCGGATTGTTGAGTTGGAAACCTGATTGCATCAGGTCGTCGCTATAATCCAGCTCCGTACCATTGAGGTAGAGATAGCTTTTCCGATCGACGATGATCCGAGCGCCATCACGCTCGAATACGCGATCGCCTTTCCGCTCCTCGTCGAGATCCATTTTGTAGGAAAGTCCCGAGCAGCCCCCACCGACGACTTTTACGCGCAGGCCTTTTACCTGTTCGTTGTCTTCTGCGGTCAGGGCAATGATTTTCTCAATTGCCTGGTCGCTCAGGGTGATGCCTTTGGCCCCGATTGCCAACTATCTATCCTCGTCGTTCCTGAGATTGACTCAGGACTCTCCCGAAGGTTTTTCGCCGTTTCGGGATTTCCAATCGCTGACGGCGGCCTTGATTGCGTCCTCGGCAAGCACCGAGCAGTGAATCTTGACTGGCGGCAGAGAAAGTTCTTCGACGATGGTCTCGTTGGAGATTGCAGCGACCTCCTCGACGTCCTTGCCCTTGACCAATTCGGTCACGTAGCTGGAACTGGCAATTGCGCTGCCGCACCCGAACGTTTTGAATTTGGCGTCCTCCACCACTCCGTCATCGCTGATTTTCAGCTGGAGCTTCATGACGTCGCCGCACTCGGGGGCGCCGACGATGCCGGTGCCGACATTCTCGTCGTCTTTTTCGAACGAGCCGACGTTGCGGGGATTGGAGTAATGATCCAGAACTTTGTCGCTATAGCTAGCCATCGTTTAATCCTCTTCCGTGCCGCTTAGTGAGAAGCGCCGGCGAAGTAGTCCTTCAGGTCGATACCTTCTTTTGCCATTTCGTAAAGGGGTGAGAGTTCGCGGAGTCTTTTGACTTCGCTGATTACGAGGTCGGCGACCTGATCGATTTCCTCGTCTGTATTGAATCGCCCCAAACCAAATCGGATCGAGGTGTGTGCGAGCTCATCGCCCACACCCAGCGCCTTCAGAACATAGGAAGGCTCCAGAGTGGCGGAAGTGCACGCCGAACCCGAGGAAACCGCGACTGCGGGTTGGTCGGGATGCGCTGATCCGTTGAGGCCCATGAGCATCGATTCGCCTTCAATATAGGCAAAACTAAGGTTCAGATTGCCCGCCAGGCGCTCGGTGGGATGTCCGTTCAAATAGATTTCATCCAGCTCGTCCGCGAGGCGCTTATGCAGTCGCTCGCGCAGGGCAAAGACACGTTTTTCGTCCGCTTCCATCTCGTCGCGTGCGATTTCGATGGCTTTGGCGAATCCGACGATGCCCGGCACATTCAACGTGCCCGAGCGCATGCCTCGTTCATGCCCACCGCCATCCATCTGCGAGGTGATGCGCACTCGTGGCCCCCGCGATCGAACCCAGAGGATTCCTACCCCTTTGGGGCCATAAATCTTGTGGGCTGTCGCGGACAGAAGGTCGATGCCGAGATCGTTGACGTCGATCGGAATCTTGCCAAAGCCCTGCGTGGCATCGCAGTGGAAGAGGACGCCTTTTTCCTTGGCGATCTTGCCGATCTCGCGCACCGGATGAATGGTGCCGATTTCGTTGTTGGCGATCATGAACGACATCAGGATGGTTTCTTCGGTGATGGCATCCCGGATGGCCTGCGGATCAACCTGGCCGGTCTCGTCCACGCCGAGGTAGGTCACGCGGGCCTTGCCCGCGCGCTCGAGCGCCTTGCAGGTGTCGAGAACCGCCTTGTGTTCGGTAACACAGGTGATGATGTGGTTGCCCTTGTCCCGATAAAACTCGATGGCGCCCTTGATGGCGACGTTGTCGGATTCGGTCGCTCCCGAAAGCCAGACGATTTCCTTGGCTTTGCCGCCGATCAGCCCGGCAGCCGTCTCGCGGGCCTGATCCACGGCCTGCTCGGCTTCCCAGCCAAAGGGGTGATTCCGGCTTGCAGCGTTTCCGAATGAATCGGTCAAATAAGGCATCATCGCGTCGAGCACTCGAGGATCGAGTGGCGAGGTCGCGTGATTATCCATGTAAATTCTACGTTTTTCTGACGACATTTCTTGGATACCCAGTAAAAACCACTGTTTGTGGCGGACGGTCAGCCTATTCAGACTGAACTAGTATGAATTAGTAGATATCTTACCACCACCCGTCAACCCGTCCAGTGGTGGAGCCGAAACCCATGATGCTCTGCGTTAAAGCCACCCAAGCGGTTGCCTGATGGCGACGGACCCTTTAAATCCGCCCCATGCATTGGACGCGAATCAGCCAGGTTGGGGCTCATTGTGGAGCCCAGGTGCAGATCCGAGGGTGGATCCGGGGCAAGCGCTCGAGTGGAAAGCTGGTATTCCTGCAGGTCCGCGACGGGTCGGGAACGTTGCAGTGCACGGTCTTCAAGCTCGAGGCCGGGGAGGAGCTATTTTCCCACGCCCGTGGACTCAACCAGGAAACCTCGGTGGTGGTCACCGGCGAGGTGCGACCGGATGACCGTGCGGTGGGCGGATACGAGCTGGCCGTCACCGCCCTCGAGACCGTGGCTGCTTCCAATGATTACCCCATTACGCCCAAGGATCATGGCACATCCTTTCTCCATGATCGCCGCCATCTTTGGCTTCGCTCAAGTCGCCAGCATGCGATCCTGCGAGTCCGCGCGAGCGTGATTTCTGCCTGCCGACGTTATTTCGACAGTCGGGATTTCACGCTGGTGGATGCCCCTATCTTCACGCCGTCAGCATGTGAGGGAACGTCGAACCTTTTCGAGGTCGACTACTTCGGCTCGCCGGCCTACCTCACCCAAAGTGGTCAGCTCTACATGGAGGCGGCCGCGATGGCTCTGGGCCAGGTCTATTGTCTGGGACCGACATTTCGGGCCGAGAAATCGAAGACCCGCCGCCATTTAACCGAGTTCTGGATGCTCGAGCCCGAAGTCGCCTATCTGGACCTCGAGGGAGATATGGACCTCGCCGAGGATTTTCTCGCGACGGTTGTTGCCGAAGTTCTGGCCGAGCGGCGGCCCGAATTGGAGTTGTTGGGGCGTGATCTCAGCCAGCTCGAGGCGGTTCGGAAGCCCTTTCCGCGGCTCACTTATACCGAAGCGGTCGAAAAGCTGCGCGCCCTGGGCCACGAAAAGGAGTGGGGCACCGATTTTGGCGCCGAAGAAGAGACCCTCCTGGTTCAGGAATACGACCGGCCGGTCCTGGTGCATCGTTATCCGGCGGACGTGAAGGCCTTTTATATGAAGCCCGACCCCGAGGATCCGAATCTGGCTCTTTGTGTCGATGTCCTGGCCCCCGAAGGCTACGGCGAGATTATCGGCGGCGGGCAGCGAGAGGAAGACCTCGATGCTCTCGAGGCGCGCGTTCTCGCGCATGGTCTGGAGCCCAAAAATTTCGAATGGTATCTCGATTTGCGCCGGTACGGATCCGTACCGCACGCGGGATTCGGCCTCGGTATCGAGCGTGCGGTCGCCTGGATCTGCGGCATTCACCATGTGCGTGAGACCATCCCCTTTCCTCGGATGCTGGAGCGACTGACGCCGTGAGATCTTTCTGGATCGGGCAATCGAAATTTGTCGGCTCGCTCGATAGGCTCGACTGATGCAGGTGATCGGACTCACAGGGGGCATCGGAGCAGGCAAAAGTCTTGTCGCAGAGGTGCTGGGGGGGCTCGGGGCGCGCGTGATCGATGCCGACAAGGTTGGCCATGAGGTCTATGCGCCGGGGACCGAAGGGTTTCGCGCGGTGGTTGAGGCGTTTGGCACGGAAGTGGTTGGCGGGGATGGCCAGATTGACCGAGCGCGCCTTGGCGAAAAAGTCTTCGGGAATGCCGCCGAGTTGCAGAAATTGACCGCGATCGTTCATCCGCTGATTCGGCAGATGGTCGATGATCGCATTACGGCGGCTCGGCAAGATCCCGAAGTTCGCGTCGTTGTTCTGGAAGCAGCGATCCTTCTCGACAGTGGCTGGGATGCGGTCACGGATGAGGTCTGGGTTGTCGTCGCCGATCGGTCGACGATTCGACAGCGCTTGGCGGAGGCCCGTGGCCTCAGCGAATCGGAGGTCGATGCTCGCGCCGCCAAGCAGATGTCGGACGAGGAGCGCCGTTCCCGCGCGGACGTTCTCGTTCAGAATTTCGGGACGCCCGACGAGCTACGGTCCGAAGTCGAGCGCCTCTGGCGCCAGCGGATCGCGGTCGGAACAGTGTCCGGCTAGTTCCAGGTAAGTGTTCCGGTGCTTTGACCGAATGATTCGGTATCGACCTGCATGGACTGCAGCAAGGTGACGAAGAGGTTCGAGAGTGGTGCATTCTCGCTGCCGCCGGCGTCAAAATGCGTGCCGTGAGAAAATCCGCCGCCAGCGACCAGAATGGGCAGATCATAAGAGATATGGGCATTCGCATTGCCCAAGTTGCTGCCGAAGAGCACGGCGGTGCTGTCGAGCAGGGAGCCACTGCCCTCGACCCCCTGATGGAGAGAATCGAGAAGCTCCCCGAAGGCCTCGACAATGGCGGTCTCCACCAGGCGCAGCTCGTTGATTTTCGCCTCTTCCAGCCCGTGATGAGATAAATTGTGTTGATCGTTCGTCGTTCCCGGCACATCCAGAACCACCGAATGGTCCTGAATCATCAGGCTGATCACCCGGGAAGCATCCGTTGCCAGAATCAGCGGGATCATCTGGAAGAAGAGACGAATACGTCCAACAAGATCTCCGGTGCTGCTGATGTCTGCAGGTTGTTCGAGGGCGACCGTCGGCTTGGGCGTATCGACCCAGGCCTGCATTTCGGAAAGTTCGCGTTCCGCCCCACGGATCGACTCGAAGTAGGCATGCAGACGATGGCGGTCGTCTGCGCCCAGATCCTTCAACAAGGCGCTGCGTTCGCGACTTAAATGGTCGAGGACGCTTTTCCCCTCCTCGAGGCGACGCATCTCCAGGGCCAATTCCGCCGGGGTCCCCTGCAAGAACAACGAGCGATAGAGTGCCGCGGGACTGGTTTCCGCCGGGACCATGACGCCGCTTGAGAGGTAGGATTGGCTTTGTGCCTTGAGGCTGCCCATCGTAATCGAGGGGAAGCGCGTAACGTATCCAAGGTGATTGGCGGCGACCTGATCCAGAGAGATCGTATTGAGGAAGCCGTCCATGCCCGGCCGCCGAGCCCCGGTCAGAAACGTAATTTCCGAGTTATGCGGTTGTCTCCCTTGTTGATCCTTATGGGAAAGCCCCGAGATCACCGTGTAGCGAGAACGGTGTTCCTCGAGAATCTGCAGATACTCGGTGGGCGCGTAATCGCTCCCTTCCGTCGCGGGCCTCCATGATGGCGTATAGAACCCTAGAGTTCCGCAGATATTGACCATGCGTCGCACTGGTGGGGTTTGGGCTTTGCCGATACCCGGCAGCATCGCCTCCAGAAAGGGGAGTGTGAGCGCCACGCCACCGGCGCGAAGGACAGTTCGTCGCTGCATTCGTCGATTCCAGTTCATCGGACACGTTTCCTCAAAGTCGACCTTGAAGGATCGGTTTCTGGTGTTCGGCGTTGCTCGAGGCCGGATGATTTTCTGAACATCGAGCTGGCGACGACTTCGTGCAGCATGCCGCGAACGCCGTATCCCTCGGAACGCAGCCGTTCGAGGATGGCTTCGACCTCTACGTGATCGTGAGTTTCGATCTCGGCGCCGATGGCGAAGACAAGAAGTTGTTCGAAGAGGTGTCGGGCGATCTGATCGAGATCTTCGTCGAGAAGAACCTGCTTGTATTCGGCAATCCCGGCAAAAGAGCGGCCCGTTGGGGTGATGCCGCTCGGGTCGACCTCCCGGTTGTTCTGGTAGCGGTCGCGCAGGGCTCCAACGGCATCAAACGATTCAAGCGCGAAACCGGGCGGATCGATATATTGATGGCAGGACGCACACGCCGGTTGGATTCGATGCTTCTCGAGCTGTTCGCGGATGGTGGTAGTTCCGCGGGTATCCGGTTCAAGTCCGGGTACGCCGGCGGGTGGGGGCGGCATGGGTGTGCCCAAAATATGTTCGAGGATGAAGTTACCGCGCGGGACCGGAGAGGTTGAGGTGCCGTTGGCGGTGATCTTGAGAATGCTGGCTTGCGTGATCAGACCGCCACGCAGGCTGTCGGGGGGCAGGGCGACCCGTCGCATTTCCTGTCCGGAAATCCCTTCGATACCGTACAGCTCGGCGAGCGGCCGATTCAGGAATGTAAAGTCACTGTCGATCAGCTGATCCGCACCGAGATCTTCGGCGATCATGGTTGCGAGAAAGAGATTGGTCTCCGCCTGCATCGATTGACCGAGTTGGGCGTTGTATTCGGGGTACAGGAAGCTGCTCGGCGTCGTCGCGCGGAATTCGTCGAGACGCCATGCCTGACCACTGAAATTTTCGACCAGGCGCATGCTCTTGGGATCGTCGAGCATGCGATCGACCTGAAGGCCGAGGAAGTAGGGGTCATCGAGCAAGCCATCGGCTGCATCTGCGAGCAATTCATCGTCGGGGGGACCACCCCACAGGAACGCGCCGAGGCGGTTGGCGAAGTCGTAGCCCCGGGCTACTTTTCTGGAGTTGAGCTGATAGAGGAACTTCGGTGAGGTCAGGATCGCCAGCAGCGGTTGGCGCAGCGCCTCCCGAAAGGTTCGCCCTTGTTGGAGCTGCTCGCTCCCGAGCTGAACGATCCGGTCGATCTCGTTATGACTGACCGGTCTCCTGAAGGCACGTGGCGCGAATGCGCTGATGATCTCACGCAAGTGATCCTCTGGACTTTTATCCAACAAGAGCTCGCCGGCCTCATCGACATCGATGCCGACGAGCAATCTCTCGACGCTTGCGGGTGGCCATTGGTCGACCAGCGGGCCTTCGATGGTCATCGAGCGAAACGCCACGCCTTCGCCCGTATAATTCTGGGCATATTCTCCCGCATTGAAGTAGACGTAGAAGGGGTCATCGGGAGGCACGTCGGTTTCCGCCACGCACGGAGCGACCAGGTCCCCGGGTTGGAGAAACGTTTCGACGGATTCGACCCGAACCTCATCGTCGGTCAGGTCCCAGCTGCCGATCAATTCGTCGAGCGAGGCGACAATTCCTTGGGTCTTTCCTTTGAAAAGGGTCATCACGACCAGCGTATCGGCCTGATGGCGGTAGCCTTCGAGGGTGATTCTATAGCGCCCCTCTTCAGGAATGGAGCGGCCATGCCGCTCGGAATCCATGGTGTAGGTGCAGACCGCCTCATCGAATTGGACCGAGGCATCGTCGAGCATCTTCACGACTCCGAGACCGAAGGTTTCAGCCCCGGCGAAGTAGGTCATCAGCCCGCTGTTGTATTCAATCTTCTGGGTGAGGACCTCGGGCCTCGCGCCCAGGGTCAGCGCGGTATCGAGAGCACGGCCGGCGGCCTCGAGATAGCTGCGGATATGCAAGGCCGACACGCCTTGACTCTCGGCGATCGTGTCAAACCCGCCCGAATCCGCTTCCGGAGGAAGGGACTGGCTGATCAGCATCGCGGCGCTTTCGTCTATATCGAGGAGGTCCTGCAGGGCGTAGGCGTATTCACGCTGCGTCATGCGCCGCAGGGGTGGCCCTGAAGATTCCGGCAGGCTGCCCCGAAGTGTCCATCCTCGACGAGGACCCTCCGATGATTGGGTCACGTTTTCCAAGGTTGCCTGAGCTCGAGTGACCGGTGCTGTGGTAGGAGCAAGCAGCAGGACTGTGGCCAGAACAGCGATGCCCACCGCGCGCGCCCGGCGATTCAGGAGCGCAGGTCGCAGGTTCTCGGATTTCTCGGTTCGTGCGTCCGTGACGTGGGTGGAGGCCATGCGGGATCCTTCCAAAGGGAGAGGCTTTTCGTCAAGAGAATTGACTTCAATTGGAGAATTTACGTCTCGACATGGCTGTTTGAGAAGCTATCCGGTCCAGTGGTCCTTGCCGAGTTCGTGCACGGCGGCGGCCACTGCGGCGCCCAATGCCTCCGGCAGGCCGAGGATGTTGGCTCCCGATGCGGCGGGGTGGCCCCCGCCACCGCAGGCCTCGGCCAACCGGGAAAGGTCGAAGTCAAAATCGGGAGAGCGACGAAAGGACATCGCACGACTGCGGACATCAAATAGCGCGAACACGGTTTTGGGGCTCGACTTGCCCCACTCGTCGGCGATCTCGCCGGCATAACCGTCGCATAAGGCCGAGGTCAGCGTCATGTCGGCAAGTTTGCGGTCGACTCGGGTGTCGGTTGCCAGATTCCGGTTGCGTTTCAATTCGTTCTGCACTTGTGACCGGGCGGTGGCCATCGCGGGCGTGTCACCGAGATCATCGTCCATTGCGACGAAGGCCTCATACCCTTCCCGCGCGGGCATCGCGCGCAGGACCAGACCGAGATCGCGTGAACCCGGGATGGCATGGATCCACCGATCGTTATCATCGGCAGATTCCACCATCGGGGCGAAGGCCGTGAAGCGATGGGGCACCTCGGAGCCCAGGCTCGCGAGATGTTCGTAGGTCAACTTGGCGGCCGAGAATTCGTCGCGAACGATCTTCGTGGCAAAATCGAGCTGGTAGCCACCCGCTGCAAGTCGATCCATGGCGGTCTTGTGGTGGTCGATCCAATGCACCTTCACGCCGGATGCAATCAATTTGCGCAGATGGTCGTCGGTGGCGTCGTCATTCCATGAGATGTCGGTAATCCAGAGTTCTTCGCCCGGTGCGGGATGAAGGCGCCGGAGGGTGTCGCCAACGGTTTTATTGGAGGGGAAATGGGCCTCGACCCGCTGCCCATCATAGAACCGGGCAATGCTGGCTGCTGCGGCGGCTCCGTCGAAACAATGCGGGCCATGGCTGACAACATGGATGGTCTTTTCCTTCATACGGAATGCCTTACCATTCCGTTTCGTTGTGCCAAAGGTCGCATCTGCGGTGTTCCGGCGAATCGCTCAGCGGGAAAAATGACGCAGTTTTTCGGTGGTGAAGGAGTCCGGAGTGCCTTTCAGGACGCGAGTCTCGCGTTGGACGAGTCCTACTCCGCGCACGTACCATTCTCGAATGGCCTGATCGATCGGAGGACTCCCGGCACGGCTCAAGGTCTGTCGGATTTCGACGAGCAGGACATCCGAGAAATCTCCTGCCGGAACTTGAATGGAAGAGGCTTTGCCAATCCGGCTTTCGCGTTTGCCGTCCACGACGATGGTCGTGCCCGGTTCCTGTGCTTCGATGCGGCTGGCCGACCGCCATCGGTAGCCGGGCTTGAGGAGGTTTGCCGCCGGGAGGCCGGGAATCACGGCCGTGACGCGGCCCGTGGCTTTCGCGCTGCCGGATTTTCCCTGCGCGGCTCCGCGCGTCGTCAGCGTAAGATCCCCCCCCTGGCAACGGACTTCGGTGATGCCAGCGGCGCGAGCCTGACTTTTCCGGGCAGCCTCACGCACGGTCTGGCGCAGCTCGGCAACTTCGTTGCCGTCATCTTTCCTTGCCGAGATCACCACCACGCTGCGGATGGCACGGGCGCGGCCCGCACCCGAGGTTTCTTCGTATTCCCACCGTGCACCCTCGGGAGTCGGGAACCAGGGATTGCAGAACCCGGCGGCGGCCGACCAGCCCGGCTGGGGGAACAAGAGGACCAAGGCGGCAAGGCATAGAGCGCTTGTGATCTGCAGAATTCTCATAGATGCCCCGGGTCCCGGTACTCGCCGAATACCTCGCGATAGATGTCCGAGATCTCGCCGACCGAGCATCCGACGTCAACGGCCTTGATGAGTTCCGGCATGAGATTCTGGTCTCCTTCGGCAGCGTTGCGGACTGCCTGCAACGCCTGCTCGACAGCGGCGGAGTCACGGGCGGCCTTGAATTCCCGCACGCGCTGCACCTGAGTCTTTTCCAGGTCGGGCGGAATGCGCAGGATTTTCAGATCCTGATCGGTCTCGCTCCGGTAGCCGTTGACGCCGACGGTGATTCGATCACCGAGGTCGATTTCTCGTTGGGTCTTCCACGCGGATTCGGAAATCTCTGTCTGCGGAAATCCTTCATCGATTGCGGCGATCATGCCGCCGCGGGCGTCAATTTCCTCGATCAGTTCGCGGGCCGCGGCTTCGATCTCATCGGTCAGTGCCTCGATCGCGTAGCTGCCCCCGAGGGGATCGACGATATTGGCGACCCCGCTTTCTTCCGCGATGATCTGTTGGGTGCGCAAGGCCAGGGTGACCGCATCTTCGGTCGGGAGGGCGAAGGTTTCGTCGTAAGAATTGGTGTGAAGAGATTGAACACCCCCGAGAACGCCAGCCAGCGCCTGAAGGGTAACCCGCACGATATTGTTCAACGGTTGTTGCGCGGTCAGCGAGACGCCGGCGGTTTGCCCATGCATCCGCAAACGACAAGCCTCGTCTTTTTTGGCACCGTAGCGCTCACGTACCAGGGTCGCCCAGAGCCGCCGTGCGGCCCGGAGTTTCGCGATTTCTTCAAAGAAATCGTTGTGGATATCAAAGAAGAAAGAGAGCCGGTGGCCGAAGTCGTCCACGGTGAGGTTGCCGCGTGAGACCACCGCATCGATATAGGCGAGACCATCGGCAAGGGTGAAGGCGACTTCCTGGACGGCCGTCGCTCCGGCTTCGCGGATATGGTAGCCGCTGATCGAAACGGCATGCCAGCGCGGCATCTGCTCGGCACAGAACTCGATCATGTCGGCCACCACCCGAACAGAGGGCTCTGGCGGCGAGATCCACTCCTTCTGCGCGATGAATTCCTTGAGCATATCGTTCTGGATCGTGCCGGCGAGTTTCTCTCGTGCGATACCGCCTCTTTCCGCCAGTGCGATATACATGGCCAACAGAATCGAGGCCGAGCAATTAATGGTCATCGAGGTCGAGACTTGATCGAGAGGAATGTCGCGGAAGAGGATCTCGGCGTCGGCAATTGTCGAGACCGAAACTCCTTCACGGCCGACCTCGCCGAAGGCTCGAGGATGGTCGGCGTCGTAGCCCATCAGGGTGGGCATATCGAAGGCGGTCGAGAGGCCTTCCTGCCCTTCCTTCAGCAGGAATTGAAACCGTTGGTTGGTGTCTTCGGGCGAGCCGAAGCCTGCAAATTGCCGCATGGTCCAACGCCGGCTGCGATACATCGTGGCATAGGGGCCGCGCAGGAAGGGGTAGGCGCCCGGCTCGCCGGCTGGAGTGCGCTGCGGGTCGTCTTCATAGAGGGATTGCAGGGGAAGGCCCGAGAGAGTCTTGTTGTTTCCGGGCTTGTCGTCCTCGGGGGGCATACCGTGCTCTTCCGCAGATCAGTAGGCGAGAGGATTGCCGACACCGGCGGAGGCGGGCCGTTGCGGCTGATTGGGATCGGGCCGCAGGGCCTCGATGACAATCTCCGGGTTGATCTCCCGTTTTTTGATTTTCGCGATCGCGTCGTTGGCAAGACGTTTGATGTCCGGATCCTCATTGGTCTCGGCGATTTTCTCGAGCTTGGGAACGGAATTCGGATCGCCGATGGCTCCGAGGGCGAAAACGGCGGTGCCGACGGTCCGACGATCCGATTCTCGGGACATGAGGTCCCCGATCGGGCGTGCGGCTCGCGGATCACCGATTTTGCCCAGGGCGACCAAAACACGTTGCTTCAGCCAGGGCTCACTTTCCCGCAGGTAGAGCATTTGCACCAGCGAGCTCGTGGCTCCCGAGGCGCGCATCGTTCCGAGCGAGTCGATTGCCTTGAGTCGAACCCGGTTGTCTTCATCCGAACAGGCCTCGACCAGATATTCGACCGCCTTCTCGTCTTTGGATTGCGCGAGCTGCTTGACGGCAAAGAGCCGGATGGTGGGGTCCTCATGGCGAAGCTCGGCCGAGAATTCTTCGGCCTCATCTTCGCCACCGCCACCGCCGCCTCCCGGCGGAGGTCCACCGGGCTGCTGCCCACCCATGCCGCCGCCCATACTACCGCCCATGCCGCCACCTCCGCCCATCTGAGCGGAAGCGATCGCCGGAAGGAGAACAAGGATCAGGCATCTGAGAAGACAAGCACCACCGGATAGAATTTTTTGTCGGAACACAGAAGAATTTACGACAGAAAGCCGGGAATCGCGCAAGAAAGAGCGCCGCAATCGACGAGTTTCTTTTCGATTCCCCTCGAACTTTGGGTTTTCAGGTGGCAAGAATCGCCTGCATGAGAATTGAAACAGGTGTACCCATCACGGATTGGCGCAAGGCAGGCCCGGCGGCCTCGTCGGCCGAGTCTCTCGGTTTTGACGGAGTTCTGAGTTTCGAGATCACGAATGATCCGTTTGCCCCCCTGATTCCCGCATGTCTGGCGACCGAAAAGATCCGTTTGGGCACAGCGATTGCGGTGTGCTTCCCGAGAAGTCCGATGGTGGTAGCCAACACCGCCTGGGATTTGCACGTCCATTCCGGCGGGCGTTTCACCTTGGGTTTGGGCACTCAGGTCAAAGGTCATAATGAGAGGCGGTTCAGCGTTCCCTGGACTCCACCGCTGCCCCGTTTGCGGGAATATATACAGGCGCTTCGTGCGATCTGGCGCTGTTGGGAAAAGAAGGAAAAGCTCGATTTTCGAGGCGAGCATTATCAATTCACCCTGATGACGCCCGAGTTTGCCCCGCCGCCAGCAGG
This sequence comes from Binatia bacterium, assembly GCA_965658895.1. Taxonomy (GTDB): domain Bacteria; phylum Desulfobacterota; class Binatia; order UBA12015; family UBA12015; genus UBA12015. Next base: position 274,825 of record CBFHUR010000002.1, read on the forward strand.
GTTGCCGCCGATCCCTGTCACCATCGCTGCGGTGCGGCCGGCCATGCTGCGTCTTGCGGGTCGGCTCTGCGATGGAGTGCGTCTCCATGGTTTTGCCACCAAGAGGTACGTCGACGAGGTCGCGATACCCAAGATCGAGGAGGGCCTGGCGGCGGCCGGAAGGGATCGTTCCACCTTTGAGGTATGGGGAGGTGGATTTCTTGCGACAGGGGCGGATCAGGAGGCTGTGGCGAAGGCATGCGAGGCGATTCGCTACCGGATCGCCTTTTATGGCTCCACACGCAGCTATCATCCCGTCCTCGAACTTCATGGCTGGGAAGACCTCGGCATGAAGCTCCACGCCATGTCCAAGGAGGGTCAGTGGGACAAAATGTCGGCCGAGGTCCCCGACGAGGTCCTCGAAGCCTTCACCGTGATCGGGACATATGAGGAATTGGCGCCCAAATTCGAGGCGCGCTACGGCGGCATTACTGACAGCACCACGATCGAATTCAAGGGGATTCCCGAGGGGAAAGCCCGGGAAATCCTGCAGGACCTCAAGAAGGTCACCAGTCCGTTTACCGGGTTCGCTCTGGATTGGTCCTGAGGCCCAGGCCCTCGATGCTCCGGACAGCCCGGGGGGCTGTCCTCGGCTCCCCCGGCTGATTTCGGGTCCGAGCAGGCCCCCGCAGGCCACAGGCCAATCTGGAAAAACCGCTATTTATGAGGGCCATTTTGGTGGCGACGGCTCTGGCGGAGTGGTATCTCCGTTAGTGATGCCCCGCGTCGTGAAAAGATATACCAATCGGAAACTCTACGACACCGCGACCAGCCGGTACGTGTCTCTGGATGATGTGGCTGTTTTCGTGCGATCCGGAGAAGAGGTGCAGGTCCTCGATAATGTTTCCGGCGACGACCTGACGGCCGTGACCCTCGCCCAGATCATTCTGGAAGACGAGCGTCGCAAGAAGAGCTTTGTCTCGATTCCTCTGCTCGAAGATCTCGTCCGCGGGGGTGGGGATGCCCTTGCTGACGCAACGCGACAAGCAACCGAGGCCCTCGACGGATTTCGCTCGAAAGCCGAGGAGCGGGTCAATGATTTTGTGGCGGAAGGTGCTTCGCGGCGGGATGCCTTTCTGAGCGCGATCGACAGCTCTCGTGAGCGACTGGATAATTTGCAGAAGCAGATTGATGAGAGCGTTCGGGATTCGATCGATCGGTTTCGTGACTCCACCGGCATTGGCGCCGAACTCGAGAAGCTCGAAGCCGGGATGCGCGAAGTGGAAGGCCGCATCCGCAGCCTGATTCTGCAGGAAGAGGCATCCAGCAATTCCCCGGCCGGCAGTGCCGAGCCGGCAGCGGAATCCGCAGCGGCAACCGCAGCAACGGGCGCGGAAGCAAATTCGGGAGCGCCTGAAGTCTCGGAGACACCGGATTCTGCGAAATCGTCTGGTTCCGAGCCGCCAGCGTCCTGATCGACTGCTTTTTGGACCCGCCCCCGGGGGCGATTCCATTTCAAAATAGTGGGGAGCCTGATAGGCGCAGAGGATAGATGGGCACGCGACGCAAGGACTTACGAGGGAAGAAGCCGGTAGCTACAGCCGGCTCGAAAAAGGCCAAGCCTTCACCTCAGGAAGAAAAGCTCCAGAATCTGGTGAGTGAATTGCGCGACGTGGCTGAGTCGATCGGGATTCGGGTCCGAAGCGAACGCCTGAAGCGAGAGGTTGGCTACTCGGTTCGCAGTGGCCTCTGTCGTGTCGAGGGGGAAGAAGTTCTTCTGATCGAGAGTGATCTGACGCCCGATGTCCAGGTGGATCTGTTGGTCGGACTTCTTGCGACTCGGGATCTGAGCCTCGTGAACTTGAGTCCGGATACCCGCCGATTGATCGAGGGAGCTTGATTCTCGATGACTTCAGGCGAAGAAAGATTTGCAGCATTTCGCGCCGCCTTGAAGGCCAAGGGCCTCAAGACGACTTCCCAGCGCGATGATATTGCGAGGACGTTTTTTGCGAGCAGTAGTCATTTGAGTATCGACGACCTCTACCGCGAGGTGCGCGATATCAACCCGGGGGTTGGCTACGCGACCGTCTACCGGACGATGAAGCTTCTCAAGGAATGCGAGTTCGCCGAAGAACAGCATTTCGCCGATGGCCATACCCGTTACGAGAACGCCGACGTCGAGGACCATCACGACCATATTCTTTGCGATGAGTGTGGCAAGATTGTCGAATTCACGAATGACGATCTCGAGCGCATGCAGGAAGAGATCGCCGAGAAGCTCGGGTTTGTCTTGTCCCACCACCGCATGGAGCTCTACGGTGTTTGTGAGACCTGTCGCGCGAAAAAGCAGCAGGAAGCCTGAGGGCTTGCTCGCGGGCCGTCCCGTGAGAGGGTTTACGAGATGAAACTCGGCATCGATCGGTTTCTCGGAGATCCGAAGTTACAGAGTATCTGTGAGGGCCGCCGCGTGGCTCTTCTGGGGCATCCAGCCTCGGTGGGTTCGGACCTCCGGCATTCTCTGGATGCCTTGATCGAATCCACGGACCTGGACGTCGTGGCGGCACTCGGGCCCCAGCATGGGATGCGCGGCGACAAACAGGACAATATGGTCGAGACGGCCGATGGGGTCGACTCTCGCTTCGGTATCCCGGTATTCAGTCTCTACGGGGACTCTCGCCGGCCGACTCCGGCCATGTTGTCGACCTTCGATGTGCTGCTGGTCGATCTTCAGGATCTGGGTTGTCGCATCTATACCTTTGCCACCACGCTTCTCTATGTTCTGGAGGCGGCTGCAGGTGCCGGTCAGACCGTGATTGTGCTCGATCGCCCCAATCCCATCGGTCGCCCCGTGGGCGGACTTTCGCTGCAGCCCGGCCACGAGAGTTTTGTCGGTGCAGCGACCTTCCCGATGCGTCACGGGCTGACGCTTGGCGAACTGGCGCGCTGGTATGCGGAACATTTCTCTCTATCGACCGACCTGCATGTCGTTGCGATGGAAGGGTGGGCTCCGCAAGAGGGTCCCGGCTACGGCTGGCCGGACAGCCAGTTGAGCTGGGTGAACCCGAGCCCCAACGCGCCGAATCTTTCCATGGCGCGCTGCTACCCCGGCACCGTTCTTCTGGAAGGCACGACTCTATCCGAAGGGCGCGGCACGACCCGGCCGCTTGAAGGCCTGGGCGCGCCGGATCTGGATATTCCCGCCATTGTCGGCGAGATGGAGCGGCTCGCGCCGCAGTGGCTGGCCGGTTGCCGGATTCGTCCGGCATTTTTTGAGCCGACATTCCATAAATATGCGGGAGAACTCTGTGCCGCGATGCAGATTCACGTCGATGGTCCATTCTATGATCACCACAGATTCTCTCCCTTCAAATTGATCGCGTTGGCTTTCAAATCGATTCGGAATCTCCACCCCGATTATGATCTCTGGCGTGATTTTCCCTACGAATACGTCACCGATCGCCTCGCGATCGATGTGATCGCCGGCGGGCCGCGGCTGCGGGAATGGGTCGATGATCCCGCGTCAGCGCCCGGTGATCTCGAGAAATGGATTACCGCGGATGCCGAGCGTTGGGCCGAGCAGAGCGCGGCCGCAAAGATCTACGAGGTTCCTTGATGAAGTATACGTACCTTGGTGAAACGGGCGTTCAGGTCTCCCGCATCTGTCTGGGTTGCATGAGTTATGGGGACCCCGCGTGGCGTCCCTGGGTTTTGGACGAGGAAGCCTCCGAGCCATTCTTCCGGCGGGCGGTCGAGGCGGGCATCAACTTCTTCGATACCGCCGATATGTACTCGATGGGTCGCAGCGAGGAAGTCACGGGGCGATGGCTCAAGAAATACGCTCGACGCGATGAGGCGGTCATCGCCACGAAAGTCTTCTTTCCCATGAACGACAAGCCGAATATGGGAGGGCTCTCGCGCAAGCATATCCAGCAAAGTTGCGAGGACAGCCTGCGACGGCTCGGCGTGGACGAGATCGATTTGCTGCAGATCCATCGACTCGATCCCCGCACCTCGATCAGCGAGACGATGCGCGCCCTGGACTCTCTCGTGCAACAAGGCAAGGTGCGCTACATCGGTGCGAGCTCGCTCTATGCCTGGGAGTTCATGAAGGCGCTCGCCTTTTCGGACGCGAACGGATTGGCCCGATTCGTCACCATGCAGAATCACTATAATCTCGTCTACCGCGAGGAAGAACGCGAGATGTTGCCGCTTTGCGACACCGAAGGCATTCGCTCGATCCCCTGGTCGCCGCTCGCGCGTGGCATGCTCGCTGGCACTCGTAAAAAATTAGGCGACGACTCGACCGTTCGATCGGCATCCGACGGTCTCGATCAGGTTCTCTATGACCAGCCCTCGGATTGGGATGTTGTCGAAGCCGTCTGCGCTCTGGCCGCAGAACGCGGCGTGAAGCCCGCCCAGATCGCGCACGCCTGGCTGCTGGGCAATCCCGTCGTCGCGGCCCCGATCGTGGGGGCGACACGGATGGAACACCTCGAGGATGCCGTGGCCGCGGTCGAAATCGAGCTATCCCAAGAAGAGCGCCGCCTTCTCGAGGCTCCCTACCTCGCGCATCCGGTCAAAGGCATGGCACCGCCCGCCCCACACAGGTTCGGGCGCCGCTAGGTCTCTCGACCCCTCAGGTTCACGGGCGGGGGGCTTCAGGTCTTCTTGTCAATCCGCGGGAAGAGCGCGAGACTCGGCTCGATGACGTGCCCCTCGGGAAAGGCTTCGCCCCAGGGAGTGTCGAGATTGTTCCAGACCGACGGCTCCAGATGGAGCGCTTCGCGCAGCTTCTCGGAGGCCTCGGGCATGAAGGGGGCGATCAGTTGCCCGGCCACGCGGATGGACTCCAGGCAGTTGTGCAGGATGGCACCGACCCGG